>JANOGW010000098.1:0-79623 GCA_031406155.1 Pseudorhodobacter sp.
CACAGATCGAAACCTCTCTCAGCGAGACGTCGAGTCCGGCAAAATGTTTCATGGTCCTTCTCCTCACGGCTGATTTCCATCAGGCCAACATACCTGAACCCGTTCGCCAACGAAGAGCGACCGCCGCAATCACACCATGTCACTTGGTCAGAGACCGACGCGCTTGAATTCCGACCCAACGCCCCCAGTATCCATTTCGTCTAGCGAAAGGAAAACCGTTGTTCGATCTGATTTTTTCCGATGGTCTGCGCCCGTTCGCGATCGTCAGCGCCTTGACCGTCCTGATGCTCGGGATCGAGGTGGTCCTGTCGCTTCTGGGGATGAGCACCTCGCTTGACGCAGGTGATGCGGTAGATATCGATGCCGAAGTCATGGGCGTATCCCAGTTGACCGCTGAGATTGGCGCGATGGACGGGATCGATCTTGCCGACATCGACGTCGGCGTCGATGCGGCAAAGATTGCAGCCCCGGACGCCCTGCCGGGCCCGATCGTGCAGCTTCTGGGCCTGTCCCACACGCCGGTCCTGATCTGGCTTTCGCTGTTCTGCGGCACCTTCTCCAGCTTCGGCTTCGCGCTCCAGCTTGGCTCGAACAGCCAGTTCGACCGGATGCTGCCAACGATCCTCGCAACCGGCATCGTGCTGCCCGTCGCCCTGATCGCCACCCGCGGCCTGTCGCGCCTGATCGGCAACCACATCCCGATGATCGAGACATCCGCAATCTCTGCCGGATCGTTCAGCCGGCGCCACGGCGTCGTCACCGTCGGCGTGTCGGAACGGGGCAATCCGGCCCGCGTCGAATACCGCGACAGCTATGGCAACCCGCACCAGCTGATGATCGAGCCGTTCCGGGACGAAGACCGAATTATCCAAGGCTCGGAAGTGCTGATCGTCCGAAACCGCTCCGGCGAGCCGCGCATCATCCCCCTCTTTTGACATTCTGGAAAATATAGGAAACCCGATGGAAAATCTCGTTGCAATTCTTGTCCCGCCAGTCGTTCTTCTGGTCTCTTTGGTGCTGGTCGGCTTTATCATCTCGCGTCTTTACAAGCGTTCGACCCGCGGTATTTCGCTGGTCCGAACCGGCGCCGGCGGGCTGAAGGTTGTCATGGACGGCGGCATCTTTGTGGTTCCCGTCCTGCATGAGGTCACAAAATTGAACATGCGCACGACCAAGCTGGAAGTGAAGCGGTTTGGCGAAAATGGCCTGATCACCAAGGACAGCATGCGCGTCGACACATCGGCGGAGTTCTTCGTCCGGGTCCAGGGTGATGTTCAGTCCATCGCGGACGCCGCTCAGACCCTGGGTGAAAAAACCTTCGATGCCGAAGCCCTGCGCGAGATGGTTGAAGGCAAAGTCGTTGACGCCCTGCGGTCGGTTGCCGCCACCATGGATATGCAGGACCTGCACCAGAACCGCTCGACCTTCGTGCAGGAAGTACAGAAATCCCTCAGCGTCGATCTGAAGGCCAACGGCCTGATGCTCGAAGCCGTGTCGTTGACCTCGCTCGACCAGACCAACATCAAGGACCTCGACCCGAACAACGTATTCAACGCCCGCGCCTCGTCGCTGATCAGCCAGATAACCACGGCAGAGGCGATGAAGCGTGCCGCGACCGAAGCCGAGGGCAAAGTCGCGATCGCGCAATCGGTGAAGGACGCGGAAATCCAGGCCTTGGCCGTCGCCAGGGACGTAGAAAGCGCCCGCGTTGAGCAGAGCGTCGAGTTGTCCAAGATCCGGGCACGCGAAAGCTACGAGGCGGCCAAGGAAAACGAGGCTGCGGCCCAGATCATCGATCAGGCGCGGATCGACCGCAACAAAGCCAGCGAAAGCGCACAGATCGAATCCGATCTTGCGCTGGAACTGGCACGCCAGCAAAAGCTGATCGCCATATCGGAAGCCTCGGAAGCTGAAAGTGTTGCAGCCGGCAACGCAAACGAAGCGCGCGCCGCAGCAGTCGAGGCCGAAGAGAAGATCGCGACCAACCGCGAGATTGCCGTGGCCGAGCGCAACAAGCGGATCCAGATCCTGACCGCAGAGCAGCAGGCCGAAACGGCGGCAACCGAGATCCGGGTTCGGGCCCACGCCGAGCGTGACGCGGCCGAAGACCGGGCCGCCTCGATCATCGCCGAGGCCAACGCCGAAGCCCAGAAGATCACGATCCTGGCCGAGGCCAACAAACTTCGCGACCTTGCCGAGGCCGAGGGGCGTGAAGCCCTGGTCGCCGCCGAGAACACAGTGTCCGCGGAAGTGATCGCGTTCCGTCTGTCGACCTCGCGGATCGAGGCGCTACCGGCCATCATCCGGGAAATGGTGGAACCTGCGCGCCACATCGACAGCCTGCGTGTCAGCCAGATCACGGGCCTGCCCAGCCTCGGCAGCAGCGCAACAGGCGAGGTAGGGATGGCTGCGAATACCGGCCCGATGGGTCAGATCTTCGACGGTATAGCGGGCATGACCGTGCAGATGCCTCTCCTGAAGGCGCTCGGCAAGGAGATCGGGATGAACTTCGACAGCGGCGTCGAAGGCGTCCTGAACGACCAGATGACCCCGGACTTGGTTGCCAAGTCTTCCACAGCGTAGGGCGCTTCGATCCACCGAAAGGAAGGCCGGACAGCAACGTCCGGCCATTCCCTTTGATTGATCAATTTCGGACTGGCGCACAAATCACCTGCGGCGCCCGCCCTGCCGGCCTGATGCTGCGACTGCCGCCCACCCGGCGCCATCAAACCTGTCAGGGTGGTTTTGTTGGAACCGGGGTGAAGGACGGACCGTCATGGTGTTGTTCCGGTCCATTCGGCGCAATGGTAACAATTCAGACAAAACCGAGACCGACCGCAGAGAGACAGACACCACCATGCGGATCGCAGGGCACTGGATCAGCCGTTCCAGAGCGCCGCTGCGGTACTTGCATCTGCCGGATAGAACGCCTCCAGCGACAGCTCTGCCAGCGCGATGTCAAGTGCGGTTCCGAACACCGTCGTTGTGCTGAGAAACGATAGCCGCGCGGCCCCGCTGTACAGTACAAGCGGGATGGCAATCGCCGATACCGCTGGCGCGCCACCTCGCCATGGCCGGCTGCCGGCCGGCACCGGGTAGGCTGCAAGTTCGTCGCGCAGCCCCGCCAGCACGGCATCGGCGGTAAGCTCGATCTGACGGTCGAGCCGGGCGAGGATATGCGCCCGCCATTCACGGTAATTCTCGATCCGGCGGGCAAGGCCATCAGGGTGCAGGCTGAGGCGCAGGACGTTGGCCGGTGCGGCAAGAAGCTTCGATGCAACACCGCTCAGCAATGGCCCGACCGCGCCATTCGCCTCGGCGAGGGTCCAGTGCCGGTCGACGGCAAGTGCCGGAACAGGCTCGTGTGCCGTGAGGATCGCCGAAACCGCCCGCCGCGCGGCGGCCATGTCGGGGTCACCCGCCGATCGTTCGCGGTAGACAGGCGCAAAGCCCGCAGCCGACAGCATCAGGTTGCGCTCGCGCAGCGGCACGTCGAGCTGTTCGGCAAGGCGCAGAACCATTTCGCGGCTCGGCGCGCTGCGACCAGATTCGAGAAAGCTGAGATGGCGCTGCGATATCTCGGCATCGACCGACAGCGCAAGCTGGCTAAGCGCACGGCGTTGGCGCCACTGCCGAAGGATATCGCCGAAGGGCGGGTCAAGCATGGACATGTCTCCACCTTAGGTCTGGCGCGGCGGTGTGGCCATTACCTCAGACATAATCGACCAGCCCCCCCGCCGTCGACAGAATGGATGCATCGAAACGCGAAAGGACAAGACAATGACAATCACTGCACGACTGCCCCTTGGCCGCATCCTGCTTCTCGATGCGGCGACCTGCGCCGCGACGGGGGTACTTTTGATTGCCGGGGCCTGGCCGATTGCCGGGCTGACCACCCTTCCGGTTGATCTGCTGTTCTGGGCGGGTTTGGTTCTGATCCCCGTTGCAGTTTACATCGCGGCAGTGGCGCGACTGGCGATGGCAAGTACGGTCGCCGTTTGGCTGGTGATCCTCGGCAACATCGGCTGGATCGGGGCAAGCCTCCTGCTTTTCGCGTTCGTGGCTCCGAATGGCTTCGGCGTGGCGTTCATCCTTGCGCAGGCGGCGGTCGTCGGCGCGCTGACCTGGCTCGAGTTCAGTGCGCTGCGCGGCATCGCCGCAGACGCGGCCGCAGCGATGTAATCCATGTTTCCAGTTGCAAGACATGGTTGCCGCCAAATCAGATGTGGCGGCAACTAACTTGTCGTCGGTGTCGGTTACAGCCGTTCATGGTCCGACACCGCAAGCGCGGTTTATGCGAAGATCAGATCATCGACCCCCAGCAGACGGTCGAACGCGAAGCCTTCCAGCCGAAGCCGGCCCGCGTTTTCTGCCGCCGACAGTCGCACCTCGTCGAAGACTACGCCGGTGTCGAAGTTCAGCACGCCACCATCGTACGCAAAGTCGCCTTCGGCAACCAGCGTTCCGTCGGCAAAGAACGCCAGCTCGACGTGCCCATGGTTCCGCGCGAAGTCCGCGGTGAAGCTGTTGGCATCGCCACCAAGGTCGATGAACAGGAACTCGTCCGAGTTGATTGCAGTCCGATCCTCAAGACGTTCGCCCCGCGACGAAATGCCAAGCGCGCCGCCGTTTGCCACCAGAAGATCGCGCCCCGGCCCTTCCGAGCGCAACTCGACATCTGCGAAATCCAGCGTTTCCCGGAACGATACCGGGGCAATGCGTTCCCGGACGGTCTGGTCGCCGATGGTGATATCGGCCACCGTCCGCTTGAAAAACCCGCGGCCGGTTTCGTTGAAGGCGACGATAACCGCCTCTGTTTCGGGCTCGGGCGGCAGGATCGTCAGACCCGCCACCAGCGCGTCGTGGTCCGATGCCCGCTGCGGCGTGACCGCGAATTCCGCGTTCATGTGCACGGCGTCGAACTGCGCGCCACCCGCCAGCGCGCTGCTGACCAGAACATGGTCAAGCGACTGGCTGTTGCCCTGAAAGATGAAGCTGTAGCGTTCATCTTCAGGCAAGGTGTTCGTGAGGTTTGTCAAACCTGCCACTTCGAGGATTTGCAGCGGGCTCACGAATTCGAACTCGTTGAAATCGCCAACCACTGCGATGCGGGCATTCGCGTCAGCGGTCAGCAGTTGCGACACTTCATAGGACACGGCGGTGGCTTGCGCCAGCCGTTCGTCAAGGCTGCCGTTGACAAGGGGGTCGTTCTGCAACTCCTCGAACGGTTGCGTCGTGCCGAATATCGGGGCTGATCCGCCCTTCGACGAGAAGTGGTTGTTGATGACAGTGACGTTCTGCCCGTTAAAGGTGAAATCCGCCACCAGTGGCAGGCGGGCATTCTCGAACGACCCCCCAGGGGCTTGGCTGCCGGTAATCCGAACCGACCCGTCCACAAGGCCGACGCGGTCGGTGTTGTACAGATAAGCTGTGCGGATGTTTGCGCCCGGCTGTCCACCCGACACGCCATCCACGATGAACGTGTTGTCGATGTAGGCGTAGCCGCTGGTACCGTTGACCTGCCCGTCATCCAGCCGGTCAATGGCGTCGATCAACGTCTGCAATGTCTGGTTTGCCGATACCGTGCCATCATTGGCGCTGCCGGAATTGTCCTGCACCTCTTGCAGACCAAGGATGTCGGGTGTGCCCATGTTCTGCACGATATGTCGTGCTATGGCATCAAACCGGCCATTCGCCACATCGGCATCGCCATCCGTGTCGTTTGGATCAAGGTTCAGGACGTTGTAGCTGGCAATGGTCAGTTGCGTGGCAGTTGCGGCGATGGTCGTCGTCTCTGCCTGCAGCCCGCCTTCGGTGATGGCACCAAGGCTTTGGGTCGGCAGAATTTCATAGTTGCCGAAGGAATAGGCCAAGACCCCTGTGACATTGGCCACCCGGTCGCCCACATCCAGCAGCGGTGCCGGCCCGGCAAAGATACCGCTGTCAAAGTTGAACTGGATACGCTCGGGGTTGAAATCGCCCGGCGCGATGTTCAGCGTGCCGCGTTCGGACAGACCGGTCGCGGGGCCGGAAACACCGAATACCTCGCCAAAGTCATTCGTGCCTTCGGTAACGCGCAGGTTGTCCACCGACACCCGCATGCCTTCGAGGCTTTCGAAGAAATCAAGACCATCGGCGGCGGGATTGAAGGTGGTCGTATCGTCGTTGATCGATTCTGTCGGAATTGCCCGGCCGCCTTCACCGATCTTCACGGCGTCAGGCAGCGCGTTGCCCTGGCTTAGCACCGTGATGTTGGTGACGGTCGAGAGTTGCGTGGTCGATTGGTTGCCAGACGACGCCCCGCCCGGTGTGAATTCCGCGACCGTCGCCGCGACGCGGATTGCATCGCCAGCCACCACAATCGGTCGGGTGCCGGTAAAGACAAAGATCGCGTCCGAAGTGGCGGAATTACCATCACCCATCTCATCTTGCAGATAGACCCCGTTACTATCCACCGCTGTGACAATACCGGTGGTCACCACCGCATCGCCGACAAGATCGGACACAAGGCCCGCGCCCTGAATATCGGCAATCTCCGTCAGCACGGGCACTGAATCCGGCGCAAACGCGAGGTTCTGCACACGTGCATCCCCGCCGCGTGCCGTATCAGCCTCGTTGAAAGCCGTGGTCGAGAAGTTGGCGTCCAGGTATTCGGCCAGCGCGTCCTGTTCGGATCCGTTCGCCGCAAACACCGCTTCACCCACACGCGGGGCGATGGCATCGGTGATATTGACCCGGTTTGTCGCCAGCGCCGGCAGCGGATAGCCATCGCCGCCGTTGGCAAGGAAATCAAGCGTGACGATCCGGAACGTCTGGGCCGGGTCACCTGCGATTTCGCCGTTCTGGACCAATGTGGCGATCGGTGTGCCAGCCTCGTCGACGATCACCGCATTCACGATGCGGTCACCCGGCGCGCGCGTCAGATCAAAGCTGAACTGCAGGCCCGACACCTGCGGAAACCGGCCCTGCTGGTTCGCGTCGTCAAGCGACGATGCCGCAACCCCATGCTCCAGAAGGGCGACCAGCCCTGCCCGCGTCACATCAACGATGCTTAGCCCGTTGTTGAACGACAGCGCATTCTGGATGTCGGTCTGGCTGATGCCGCCTTCGGGGCGCCCCGACAGCGGGTTGCCTTGCGGCGGCAGGAACGCCACCTCGGTCGTGCCGGGCAGTACTTCCGTGCGTCCAATGCTGGCGCGAATGCCGCCTGCGTTCTTGATCGAGACAACCACATCGGCGTCTATGCTCTGCGCATATGCCAGGTTCGCGTCGGCCGTCAGATTGCCAAGGTTGGTTTCCTGCACCCGCACCGAACTGCGCGCGCCGTTCAGGAATACATCGGTGATACCGAAGAACGTACCGTCCTGCGCAACGATGACCTGTTCCAGCGCATCAGTAATCGCGTCGATTTCCGGGTCGACAAGGGCTTCGGCACCAAGCGCCGCGACACCCTCGGCATCGGTGCGATAGGCACCGGAAATGGTCGGGTCGTAACCCGCCAATACGTTGCCATCGGCATCGAAGTCCACCACAAGGCGGCCAACGTACTTGTAGTTGCCGTCGGTATTCACCAGCGCTGTCAGGTTGCCATCGGCACCGGTGATGAACTTTGGATAGGTGCCCAGCACGCTGTCGCCGGGGCGCTGGGTGTCATCGGCATCGAACAGCCGCGTGTTCGATCCGCCCGCCACGATGATATCCACACCCGACAGGCGCGTCGCAAGCGCCTCTTCGACGGCGATCTGCTGCATGTGCGCAAGCAAGATCACCTTGTTCACGCCTGTGGCGATGATCGCGTCGACTTCGACCTGTATGATGGCGGCAAGCGCATCAAGCTCGGCCGCCGTAGGGATGCCGCCAAACGGGGTCGGTGTCACGCCGACGGTGCCGGGCGAAGAAATGCTGCGCAGCGTAGGTGTCGTTGCACCGACGACGCCGATCTGTTCACCACCTGCATCCAGCACCACCGATGACGAGATGGTCGCCGGCAGCGGTGCCTGACCACCCTGCACGACCAGACCGGCAAGGTTCGGGTCGGTCGCGAAGTTCAGGTTGGTGGACAGGTACGGGAACGCCGCGCCCTGAAAGTCGATCACCTGCCCGCCGATCACGGTATCAGGCACGGTGCCGCCCGAAATCAGTGTGTTCAAAATCGCGGTGCCCTGGTCGAACTCGTGATTGCCGAACGAGACGGCCTGAATGCCCAGTTCGTTCTGGATCAGGATGTCGGCGACACCCGGCGTACCGAACAGCGGTGCCGACGCTGAGAAGAATACGCCCGGAATGTAGGCGTCACCCGATGACAAAGTCAGCGTGGCCCCATAGCCCGCAGATCCGTCGCCGTCGATGTCCTGGGCGCGCAGCGCGGTCAGAACGGCGGACAGATTGTCGGCATCGTTCAGCGCGGCAATCCCTGCTTCCTGATCAGACAAATGAAACAACTGCAACGTAAAGGCCGCGGCATCGGAAAACACCAGATCCGACACCGGTCCGCCGCCGCCATTGTCATCGGGCGCAATCGTCTGTCCGGTATTGACCCCGGTCTGCGTCTGGGCTGCGGGTGCCGCCCATGTCGTAAACTCGGTGGCCGTGCGACCCTCACCGATGCGTTGCAGCGAAAAGCCAACCGTCGTGGTTGCCGGTTCGATCTGCCCGATGTCGGTGGACGTCAACCCCAATGCGGGCCCGTCGGTCGCAGTGAACGCGCCTTCATAGCTTAGAAATTCAACCACCGTGCCCGCTTTGTTGACCAGTGCAATCCCGTCGGGCGCGCCGTTCTGGATCCCGTTCACCGGATAAGCGACCGTCCAGAAACCGACACCGTTTACGACATTGCTCAGCACCGCATCGGTCAGCGACACGATGTTGTAGCTGGCGGCGCCGTTGCCGTTGTACAGCGAGATCGACCATCCGGTCAGATCGGTCCCCGCTGGGCCCGCGATTTCGATGAACTCTTCGCTGTCGGTGCCATCATTGTCGTAGTGAAATTCGTTGATCCAGATTGTCAAAGCGATGCCCCCATCAGTGTTTCGGTCATCCGCGCCGCGTTGGCACGCAGCGCTACTCATCGTGCCGATATGGCGCTAGTCAGTGACGGTTTGATGACTGAAATGCCGGCCTCGGCCCCTTCCGCGGCGACAGGCTGCGAGCGCCATCGGTGTCCTGCTTGCATGACGTGGCTACGGCTGGCAGGCCGCCCAAAAATGAATCCGTGCCGCGATCCTGAACCGCTTCACGGATGTCAAAAACACCGCAGAAAATGTACGCGGGGCAAGCCTGTTAAACGGGCTCTGTCAAACGGGCTGCAAAACCCGGGCGTTGGCCCGATTTGCGCGACAGAGCCCGCCATGAGCTATGCCGGGATCACTCTGTCGATGACGCCGTTGCCGACAGGCGCTTTCCAATGAAAGTGCCGGTATCGATCAATGGCGTTGGTGATGTCGGTGACCCGCCAAGAATGTCTGCAACGATTCTGTTTGCCACATCTTCGCCTTGCGCCCAGCATTCCTCGTGCAGGCCCGAGCCATGTGTCCAGCCACCCGCATAATAGATGGCATTGACGCCTTGCATCGTGTCGATCCGCGATTGCGCATACATGGTATCGAAGTCGAAATTGTTGTGCCGCAGGTTGGCAACTGCGGGCACGCCGTTGATATCCTTCAGGATCAGGTTCTCGGGAATTGCGATCTGCGGGTTGACTGAAACGAAAAACTGCGGCAGCCCGAATGTGTTGAACGCCGGATTTTGTGCATCATTCTGATGGCGATTGGCCACATAGTTGATCACATACGGCTTTAGTGCAACAGACCCCGGTGGGTGGATCAAAATGTTGTAGGTCGACCATGCATTCTGATTGGCCGGCATTACGCGGCTGTCGGTATGAATGACCGATATGCCATTGTTGTAGTTGATCATCGCCATCGGCTGGGCGGCAACAATGGGCAACCCCGTTATGAACGCTTTCAGCCCTTCATCGGCGTGGCAGGCAACAACGACCAGGTCAGCTTGGATAGGCGGTTGCTTCTGGTCATAGTCCTGAACATAAAACATCTGCCCGGCGGTGGCGGTCTGCGCGACAACGGCCTTGTAACCAGAATGAAAAATGACCTGCGGCATGTTGGCTGTCATGTAATTCATCAGCGCACTGATCCACGTTGATGTGCCGCCAACAAAGTAGCACCGGTTTGCAGGCATACCGCCTGCGCCTTCCTGAATGGCATAATAATGCATCACAGCCAGAAACGGCATGCCAAGCGGGCCAAGTTCCGACACGAAATACATTCCGTTGATGCGCGGATAGATGACTTTGGGGCCAAGGTCCGCATCCCACCCCCGCGCCTTTTGATTGTTGTTGATGAACTCTTCTATCGTCGTACTGGCATATTGGCCTTGCTTGGACGGATTCTTGGCCTCACTGCCCGCAAACGTCATGAAATCCTTCACCGACGCGGCAAGGCCCGCCGGCATTTCGGTGTTCCACCATGGTCCGCTGTCAGTAAAGCATGTCGACCCGTCCGCGCTGTAATAACAGGTTGAATCCTCCAGGTTCTTGTAATTGACACCTGCTTTATAGCCGATCTGGTTCATCACGCTGACAATTTTGGTGTAGGCCGAAGTGTTAAAATCATTGACGCCCAGATCACCCCACCGGGAAAGCTGCATCGTGCCACCCTGCCCATTTGGCCCGGTGCCGAAATCAAACTGGAACGTATCGACGTTTCCGCCAAAACGGTCGGATGCTTCCAGGACGTGTATGGGGCCAATATCCACCCTCTTGGCATTGGATGCCACGACAAGGTTCCACGCGACGGCAATTCCGCCGATACCGCCACCGATAATAACTGTCGTCATTGACTATCCTTTCTGTTCAGGGGTTTGCAGGGGTTCATCGATCAGATCAGCAGCGCGTCAATCCTTTTGACCGCGGCATGAAGACTTGCAGCCTGTGCCGTCAGCCTGAGGGCGCGCAGTCTGGGGTCCGCGTCGCGGTCGCCGTCAAGATGATCTGCAATGGCGCGCCCGGTCGCGATGTAGAAATCCGACCACGGCGTCGGCTCGTCGCGCGTATAGGCATCAAGCGCGTCGCTGTACCGCCTGAGGCCCGCCGTATCACCCGCATTCGCCGCGCACAGGCCTGCGTAAACGTTGAATCGGAAATAGTTGTGACCGACACAACCTTTCTCAAGCAGCGCTTCACCTTCTGCCAGAAGTGCATCTTGTTGACCGCGTGGCGAGGCAAGTGCCGCCGTGGCCAAAAGCCAGGGGCCGATGAAATTCATCAACTTCAACTGGCGCGCCGTCTCAAGCATTTTTGTCGACAGATGATAGGCCGCTTCGTGATCGCCTTCTGCTAGTTCGACCCGGACCAGCGTTTCATGCAGGAACGGCTCAAAGCGTTTTGCCCCCAGATGTTCAGCGGCCTCGAGGCCGATCTCGATCTGTGCCCGCGCCTCGCTGCGCCGATCCATCGACTGCAACACCCATCCTGCCGTCAACCGGGATATGATCTCGGGTCTGAGTTGTCCGATTGACCGTGCAAGGGCGGCAGATTTCAGGGCATCATCAAGCGCCGGCTCGGTTTGGTTCATGTAGATGCGCAGCGTGCCGCGCATGAACCTGTTGGCAGCCTCGACCGCCGTCAGGTGATGCATTTCGCACAGCGCAAGGCAGTCTTCGATCACCTCATAGGCGCGGAACATGCGGCCCTGCGCGTAATAGGCGTCCCCCAGACCACTAAGTGCACGCGCCTCGAGTTCCGGCTCGGCTGCACGTTTCGCCAGATCACGGGCCGTGGAATGCGCGGCAAGGCAGCCTTTGAAATCACCCTTGGGAAAGGCGAGCGAGCCCTTAAGATAGTGAAGCTTGGACAGTTGCGGCAACAGGTCTGCCGTGGGTTCGGTTTTCTCTGCCTCTGCGATAATCTGTTCGGCATCTTCCAGTTGATCCAGAATGCGCATGGTCGAGATCATGCCGATCCGCGCCGCAAGCCGATGCGCGACGGTACCCGCTTCGTCATGCGCAGTGCGGAATGCCAGCAGCGACGCGTCGCCCTTGCCAAGATCGCGCGACACGTCGCCACGCAGCAACAACAGTTCCGTGCGGATATCACCTCGCGGATCAAGTGCCAGACCACGATCTGCGAAATCAAGTGCCGTGTCCTGACGATATTCGTTTGCGGCATGGCGCGCTGCAGCCAGACAGGCGGCAGCGGCATCCGGGCTTTTCGCCTTTTCCAGATGCTCGGCCTCCAGCAGAATATCGTGCCCCTTGAACCAGTGGGCGGCGCGGGCATGCAGTGCCTGTGCCTCATCGCGCAGAAGGGTCTGGTAGACCGCATCACGGATAAGCGCGTGGCTGAACAGGAAACCGCCGCTGACCGGCCGGATCATCGACGCATTCAACAACGGGCGCTCGTCATAGACATCGATGCCTGCCAGCATCATCACCGCTTCCAGCGAAAATCGCTGGCCGATGACGGAGGCCGCGCAAAGAATGTGCCGATCGTCCGAGGACAGCCTGTCCATGCGCGACTGCATCAGGCTTTGGATCGATCCGGGAACGGATTCACCGGCCATGTCACTGGCGTGGCGCAACAACTGGTCCAGAAAAAGCGGATTGCCTTCGGCTTTCTTCAGACACTCCTCGATCAGATGCTGCTTGGGGGCGTGGTTCAGGTCGATCAGCGCGCGCGCCTCACGCGGGCTGAGGGGGGAAAGGTCGATGGTTTCAATCTCTGCCGACGCCGCTTTTTCACGCCAGGCCGCAGTCACCGGATCACCTTCCGGCCGGGTCGTCAACATCAGCAAGATGGGCGCGGCGGTCGTCCGGTTCGCCAAATGCGCGATCAGCGACAGGGTCTCGGCATTGGCCCAATGCAGGTCTTCAATGGTGCAGACCAGCGGTGCCCGGCGCGCAAACGCGACCATCATATGCCCGACAGTCGCCTGCCGCCCCGCCGTTCGCGCTGTAGCGCCCATTGCATCAAGAAATGCCGAAACACCTGCATCCGACCGGACGCCCATGATGTTCAGGAAGAAATCCCGGCCACGTTCGTCCAGCACGCCGGACGCCAGCCATGTGGCAGCGGCCTGATGAATGGCGCTTTCTGTCGCCGCAGTGTCAATTCCGCTAAGTTGCGCCGCTATCGTGGAAATTGCCGAGCCGGTATCGCCCCATCCAAAATCGAGCAAAAGCGTCTTGAGGGCCTGAAAGCCCGTGGCAGCAGCATCGGCAGAAACCTTGTCAAGGAACGCAGACTTGCCGATACCCGCTTCACCCCGCACCAGCAGAACCTGCCCCGCCGATTTTGCCAGACATCCGTCTAGCGCCCTGTTGGCAATCGCCAGTTCAGCCTCACGCCCAACGAAATTGACCGCGTGCTGACCGTGGGCAAATCCGATAAATCGCCACGCTTCAACCGGTGCGTCAAAGCCTTTTGCATCGACTGCCGCGACCTGCTCGCTAAGGATGGCGTCGCCGACAATCTGGTGGATTTCATGCGAGACCAGCGTCTGGCCACCCTGCGCCTTGTCGGCCAACCGCGAGGCCAGGTTCACGCTGTCCCCCGTCAGCGTAAAATCCTGCGTTCGTGCACCATGGCCCCGGTTTGAATACAGCACCCGCCCAGCCGCGACACCGATGTGCACCGACAGTTGGCGACCGTGGCGCCGGGTCATTTCCTGCATCGCGTCATGCATGGCACTGGTGGCTCTCAGCGCCCGCTCGACGTCGTTGCCATAGGACACCGGTGCGCCAAAAACCGCCATCACGCAGTCGCCGATATGGCGGTCCACCGTACCGCCGACACGCCTGATGATTTCGCCAAAGCGTTCATAGAATTCCGCCAGAACAATGTGCAAATCCTCGACCGGCAATTCGCGCGTCAGTCGCGTATAGCCGGTCAGATCGGCAAAAACGACCGTCACCTGCCGCCGCTCTTTTTGTTCCGGATTGACGGCGGTCGGGGCTACAGGACTGAGCATGACGTCGGCCTGCGCCGGACCGTTTTGCGCCATGGGGCCTTCGGTCACAACAAGCGACGAAATCGCCTTGAGGATACGTTTGCGGTGCCCGAGCGACTGAATGCCCATTTCGAGCAGATCGTTCTCGGTCAATTCGCAAAGGATATCCGGTTCAACGTCATTCTCGGCAAAAAGCCCGGTATACTGCGACAGTGAAATCGTTTCCAGAAATTCGCCTGTTGTCCTTTGGATCGGTCGACTCATGACGAATGCTTTCAGCCAAAATCCAACTTACGGAGAAACTTCGTTCATGTTGCAGCGGATTTGCGAACCGATCAAGTCGGCACTGTAATGCAAACGCGCGGTCGAAACTGTTTCGCGAACACTGTCGCTTTTAAAACGGCCTGCGCTGCTTCTGTTTCAGACTACAGGTCTATGTTGTAGCAAGCCCCGGTCCCTATCGGACCGCATGCTGGCGCAGAAAGGTTGTCACTCGGTCGCGTACGGCGTCCAGATGGCCAAGCAAGATATGCCCGCCGTCATCAAGCGCCATAAACGTGGCATCAGGGATTTGCCGCGCGGCGTATTCGCCAAAGGCAAAGGGGTTGATGCCATCATCGCGCGCGTGCACCACCAGCGCAGGCGCGGTGATTGCTGCCAGATCATACCGCGCGGCAGGATCGACGGCAGCACCTTCGTTACGCAGGCCTTCTGTACGGGCGGTAACCGGCAGAAAGGCTGCAACAAGACCGTCAACAAACGCCTTGTCCCGCGCGGTCAGGTTTGTGCGTTTGGCGGGACTGACATCGAAGATCGCATCAAGGCTTTCCGGCGAGATGGTCGTGATCATCCAGAATACGAAATCGGTGCTGAACAGCATCTGGTACATCCAAGCCGGCATCGGCAGTTTCTGCTGCGCGGCAGTCAGGGGCGTGAACGGGGCGCTGGACAACAAGGCAAGGGCGGTGGTGCGCTGTGGATAATGCTCGGCAAACTGCAAGGCGGGCGGCACACCACCCGACATCGCAAGGATGGCCACCCGGTCGATATTCAGCACCTCCAGCAGATCGGCAAATGCCTCGGCTTGCGCGCGCGTCGAGGCGGCTTTGGGCATCGCGGACCGCAAATAGCCGAAACGCGACACAGAGATCCAAGTAAAGCCGTCCCCGCCAAAGGCTTGCGGCAAAAGGCGGCCCTGATCGTATCCACCCCCTGCCCCGTGCACGACAAGCACGGCGGGACCGTACCCCCAGCGTGCATATTCAATAGGCCCATGGCGAGTTTGCACAAGGTCGCCGCCCGCCGTAACCCGCTGTGTGATCCGCTGCATATCCCGCGCATAGACGCCGTACACGCCAACGGCCGCCAGAACCAACACGACAACAACGACCACTACGATCCCGTGCCAACGCCTTGCCGAGTTGGGTCTCACCGTGCGTTCCTTTAGCTCGTGAGCCGATCGCAACCAAGACCGGGACCACCAGCGACTCAGGCATACTCGCGCCAGGTTTTCTTGACCCAGATCAACTGAGACTTCGTGCCTGCAAATTGCGCCGCAAGTCTTGCGCAAGATCAATGTGCAAGCGGCGCAAGCACCTAGACTTCACGCTGTGAACATCTTCGGGAGGATATGATGAAAACCAATCAAACCCCGTTCAACGATCAATCCGACAACACAACCGGCTGTTGCCCGCGGTTCAACGCAACGGGATGGGACGGCCAGACCTTGCATTTCAAGGACAAGCCGTTCATCCGCGCCACGACGCACTCGGTTGCGCACCTGCCGCTGAACATGGGCAAGGTCTTTTCGCGCGTGCTGGGCAAGATAGATGCAGCCCAAGCGGTGAACCCCGAACATTCGATCGTGATGTCGCGCGATCTTTCCGCATTTACCGGCGAGCATCTGTTTGCGGTGACAGCGAGTGTGCCCGACGAAGAAAATGTCACGTTGTCCGGCGACTACCTGATCAAGGTTTTCGAGGGCCCCTTTTCCGACATCCGAAAGTGGCAGGACGAGATGCAAGATCTGGCCAAAGCCAAAGGCCGCGCATCAGATGCGGTCTGGTTCTATTACACGACTTGTCCGAAATGTGCCAAGGTCTACGGTAAGAACCCGGTCGTCGGGATGGTCGAACTGGGTGCCGCTGTGTAACCCGACGCTGGCCGCTTCACCCCAAGGCCGCGCGCGGCGCTTGTTCTCGCACCGGGCAAGGCCCATGTTGAGAGGCAAGATACTGTCCTTTGATGCACGCCTTGGCGTGACAGATTGCGCCAAATATGTATGAACACCCTGAACTAATCGTGGCCTCCTACAACATCCACAAGGCTGTGGGTGCCGACAGGCAGCGCGATCCTGCACGCACGGCTGCGGTGATTGCCGAAATCGGCGCCGACATTCTGGCACTGCAAGAGGCCGACATGCGGTACGGAAGTCGGGCGGGCCTGATGGATCTGGAGGCCCTGCGTCGCGATCTGGGGCTGATCGCAGTTCCTACCGACAGCGTCGGCGATGCACATGGGTTTCACGGCAACCTGCTGCTGGTCCGCAACGCGCTGGTTGAAGTGGTGCACCATCTGCATCTGCCGGGGTTCGAGCCGCGCGGTGCGCTGATGACCGATCTGCAGATCGCGGGACAGCCGCTGCGGGTTATTTCGGCGCATCTGGGGTTGCTGCCGCGCTCGCGCGCGCGCCAGACCCGCGCGTTGATGGACAAGCTGGCAACGCTTGACGACCGGCCTGTCTTGCTGATGGGCGATCTGAATGAATGGCGGTTGAATCTTGGGTCATCCTTGGGGCCCCTTGCAGATCGTTTTGCCGGTCCGGCAGCAGCCCAAAGCTACCCCGCACGCTATCCACTGTTCGCCCTTGACCGGATGATGACCTGCACGCAGGGCGAATTGACCGACCTTATGGCGCATGCCACACCGCTGTCGCGGATTGCGTCGGACCATTTGCCCATCAAGGCACGCCTTCGGCTGATGCCCAGTGCTACTGCGCCAGCAAAATGAGCAGCGGCCTCACTGGTTTGATCTGGCTTGTGGCTGCCGCCGCGCTGATCCTGGCGGCATCCGCAATCGCCTACCGTTCGTGGCGCCGATATGCCAAACGCGCGCGGGGCGCACACGGTTGTGCGCTGCCTCGTACCGGGCCACCGACGCCGCTTGATGATCTGTTCGACACCCCCGAGGCAGCGCATCCCGGCCAGAACGGTCTTGCCGGACTGTTCGACAACGCCGACGCCTTTGCCGCCCGTGCCCTGTCGGTGCACAGCGTCGGGCGCAGTCTGGATCTGATGTATTACGTCTGGGAAACCGACCTTACCGGTTGGCTGCTGTTGCACGATATTCACGCCGCAGCAAACCGGGGCGTCCGGGTTCGGCTGCTGCTGGATGATGTCAATGTGCAAGGATATGATCTGACGTTTCTTGCCCTGAGCCAGCATCCCATGATCGAGGTGCGGCTGTTCAATCCGATCCGGAACCGGGGCCATGTGCTGGCGCGGTGGCTGGAGATCGCTCTGGGCATGTCGCGCTTTAACCGCAGGCTGCACTGCAAGGCGTGGATTGCCGATGGCCGGATGGCGATCATCGGCGGGCGCAACATCGGTGATACCTACTTTGGTGCCGCGCGTTACGGTCGGGCGGGCGCACGTCAACGCATGTCGCGGGATGCTGACCTGCTGATCGTCGGGCCGCTGGTTGCCGAGATCGAGGCGCTGTTTGACGACTACTGGAACCTGGGCCTAGCCCTGCCGATCCTCGCACTTTGGCCAAAGCTTCGTATCAACCCCAAGCGGTTTCGCAAACAGCTGGCACAACGCGCAACTGCGACCACCGCACGCGCGTTCCGCAAGAGAGCATTGGCCGGGCGCGATACCGCGACGGTGCTCGCCAACTCCCTGCGCTGGACTGACACGGCGCGCGTTCTCGCCGATCCGCCAACAAAAGCATATGGCCATCGAAAGTGGCCGTGGATGGCGGCGCAGGTGCATGATGTCCTAAAGGACGCAGAACACGAGGTGCGTCTGATCACCCCCTATTTTGTTCCCGGTGCTGATGGGTTGTCAGCACTTACCGAGCTTTTGAAGCGCGGGGTTGAGGTGTCTCTGCTGACCAATGCGCTGGCCGCGTCCGACAACGTGTTCGTGCATGGCGCGTACCGGCGCTATCGCGGGCCGCTGCTGGCCGCAGGCGCGCGAATTTTCGAGTTTGCACCGCCAGCGCGCAATCGCCGCCCGCGCGATGTCCTGCATTCCAAGGTATTCCTGATCGATCGGCGCACCGCGATTGTCGGGTCGCTCAATTTCGACATGCGGTCCGCGCACACCAATTCAGAAATCGGGGTTCTGTTCGAACAGCCCGATCTGGTGGCCGAACTGTTGGCGATCTTCGAGGAAGATGCGAGGCCTGATCTGGCTTACGCGCTGTCACTTGATCGCGGCTGGCCGCGTTGGGCCGTCCAAAGACCGGGCCTGCCTAAACTGATGCGGGTCGAGCCAGAGGCGAATATCCTGTGGCGCAGCGTCTCATGGGTGGTCGGGCGTCTTCCGATCCACGGCTGGCTTTAGCCCAAAAAGACCGGCAGAGGCGACGTCCCAAAGCAAGCCGGATCGGTTCAGAGTGGCTGGACCAGGATCGCTGCATCATCGAATCTCGCGGACAGGCAAGCAGGTGACATATCCGAACTTTTTCGGCCATGTCCTACGTTGTTCTTCAAGCCGAAACCTCCATGCGACCGCCCGATTTCAGTCTTTTTTGGCCGGTTCGGTGCCTCTGACAACTTCGACCTTCACCTCGGCCACGAAAGCAGCCAGTGCCCCGACGACGGCAAGCAACGGCGCGGCCAGAATGACCGCTCCGCCGGCAATCGCGCCAATTGTCAAAGGCATCTCGATCATGATGTCGCCGTCAGGCTCGATCACGCGGATGCGTTTAACCTGCCCCTCGGCCGCAAGCCGCTTTACACAGGCAACAAGTTCGTCGCCGCGCACGTGGATCTGTTCGGTCCATGTGGGTTTGTGAGCATGTTCATCGGCAGCCGCAGCTTTTTTGGCCGATGCGTCTTTGGTATCGTGGTGTGCCATGATGATCCCTCCGGCGGGTTGTTCGACAGCAAGAATGACAGGTTGTGCGGCCGGCAAATTGACACGGATCAATTGCGCGGCATGAACCGAAGCGGCTTTGGCTGCGGCGGCTCGGGTCGGGGCGGCTATGCTTTGTCGTGTGGGTCGTGCTTTCCTGCCGTCAGACCGACCAACAATCCCAATGCCATGACGATCAGCAGCGCCTTGCCGGCCGCGAGGTCCGGCAAGATGGCTTTGGCGGCCAGCACGGTCTGATGCAATTGCGCTAGTTCAGCCTGCTGCCTGCGACGTGCCTTTTTCGCTTGCTGTGCGACCACAACGACCAGCACAACCGCCACGACAAGCGCCGCCGCCGCGATGATGAGACAGCCCGCGAGCACCCCCCAACGGGCCGCAAGCATCACGCCGATGGCCGCGATGGCCGCGATGATCGCGACGCCCAAGAACAGCAAAGCAAGTCCGCCAAGCAATGCGCTGCCCATCTGGCGGCGCGCAGTCCGCCTAATCCGCGCTTTGAGGGCGGCCCCGATATTCGCCAGATGATCTGTCATCGCGCGATCCGGCCTAGCGCCGGAACAGCAATGACACCAGCAAACCAAGGCCAAAGGCCATCAGGATGCTTTGCAACGGATGGTCCTGCACCCGGTGATCCAGTGCCTTTTCTGCGTGTTCCACGCCCTCTTCCATCCTGTCACGAGCCTTGCGCGCGCGGGCGGAAGCGTCTTTTGCAGCCGCCTCGGCCGTGGCCCCAAAGGCATGCACCTTGTCACTGACAAAAGTGGTCATCATTTCGGCCATTGCGGCAACCTCATCGCGGATCGCCTGCAATTGCGTGTCAATGTCGTCGTCCGGCCCGGCGGGTTTGGACGCACCGGGTTTCGCGGTTTTTGGTGTCATGTCGGACATGGTCTGGTCTCCTTGATCAAAGACGTTGGCGAGGGTGAACGGACATTCCCTTTTTGTCGCAATCGCTTAGCGGCGGCCCGCCGATAAAGCGCGTTTTGCACCAACATGCGCGTCATCCCTTTGTAAAGACGTGCTCAGTCACGATCCGTCGCAAGTCGTGTGGGGTTTCGTGCAGCAGGTTCTTCGAGATTTCGACGATGACGGCATGTTTCAGGTCTGGCGACAGTCCGTCGCGCAGCAGACCCAGCATTTCGGGGCCAGCAAAGATCGCAAGATGCGTGAAGTCGTGCTTGGCAAAGTGATCCTGCAGCAGGGTGACGGCCTCGTCGACGAAGGCCCGCTTTGCGTCCTTTACCGGGTCAGATGCATATTCCATCGCCGAACGCCCCGGCCCGACCGACGAAAAGCTGCGCCCCGGCTTGTCGGACATGATCTCGCGCAGATCCTTGTGCTCGGCATCAAGGGTCAGCTCCGGCGTGTCGTCCGTCGCACCCTTTGCAATGCCCTTGATGATGCGGGCCTGCGTGGCGCTCATGACCAGAGCCCAGACAACGTCTTTCATCCGACCAGTCCTTTCATCAGCACCTCCGTTGGTGCAAAGGGATCAACTGACTTGAACAGTCGCAGGCAAACTGTCTGCCTGCATTGATTTCTGTCAATTTCGCGCAAACTGTCGGCGCGCGCAAATAGCCATTCAACTGCGCTTACAATTGGTCGCGGGCAAGATAGGTTGTCCAGACAGCGATGAACATGGCGGCGATAACCGGCCCCATTATGAACCCCGCCAGCCCGAACGTCGCGATGCCGCCAAGTGTCGAAAGCAGCACGATAAACTCTGGCAGCTTGGTTGCCTGGCCGATCAGAAACGGGCGCGCGAAATTATCAACCAATCCGACCACCATCACGCCGTAAACCAGCAATCCGATGCCCTGCAGGGTAGCCCGGGTTGCAAGGAAATAGATCGCGAATGGCAGCCAGACCAAAGCCGCACCAAAAAGCGGAAGCAGCGCCAGAAACGACATC
The DNA here is from genome assembly GCA_031406155.1 of Pseudorhodobacter sp. Lineage (GTDB taxonomy): Bacteria > Pseudomonadota > Alphaproteobacteria > Rhodobacterales > Rhodobacteraceae > JACMNW01. Next base: position 20,975 of record JANOGW010000098.1, read on the forward strand.
AGCACCGTCCACAGAATGGTTGCGTTGATGCCCAGAACCCAGAAGCCAAGGCCACCGAGGCCGCCTTGCAGCATTGCGACCAGAATGTCGCCCTTCACTGTGGCACGAACGACCGCGGTAAATCGCGCTAAAAGCGCATCTTGCAGCGACGGGCGAAATTGGGCCGCCAGTTTCAGGTGCCCAATCAGCGTCTTGCCGTCGCGGAACAGAAAGAAAGTCAGATAAAGCATCGCAAAGAGGCTGATGAAGAAACTGACGGTGCTTTGCCCGATCGAGAAGACCTGCGGCGCGATTGCCTGAACCCAACCACTGAGCGCCGCCGCCATGCTGGTCTGAACGGCCTCAAGATCGGTCAGGCCAACCCGTGCCAACATCGACTTCACCCATTGCGGCAAAACCGCCAGAACATTTTGAAACAGGCCTTGCAGGGCAACATCATCCGACTGAATGTTTGCAACCAGCGTGGTTGCCTGCTGGATGATTGCGACAGCAATCAAGAGCAACGGGATGACCACGATCAGAAAGACAATCGTTACGGACGCAAGCGAAGCAAGGCTGGCGCGGTTGTCCAGCGCCGCAAGCAGGCGTTCATAAAGTGGATAGAACACGATTGCGATCACCACGGCCCAGAATACTGCGCCAAGAAATGGCATCAGGACCCACCCGAACCCGACTGTTGCCACGCCGACCAGCACAAAGAATGCTCTGTTTTCACGCATTTATTTCTGTCCCCGCCCTCGTTTGTCAGATGTTGCGGACTTTGTATTGTCTTTGCCCCCGCGCATCCCCGTTGGTGCGCCAGCCCCGGGCTTCGATTGCCTCTGACGCGGCCGCACAATGGGGAAATGGCGTTACTGTCAGTTGATCCCCGTCAATGCCGCTTCTTGAATCGTCTGTAGATTATCAGAAACTGAAATGTCGGAGAGCGCGATAATGACCGGACGCAATTCACTATGGACCGCCTTGGTCTTGCTGGCAATGACCGGCCCCGTTCAAGCCGAGATGCGAACCGAAACTGTCGGCGGCGACATTCTGATGTTCGGCGGCGGCTCTGCGGTCCCGCTCACGGCTGCACGCGATGTCGTGGCGGCGGGTCCGACGGTGACGATTAGCGGCACTGTTGCGCAAGACGCGCATGCCATGGGTTTTGACGTCGAGATCGATGCCGCAACTGCAGACGACCTTACCGCGCTGGGGTTTTCGATCAACCTGCGCGGGCCGGTCGGCGGCGATCTGACGGCCTCGGGTTTTACCATGCGCATGTCGCGTGCGGCTGAGGTTGGCGGCAACGCGCGGCTTGCCGGCGGCACCGTCACCATTGACGGGCCGGTGCGTGGCAGCCTTGCAGCCTTGGGGGCCGACGTCACCCTGAACGCTGAGATCACCGGCGACGCCTTGATCACCGCCGAAACAATCACGTTCGGACCACAGGCGCAGATTGACGGCACATTGACCTATTCCGCCGCCGCAAAGATCGACATCCCCGAAAGTGTCATTGCTGCCGACCGGGTTACCTTCACCCCCCTTGATCACCGCGGAATGATGCGCGACGCGGGCGAAATGTGGAGCGATTGGGAATATCCCGTTCTGCCAACCTTCATGCACCTGCTGGGTGGCCTTGTTATCACCCTCGGCTTTTTCTTTGTGATCGGTGCCATCTTTCTGTCCTTGATGCCGAACAAGGTCGCCCACCTCGAACACAGCATCGCACAACGTCCTTGGATGGCGCTGCTGTCGGGGGTCATCGGTCTGTCCATCCTGTTTGGGCTGGTACCTATCAGCGCGCTGACGATTGTCGGCATCCCCTTCGTCCCGATCGTCGTCTTGGCAACAGTCGCAGTCTGGACGCTTGGTTATGTCTTGGGCGCATATGCCTTAGCGATGCGCGCCCTGAGCGGCATCGGGTCACCTGAAAACCCGACGATCTGGATCAGGCTTTTTGCGCTGCTGGTGGGGGTTACGGTGATCGCCTTGCTGAATTTCATTCCGTTCCTCGGCTGGATGGCGAATTTTGCGCTGGTGCTGATCGGTATCGGGGCGATGACCATGGCTTTGTTCAACCTGATGATCGCCAGGACCGACGCGGTTCTGGATATCGACATGCAGCCCGTAGACAACGATCCGAAATAGGAGAGAGTGATGTCTTCGCAGGGGCTTGAAGTGATCGACCACACTGTTCAACTGACCCACGAATGGATCAACGAGCTATGCGCGCGGCTGGACTGGACCAGCCACCGCGACGCGCTGCGCCTGCTGCGCGCCACACTTCGTCAGATCCGGGACCATTTGGGCCACGAGGAAGTGGCACAGTTTTCGGCCCAGATGCCGTTGCTGGTGCGCGGCATGTTCTTTGAAGGCTGGACACCCGCCCATACTCCGATCCACGATCGCAAGGCTGAACACTTTGTCGCGGCGATCAGCGCACAGGTCAGCGATGCGATGGAATGGCGCGGTGCACAAGACATCGTCGCAGTGTTCAAGACGCTGAATGCCAGAATATCCGAAGGCGAGATCGCCGATATCAAGGCCGGCCTGCCGATACCAATTCGACAGATGTGGCCAGACTGAAGGAGAAGGAAATGACGGACGAGTTGACCATCATGCCCGACTTCCTAAGCCGGCTGATCTTCAAGATGCGCGCAGTGATGCTGGGCGACGTGGACACGCCGCAAGACGCAACCGACAACGCCTTGCGCGGGTCACATCACCTGACCCTGCAGGACGAAACCGGAACGGCCCTGTCGCACGAAGAATTGACCGAAGAGATCGACGCCATGGATCCCGATCACCAGCATGAACTGGTCGCACTGATGTGGGTCGGGCGCGGGGACTTTGGCCCCGAAGAATGGGCCGACGCGCTGGCCATGGCGGCAGAGCGCGCCGATAGTCCGACATCGCAATACCTGCTGTCACATCCGATGGCCGCTGACGACATTGCCAGCGGCCTTGAGGCGTTGGGTCATGACCACATCCTGCAAGACGGTGCCTACTGAAAGGCCGGTTTCAAGCTGCTTCCGAGGCGTCGGCCAGACCCTTCGCATCCAGCACTATGATGGAATTCGCCGACACCAATGAAATGATGCCGGAATTGCGCAACTGCGTGATCGTGCGGCTGACCGTTTCAATCGTAAGCCCAAGGAAGTCCGCGATATCTGCACGCTTCATCTGCAATTCGATCATCGACTTGTCACCCTGCCGGGTGCCGATCCTGTCAGACATCACCAACAGGAACGACGCCACCTTTTCCAGCGCCGACTTGCGCGCCAGCATCATGAAATGATCCTGCATCGCGCTGATCTCGCGCAGGGCAGCCATCAGCAGGCGGCGGTGGGTTTCGGGGCTGCCTTCGCCGTTTTCCAGCGCCTCGCGCCGGTGCAGGACGACTTCGCACGAACCGATCACGTCACAATCGGTATGGTGCTGATCACCATTGGGAAACCCCACGATATCGCCCGGCAGCGCAAAGGCGATCACCTGTCTGCGGCCGTTTTCAAGAACCCGCGTCAGCCGCAGAGTACCGCTTTGCACCTCGTAGATATGGGAGGCGTCGTCTCCCTCGCGAAAGACGCAGGCACCTGTCGCAAAGCGGCGCACCGGTCGCGCCGACGAAAAGGATTGCCGCGGGATGTCAGTCGCCGCTCGCGGATAGGCGTCAGTCGCGGCGTTTGACAATGTGACATACATGGTGCGTAACCCCTTGTTTGGTTCACAGCCACATTCGCTGAGCCATGTCGCATCACGACTGCCAAGTCGGTATCATTTTGTATCCGTTTGTATTTGCGCGTGCCGGGCCGCGACATTTGGCTGGTCGCAAGCGGGAAATCTCGCTAAGGTTGTCTCTGACCAAACCAGCGAGTCCTATGCCCGGAAAACGTATCCTGGTCGTCGATGACGACCCCAAGATTCGTGACCTTCTCAGGCGCTGTCTGGAGGGGGAGTCGTTTCATGTGGACGAAGCCGCCGATGGCGCGGCTGTCCATGCGGCGTTTGATCAGGCGATACCGGACCTTGTGACCCTTGATCTGAACCTCGGGTCGGAAGATGGTCTTGACTTAGCGCGCGAAATCCGACGCAGGTTTGACGTGCCGATCATCATGATCACCGGCAAGGATGACGTCATTGACCGGGTTGTCGGGCTGGAGCTTGGCGCGGATGACTACATCACCAAACCCTTCCATGTCCGGGAAATGCTCGCGCGGGTCCGCTCGGTGCTGCGTCGCGCCGAAGCACGCCCCGGCCCCCCGGTTGCCGCGGCGGAAGATCGTGTCAACCTCGGCCCGTTGTTAGATCTGGACGGGTTGACCATTGACCGGGACCGAATGATCCTGACTGATCGCCAAGGCGACATGTGCGACCTGACAACAGCGGATTTCAAGCTGCTGTGCGCCTTTATTGACAATCCGAAACGGCCATTGTCGCGCGACCGGCTGATGGATCTGATCAACGGGCCTGCCTGGGTTCCACTTGACCGCGCAATCGACAATCAGGTCGCGCGCCTGCGCAAGAAGATCGAGCGTGAACCGGCCCGCCCGCTTTTGATCAAATCAGTGCGCGGCATCGGTTATAGTCTGACCGAAGCCGCCGTTCCGCTGGCTTAGAGTTCTTTGTTTTTGCGCTTGTCGTACGACAAACCGGGGTCCATTTGGTATCGGACCAGCATTAGCCGTCACCAAGAACAGCCCGGATGGCCTTAGCAAGATCCGCCTGACGGTAGGGCTTGCGCAAAATGTCAAACTCCGGCCCATGACGACCGTCGCGCAGCATGCCTTCGGAAAAGCCCGAGGTCAGCAATATCTTGATATGCGGCTTTTCCGCCGAAACCAGCCTCGCAAGATCGTAACCCGAAAGTTTGCCCGGCATCACCAGATCTGAAAAAACGAGGGCGATATCATCGCGCGCCTTGATGATTTCGGCAGCCTCGTCCCCCGACGCAGCCCCGATGCAGATGAAGCCCAGATCAGTTAACCGTGCCTCGGACAAGCGCTTGACGGCGGCATCATCCTCGACGACCAGAACCAGACGCCCGCTGCCGGTCACTGATCCTTGCGGCGTCGCGGGATTGTTCGGATCATCGTTGCCGGCATCGCCGGCAAGGGCGGGGAAATACAGACTGACCGTCGTTCCCAGACCAAGTTCGCTGTAGATCGTCAGATGACCGCCTGATTGCCGCACAAAGCCGTAAACCATCGACAGACCAAGACCGGTGCCTTTGCCAACCGGCTTGGTGGTAAAAAACGGCTCCAGCGCACGTTCGCGCGCCTGCGGCGTCATGCCTTCACCAGTATCACTGATGGACAAACGAACGTAACGGCCAAGCGCCACATCGACGTCCTGCGCCACATATCTGTCATCGACCACGACGTTGCGCGCTTCAATGACCATCCTGCCGCCATCCGGCATCGCGTCTTGCGCATTCAGGGCAAGGTTCAGGATCGCGGTTTGCACCTGCGTCTGATCGGCCTTGATCTGCCACAAATGATCCGACATCGCCGTCTCGATCCGGCAATGTGCGGCAATCGCGCGCTTCAGCAACGCCATCGACCGATCAACCGTTTCGCGCAAATCTATCGGTTCCGGGCGCAGCGCACTCTTGCGCGAAAAGACCGTCAAACGCGAGGTTAGGTCGGCGCCAAGCTCGGCTGCCCCCAGCGCATCGGATATCAGGGCTTTGCTTTTGGCCCCTGTCTCTGCCATTTCCAGCAGTTCCAGATTGCCGATGATCACGGTCAGCAGGTTGTTGAAATCATGCGCAATGCCACCCGTCATGCGGCCAATGGCATCCATTCTTTGCGACCGGACCAGCGCGTCTTCGGTGGCACGCCTGCGGGTCTGGTCGTGCAATATCCCGACAAAAGTAACCTCACCCGCAATCTCGGTCTTGCCAACGGAAAGATGCAACGGAAACACGCTTCCATCACTGCGCATCCCTTCGACATCGCGGCCAATGCCGATAATCCGCTTCTCGCCGGTTTCCAGATGATGACGCATAAAGCCGTCGTGACGCGCCGCCATGTCGCCCGGCATCAAGACGCGCACGTTCTGTCCAATCAAGCTGTCGCGCGACTCTCGGAACAGGTCGGCAGCGGCTTGATTGGCGCGCACGATCATGCCCGTCTGGTCAGAGACGATGATAGCATCAACTGCCGCGTCCAGCAGCGCGACCAGCAAAGCACCATCATCCAGGCTGTTCATATGACGCGTTCCCCCCGTCGAGATCTGCAAAACATGTGGCAGATCACGTCGCGAAAAACCAGCCGTCTACGCCGCTTGCTGCCGCAATTCCTCGGCGACGTTCAAATAGGAGACCAGATCAGAAAGTGTTACGACACCGACCAGCCTCGTGCCAACAACGACCATGAATTTACGCCGTCCGGTTCGACAAATCCGGTCCAGCAGATCACGGCCCGGCAGATCGGGCGAAACTGAATTCTCGTCGGTGATGCTTTCGATCACGTCATCCACAACAGTTGTCGTCCAATTGTCGCGGTCAATCCGCCGGACCATGTGCGTGTCGACGTAGCCCAGAACGACCCCCTCTTCGATCACCGGCGCGTAACTGACGCCGTGGTCCAAAAAGACCTGACTGACCAGTTCGGACAGCGATTGATCCGGTCGCACCGTGTAAGTATCGCGTGACATCAGATCGGCGACCGTGCGCCCCTGCAAGGCCGCCGCCAGTTGTACCTCGCTGGCGGATAGTCGGGCAGTGGACAAAAGGAAAAGACCAATCATCACAAGCCAAAGTCCACCCGCCGGATCGCCCGAAAAGGCACTGAAAAGGCCAAGAAAGATCAGGAACACCGAAAATGCCACCGAAAGCCGGGTCGCGCGCAGGGTCGCGCCGACCAGATCGCCCGACCGCATCCACAGGATGGCACGCAGAACCCGCCCGCCATCAAGGGGAAAGGCCGGGATCAGATTGCCAAGCGCAAGGATCAGGTTGAGGGTGCTCAGATACGAAAGAACTGCCACGACACCCGCATCGAAAGGCCCGGCGAAATCTGCCAGCCGCGCACCAAACCACAGGCACAACGCCAAACCAAGGCTGGCAACCGGGCCCGCGATTGCGATCCAAAGCTCGGTCAGCGGGGTTGGCAGGTCGCCCTCGATCTCGGCCACGCCGCCGAACAAGAAAAGCGTGATACTTGAGACGCGCACGCCTTGCGCCCGAGCGACGATCGAATGGGCAAGCTCGTGCAGCAGAATCGAGGCGACCAATCCCGCGAGCCCGGCAAATGCCATGGCAAAGTGCGCCACTGGCACCGCATCAGGCACCTCGGCCGGAAAATAGCTGGTCGCAAGGCTCCAGATCACAAGGCTGGCGATCAGAAGCCAGCTTGCATCGACTTTGACGTCAAAGCCGCTGAGCCGGGCAATTCGGACAGACTTACCCCACATGTTTGCCCCCAGAGAGGCCAACCTGCAGGCCGGTCCGACGCCTCAAATCCTTGTAACTGTCGATCATTGCGGGGCCTTGGACACAGGTTCCTTGAACGCCTGATAATGCGAGAATTCGAAGCCGAATCCATTGAGGCAGATCAATTGGCAGGCACTGGACGGCTGACACTTGGCGGTGTTCGCGAAGGCAGCGCAAACTTCACCAGTTCCGGAACGACGATCAGCGGCAACGCAAAAAGTCCGATTGTGATCCAGTGATCGGTGGTCAAAGGCACGGTGTGCAACAGCTTTTGCAGCGGTTCCCAATAGACAGCAGCAACCTGTACCGACAACGCGATAGCCACCGCCCCGATCAGCAGCGGGTTGGAAAACCAGCCGATGCGCGTGCAGGGCTGGTCCAGCGACCGGAAAGCAAACACACTGACCTTTTCGAACACGATCATGCCGGTGAATGCCGCGGTCCGGGCCACATCAACCCCCATCGGCAGCAACTGATAGAATATCCATAGACTGGCAGTGCCGGTGTACGCTGCAAAAAGGGCGATGACCGCCGCACCTTTCAGGCCAAGGACGCGCGCATTCACTTGCACCGGCGGACGGCGCATCTGGTCAGGCTCGGATTTCTCCAGGCCCAGTGCCACGGCGGTGACACTGTCGGTCACCAGGTTCATCCAAAGGATCTGTGTGGCCAGAAAGATCAGCGGCCCACCGATAATTATGTTGGTCAGGATTGCCACGATCTCGCCCGCGTTAGACGACAAAAGATAGCGTACGAACTTCTGCACATTGTCGAACTGACGCCGCCCTTCCCGGATTGCCGCAACGATAGTGGCGAAGTTGTCGTCGAGCAAAACAAGATCCGCGGCATCGCGCGCAACTTCGGTTCCGCGCTGGCCCATGGCAATGCCGATGTCCGCCTGCTTCAGCGCCGGCGCGTCGTTCACCCCGTCACCGGTCATGGCCACAATCAACCCCTGTGCCTGCAACGCCATGACCAGACGCATCTTGTGGGCGGGCTTGGTGCGCGCAAAAAGCGGATCATTGGCAAGAATGGCCTGCAATTCGTGGTCAGTGGCGGCATCAATATCGCCCCCCGTTATCGAAAGGTTGACCGGCAGATCAAGCTGCAGGGCGATTGCCTTGGCCGTGACCGGGCTGTCGCCAGTGATCATCAGCGTCCGGATACCGGCATCGCGCGCAGCGGCGATCGCGGCTTTCACTTCGGCGCGTGGCGGGTCGATGATCCCGACCAGTGCGGAAAACATCAGATCGCGTTCCTCGATGTCTTCGGCGCTTGTCGCCGCGCGCGACGCCAGCGCCATTACCCGCAAACCCTGCGAGGCCAAGGCGTGATACGCCGCATGAACGGTCTCGCGCATCACTTCGTCCATCGGCACCGGGCCCTCGGGGGTCAGAACTGCGGTGCAGCATTCCAGAACATGCTCTGGGGCGCCTTTGCAGTGCAGCATCAAGGGGTGACGCGCCACAACGCTCATCCGTTTGCGCGCGCTGGTAAAGGCGGTCTCATGCAGCACAGCATCAGCCTTTGGCGCATCGATCGATCCCTTGTAGGCCAGCGTCACAAGTGCGCCTTCGGTCGGCTCGCCGTGCATCTTCCATCCAGTTTCGTGCCGGGTCAGTCGCGCGTGCGAGCAGGTGATCGCCGTGCGAAGGGCGGCCTCAAGGCAAGGATCATCGATTGCGCGGATGCGCTGTCCGACACGCTCCAGATGGCCCGCCGGGTCATACCCGGTTCCCGTAACTTCAATTGACCCATGCGGCATCCAGACCGTTGTCGCGGTCATCTGGTTTTCGGTCAGTGTCCCGGTCTTGTCGGTGCAGATGACCGATGCGGCACCCAGGGTTTCGACCGCTTGCAAGCGACGCACGATTGCGTTTTGTCGGGCCATCGCAGTGGCCCCCAGTGCCAGGGTGATCGTGACCACCGCAGGCAAGCCTTCGGGTACGATCGCCACGGCAAGCGACAGCCCGACCATGAACACCTCTGATAGATCGCGCCCCGACGACAGGCCGACCAGAACCACGATCCCGGCGATAAGAAACGCAACCACCGCCAAAGCCCCCGCCATCCGCCCCAACTGCACCTGCAGATGCGTCTGCTTGTTGGTCACCTTGCCGGTGAGGCTGGCAATCTGGCCAAACTCCGTTTTCATCCCGATGGCGGTCACGACCCCGGCGCCGCGCCCTTCGACGACCGCTGTTCCCGCAAAGATCGCAGTGGTGCCGGCCTCCAACCCTTTGCCAACCGGTACGGATTCGCCCGTAAGCACACTTTCGTCAATCCGCAGCTGGACCGACCGGACCAGCCGCAGATCAGCGGGGACCTTGTCACCAGCCTTGAGCAGCGCATGATCGTCAGGCACCAGTTCGCGCGCCAGAATTGTCTGCTCTTTGGCATCGCGGATCACCTGCGCGGTGGGTGACGTCATCGAACGCAATGCCTCCAGCGCCGTCTCAGCACGCCACTCCTGCACAAACCCCAAGGTTCCATTCAAAAGAACCACCAATGCAATGGCAAGCGCATCGACGCGTTGCCCCAGATAGAACGCGATAGCCGCCGCAACGACCAGAATCACAACCAGCGCCCCGGTGAACTGGCGCAACAGGACACGCGCGGGATGCGCCTTGCGAACCCGTGGAAGCTCGTTCCAACCCCATGTCAGCCGGCGCGACGCGACGTCGGCCGACGTCAGACCTGCCACCATGTGATCCGGATTGCTTTGCATATTTTGTACCTTTTTCGCGCCACCGCGCGGCTTATCATTCGGATGCTGTGACAGAACCTTGACACGGATCAAAAGACTTGTGCGCGACGAATGCTAAATGCTGACGCAATCGCCCCCAGCAGGAGAGAGATCATGAATGACAAAGCCGAAACTCCACAACCCGACTCCCAGATCCCGGACCCGATCAGCGCGCTGCGGCCGCTGGCACCGGTTGCTTGGATGAGCACGGCATGGCTCGAAAGCCTTGCCGATCTGGGCAGTGAAATCACGTCTTTTGTGGCTGAACGCATTCGCGAGGACGTCAAGACCCAACACGCGATCCTGCACAGCAAGTCGCTGACCGAATTGCAGCATGTGCAAGCCCAATTCATGCAGCGCGCATTAGATCAATACTCCGCCGAGACGGGCAAGTTGGTAGAGATGAGCAGCGAGATCGGCGAAATGATCAAAAGCAGTACCAGCACCAGCAGCTGATCTTGCGAACCCGCCACTGCGAACGCCCGCAATCACAGGTTGCGGGCGTTTGTATTTACCCTCTGGCGACCACCGATACCCCATCTGCGAGGGCGTCGCTGGGATGGGTGACGATCACCTCGCCCTCGGTCAAACCGGTAATGACTTCGGCAAACTGGCTATTTCGTTTGCCAAGTGTAACGGATCGTAGCTGCACTTTGCCCGCCTCGACCACAAAGACCGACCACGCCCGGCCGTCCCGAAACGTGGCAGCCAGCGGAACTTGCAGCACCGGATCGCCCTGCCATTCCACGATCCGCAAGAACACCGAAAAGCCGTCGCCCAGCGCCGGTCTGTCCTGTGGCGGCGATGTCAGATCAAACAGGGCGTCCACCCGCTGTTCTTCGATCCCGAGCGCCGAAATACTGGTCCGTGCCTTGGGTTCGATGCGTGTCAATTCTGCCCGCAGCGTGCTGTCGCCACCCCAGCGTTCGACGTCGGCCGTTGCCCCCGCCTGCAGCCGGACAGCATCAGAGGACAAAAGATCGGCCACGATTTCAAGATCGGCGGGATCGCCGATGGTGGCCAGCGGCGCGCCAGCGGCCACGGGGCGCGCGCTGATCGTCTCGACGGACAGGACCACGCCATCGACCGGGGCGGTCAGCGTCATGCAACACCCACCGGCCACGGGATCCGCAGCACCCGGCTGGATCACCGCTGCCGTGGCACTGTCGAGGGCACTTCGAGACATGATGATGCGGGCCTGCGCAGTATCGACTGCAGCATTGGCGATGGTCAGGCTTTGGGCGGCATCCTCCATTTGGGTCATCGTGGTGACGCCGCGATCCAGCAGCGTTTCGGTGCGGTCAAAATGCGTCTGCGCATGGGTGCGCTCTTGCAAAAGGCGGGTCAGGTCGGTTTCAGCCACCTGCATGGCCGCCTTGGCCTCATTGATCGCCGCATCAGCCTGCAACCGGCTGCGTGCATCCAGCAGGCTGGAAGAAATCGGTTCGACCACCGCCACGACAGTCTCACCCTTGACGACCTTGTCACCCACCTTGACCGGCGATCTTTGGGCAACACCAGCTATCGGGGCAGCGATTTCATAAAGATCGCGGATGCGCGTGCGGCCATCAACATCAATCGTTACCCGCATCGGGCCCGCCACGACGCGGTACGTATCAACCGGCACCGGATCAGTGCGAAAGCCGAAATAGGCCAGACCGCCGACGATTGCGGCACCGGTTGCAACGGCCAATACCGTGCGGGACTTTGTCGGCATCGGATCACTCCCTCGTTTTCATTACGGACACCAGATCAAGATTGTCCAGCCTGCGCCGCACGATCAGCACCGACGCGAGGGCTGCCGCCAGCACCACCAGGCTGGCGATCGCATAGGTTGATGGCTTCAGCACAAGCGGCAGCCGGTAAAGATCACTGGAGAACGCGTTCGTCATCGCCATGGCAAGCCATCGCCCGATCAGCCAGCCTGCCGGCTGCGCCAAGATCGCCAGCAGCATCGTCTCGCCGATCAGAATGTAGGATACATGCCAGCGCGAAAAGCCGAGAATGCGCAGCGACGCCAGTTCGCGTGACCGTTCCGACATCTGAATGCGCGCGCTGTTGTAAGCAACGCCAATGGTGATCAGCACCGCGATGGTGACATAGATCGTCGTCATGATCATGACGTTTCGGCTGATCGTCGCCTCAAACGACCGGCGGGTTTGCGTCAACATGTTCGTCGCGGCCAGATTGGGGATGTCTTTCAGTGCCTTGTGCAACGCGTCGGTCCACGCCACATCAAGCGTGACATTGGCCACGGTCACCTGCTGAGACTGATTGAAAAGCCGCGCGAGATAGCCCAGATCGACATATGCGCCCAGCCCGAAATACTGCGTGACCAGACCCGTCACCCGCATCTGGTGAATGCCCCGCTTTCCACTTAGAAACTCCGCCTCGACCATATCGCCTACCTGCACGCGCAACTGCGCGGCCAGTGCTTCTGACAACAAGATACCGCCCGGCGGGGTTTCCAGCACCTCCCCTGCCTGCGCCACCACCCGGCTTAGATCAGCGCCGGGAAACCGCGCCTCGACCGAGACGCGCTTTTCGAACCGGCCATGCCGCAAGACGGCGACATAAAATTGCTGTCCCTCGACTTGCAGCACGCCGGGCAGGCGCGCAACATCCTCGATCACCGAAACCGGCATCTCTTTGGTAAACACCAGCATCGCATCTTGCCTGTTCGACCGGTAGAAAGCCTGATCGATGATTTCGTCCAGCGCATCGCCCATGAACGACGATGCCATTACAGCCGCGACCGCCAGCGACAGGCCAAGTGCGCTCATGGCGGACCTTACCGGCCAACGCGTCAAGCTGCGCAGGATCATCACCGTCGGCTGCGAAAAACGTGCGCGCGCCATCGCGACATCGATCCATGTCCTGCGGAACCGGGGCGGTGCTGGCGGCTGCATCGCGACTGCAGGCGATAGACGCGCAGCACCCAGTGCCGCGCGGGCGGCACCGAACGTGGTGGTGACAATCGCAAGACTTCCCGACAAGCCGTAGACCCACGAAGACACGCGGAAAATCAGGAACGGGAAGTCGAAGAACTCGACATACATCTCTGCCAGCCCCCGGGCCAGCCAGCTGCCGACCGCCCAACCGATTGCGATACCGAATATGGCGATCAGGCCCGCCAGCATCAGGTAGTGGATGCAAACCTCGACATCGGAATAGCCGAGCGCCTTCAAAAGGCCGATCTCGCTGCGCTCCAGCGCCACGATCCGGCCCATCACCATGGCGACCAAAAAGGCCGAGATGGCAAAGAACATCGGCGGCAACACAAGCGCCATGCCGCGCAACTGCTTGATCTCGGCGTCAATGAAGCTGTTGGATTGATGCAGGTCGCGCCCATAGGCACCAAGACCGCCATAGGGTGCCAGCAGATCATCGATGGCGTCGATCACCGGTTCGGGCTGCACCCGTGCATCAAGTTTTACACTCAGATCATTGAACGCACCGGTCATGTCGAAAACCGCCGCCGCCGCATCATGCTGCATCCACAGGATGCCGAAATTCCGGTTGTCCGGCATCATCGCGCCCGGCCCTACCGTATAGATGAACTCGGGCGACAAAAGCGTGCCGGTGATCGTCAGCGCGGTCTTGCGGCCGTTCATATTGGCGTCGATCCTTTCACCTGTGCGATACCCGTTCGCCAGTGTAAACGGTTGATTGACCGCCACCTCATTCGCGGTTTCAGGCATGCGGCCAGTCCGCAAGATCGGTAGATTTAGCTGCGGCTCGTCTGTTTGCGGCAGCGACAGCACGCGGCCCACTGCCACCTCTGATCTGCCAGGAAGATCAAGGATCACATCACCGGAGATCCGCGCCTCGACCGTTTGCACGCCACTGATCTGACCGATCTCGCGCACCAGCCCTATGGGAGCACGCCGGGCGGTAGCAAAAAGATCGGCAAAACGGTTGCGCTCGTAATACGTGTCGCGCGTTTCATCCAAAGCGCGGTACATGCCCAGCGAGGTAAGCAAGATCGCCACCCCGCAGGCCAACACCAGCGCGATCGCCAGCGCCTGCGCCCAGAGCCTGCGGAAATCACGGATCAGCTTGCGGTCGATGGCGTGCAGGACAATCACCACACGATCTCTGACGGGGCAAGACGCTGGGCGTTCACTTCCGTCTCCACAATCCGCCCATCCTGAAACCGGATCACCCGATGCGCCATTTTGCGGATCTCGGCATTGTGGGTGATCACCACCGTCGTCGTGCCAAACCGCGCGTTGATGCCGTGCAGCGCCTCCAGCACCTGAACTCCGGTCTTGCTGTCCAAAGCACCTGTCGGTTCATCGCACAGCAAGATTTCGGGCCGTTTGGCAATGGCGCGGGCGATGGCGACACGCTGCTGTTCGCCCCCAGACATCTCGGATGGGAAATGATCCATCCGGTGGCCAAGGCCGACCAGATCCAACGCTTCTTCTGCCGGCATCGGGTTGTTGGAAACATCTGTGACAAGCTGCACATTCTCGCGCGCTGTCAGGCTGGGAACAAGATTATAGAACTGAAATACAAACCCGACATGGTCACGCCGATAGCGCGTCAAATCCCGATCGCCCATAGTGGTCAGTTCGGTATCGCGAAACCAGACTTGTCCGCCGGTCACATGGTCAAGCCCACCCAGAATGTTCAAAAGCGTCGATTTACCGCTGCCCGAAGGCCCCAGAAGCACGGTCAACTCGCCCGCATAAAGTGCCAGATCCACACCATCCAGCGCGCGCACCTTCACCTCGCCACTGGTATAGATCTTGGTCACACCTTCGGTGCGAAACACGATCTCGGGCGGGGCCGTCGGGGCGGTCATTTCCGCAAGACATGTACAGCGGCCCTTTGCAATGCCGACGATTTCGCAAGGCAGGTCCGGAACGGCGCCAAAAGCCCGGACGTCCCGGCCAATGAGTGCACGGACGAGTTGCCATATCCACCGCGGAAAGCGGCAAGAGCCTTCAAACGGTCGCCGTGCAGGCCGCGCGCCAGACCAGCGTTTTGGCCGTGGCGCGCGGAGCAAGGGAGTGTGGACCGGCGGGTTGAAGTAGACATTCTGGCGTCCGTTATCGCGGCAATCGTCATGAACTGTCGTGCGACCGGGCGCATCGTTTGTTGATACAGATCAAATGTGCTGCTGGCCGATCGGATACTCAACACCTGACTGCACAAGGGAACGATATGTCAGCGACGCGCAAGACCGTGCAACACCCACATCAACCGGGCGCGATGTCGGACCGGCCATGCGACGATCCGCTATGGCGTGGCGCTGTGCAGAACTGTGGCGAACGGTCAAACGATGCTAATGCTTCGTTGCTACTTGACGCGCTGATGCAACGCCCGCCCGGTGCCTCATGCCCCGTCGGTACGCTCGAATTTACCGCCGCAATCCTGATGGATCAAGGTAGCAGTCTGGACGATCTTATTGAGGTGTCAGCAAAGATGCGCGGCCTGATCTTTCGCGCCTATGCCCGCCGGATCAGCGACCTGATGCTGGTATATGGCACTGTCGATCTGGCCGGGCCGCACAGCGTCACGGGTGGCACACTGCACTGAAAGACGCCGCCACCGTGAAACCCCTGACACCGCTGTCATCGTGGATTTGAGGTTTTGTGTTCTTCGTTGACCTTTTAGTCGGCATCTTGCACCAGCCGAACCCCGCTGCATTCGAGATACGGATTTGATCCGCATCAACGCAGCCCGGTCAATGGTCGATACTCTGATCCGGCAACTGCACAATCCGGCCCTGGCCGAGAGGAGCCTGCCATGTCAGACACAACGCCCACTGCATTGAAATCCGATACGCCCGACCAGGCCCCCGGCATCCGCGACAGGTTCCCGTCGGCGTTCACCATCCTGTTTGCGCTGATCTTGATCGTTGCCGGGCTGACCTGGATCATTCCCGCCGGGCAGTATGAACGCGTCCCGAATGAAGAGTTGGGCAAGGATACGCCCGTGCCCGGCACCTACCAGACCGTGGCAAGCGATCCACAGGGCGTTCTGGACGCTCTGCGCGCCCCGATTGCGGGCTTTTATGACCCAGCATCCTACGCCGCAAACGCTATCGATGTGTCGCTATTCGTGTTGGTTATTGGCGGCTTTCTGGGGGTGGTCAACCGCACCGGCGCCATCAACGCAGGCATCACCGCGGCGATGCGCCGGATGCAAGGCCGCGAGAAGTGGATGATCCCGATCCTGATGGCCCTCTTTGCCGCTGGCGGCACAACGTATGGCATGGCCGAGGAAACGCTGGCGTTTTACGCCATCCTGATCCCCGTGATGATCGCTGCGGGTTATGATGCGGTGACCGGGGTCGCGATCATCCTGATCGGGGCCGGGATCGGTGTGCTGGGGTCAACCATCAATCCCTTCGCCACCACCATCGCATCGAACGCGGCAGGCATTCCGTTCACTGACGGCCTGATCCTGCGGCTGGCGATCCTTGGAATTGGCTGGCTGATCTGCGTGGCCTTCGTGATGCGCTATGCGGCGCGGGTAAAGGCTGATCCGGCCTCGTCCATCGTCGCAGATCGTCAGGACGAAAACGCTCTTCACTTTCTGGGCAAGAATGTCGCGCTCGAGTCAGGTGTCACCACCAATCAATCTATCGTGCTTATCCTGTTTGCAGCCACATTCGGCCTGATGATCTGGGGCGTTTCATCGCAGGGCTGGTGGATGGCCGAAATGTCGATGCTGTTTCTGGGCGCGGCTCTGGTCATCGGAACTGTCGGCTGGATCGGCGAGAAGCCGTTTGTCGAAAGCTTCGTCGATGGCGCGCGTGATCTGCTGGGTGTGGCACTGATCATCGGGCTGGCGCGCGGCATCGTCGTCGTCATGGATGCCGGACGCATCACAGACACCGTGCTCAATGCCTCAGAGCAAGCCATCGCAGGCACATCCGACGTGGTGTTCATCAACGCGATGTACTGGATCGAGGTGGCGCTCAGCTTTCTCGTGCCATCAACCTCGGGCTTGGCAGTGCTGTCGATGCCCATCCTGGCACCTGTGTCGGATTTTGCCGGTGTCGACCGGTCACTGGCCGTCACCGCCTATCAGTCCGCCTCTGGCATCGTGAACCTGATCACGCCGACGTCTGCTGTGGTGGTCGGCGGGCTTGCCATCGGGCGCGTGCCTTATGACCGCTGGTTGCGGTTCATCGCGCCATTGCTGCTGATCCTGACCATCCTGATCATGGCCGCCCTCAGCCTTGGGGCAATGCTGTGACCGGGCTTGGCGTCCACTCCGAAACTGGCAAGTTGCGCAAGGTCATCGTCTGCGCGCCGGGGCTTGCACATGAACGCCTGACCCCAGCCAATTGCGACAGCCTGCTGTTTGACGATGTGTTCTGGGTGCAGCAGGCGCGCAGCGATCATCGAGACTTCTGCGACAAGATGGTGGATCGCGGGGTCGAGGTTCTGGACGTCCATGATCTGTTGACCGAAGTTCTTGCGCACAAGGCCGCACGGCGCTGGCTGCTGGATCGGTGTTTGACTGAAAACAGCATCGGTGTCGGCATGCTGGACGAGATGCTGGGCTGGTGCGAGGACATGCCGTCTGCCGCCCTCGCCCGGTTTCTGGTGGGCGGAATTGCCGTTCATGATCTGCCGTTTGCGCCATCCGGCATGGTGGCGTCGGTCTTGGGATCGGAGGGGTTCTTGCTGCCGCCCCTGCCCAATATGATGTTCACCCGCGACACCTCATGCTGGATTTATGGCGGACTGACAGTCAACCCGATGCACTGGCCAGCGCGCCAGAACGAGACATTGCTGATGGCCGCGATCTATCGGTTTCACCCGCTTTTCGCCAAAACAGCAAAGATCTGGTGGGGCAACCCCGATACCGATTTCCGCCCGATAAGTCTGGAAGGCGGTGATGTCATGCCTGTCGGGCACGGCATTGTCCTTGTCGGGATGGGCGAACGGACCACGCCCCAAGCAGTGGGCCAACTGGCCCGCGCGCTTTTTGCGGCAGGTGCTGCAACCCGCGTGATTGGCTGCGCCCTGCCGCCGTCCCGTGCCGCCATGCATCTGGATACCGTGTTCACCCTGTGTAACCGCGATATTGCCACCAGCTTCGTCAGCATTGCCGAAACGATAAAGTGCTTCAGCATCCGCCCTGACGACACTCCCGGTCTGTTGGATATCCGGCGGGAGTTCGATGGATTCTTTGATGTCGTCACACAAGCCCTTGGCATCAAGCATCTGCGTATCATCCCTACCGGCGGCGATAGCTATGAACAGGCGCGCGAACAATGGGACGATGGCAACAATGTCGTCGCAATCGAGCCCGGCGTCGTGATGGCCTATGACCGCAACACCCACACCAACACGCTGCTGCGCAAGGCCGGGGTCGAGGTGATCACCGTGCGCGGGTCCGAACTCGGTCGCGGTCGCGGCGGCGGCCATTGCATGACCTGCCCGATCCAGCGCGATCCCCTCGACTATTGAAAGGCGCCCCCGATGTCGATCAACCTGCACAATCGTTCGTTCCTGACGCTGCGCGATTTCACCCCGGCAGAGATCGGGTTCCTTTTGCACCTGTCGGCGGATCTGAAGGTCGCCAAATATGCCGGAACCGAAGTGCAGCGCCTGATCGGCAAAGAGATCGCGCTGATATTCGAGAAAGACAGCACCCGCACCCGCGTCGGGTTCGAGGTAGCAGCGTATGATCAGGGTGCGCACGTAACCTACCTTGGCCCCTCCGGCTCTCACATCGGCAAGAAGGAATCCGTCAAGGACACGGCACGGGTCTTGGGCCGGGTCTATGACGCCATCGAATACCGCGGCTTTGGCCAAAGCATTGTTGAGGAGCTGGCAAAATGGGCCGGGGTGCCGGTCTACAACGGCCTGACGAATGAATTTCACCCGACCCAGATCCTTGCCGATCTGCTGACCATGCGGGAACATAGCGACCGACCATTTAGCGAGCTATCATTTTGCTTTCTTGGCGATACCGGCAACAACATGGGCGACAGTCTGATGATCGGCGGCGCAAAGATGGGCATGGATGTGCGTCTTTGTGGCCCAAAAGACCTGTGGCCCGACGCCGCCCTTGTTGCCGAAGCCCGCGAAATTGCCGCCACCACTGGCGCACGCTTGACCCTGACCGATGATGTGTCGGTCGGTGTCAGAGAGGCGGATTTTCTTTACACCGATGTCTGGGTTTCGATGGGCGAACCCGACGATGTCTGGGCCGCGCGGATCAAGTTGCTGCTGCCCTATCAGGTCAATGCCGCAATGATGCGCCAGACGGTTTGGCCAGATACCAAGTTCATGCATTGCCTGCCCGCCTTTCACAACACCGACACCGAAGTGGGGGCGAAGATCGCAAAGACCTATGGCCTCGACGCGCTGGAAGTCACTGACGAGGTGTTCGAAAGCCCGGCCTCGATCGTTTTTGATCAGGCCGAAAACCGGATGCACACGATCAAGGCCGTGCTTGTGGCCACTTTGGGTGGCTGAGATGCTGGTTGTTGCAGCCCTTGGCGGAAACGCGATGCTGCGCCGGGGCGAGGCGATGACGCCAGATGCGCAGCGCCACAATGTCGAAGGTGCCGCCCGCGCCCTGGCCAAGATTGTCCGCGCCGGGCACCGGTTGGTCGTGACCCACGGCAACGGTCCGCAAATCGGCCTTCTGGCGATGCAAACCGACGCATGGCCGCTTGATCTGTTGGGCGCGCAGACCGATGGCATGATCGGCTATGTGATCGAACAGGCGCTGGAAAACGCGCTGGATCATGACCGCCCCATTGTTACTCTGCTCACGCAAGTCGTCGTCGATGCCAAAGACCCTGCTTTTGGCAAACCAACCAAGTTCGTCGGCCCGGTCTGGTCGCAGGCCGAGGCCGAAACCGCCGCGAAATCGCGGGGTTGGCATATTGCACAAGATGGCGAAAAGTGGCGGCGGGTTGTGCCGTCTCCCCTGCCTGTCGCAATTCCGGATACCAAGGTTATCCGGGCTTTGCTGGATTTGGGCGCGGTGGTGATCTGCGGCGGCGGCGGCGGCATTCCCGTCATTCAGCACGCCAGCGGTGCGTTACACGGGATCGAAGCAGTCGTCGACAAGGACCGCGCCAGCGCGCTGCTGGCCCGTCAGATCAAGGCCGACGCCTTGCTGCTGCTGACGGATGTCGGGGCGGTGTTCCGCGATTTCGGGACTGCAAAGGCAAGCACCATCGACAAGATCACAGCAACCGAAGCCGCGCGCCTGACCCTGCCCGACGGGTCCATGCGCCCGAAAGTCGAGGCAGCAGTTGATTTCATTCGCGC
This sequence comes from Pseudorhodobacter sp., assembly GCA_031406155.1. Taxonomy (GTDB): domain Bacteria; phylum Pseudomonadota; class Alphaproteobacteria; order Rhodobacterales; family Rhodobacteraceae; genus JACMNW01. The sequence continues at coordinate 41,397 of JANOGW010000098.1, forward strand.
GGGTGACGGTTTTGCAGCCATCGGTCGGCTGGAAGATGCCTTGGAGGTGTTGAAAGGCCAGGCCGGCACCCGTATTGTTGACGACGACCGGCCGTGAGGCCTGTGCTGCGCCACATACCTGGCGCCTTCAGTGCCGCGGGTCGCACCGTCGCACCCTCCCCCCCTTGCGCCGAACGATGCGCAAAGCGCGCATATCTAGTGATGACCGGGTAGTGATGTCTGGGTAGTGATGACGGGACAGGTTGCGCGGAAGGATGCGTGGCAAGCTTCAACCCGACACGAAAACGGTTCTGGCGTTGATTCAGGTCAAGGATACTTCGTCGAAGCGGCGCTAGTGTCCCGGCTGGGGGCCGAAGTCTGGCCCCCGTCCGTGGCGACGCGCCCACATCGGGCAAAGCCTGTGCGTCCCTGAACAAGAAGCGGCGTTCGATCGGGATTAAACGCCTGCCCAGCCTTTCCTTTGGCACAAAGTACGACCTCACACCCCCTAGCATCCTATCCGCAAGGATGGTTACACAGAACCAGATGGAGCAAACCATGCAGATGATGAAAGCCGCCGTTTTCGTTGAACCGGGCCGTATCGTGCTGGAGGATAAACGCGTGCCCGATGTCGGGCCGCTTGATGCGCTGATCCGGATCACCACGACAACGATCTGCGGAACCGATGTGCATATCCTGAAAGGCGAGTATCCAGTGGCTCGTGGTCTGACCATCGGTCACGAACCTGTCGGCATCATCGAAAAGCTGGGGTCCGCCGTGACCGGCTTTCACGAAGGCCAGCGGGTGATTGCAGGGGCGATCACGCCCAGCGGCCACAGTGCGGCCTGTCAGTGCGGCCAATCCTCACAAGACGGGCACGGAACACCGCACGGCTGGAAAGCGATGGGGGGGTGGCGGTTCGGCAATACCATCGACGGCGCGCAGGCCGAATACCTGCTGGTGCCCGATGCGATGGGCAATCTGGCACCGGTTCCCGACAGCCTGACGGACGAGCAGGTGCTGATGTGCCCGGACATCATGTCGACCGGGTTCAGCGGCGCGGAACGGGCCGGTATCCGTATTGGTGACACCGTCGCGATCTTTGCCCAGGGGCCGATCGGCCTTTGCGCCACGGCGGGGGCAAAGCTGATGGGGGCCACCACCATCTTCGCGGTTGACACCTTGACCAACCGGCTTGCCATGGCGAAAAAGCTTGGTGCAGACCATGTGCTGGATTTCAAGAAAGTTGACCCTGTGACCGAGATCATGCGCCTGACCGATGGGCGTGGCGTCGATGTGGCAGTCGAGGCTTTGGGTACACAAGCGACGTTCGAAGCCTGCCTGCGTGTGCTACGGCCCGGCGGCACGCTATCGAGTCTGGGGGTTTATTCCAGTGATCTGACAATCCCGATTGGGCCCTTTGCGGCGGGTCTTGGGGATCACAGCATTGTCACCTCGCTGTGCCCGGGTGGCAATGAACGCATGCGCCGCCTGATGGCTGTAATCGAGACGGGGCGGGTTGATCTTGGGGCAATGGTGACGCATCGGTTCAAGCTGGATGATATCGAAAAGGCCTATGACCTTTTCTCCCATCAGCGCGATGGTGTCTTCAAAGTGGCGATAACGCCGTGATACTGTGGACACAACGCAGATCTGGGTAACGTCAGCATGAATGAGATGAATGCAGAGGCGGGCGAACGCTCGCAGCTTGACTGGCTGCTGGCGCGGGTGGCAGCACACGCACCGCTGCGCACCGCCGTTGTCCATCCTTGCGATCCCGTCTCGCTTGGTGGTGCGATGGAAGCCTGGCGGATGGGTCTTATCCAGCCGATCCTTGTGGGCCCAGCCGGCAAAATTGCCGCAGCGGCCCAACAGGCTGGCGAAGATCTGGACGGGATCGAAATCATTGCGACCGAGCACAGCCACGCCGCAGCCGAAGCGGCCTGCCGGATGGCGCGCAGTGGTGACGTTGGTGCGATCATGAAGGGCAGCCTGCACACTGACGAATTGTTGGCCGCCGCAGTCAATGCCGTCTCCAGCCTGCGCACGGATCGGCGAATGAGCCATGTGTTCGTTTTTGATGTCCCGACCTATCCGCGCCCGCTTTTCATCAGCGATGCGGCAATCAACGTCGCACCCGACCTTGCCAGCAAAATGGACATTGTCCAGAACGCCATCGACTGTGCGCTCGCCTTGGGCACCGTGATGCCGCGCGTGGCAGTGCTGGCCGCGACGGAAACCGTCAACCCCGACATGGTCGCGACGATCGATGCGGCGGCATTGGCCAAAATGGCCGACCGTGGTCAGATCGTCGGCGGGCTGGTCGACGGACCGCTCGCATTTGATAACGCAATCTCAAAAACTGCGGCTGACATGAAGCGGATTGTTTCAGAAGTCGCGGGTATTGCCGACGTCCTGATCGCCCCCAACATTGAGGCCGGCAACATGATCGCCAAACAGCTGACCTATCTGGCCAATGCGCAATCTGCGGGTATCGTGATGGGCGCGCGAGTGCCGATCATCCTGACCAGCCGTGCCGATGGCCGCCTGTCGCGGATGGCGTCCTGCGCCACAGCGATATTGGTGGCGCGGCATGAAAGATCGAAAGCAATCCGTTGACGGCGGCGAATTTGCAGCCATAGCTGGGGACACACTGCAGCGCCTTGACCTGCTGAAGCCATCCAAGACGGTCGCAGAGTCGTCGAGACGCCAACCGGACGTCTGTATGACATGATCTGAGACTGGGCACGCAGATGCAAGAAATGGACCTGTTCTCCCGGCTTGCGGTCGCCCTGGCCATTGGTCTGATGGTCGGGATCGAACGTGGCTGGCGGGCGCGCGATGCCGAAGATCACCTTCGGGCTGCGGGGCTGCGCACCTTTGGGCTGTCCGGCCTTATGGGCGGAATTTGTGGCGTCCTGACCTGGCCGCTTGGCGTGCAGATTGTCGGCATCGCCTTTGTTGCCTTCAGCGCGGGATTTGGTGCCTTCAGCTGGCTGGAGGCCAAGGTGAACGGCACGGCAAGCGCCACAAGTCTGATAGCAGGGATGATCACGTTTCTGTTGGGGGCGCTGGCGACCGTGGGCGATGTGACGGTTGCCATCGCAGCGGCTGTCAGCATGACAGTGCTTCTGGCCTTGCGCGCCCAACTTCACAACTGGCTCGCCGCCATCACGTGGGAGGAAATCCGGGCCGGTCTGGTGCTCGTGGTGATGTCATTCCTGTTGCTGCCGCTGCTGCCGAACCGGGCGATTGATCCCTGGGCTGCCGTCAATCTGCACGAGGTGTGGCTGCTTGCCATCATGGTGGCGCTGATCTCGTTCGCCGGCTATGTCGCGGTGCGCATGTTTGGCGACCGGCTGGGGGTCATCGTGACGGCTGCAGCCGGTGGCCTGGCCTCGTCAACCGCGACCACGCTGACCTTTGCGCGGCTGGCGCGGGAACAGCCGGGTGCCGTCAATCTGCTGGTTGGGGGCATCCTGACCAGCGGGGCCATCATGGCGCTGCGCGTCGGCGCGATTGCATCTGCGCTGAACCCAAATCTCTTGCGGCCGTTGGTGCCGCCGCTCGGCATTGGGGCCGCCACGCTTGGCGTGTTGGCGATGGCGTTCATCGTTGCCACGCGCCGCAAGGCCGCGGATCAACCTGGTCCCAGTCTGGTCATTGCCAACCCGCTGGAGGTCGGCACGTCACTTCGGCTTGCGGTCTACATCATCGTCGTTATGCTGGCGGCCGAACTTGTGCAGCGTGTCTGGGGCGATGCGGGCGTCCTCGTGGTGGCGGCTTTTTCCGGTGCTGCCGATGTTGACGCGATCACCCTGTCGATGGCCCGGATGGATACCACCCGGTCCCTTGCAACCCAGGCGATCTGCGTTGCCGTCGCCGCCAACACCGTCTCGAAGGCCGCGATGGCGGCATGGGTCGGCGGTCTGGCGGTGGGTCTGCGCGTCGGACTGGCAAGCGCTGCAGCCCTGACAGCGGCACTTGGTGCCTATGTCTGGATTGGGTAGTCCGCTGCCAGATCGCGCCCCGTTCGTGGCCGGGCGTTCAGCGGGCGGGTTCATTGCAGGCTTTTGCCCCCGGCATGAACTGCTCCGGCTATATCCTGTGAAGCAAGGCTCTTGGCGAGCTGCCCGTGATGGAACGAAGCGGCAGAATACCTAGACCGCGTCGTGCCCTGACTTCTGCGCGCGGGCAGTGCGGCGGGCCATGGAATACCGCGATGCGTATCCGAACGACGCTGCGGCGGCGCTTCTTTGGCGCAAGCCGTATCCAGCGATTGCGCCTGTCTCATCGAGATCGGCTCAACGGATCCTTATCGGTGCAATTGACGGAAATGACCAAAGGGCGCACACTGGAGGCAGCAGATTGGTAATTCAGCGCGAGTTGGGTGAATATGATGCGATTTATTTACCTATTTCATTTTGCAAATGCGTATTCTTGCCATCGGGCAGTGTCATGATCGACATGGCGTCCCTGCATGGTGCCGGCTACCGCGTTGTTCTGCGGGAACAATCAGCCGCGTCAGATCGCGTCAGGCAGGCCGATCTGTTCGGTCCTGATGGATTGATCAACCCCTTTGATGATCCGGTTGTCGTCAGCATAGTACTGACGGAGCGCGGCTCTGCCCTGCGAATCAGCGACGACGTTGCCCGGCGGATCGATGATCTGATCGGTCGAAGCCAAGGCACGCCTCCGCCATCCGGCCCGACTGCGGCTATCCGGAGTGCCGCCCTGCTCCGCATTTATTCAAGATTGGCCGCGATGGCCCCTGCGGCGGACGAAAACATGCTCGACCGGCTTGGGCGGCTTGGTGATGCGCTGCTGAAAAGTTTTGGCTTTGCCGGGTCATCGGAACTACCAAAATCGATGACGAAAACGCCCGCTGCCTACACCTATCTGGGGCAGTTTCTGGCCCATGAGATGACCGTGTATCACCCGACCGGGTCCAACCGCCCGCCGTCCATGATCCTGGCTATCGACAGCGCCATCGATCTGAAAACCATCTTTCTGCGCCCCTTCAATTTTCCCAGGACACTGCCCGAAGGCGTACAAGAGGCCGAGGGGCTGATTTTAAGCGAGACTATCCTGGATTCCGGCACCAGGTTTCCGGGCAGCGGGCTTGATGACGTTCCGCGCAGGCCGGACGGGTGCCCTATTCTGTTTGAGCCGCGCAACGATCAGAACCTCGCGGTTTCGCAAACTCATGTCGCGGTGACCCGGTTTGCGCAGGCCGCGATGCGTATCTTGCAAAAATCGGGGCTCAGCGAGGATGATCTGCACCGCACGGTGATCAGACATTTCCAGTCGGTCGTGCTGCAAGATTACCTTCCCCGCATCGTAGACCCGGAAACATATGCCGATGTCATGGAGCATGGCCGGGTCTATGTTGCCCCGTCGAATGGCAACGATCCTCTGACATCGTTCTACGTTCCCACCGAGTTTTCCACGGCAATCTTCCGTTTCGGCCATGCGATGGTGCAGGATTGCTATGCACCATGGAATACCGAAAACCCCGACAAGACAGTGCAAAGCGCGCTGGCGTCAGACCTGCTGGGATTTTCGTTCGCGGGCGGTGCGCTGACCCGTGGCAGGCTTTTGCAATCATGGACGACAGACTGGGGGCATATGCTTGGACACCCCGGGGAAACTCCCAACATGGCGCGGGCGATCGGTACCGCGCTCAGTGAAAGCCTGTTTTGCCTGCCAGAAGATTTGTTCCAACCCAGCATATTTGACCGACCATGCCTTGATGCCCAGGCGTCGCGGATCAATCTTGCGCGGCGCACTCTGCTTGCCGGTGCCTTGACGAACCTGCCGACGGGCCAGACCCTCGCCCAGCTTGTCCAGACCGAACTGGACCGCGCAGGCTCGCCCTGTCGCATCCCGATCCTGCCGCCGGACGCGTTGGTGATACCGGATAACCAGCACGCCACTGACATCATGCTTGAAGGGGAGGTTGGCGCGCGGTTCGTGGATCAGACCCCGCTTTGGGTATATATCCTGCGCGAGGCGGCAATATGCGGTGACGGAAACCGCCTTGGCCCACTGGGAAGCCGCTTTGTCGCCGAAACGCTGAGCGCGGCCGTCGAGGCAAGCGGCACCGGAATGATCGTAAAGGGCATCCGCCAGCGGTTTGAGCCATACCCCAATTTTGGCGGTCGATCCAAAGACAAGTTCGACTACGCAGACCTTTTGACGTTGGCTTTCAATACAGGGTTTTAGCGAAACATCATTGAACAGAAAGGGAAAAACATGGCCGATATCGTCGTTCTGGATACCGATCAGACTACGGACACGAAAAAAAGGCAGTTTGGCATGCTACTGCTGGGCGAAACCTTCAACAAATATTTCCAGATCGCGGGCCTGACCGGTGACGCAATCGTCAACAAGACGATTCAGGAGATCATCGCCAAGGGTCCGAAGTATGTCGTGACCTACAAGACCGAAGCCAACGTACTGAGCGTCAAGGGCAATCCGGACAAGGGAAAATACTACTACAAACCAAGCGATCTGACTGCAATTCTGAAGTTGCGCGCGACGCGCGACAAGCAAGACAAGGTGGACGGTGAAGATGTCGATGTGATGCACATCGCCCTGTCGGAGGGCAACAATAGCCTGCTCGCGCCCGGCAATTACCTGTCAAAAGTGATCACTGATCTGGGTGCTCCAGACAGCGAGGAACATCGCAAATACCTGCTGGGCACCATCACCTTCCGTCGGTGCCGCTGACGCAAGGTGTGGGCTGTAGGTACTGCAAAACCGTCATGAGTGCCGATCTGATCTGGGTCAGTCGAAGGTCGGTCGCAGCCAGTGCGGTGGCGCGTGCCGGTTCGACCGCCTCAGGTCTGTTGCAGGCGGACCGGCTGCATCGCCTGACGCAGTGCGTCGGCAACGGCGCTGCGGTCGGCGGGGTGGCGGATCGGATACGCCTGAACGAACCACGCGTGAACTGCCTCGGCGTGGGCTGGCCCGTCACCGGCCCAGACCCGGGCCACGACCGCCAGCATCTGCTGGAAAGCCGCCCGGGCCTCGGTCATCCGGCCCTGCTGCACGAGGGCGGCGGCGAGCCAACCCTGATTGTCGACGATCTGGTCACCGGACCGCCGGGCCGCCGCCTCGGTACCTGGTGCATCCCCCCCAAGAAAACGGACTGCAGCGGCATAGCACCACTGATGCGGCCGCATCATGGGCGCAAGCCGGATCGCGTCATCAAGAATGCCGCCCGCCCGGGCGTGATCGCCAAGGAACGCATACCCCATAGCCGCCGAAATCGTCGTGTTGGGGCTGTAGGGATTAAGCGACATCGCAAGGTCAAGATGGACGGCGGCCTGATCGAACATGCCGGTCAATGCCGCACTCCAGGCCAATGCCAGATGGTTGCGCGCATCCAGCGGATCAAGATCGACGGCGCGCATGGCGAAACGATGCGAATCCGCGTCATCCTGCGCGGTCCTGTGCCGCCCCGGTTGCAGAATATGCCGCACGTTGAAGATACTCGCCAGACTGGCATAGGTCGGGGCGAAACCGGGTGCCCGTTCGATCAGGCGGCGAAAGATCATCTCAGCCTCAGCCTCGGCCTCTGGCGTCCAGCGCAGCAAAAGCGCCTCGCCCTTCAGCCAGTCGTCGTAGTCTGCCACCCTGTCTGGCACATCGGTGATCGAGCGCGACAAACGGTCTGCCGACACATAGATTTCCAGCGCCGAGGCAATACGGCCAATCACCTGCCCCTGACACTTTCGCCATTCCCGCTGGGTCAGCGAGAAACTTTCGCTCCAGGCTATCCGCCCGGTTGCGGGTTCGATCACCCGAAGTTGCAGCCGCCCCGCGTTTCGGCTGGTTTCATAGCTGGCCGAAATGGCATAATCCGCCGATCCCGCACTTTCGTTCTCGACATCGAAAACGGCCCAAGTGCGGAACCGGGAAAGATTGGCGATCAGGTCGGCGCGGAACTGCTGGGCAATCGTGCGCGTGATCGCCGCATCGGCGGTAAACGCGCCAACTGCAATCTGCGGAATGCGCGATGCCGACGTCACCGGGCTGGCGGCTATTCGCGGTGCCCCAGGATCGCGCAGCGACCCCGCCAGCGCCACAACCTCTGGCCCCGGCACGGCTTCAAAGCCGCGGCGCAGATGGGCAGAAAGCCGGTCAAATTCACGCAATGCGGCCTCTTTCCAGCCGCGTGCTGCATGGTGCCGCATCAGTCCAAGCGACGCGCGCTCGTGCCCGGGTTCCAGTTGCAGCAACGCCTCGGCCGCCGCACGCAGTGCGGGCTGTTCCGCTTCAAAGCGTTCCAGACACAGTTCCAGCTTGTGAACGATGCGGTCGTGCCAGATGGTCCGGCGCACCCTCAGCCAAGAGGCCAGCAAGGGGCTTATGCTGTCCATCCCGGCCAGCAAGTCGGCAGGCACGTCGTCATGGTCCAGCAAGACGGCCTCGGTGATCCCTGCGTTCAGCGACCGCAGGACAGTCTGCAAATCAATCTCGACCGCACCAAGGTTCAATGTCAGATTTGCCTCTCCAACTGGAAGCAAGGTGATCTGAAGATGCCCAAGCCGGGAATTCACCAACCGCCTTGCGCGGGTCAGCGCCTCGCGAGCCCGCGCAATGGGCCTGTCGGGCCACAGCATGACAGCGAGCCTGTCGGCTGTAATCGACTTTTCGGGTTCAAGCGCCAGCGCGCCGACAATGGCCGCTGCATGGGCCGATCCCAGCACAATCTTTTCGCCCTCGACTGTGTGCACCTCGAAGCCGCCGATCAGCCGTATCCTGAGCCTGTTGTCGGTCTGGTCGGCGACGGCAGTTGCCCCCGTTTTGACCCGCAAGCGGTAAACGGCCACGCTGTCGCCGATGTTCTTCAGCATGGGATGGCCGAGCGCCTCGAACCAATAGTGCGGCGACCGTCCCACCTCTGCGACAATGCCTTGCGACACGACAATTTCGCCGGGCAGTGCCAGCGCCACGATCCGGGCCGCGATATTCACCGCGTGGCCGAATATGTCGCCATTTTCATGCCGGACCTCGCCAACATTTATGCCGATCCGAAACTTCGAGAGTGGCGCAGCCTCACGCCGGTCGATCAGCCGCAGCAGCACGTTGGCGCAATCGACAGCCGAAGTTACGCTATCGAAAACCGCGATCCACCCGTCACCAGTGGTCTTGATAACCTGACCGCCGAACCGGATGCTGGCGCGGCGGGCACGGTCGAACGACCGTTGCACGAAGGCGATTGTGGCGGCTTCGTCGCGTTTCATACGGCCACTGAAATCGGCCAGATCCGCCACCATGATTGCCGCGAGGGGTGTATTGTTGACCATGCCGTTCTCGCCGCCCGCCGGTACCTGTGCGCATGATAGGCGAAAATTCTGTGAAAGGCGAAGGCGAACCGGAGGCGGATGCGGCATTGGCAGCCGTATCCAGATTTTTCGACCTGCACGAGGTGCAGGTTTCGCCGTTTGCGCGAATTTGCGCCGCAATCCCGAACCAGCGGCTGCTTGATCTTGCACCGCAAGCGCCTGTTCTGGCTTTGAATGCCTCTGGCCGGTATGCTACCGGGTGCGGTGTGAACGCGGCGGCCTGCCGGCGCAGCGGGCTTGGCGAGGCGGTCGAATTATTAAGCAGTTGGCAATGGGGTGACGAGCCACGTGTCGCGGCGACGGCAGGCCAGTTGGGCAGCATGGCGATTCCCCCGAATATCATCAATGGCTTTTCTTCCAGTCAGCTTGAGAAACGCGGCAAGTGGAACAAAACCTATGGCGGGTTTGACTGGCGCCCTCCGCTGCGCCAGCCGGGCCTGATCGACTGGATCGCCTCGCAGGCTGCCATCGATGGCAAGGTTGTCTACCTTCCCGCCGATGCCGTGCTGATCGGGCGGCGCGAACCGGGCGACGGTGCCGCAGTATCCATCGCAGACAGCAACGGCTGCGCGGCGGGGCCAACGCCGGATGCGGCCAAACTCGCCGCCCTGCTGGAACTGATCGAGCGGGATGCGGCCGGGCGCTGGTGGTACGGCCGTCGCCTGCGAAGTACCTTGCCGGCTGCTGTCCTTTCAGTGCAACCGGGGCTGGCTGATTGGCTGGCCGGTCGGCCGCGCGCGACGCATCTGGTCGATATAACCACCGATATCGCAGTTCCGGTTGTGGCGGCGGTGTCGGTTGCGCCGGACGGATCTGCGCCGGCAATCGGGTTCGCTGCCCGCATGGGCCTTGCCGATGCAGCTCTGGCGGCGACGGTCGAGATGCTGGCGGTTGAGACATCCCTGCTGCCGGAACACGATGCGGCACACGACCCCGTTGCCGCCACATGGCAACGATTGGGGATGGCCGGACTGCCGCCGTTCGGGGACCAGATCGCGACGGCGTTTGCCACCCTGCCCGATCACGGCAGCCTCGCCGACCAACTGGCACGTTGCATTCTTGCGGCAACCGAGGCTGGATGCCGCGTCTTTTTCGTGGACCTGACCCGGAAGGCGCTTGCAATCCCGGTTTTCCGGGCAGTCGCCCCCGAACTTTGTCACTACAAACCGCGTTTTGGCAAACGGCGATTGCTTCAGCCTGATGGGCGGGATCAAATGTCAGGAAACCCCGATCCGCTAACACCCAACCCGGTGCCGCTGCTGATCTGAGCAAGGTGCGTGTCCGCCTGCCACACAGGGCGCAGGTTCAGAACCGAAGATCCGCGCGTGACCGTATTTCGACAACCGACGCCGAACGCGATCCGGCGTCCTCGCGTGCTGCCAACCGTCTGGCGACCTGCGGGAGGCTCGCAACATCGGCACCACTCAGGGCCGAAAAATCTAGCGACGTACGCTGCGCCAATTCGCCCAGATCGATCTGATAAATCCGGAACGGATCAAGATCGAGCCTTTCCAGGTCGGTCAGCAGGTCCTCTTGCGACAGCAGGAATGCCGCGCATCGCAAGCCCCCGTCAGTAGCAACCCGATAGGCGATCAGCTTCCAGAATGCCGCCGGCAACAGGATGCCACGGTAAGCGACATCATCGGTGCCAAAGATCGGGCCCGCGATCACCGACAACCGGATATCCAGCACGTCGGCCTGATCGAAGACGAGGTTTTCCAACTCTCCCCAAAGGCCGCTGCGCCTTGACTGGTTGAATCGTTGGTGTTGCGGCGCGATGTTGGTGAAGTAGAACGAATCCCGGTTTGCCTGTTTTGCCTCCTCAAGCGGCCCCCAACACAGATCGGCACGGCGCGCGAGGTGTCCGCGATCCAGCTTGTTGTCAGCGTAGGCGTCTTCGCCGACCTGAAACTTCGCATCGATCCGGGGATCAAGGGCAAAGCCGCGTCGCGGCAGCTTTACAATACGCGCGCCATCGACGTTCCACGCGACATAGCGCGCGATACGCCGCGCACCGCTTTGGCATACCGTGAAATGTGTGTAGGGAATGGTCTGGCCACGGCCGAAATTGACAGCGTCGCGTTTCAGGGCGGTTGACAGGCCGGGCTCCGGCACCGCGACGCCAAGGAAGTTTACATCATATCCCGTGCGCGGGACCACACTTTCGGGCAGGTCAACACCCGGTGCCGCAACCGGCGGTTCGAACACGAAATCCAGTTTTTTCTGGATCGAAGACGGATAACATGCAAGCGCATGTTCATCTGCATTGGACTCCACATCCCCCGCAAAATGCAGGCCGGCAAAGATATCCGTTGGCTTGGACCCCTCGACAATCAGCCACGCCGATCCGGAATCGCCGCCCATGCTGATTTCACCGTTCTGTGGCGGGTGTTTGGGATCGGACCCGATCTCGAACCCGCCAATCGCCACCGATCCTGCGGGCGGGCCATAATCAAGGCGTGCCATCACATCGATGCGGCGGACGATGCCGTAAGTGACTGCGGTCGTGCGGCCGGATTTGACCACCCGGTCGCCCAGTGCCACCCGCGCCATGCGCCTTGGCACCACGTTCAGGGCAAGGACCGACCGGTCAATCCCACGCATCCGGATACGGGCAAGCGCGCAGTCGCCAGCCGCGCCAAGATGGCTGCGCAGCAGTTGCCCTGCACCGTTCAGTGCGGTGTTGTTGTCGTCGAACGGGCCCGGTTGCACGATGGTGTCGCCGATCTGGCCCCCGTTGCCATGCAGCACATGCCAGTTCGACAGGATGCAGGGCTGCCCGGTTGCCCGGTCAAACACCACCAGACCCAGCGTCCCCGCGCTGCCTGCAATATGCGACACACTGATGCCGGGCTGCACCGGATCGACACGTTCGCGCCGCCGGTCCATCTGTTCGGCCTCAACGATCCGGTAGGAAGGCCGGTAGGACCGCTCGATCACATCGGTCAGGACGGTCTTGCCGTCCACCTCGATTGACACAGGGATACGCGGGCTGCCCAACGCCTCGATTGCGGACTCGCCCTTTTCGCCCACCGTGAACTGGATGCAGATCGGCCCGTTGCCATTCTTCAGGCCGATCCCGACAGAGGTGATGTTCGGATCCTTCAGATAGTCCGCGCCCTTGGCCCGGATATGACGCCGAAGCGCCTCTTCGCTTGGCCCCGCCTCCTTGCTCGCAGGTGACTTTCGCGACGCCATGCTGCCAACCCTCCCCATCGAGCCCGGCACCGGCACGCAGGTGTCGGCGTGCCGCGATCATAGCACGAAATCCGGGCGGATGCAGGCACTTTGCGCGCCGTTGGGGCCGCCTGACGGCTATTGCCGAATGCGCCATCCGGTGCGGAATATCCACCAGACAGCCGCAAGGCACAGCCCGGTGAAGACGGCAATTGCCAGCAGGCTGATCCCAATAGGCACGTCCGCCGTATCAAAGAACGACCAGCGGAATACCGACATCAGATACACCACCGGGTTGGCCAGCGCGATACTACGCCAGATGCCCGGCAGCATGTCGATGCTGTAAAAACTGCCGCCCAGAAAGATCAGCGGGGTCAGCACCAGCAGCGGGATCAGTTGCAGCTGCTGAAAATCCTTGGCCCAGATGCCGATGATGAAGCCGAACAATGAAAAGCTGAAACTGGTCACCGCCAGCAGCGCCAGCATGGCCACGGGGTGCGCAATCGGCAGATCGACGAACAGATAGGCCGTGGCATGGATGACCAGCCCGATCAGGATCGACTTCACCGCCGCCGCCCCGACATAACCGATCACGATTTCTACATAGCTGACCGGCGCTGACAGAAGTTCATAAATAGTGCCGATGAACTTCGGAAAGTTGATCGCGAACGATGCATTCGACACCGATTGCGTGATCACCGTCAGCATGATCAGCCCCGGCACGATGAAGGCGCCGTAAGTCACGCCGTCGACCGTCTCGATCCGGCTGCCGATGGCGGCACCGAACACCACGAAGTAAAGCGAGGTCGAAATGACGGGCGAGATCAGCGATTCGATGATGGTGCGGAAAAACCGCGCCATTTCCTTTTGAAAAATCACCCTCACGGCATAGATATTCACGCGTTTTCCCTTACCAGCCCGACGAAAATGTCCTCAAGACTGCTTTGCCGTGTCGCGAGATCGGTCATCTGCAACCCGGCCGCCCGCAGGTCGGTCAGCAGCGTCACAATCCCCGTCCGCTCGCCTTTGGTATCATAGGTGAAGATCAGGCTGCGCCCGTCCGGCGCCAGTTCCAAGGCATACTTGCGCAAGGCATCCGGCACCGTTGCCAACGGCTCGGCCAGATCGACCTGCAACTGTTTCTGCCCCATCCGCTGCATCAGGGCGGCCTTGTCTTCGATCAGCAGGATCTCGCCCTTGTTGATGACGCCGACGCGGTCGGCGATCGCCTCTGCCTCTTCGATGTAGTGCGTGGTCAGGATGATGGTGACCCCTGCGGCCTTCAGATCACCGACCACCGCCCACATGTCCTTGCGCAACTCCACATCCACGCCCGCGGAAGGTTCATCCAGAAACAGCACACGTGGTTCGTGCGCCAGCGCCTTGGCGATCAGCACGCGCCGCTTCATGCCGCCCGACAGGGGCATGATGGCGCTGTCTTTCTTGTCCCAAAGCGACAATTGCCGCAGCACGCGTTCCACATGGGCCGGATCGGGCGCCTTGCCGAACAGCCCACGCGAAAAGCTGACGGCATTGAAAACCTTCTCGAACGGCTCCAGCGTGATCTCTTGCGGCACGAGGCCGATCAGATTGCGCGCCGCGCGAAACTCGCGGATCACGTCATGGCCGCCCACGGTGATGGTGCCCGATGTCGGCTGCACGATGCCGCAGATGGCGGAAATCAGCGTCGTCTTGCCCGCGCCATTGGGGCCAAGCAGGGCCAGTATCTCGCCCTCCACGATCTCAAGATTGACGGATTTCAGCGCCTGAAAGCCGGTTTTGTAGGTCTTGGTCAGGTTGCGGACAGAAACGATGGACGGCATGGGATCCTCGGTCTGGGGACAAGCAAACTCTAGGTGACCCGGTGGCAAAGGCCAAGATCAAGGCAAGGGGGAAATCCACCCAAGCGGCCTTTCGGCCAAAACTTTGCAAGCGGAAAAGCCAAGCTTTGGCCGCTTGCATCAGGCCAGTTTCGGCTTGCGGCGAAACCAGCCCCGTCTGACAGTCCGGCGTTGATCACCGCGTGTCACCAGCATCAGCATCGACGGGGTCACGATCAGCGTCAGGATGGTAGCAAAGGCCAGCCCGAACACAATGGCGCTGGACAGCGAAATCCACCACTGGGTCGAAGGCGCGCCGATGGTCGTCTCGTGGTTCAGCAATTCGAGATTCAGGCCGAACGCAATCGGCAGTACCCCGAATATCGCGGTCAGTGCGGTCAGCACAACCGGGCGTGCCCGCTCGCGGCAGGTTTCCAGGATGGCATCGATCCGTGCCATGCCGTCGTCGCGCAACTGGTCGTAGGTGGCGATCAGAACGATGTTGTTGTTCACCACGACCCCCGCCAGCGCAATCACCCCGATGCCCGACATCACGATGCCGAAAGGTTGGCCCATTATCATCAGACCAAGGAAAACACCGATGGTTGACATGATCACCGCAGACAGCACCAGACCCACGGAGATGAACTTGTTGAACTGAGCCAGCAGCACCGCGAAGATCAGAAAGATCGCAGCCCCGAAGGCCTTGGCCAGAAAGGCGCCCGCCTCGGCCTGTTCCTGATCTTCGCCGGCCATCGTCCAGCGGATGCCCTGATCGGTGAAACCTTCGGCGGCAAAGCGGTCGTCCAGCATGGCGGTGATTTTATCGCGCACCTCCTGCGCCTGCACGCCTTCGCGAATGCCCGCCTGCACGGTCACCGTCCGCGCGCCATCGATGCGCGACAAGGTGCCGGTGGTGGGCACCGCCACGCGGGTGACGAAGTTGGAGATTGGAACCGGGCCAAGCTCAGTTTCGATGCGCAACTGATCAAGGGCGGAAATGGTCCGCTGATCGGGCGGCAGACGCAGCACGATATCGACCGCGTCATCCGACCCCGCAGGCCGGAAATCCGACAGCTTCAACCCCGAGGTGACAAGTTGCACCACCGTGCCCACCGCACCGGGCGACACACCGTAGCGCGACGCCTCGCCACGATCGACCAGCAGTTCCCAATCGACACCCGGCAGCGGCAGACCTGCGTCAATATCGGTGACATCCGCGATATCGGCCAGCTGACGGCTGATCAGGCGGGCCGCGTCATTCAGGCCGGCGGGGTCTTCCGCCGACATGCGGATCTGGATGGCTTTGCCGGTCGGTGGGCCGGCGTCCGGCACCGACACTTCGATATCGACGCCGGGAATGCCCTGCATGGCGGTGCGCAGATCGGCAAGGATGGCATTGGCATTCTTGCGCAGTCGCCAATCGACGAATTCGTACTGGATGGTGCCGATCACATCTTCGGCGGTATCATTGCCACCGCCCCCACCGCCGCCGACACGGGTGTAGACCGTCTCCAGACCCGGCCAGCCCAAAAGCCGCGCCTCGGCCTGCTGTACCAGCGCATCTTTTTCGTCGATTGAAAGGTTGCCGCGTGCCTTGACGTACAACTGGCCATAATCGGGTTCGACATTCGGGAAAAACTCGACCCCTTTGCCGACCTGAAGATAGGTGTAGGGCACGGCAGCCAGAGTGCCCAACGTCAGGAACAGCACGATGACCGGGTGGCGGATGGCCTTGCCCACCACCCACATATAGGGGCCGTCCTTGTGGGTGGGCAATGTCTTGAACGGCTTCGAGATGATCGCCCCCAGCGTCGGCACAAAAATCAGCGCATACAGCATAGAGGCCGACAGCGTGGCGATCAGGGTGATCGGCATGTATTTCATGAATTCGCCAACGATCCCCGGCCAGAACAGCAACGGCGAAAACGCGGCGATCCGGGTCATGGTGGAGGCGATGACCGGGCCCGCCATACGGTGCGACGCCTCGGCGAAAGCCAGCCGTTTTTCCATCCCCTCCCCCATCCGGCGTTCGGCATATTCGGTGACGATGATGGCATCATCCACCAGCATGCCCACGGCCAGGATCAGGCTGAACAGCACCACCAGATTGACGGTCAGCCCCGCCATCTGCAGCCCCAGAATGCCCATCAAAAACGACGCCGGAATGGCAAGTCCGATCAGGATAGATGACCGGACCGACAGCGAATACAGGATGATGATGAACACCAGCACCACCGCCGTCAGCACCGAGTTTTGCAGATCGCTGAGCAGTTGCCGGATCGTGGTCGATTTGTCCTGACTGAACGATACGACCACGCCTTCCGGCAGTTTGTCTTGCAGTGCGGCAGTGACCACCTTCACCTGATCAACGGTTTCGATCAGGTTGGCACCGATGCGCTTTGACACCTCGATTGCCACGGCGGGCTTGCCGTTCAGCCGGGTGACCGAGTTCGGGTCTTTCAATGTGGGTCTGATCTCGGCCAGATCGCGCGTGCGCACGACGGCATTGCCATTCGCCACAATCGGCAGATCGGCCAGTTCCTCGACCGTCTCGATCAGCGAGGGCACCTTGATGGCGTAGCGCCCTTCGGCCCCTTCCAGTGATCCGGCGGCGATCAGGCGGTTGTTGGCGTTGAACCCGGCGATCATCGTATCGGGGCGCAGACCGTAAGACGACAGCTTGGCTGGATCGATGACAATCTCGACCAGATCGTCGCGCACGCCCTGCAGGGCTGCCTCCAGAACACCAGGGATCTCTTCGATCCGGTCGCGCAGTTCCTTGCCGGCGGCATTCAGCACGCGTTCAGGCACCTCGCCCGACAGTGTGACCACCAGCACCGGAAACTCAGAAATGTTGATCTCGTTCACCGAGGGTTCATCGACACCGTCGGGCAGATCGCGGCGCGCGTCATCGACCTTGTTGCGCACGTCATCAAGGGCTTTGTCCAGATCGGCACCGGCCTGAAATTCGACCACCACGTTGCCGCCGCCCTGATAGGCGCTGGCGGTCATCTGCTTGATGCCCTGAATGGATTTCAACGCCGTTTCCATCGGGCGCAAAAGCAGGCGCTCGCTGTCCTCGGGCGAAATGCCGTCATATCCCATGCTGACATAAATGACCGGGATCTGGATGTCCGGCTCGGCCTCCTTGGGGATGTTGACATAGGCGAGTGCCCCGACCACCATCAGGAACACCAAGACCGAAAGGGTCAGCCGGGCGTTGCGGATGGCAAGTTCGACGAGGTTCATTTCAGCGCCTTCGCCGCATCGGCCAGCGACACTTCGGTTACGGTGACGGCCTCGCCGTTGCGCACCAGATCCTGCCCCGCGATGACGATGCGGACACCGTCCGGAACACCGGTTACAACCATCCCGTCCGGCCCGTCTTCCAGCAAGGTCACCGGGGCAAATTGCGCGATGCTGTCGGGGCCGACAACGCGCAGACCGATCAACCCATCCTCTGACAGGGTGATTACCGAACGCGGCACCGCAATGGCGCGCACCGGGGCCGCGAACAGGCGCACCTCGGCCGTCATGCCGGCACTGATCTTGCGATCAGGGTTGGGCAGCGCCACTTCGACTACAAAGGTCCGCGTTCCGACCGAGGCTTGCTTGGCCATGTGCCGGATAGTGCCCTGCATTTCGGTACCATCGACAAGGCGCACAAGGGCCGTGCCCCCTTCGGACACGAAGGCCACGTCGCGTTCGCTGATCTCGGCCTTGACCACGATCGGGTCAAGCGACAGCACGGTTGCAATCGGTGCGCCGGTCTGAACCCATTCGCCAAGTTCGACGTCAACACTGTCAACCGTGCCGGCGAAGGGCGCTTTCAGAAGCAGCCTGTCTTCCGCCGATTGTGCCTGTTGCAGGGCCGCGTCTGCGGCGGCCATGGCAGCCCGGCGGGAGGTCAATTCCAGTTCGGCAAGGCTGCCGCGCGCGAACAGCTTTTCACCAATCTCAAGTTCTTGTGTGGCCTGCGCGACCGACGCCTGAGCGGTCGCAACCGCTGCGGCAACATCATCGCCGACCAACCTTAGAACCAGCGCATCGGCGGCAATTTCGTCGCCCTGTGCTACCCCAAGCATTTCGACAATGCCGTCTGATCTGGCTGCAAGGACGGCGCTTTTGTCGGCCTCGGTCGCACCGGCCACACGGATCTCGCGCGCATGGTCGGCAAAGACGGGAACCACGACGGCAACGGTGCGAAGTGGTGCGGGGGCCGTTGCCGGGGTAGCCTCACCGGTATCGTCCGAACCCGCTTCGGCGGCTTCCGCCTCCTGGCTGCCAACTGCGGAAAATTCGCCCGTCGCCACCCATGCTCCCGCGACGACAAGTACAATGATGGCCACTGTTCGGTGGGCCGTAAAGAAAGTCGCCATTTCACTTCTGTCCTAAATTGCCTGCCGCCACGTCTGCGACAAGGCGCGTTCAGGCCTGGAATGCATTGGCATAAACGCGCAATCGATAAGATCGGTATTGTCACAAGAAACGTCAATGCGCAATGTTCAGGTCTTTTTTGCCGTCTAATTAAGCACGCTTGCAGATGCAAGTTGACCGCGCGACCGAAGACATCCGGGTGATCTTGGATTTCCAGCAATTCAATGGTGTCCCGGTCGTCACATCGCCTTGCCTCGCCAATGCAAGGCCCCATAGGTATGAACATAGGACTTTCACCTGCCGGAGTTGCTGCATGACACTGATCGCGGAGCCGACATCGTTTCTGCGCCGCCTGTTCGAGCGCGCCGTTGACGTGGCAGACCCGATGCGGACCATCGCCGCCCATCTGCCGCCAAAGCCCAAAGGCCGCGTCGTGGTGATCGGTGCGGGCAAAGCCTCGGCCCGGATGGCAGAGGCGGTCGAGGCCAGCTGGGGCCCCTGTGACGGGTTGGTGATTACGCGCAGTGGCTATGGGCGGCCCTGCGCGGGGATCAGGATAATCGAGGCTGCACATCCGGTGCCCGATGCGGCGGGCCTTGCTGCGACCGCGCAGATGCTGGCGCTGGTGGCGGGGTTGGGGCCGGATGATTTTGTGCTGGCGCTGATTTCAGGCGGGGCATCGGCTCTGCTGATCCAGCCAGCGGGCGCGATCAGTCTGGCCGAAAAGCAGTCGGTGAATGCGGCCCTGCTGGCATCAGGTGCACCGATCATTGCGATGAATACCCTGCGCAAGCACCTGAGCCGGGTCAAGGGCGGGCAACTTGCCGCTGCGGTCTATCCGGCGCGCATGCTGGCGCTGATTATTTCGGACGTGCCGGGCGATGATCCCGCCTTTATCGGATCGGGGCCAACGGTGGGCGACAGCACAACTCGCCAAGAGGCGCGCGCGATCCTTGCGACCTGGCACATCGACGTGCCGGCCTCGGTTGCCGCCGTTTTGGCGCAACCGACCGGCGTGATCGCCCCCGGTGACGCGCGGCTGGCCCGCGTTGAAAACCGGGTGATTGCGGCCCCGGCCCAGTCGCTTTCCGCCGCCGCTGATCTGGCACGTCTGGCGGGGTGCGATGTGCGCGTCCTGGGGGACGCAATCGAGGGCGAGGCGCGGGTGGTTGCAGCGGCGCAGGCCGATCAGGCATCGCGGATGCGTGCGGCGATGCGGCCTGGGGATGCACCGATCCTGCTGCTGTCGGGGGGCGAATTGACGGTTACCCGCACCGGGGATGGAGTTGGTGGGCCGAATGCCGAATTCGCACTGGCGCTGGCCATTGCCCTGCGCGGCGCTGCCGGCATTTTCACCCTTGCCTGCGATACCGACGGCGTCGATGGCGCAGCCGAGGTTGCCGGCGCGGTGGTCGGACCTCAGACATTGAAACAGGCGGCGGCGATCGGGATTGATCCACAGGTCGCCCTTGCCCGCAACGACGCGCATTCCTTCTTTGCAAGCCTTGGCGCACAGGTGGTAACCGGCCCTACGCTGACCAATGTGAACGACTTTCGCGCGATCCTGATCTTTGGCGATTGCTAAGCGTACCAGCCTTGCCGCTAGGGGCAAGTTGCTTGCGATTTGCAGGCCAGTTGTGTTTATCTGCGCGCAAGACGCGCATCGACCGGGCGCGCAATCGGGAGAGGGTTTCATGCACGCACCGCATTGCAGGATGGCACGCTTGGTGCCGACCCTTGCTTTTGCGCTGTCAATTCTGTCTGCACCTGCCGCACATTCCGCCAGCAAACCCGAAGACGTGTTGGCGATCTGGTACCGGCTGACGCTGGAACTGGTTCGTCACACGCCGACCTATACCCCCCCGGTTGCAAGCCGGACGTTAGCCTATGTTGGCGTGACGGCATATGAGGCGGTCGCCAGCGGGTCCGATGACTTGCAGTCCCTTGCCGGGCAATTGAACGGTCTGACGCCCCTGCCCGCACGCGATAAAGCCGAGGCATATGATGAAGCAGTTGTCCTGCAAGCGGCGCTTGCGCGGTCGGTGGTGCATCAGTTCGCGAATACCGGGCCCACCGGACAACGCGCGATGGCGTCAATCACCGCAAAGCAGCGCGCAAAGGTTTCCGACGGGGTCGCAGCAGAGATTGTGCAGCGGTCAGAGGCCTACGGGCAGGCCGTCGCCGACCACATCCTTGCCTGGTCGCAGGATGATGGCGGGGCAGTGATTGCCAACATGGGCTTTCCGCTTGAATACGCCGTGCCCGAAGGCCCCGCCCATTGGGTGCCAACAAGCGCGCTGCGCCAACAACAATTGCCGCTGCTGCCCGACTGGGGCAAAAACCGCCCCTTTGCCATGCCGGATGCGTCGTCCTGCCCATTGCCGCCACCGCCCGACTACAGCGAAGATCCCGGCTCCGCCTTTTTTGCCGAGGCGAAGGAGGTGTTTGACACCAGCGCCGCCCTGACCCCCGACCAGCGCGCCATTGCCCGGTTCTGGTCGGATGACGCGATGCTGTCGTCAACACCGCCCGGGCACTGGATTTCGATTGCGATGCAGATCCAGAAGCGCGACCAGATCCCGTTGGCGCAATCGGTCGATACGCTCGCGCGGCTGGGTATTGCGACGGCGGATGCCTTCATCGGCGGCTGGAATGCCAAATATCAATACAACCTTCTGCGCCCCGTTACCTACCTGCGCCGCACCATGGACCCGAAGTGGGAGCCGCTGTTGATCACGCCGCCTTTTCCGGAATACCCCAGCGGGCATTCGGTGCAGTCGGCGGCGGCGGCGGCGGTGATGTCCGATACCTGGGGGGACGACTTCGCCTTCGAGGATGCCACTCACACCGATGACGGCATGCCCGCCCGCAGCTATCCGAGCTTCTGGGCCGCAGCCGAAGAGGCGGGCATTTCGCGGCTCTATGGCGGCATCCATTTCCGGGCGGCCATCGACCGGGGGCTTGATCAGGGGCGCTGCATCGGCGCCTTCACCACCGCCCTGACGACGCGGAGCGACGAATGAAGACCACCCTTTCTGCGACCGTATTGCTGTGTCATGCCAGCATCGCTTACGCCCAGAGCGACCCCGCTGTGCCGACATTTGTCGAAGAAGGCGGCAGCGCGGGCATCACCTCCGTCTATGCCGGTGACTGGGAATATATGGTCGGCGGCGGCGTTGCCACGTTTGACTGCAGCGGTGATGGCAAGCCGGACCTGCTGCTGTCAGGCGGGAAGGTCAAAGCCACATTTTACCGCAATGACAGTGCGATAGCGGGTGATCTTAAGTTCGTATCCGAGGTTTCCGGCTTGGAACTGGACGCCGTGCTGGGGACCTATCCGCTGGACATAGACAGTGATGGCGTGACAGATCTGGTGCTGCTGCGATCTGGTGAAAACGTGGCGATGCGGGGCTTGGGGGACTGCAAGTTTGAACGCGCCAATGAAATCTGGGGGCTTGAGGGTGGCAATGAATGGTCCACCGCTTTCGCCGCCATGTGGGAGCGTGGGGCGACATGGCCGACACTGGCGATTGGCAACTACCTGAACCGGTTCGAGGAAGATTTCCCATGGGGCTCGTGCACCGACAACTGGCTGCACCGGCCTGACGCGGGCGGCGCAAAGTTCACTGCCCCCCTGCCGTTGAAGCCCAGCTTCTGTGCGCTGTCGATGCTGTTCACCGACTGGAACCGCTCGGGCACGGCCTCGCTGCGCATCTCGAATGATCGCGAATATTACAAGGGCGGGCAAGAACAGTTATGGCATCTGGAACCTGGCAAGGAACCCGCTGCCTACACGGTCGAGGAAGGCTGGAAGCCGCTGAAGATCTGGGGCATGGGGATTGCGTCCTATGACCTCGATTTCAACGGCATGCCCGAGTATTTCCTGACCAGCATGGCGGACAACAAACTGCAACG
Organism: Pseudorhodobacter sp.; assembly: GCA_031406155.1. GTDB lineage: Bacteria > Pseudomonadota > Alphaproteobacteria > Rhodobacterales > Rhodobacteraceae > JACMNW01. The sequence goes on from JANOGW010000098.1 coordinate 64,024, forward strand.
CGCGATGCCGGCGGCGAACGGCACGGCGATGGCGCCAACCTTTGCCGACGTGGCCTTCAAAGCCGGGATTACGGCGCATCGGCCCTATACCGGCCCCGAAAAGAAGCCCAGCACCGGCTGGCATGCGCAGTTCGACGATGTGAACAACGACGGCATGGTTGATCTGTTCATCGCCAAGGGCAATGTCGATGCGATGCCCGATTTTGCGAAAGAAGACCCCAACAACCTGTTGTTGCAGCGACGGGATGGCACCTTTCAGGAGGCGGGCGATCTGGCGGGCGTCGCCAGCACGAAGCTGTCGCGCGGAGCGGCACTTGCGGATTTCAATCTGGATGGATTGCTTGATCTGATTGTGGTCAATCGCCGCGAACCGGCACAACTGTGGCGAAATACCAGCACCAATGCCGGACACTGGGTTCAGGTGCGGATCAGCCAACCGGGGGTTAATCCGGACGCCATTGGCGCATGGGTCGAGGTGAAACGCGACAACGTAGTGATGACCCGCGAAGTTACAGTTGGCGGCGGGCATGCCAGCGGGCAAGCCGGGTGGCTGCACTTTGGGCTTGGTGATGCGACTAAGGCTGAAGTGCGGGTTTTGTGGCCGGACGGGGTGCAAAGTGACTGGCAGGCGCTGGCCGGGGATCAGTTTTATGTTCTGGAGCAGGGTCAGGCGGCCAAGGTTTGGACGCCGGAGTAGATCGGGCAACGCGGGCTTTAGTCGCCCGGTGCGAGTGCGGCAATCAGCGCCATAAGTGTGTGTTCGTCTTCGGCAGCTGATCCTTGCAACTGCCCAAGACCAAGATAAGCTGCGTAAAACAGGCGTCCACCAGCGGGCGGCGCGCCCATTGCGGCAAGGCAATCTTCGACAAAGGCTATGCGCCCGGCATCAACGCGGGCAACGACGGCAGCAACCTCGGGCGAGTAGCGGGCCCAATCGCGCAGTGCGGGTTCTGCGGTGGCACCGCCATGCAGCGGGTCACGCGCGCCTGTTGTGGCGATTTTTACCAACGCCTGCAGCCTTGCGCGCCCCGGCGGGAAAGCGTCCAAGGTGTTGATAATGCGTTGAAATGCAACGTCTTCCCAATAGACCAGCATGGCGGCGCGCCAATCGGCGGGATCGGCGAAATGCCAATAGAATGATCCCTTGGTCGCTCCGATAGACCGCGCCACAGGTTCTACCATCAGAGCACCTGCCCCGCCCGCCGTCAGCGCGCGAAAGCCAGCCAATATCCAATCTTCGCGGGTCAGCCGCTGCGTCACTTTGCCCATGCGGCACCATACGCAAGCGTATTGTGTACGGCAAGTCAAACTGTCACCATACGGTACCGTATGCATGGAGAGAAGAAAATGCGCATTCCTACACTGATTGCATCAGCCTTGACCGGTGCCACCTTCTTACTGCACGTCTTCGGCGGCGGGCCGGAGTTTCATCTGCCGATCCAAGCCTCGGCGCTTGATCTGCCGCTGCGGGCCATTTCGGCGGTCCTTTGGCACGCCGTCAGCCTGCTGTTGGCGATAGAAGCCGTCGCTTTGCTTTGGTTGGCGCGATACCCAGATCGGCCGATGGCCGCGCTGCTGGGTGCGATACAGATCAGCTTTGCCGGGCTTTTCCTGTTCTATGGGCAGACGATGCTGGGGTCAGTCTGGATACTGGGGCAATGGACAATTTTTCTATGTCTTGCGGGATTGATCTTTTGGGGTGCCCGCGTGCCAAATTCGCAGTCCTAAGCGCTTTACGCCCGCCACCGGCTCGTCTAATCAATTGCCCAAGCAAAGGGGAATTGAATGCGGATTCTGATCACCAACGATGACGGGATCAACGCCCCCGGGCTAGAGGTTCTGACCGGGATTGCCACCGAAATTGCCGGGCCAAAGGGCGAGGTCTGGATCGTTGCCCCGGCGTTCGAGCAGTCCGGGGTGGCGCATTGCATCAGCTACACGCACCCGATGATGATTGCCAAACTGGGGCCGCGTCGCTTTGCAACCGAAGGCAGCCCCGCCGATTGCGTGTTGGCAGGCCTTTATGACGTGCTGGAAGGCGCGCGGCCTGATCTGGTACTGTCGGGCGTGAACCGGGGCAACAATTCGGCCGAGAACACGCTTTATTCCGGCACCGTCGGTGGCGCGATGGAGGCGGCCCTGCACGGCCTGCCCGCCATTGCTCTGTCGCAGTTTCTGGGACCGCTGACCGAAGACCTGGCCGATCCGTTCGAGGCATCACGCAGTCACGGCGTCGTGGTCGTGCGTGCCTTGCTGGACAAGGGCATCTGGGACGACGCCGATTACCGGACCTTCTACAACGTCAACTTTCCGCCGGTTCCTGCGGCATCGGTCAAGGGCATCAAGGTTGCAGCGCAGGGGTTTCGCCGCGATACCGCCTTTGGACTGGAGCCGCATTTTTCACCGGCAGGCCGCAAGTTTCTGTGGATCAAGGGCGGCCCGCAGCAGACCCCGACACTGCCCGGCACCGATGCCGCCGTGAACCTGGAAGGTTTTATCTCGGTCACCCCGATGCGCGCCGATCTGACCGCGCATGACCAGTTGGCCGATCTTGCGGCGCGCCTTGGATGACAACTAGCGCGGAACAGGCAGAGGGCGACGACAACGCCGGCAGTACGACCGACGGCACTGTTGCCGAACGCAAGATGCGGTTCTTGTTCGCATTGCGGTCCCGCGGGGTTACCGATGCGCGGGTGCTGACCGCGATGGAAGCGGTGGATCGCGGGCTGTTCGTACGCGGCCATTTCGCCAGCCGCGCCTATGAGGACATGCCACTGCCGATCTCTTGCGGTCAGACTATCAGCCAGCCGTCGGTTGTGGGCCTGATGACGCAGGCGCTGGACGTGAAGCCGCGCGATACGGTGCTGGAGGTGGGAACCGGGTCTGGCTATCAGGCGGCCATCCTGTCGCATCTGGCCAGACGGGTCTATTCGGTTGATCGCCATCGCCGCCTTGTGCACGAGGCGCAAGATGTGTTCCGCATCCTCGATCTGTTCAACATCACGGCTTTGGTGGCGGATGGCAGCCACGGATTGCCCGAACAAGCCCCGTTTGACCGCATAATTGTGACGGCTGCCGCCGAAGACCCCCCCGGCCCCCTATTGGCGCAGTTGAAGATAGGGGGTATCATGGTTGTGCCCGTGGGCCAGTCTGATGCCGTGCAAAGCCTGATCAAGGCGGTGCGGACAGAGACAGGTTTCGAGTATGAAGAACTTCGCCCGGTGCGCTTTGTGCCATTGGTAGAAGGCCTTGGAGCAGATTGAACCAGATCGGTGCAGACGATGATACAATCGCCTGAACCGGTCTGACGTTTTGAAGTCGTGCAGATCGGGCGGGAAAACCGGTTTCCCCTTTTCCCGATCTGCTTTGAGATATGCGCGCGTCCCGGGATCAACCCGGGCGCTTTGATAACGAGGCAGAGCAATGACAACCCGCCCCCACGTTTTTGGCAGCCCCGTGCTGCGCGTTCTGGCCCTGACAACGGCGCTGGCCACGCTTGCGGCATGTGACAACCCAGCCGGTGGCGGGGGTGGTCTGGATTGGGATCTGCGCAGCGGTGGCGGCTCGCTTGACACGTCAGGTGCTGCACTGCAGGCAACGGCCAACCGCCCGGCAGCCGATGGGCAGGGTGTGCTGAACTATCCGACCTATCAGGCGGTTATCGCGCGGCGCGGCGATACCGTGTCAAGCGTGGCGGCAAGGGTTGGCATCGGGGCGGATGAATTGGCAAGCTACAACGCGTTGCGCCCCGACGATCCGCTGCGCGACGGCGAAACGCTGTTGCTGCCGCGCCGGGTGCAAGCTGGTCTTGGCGGTGCAAACACAGGTGCTGTTATCGGCGGCGGAGTGCGGCCGGTTGATGTGGCAGGCATCGCGACCACTGCGCTTGACCGCGTAGGCGACACCGGACCGGCGACACCCGCGCCGATATCGGGCGCAGAGCCGCAGCGCCATAAGGTAGCACGCGGCGAAACGGCCTATTCGATTGCCCGCACCTACGGCGTGTCCGCCAAGGCACTTGCCGATTGGAATGGCCTGCCCGCCGACCTTTCTGTGCGCGAGGGGCAGTTCCTGATCATTCCGGTCGCCGCAGCGGGGGCTAGCGCGCGCCCGCCCGTGCTCGCTGAAACGGCCCCCGGTGTCGGATCGCCGACCCCGGTGCCGCCGTCCGCCTCGGCCCCCTTGCCCGACGAGAAGGTCGCACCGGCGGCCGAAACACCCAAGGAAACGCCCCCGTCACCAGAGCTTGGTGAAGAGCGCAGCGCGGCGTCGGCCGCGTCTTTCGTGATGCCGGTGGATGGCAAGATCATCCGCGGCTATGCCAAGGGCAAGAATGACGGCATCGACATCTCTGCCGCGGCGGGCAGTTCGGTCAAGGCCGCCGCTGATGGTGTGGTGGCCGCCATCACCAAGGATACTGAACAGGTGCCGATCGTGGTCATTCGCCATGCCGGCGGGTTGCTGACGGTTTATGCGGGCCTTGACGGCATCAAGGTCGCCAAGGGTGCCAAGGTCAAACGCGGACAAACCATCGCCGCCGTGCGCGCCGGCAACCCGGCCTTCGTGCATTTTGAAGTTCGCAAAGGCGTGGACAGCATCGATCCGCTGACCTATCTGCAATAATCCGACAGGGCCATTGGCGCGCTCTGTAGCCCGCCGATGCCATTCGGGCGCGTTTACGGTCGTATGCCGTGGCGCGCCGCCAGATCGGTGAAAAACTGCCATGCCACACGGCCCGACCGCGCGCCGCGTGTGGCCTGCCACTCGATCGCCTCGGCCCTCAGGTCGGCATCACTGATCCGCAAGCCATGGGTCGCGCAATAACCATGGATCATCGCCAGATATTCATCCTGACTGCAGGGATGAAAGCCAAGCCACAGGCCAAAGCGATCCGACAACGATACCTTTTCCTCCACCGCCTCTGACGGGCTGATCGCGGTGGAGCGTTCGTTTTCGATCATGTCGCGCGGCATCAGATGGCGACGGTTCGAGGTGGCATAGAAAACCACATTGTCGGGCCGCCCCTCGATGCCGCCGTCCAGAACCGCCTTCAGCGACTTGTAATGTTGGTCGTCATGGCTGAACGACAGATCATCGCAAAACAGGATGAACCGGTGCTGGGCCGCCCGAAGATGCGCCAGCAGGCGGCTGACCGACGGCAGATCTTCGCGGCTGAGTTCCACGATCTTCAGCGCCAGCCCCTCGGCCAGGATCGTGGCATGAACCGCCTTCACCAGGCTTGATTTCCCCATCCCCCGGGCGCCCCACAACAGCGCGTTGTTCGCAGGCAAACCGCGCGCAAAATGACGGGTGTTTTCCAGCAGGATGTCGCGTGATCGGTCAATCCCGACCAGAAGCCCGATGTCCACCCGTGCCACGTGCTGCACCGGTTCCAGCCGGTCCGGGGTCACATGCCAAGCGAAAGCATCGGCTGCCACGAAATCGGGTGCGGGCATCGGCGCAGGCGCCAGTCGTTCAAGGGCGGCGGCGATACGGGTCAGCGCATCTTCGGTCATGCCTTGCCCGCGCTGGCCGCAGGTTCGTCTTCATCCTCGTCGTCATCGACCCAAAGCCCCTGCGCGCGCAGGTCTGCCTCGCGGCGTTTTTCAATGCGGGCGATCAGAAAGATCGAGATTTCGTACAGCGGATAGATCGCCGCGAACAAGATGATCTGCGACATGAAATCGGGCGGTGTAACAACCGCAGCCACCACCAGAATGATCACGACAGCATAGCGCCGCATCGCTTTTAGCCCGCGCGACGTGACCATCCCCGCCTTGCCCATCAGGGTCAGAAGTACCGGCAACTGAAAACAGACGCCAAATGCCATCACGAAGCTCATCGTGAGCGACAAGTACTGCTCCATCGAGCCTTGGAACAAGACCCCCGCCGGAGCATTGGAAATGACCTCTGCATCACCCGCCGTGGGTTCGAAATTCTGTTGGAACTGCAAGAAGAAATCAAAGGCGATGGGAAGCACGGCATAGTAAGAAAATGCCGCCCCCAGAATGAACATCAATGGCGAGGCGATCAGAAACGGCAGAAAAGCGTTCTTTTCCTGCCGGTAAAGGCCCGGTGCCACAAAGCGCCACATCTGATAGCCAATGACCGGAAATGACATGGCAAACCCGCCCATCACCGAAATGCGGATGGCGACGAAAAACCCTTCCTGCAGTTTCACCAGGATCAACCCGCAGGTTTGATCACGAGCCTCCAGCGCGTTGCAGATCGGCTGGGTCAGAAAGTTGAAAATCGGGTTCCAGATCGTAAAGCACAGGCACATCGCGACAACGAACGCCAGCAGCGCATAGATGATCCGCGTACGCAGTTCTTTCAGATGCTCGATCAGCGGGGCGGAACTGTCGTCAATATCTTTGGGTGCGGCCATGCGTCAGGCGTCCTTTGCCGGCTTGCGCGGCGCGCGCGGTTTTGCGACGGGCGTCTGAGGTGCAGCGGCCTCAGCCACAACCTTTGGCTTGCGCTTTCGGACGACGGGAGGTTCGGCTGCTGGCATGACGGGTGCCACTTTCAACGCGCGCAATTTTTCGGCGGCCTCGGTCGTGATGGCTTTCTTTGCCGCCTGTGCATTCACCAATGCCTGCGTTGCCGGGCCGTGAATGGTCGGCGACGGTTCGGGCACCGGAGCCGCTGCGGTGGCGGGAGCGACTGGTTTTGCTGCGGGCTTCAGCGGATCCCATTTCTCAAACCGGTTGGCGGCGTCCTTCACCGCATCCAAACCCATGCTTTTCGCAGAGGTTGCCGATTTCAAATCCTTGGCGATGTCGTTTACGCCGGTTTCCTTGGCCGCCTGATCCATGGCCCGCTGGAAATCGCGCGCCATCGACCGCATCTTTGCGGTAAAGCGCCCCATGGTGCGGAACATGTCGGGCAGGTCTTTTGGGCCGATCACGATCAGCGCCACGATGCCAATCAGCAACAGCTCGGTCCAGCCGATTTCAAACATGTGTTACCCGCCTTGCCAGCAAAGACCCGCGATCAGACCTTGTCTTTTTCGGCAGGGGTGACGTCGCGCGCGGCATCTGCGGTCTTTTCAATCTCGGACGTTTCATCCTTTACGCCGCGCTTGAACGCCGTGATGCCCTTGCCAACCTCGCCCATCAGCGAGCTGACCTTGCCGCGCCCGAACATGACCAGCAGGACTACGGCAATAAGCAGGAGGCCGGGTAGGCCGATATTGTTCAGCATGATAATCTCCCTTTGGGCGGCGAGGGTGTCGCCCCAGACGTCGTATCTGATGATGTAGGCGCATTGGGCGGCGGATCAAAGCCCCAAACCACATGACAAACCCTACTTTGGCGGCACCAAGATGAATGATAACTGACAGCTATGTGTCAGTTGCCCTCTGCCAACAAGAAGGCTCGCAACCAAAGGAGCCTCTCATGCGATTCGTAGGTCAACTCGTTCTTGCCACTTGCATCACCCTCGCCCCCGCTGATGTGGCGCGCGGCCAAATGGCCGATGGTCCAGTCATGGAAATCGTGACTTTTCATCTGCACCCAGGCATCAGCGACGCGGACTTTCTTGCTGCGGCTAAGGGCACCGAAGTTCTGGTCACGGCCCAACCCGGTTTTGTGCGCCGCAGCTTGTTGCGCGACGACGCAGGCCAGTGGACCGACACCATAGAATGGCAAAGCCTTGGCATGGCTCATGCGGCAGCCGAGACGCTGATGGCTGACCCCGCCTTCGCACCATTCGGAGCAGCCATCGACATGTCAGGCCTGTCGATGCGCCACATCCCGATCCTGTGGCAGATGGGCGATTGACGGCAGGGTGCGGCGCCTGCAGGTTTGATCCATGCGCCGCACCGACCGCCTGTTTGATCTGATCCAGATTCTGCGTGATGGCAGGCTGCACCGCGCTGGCGACATCGCAGAGCGACTGGAGGTATCAACCCGCACCATCTGGCGCGACATGGCGACCCTGATGGCATCGGGCCTGCCGGTGGAGGGCGAACGCGGCGTGGGCTACATGCTGCGCGCGCCGATCACCCTTCCACCGATGATCCTGACAGCGGACGAACTGGAGGCGCTGAAGCTGGGGATGCGGCTTGTGGCCTCGGGTGCAGACCCCGGGCTGGCACGGGCCGCGCGCAATCTGGCGTCAAAGATCGCGGCGGTCATGCCAGCCGGTGTTGACGCGGATGATGACGATTTGTTTGTGTTTCTGGGCGATCAGGCGGTTCGCGCCGCACCGCATCTGCCGCTGCTGCGCCAAGCCATCAAGAACCATGAACGCCTTGCGATCACATATCTGGACGCGAACAGCCGCGAAACCCACCGCGACGTGCGCCCCTTGCAGCTGGAATTCTGGGGTCGGGTCTGGACGCTTGCGGCCTACTGCGAGGCTAAGGCGGGGTTTCGGGCCTTTCGCGTGGACCGCATCCGCGCGATAACGCCGACAGGCGAGACGTTTCCCAATCAGCCGGGCACAACTTTGGCCGACTACCGCGCCAGCGTCAGCCCGGACGATTGACCGGAAAGACAAAGCAACGGTCGCGGCGGATCATCAGCCACAGCACGGTTCCAAGCTTTGGCAGGAATACCCCCGGCACCGACGCGGTCAGGATTTTGCCATCAGAATCCATCGCAAAATCGACCAGACTTTCACGGCCCAGATAGCGCGCACGGGTGACGGTACCGCGGGCAGGGGTGCCCTCGATTGAGGTTGGGTTTGGGCCGCGACCGGCGCGGTCGAAGTCGATCTTCAGGTGCTGCGGGCGAATGACGATATCAACTTCGGCACCGTCAGAATGACCGGGCGTCAGGAATGCGCCGAACGGGGTGTCGGTTAGAGCGCCACGCGATATGCCACGGATCACGTTGATATCACTGAAGAAAGCCGCCGCCTCGCGATCGACCGGGGCGTTGTAAACGTTGTAGGGGGCACCGCGTTGGACGATCATGCCGTCGCGCATCAGGGCAATTTCGTCGCCCATGCGCATCGCCTCGTCGGGTTCATGTGTCACCAGTAAGACGGCGGTGCCTTCGTCTTTTAGTATTTCCAACGTGGCGTCACGGATACCGTCGCGCAGGCGGTTATCAAGGCCCGAAAACGGCTCGTCCATCAGCATGACCCGCGGGCTTGGGGCAAGGGCGCGGGCAAGCGCTACGCGCTGTTGTTCACCACCCGAAAGCTGGTGTGGATGTTTCCCGCCAAAGCCGGAAAGTGTCACCTTTTCCAGCAGCGCATCCACCCTGCGGTTTTTTTCTGGTGCTGTCCCGCAAAGACCGAAAGCGATGTTCTGCGCGACTGTCAGATGGGGGAAAAGTGCGAAGTCCTGGAACATCAGGCCAACGGACCGCGCTTCTGGCGGCAGCGATCTGGTGCTATTGGCCATCACTTTGCCATCGATAACAACGGTGCCGCCATCAAGTCTTTCGACCCCGGCGATCATCCGCAAGGTGGTGGATTTGCCGCAGCCGGATGGGCCCAGAAGGCAGGTCACCTGCCCCGCCGCAATTTGCAATGTGACGTTGTTGACCACGGTACGCCCGGCGAATACGCGGGTCAGGTTCAAGACATCCAGGCGGGGAGGAGGGTTCTGCAACGGCTTATCCGACCGATTTCGTAAGGTTTCTGCCTAGCAGCCCACAACTGACGCGGCAAGGGGGGGGGCAGGTCGTGCCCCCGTGCAGACCGCGATGCCACTGGTGGCCGCAATCAGATGGTGGCGTTGGTGGCCCCGCCGTCCAGCAGAATGTTCTGCCCCACGATAAAGCCCGCATGCTGGCTGCATAGGAACGCGCAGGCCGCGCCGAATTCGGCAGGCGTGCCATAGCGACCGACGGGGATACCGGCGTAGCGCTGTTTGCGGGCGGCCTCCATCGTGATGCCCTGCGCCTTGACCACGCCTGCATCCAGTGCGTCAGCGCGGTCGGTGGCGTGAATGCCGGGCAGCAGGTTGTTGATGGTGACGCCGCTGCCGGCGACTTGGCGCGAGGTGCCGGCGACAAAACCGGTCAGCCCGGTGCGGGCGGCGTTGGAAAGCCCAAGCTGCGGGATCGGCGCCTTGACCGATTGCGAGGTGATGTTGACCACCCTGCCCCAGCCGCGTGCAATCATGCCGGGCATCAGCGCCTGCATCAGGGCGATGGGCGTCAGCATGTTGGCGTCGATGGCGCGGATGAAATCATCGCGGCTCCAGTCCGACCACAGGCCAGGGGGTGGACCACCGGCGTTGGTGACCAGAATGTCAATCCGGCCAGCAGCGGCCAAGACCTGCGCCCGGCCTGCATCGGTGGTGATGTCGGCGGCAACGGTGGTGACGTTGACACCATAAGTGGTGCGGATAGCGGCGGCGGTTGCTTCCAGAGCCTCGGTCCCGCGCGCATTTAGCACAAGATCAACGCCGGCTTCGGCAAGTGCCATCGCACAGCCGCGACCCAAGCCTTTGGAAGCAGCACAAACCAGTGCGCGCTTGCCCGAAATTCCAAGATCCATAGCATCACCCCCGCTGCTTTCGCCGAAGGCTAGCTGTCAGTGCAGGCAAACGCCAGTCGTCACGGGGCAGAAGATATCCCTGCCCCGTGATCGCACGGCGATTGTTCGCGCAATCTGATGGTCACCAAAGACCACTGACCGATCAGGTTGGGTAGAAGAATTCTTCCCGTACGATCTTGCCGGCGGCAACGTGATAGACGCCCACCTCGCGCATCTGCATGCGCTGGCCGCTTTCCTTGTTGGTGATGTCCATATCGAAGATCACCGCGAACCGGTCGTCGCCATGCGGAAACGGTCCCTCGATATTTTCGCCGTGAATGTCATGCGCGTTCAGCCACCATTCGCTTTTGCCTTTGATAGCCGCAATGCCCTTGCTTTCGCGCCCCTGGCCCATATCGGCCGCCTCGACCGACACCGCATCGGGTGCATAAAGCCTGTCCATGTTCTCTATCGTGCGATGCTCGCGGCATCCGGCGACGAGTTCGTCGGCAATTTCGTTCAAAGTCATTGGAATCTCCTTCAGTGTTCGTTCAATGTTCGCATTGTATCCCTGCAATTTAACACCGACAAGACAGTGCACAGGTTGCGGCGGGCCATCGGCGGGCTTATACCGACGCCCATGTTGAACCATGCCCCCCTGCCGCCCGAAATCGCCCGCCGCCGGACATTCGCGATCATCTCGCACCCCGATGCCGGAAAGACCACGCTGACCGAGAAATTCCTGCTGTTTGGCGGTGCCATTCAGATGGCGGGTCAGGTGCGCGCCAAGGGCGAGGCGCGGCGCACGCGGTCGGATTTCATGAAGATGGAACAGGAACGCGGGATATCCGTTTCCGCATCGGCGATGTCGTTTGATTTTCGGAATTACCGGTTCAATTTGGTGGATACGCCCGGCCACAGTGATTTTTCCGAAGATACCTACCGGACGCTGACAGCAGTAGATGCCGCGATCATGGTGATTGACGGGGCAAAGGGGGTCGAGTCGCAGACCCGCAAACTGTTCGAAGTCTGCCGTTTGCGCGATCTGCCAATATTGACATTTTGCAACAAAATGGACCGGGAAAGTCGGGATACGTTCGATATAATTGACGAAATTCAACAAAATCTGGCAATCGACGTGGCTCCGGCCTCTTGGCCCATCGGGATGGGGCGCGATTTTCTGGGGTGCTACGATATTCTGCACGACCGCTTGGAATTGATGGACCGGGCAGATCGAAACCGGGTGGCGGAAACCATTCAGATCAATGGCCTGGATGACCCGAAGTTGGCCGAGCATATTCCGGCGGGCCAGTTGGCGACGCTGTTGACCGAGTTGGAAATGGTGCGCGAATTGCTGCCCGCCTTCAACCGCCAGTCGTTCATGGAAGGCCATATGACACCGATCTGGTTTGGGTCGGCAATCAATTCATTTGGGGTCAAGGAATTGATGGATGGCATGGGGGAATATGGCCCCGAGCCGCAGGTGCAAAAGGCCATCCAGCGCGGCGTATCGCCCGAGGAAACCACGGTGACGGGTTTCGTCTTCAAGGTGCAGGCCAATATGGACCCGAAACACCGCGACAGGGTGGCGTTCGTGCGGCTTGCCTCGGGACATTTCGAGCGTGGCATGAAGTTGACGCATGTCCGCAGCAAGAAGCAGATGTCAGTGACCAATCCGGTGCTGTTTCTGGCCGCCGACAGGGAACTGGCCGAGGAAGCCTGGGCCGGCGATATCATCGGCATTCCGAACCACGGGCAGCTGAGGATTGGCGATGCGCTGACCGAAGGCGAGGCATTGCGGTTCACTGGAATTCCGTCCTTTGCACCGGAACTATTGCAAGTGGTACGCGCAGGCGATCCGCTGAAGGCCAAGCATCTGGAGAAGGCGCTGATGCAGTTTGCCGAGGAAGGCGCTGCGAAAGTGTTCAAGCCGATGATCGGGTCGGGGTTCATTGTCGGCGTCGTCGGGGCCTTGCAGTTTGACGTGCTGGCCAGCCGGATCGAGCAGGAGTATTCGCTTCCCGTCCGGTTCGAGCCATCGCAGTTCACATCCGCCCGCTGGGTGGCCGGGCCAAAGCCGTCGGTCGAGGCCTTCGTCAATGTCAACAAGGGCCATATCGCGGTCGATAGCGATGGTGACATGGTCTACCTCACCCGGCTGAAATGGGATATCGACCGGGTCGAACGCGACCATCCGGAATTGAAGCTGACGGCGACGAAAGAGATGATGGTCTGACAACGCGCAAGGTGGGGCAGGCATCTGCCGTGCCGCGTTCCATATATTTCAACCAGTCACTTCATCGTTTGCGGCAACCCGCAACGCGATCCGATCTGCTAGCATCCCACAACATTGCCAGCGGAGCGGTGCCACGATGAACCGGGTGAGAACGGCCCTTGGGCGGGCCATCGCGAGATACATCGAAAAGCAGACCAAGGGCTATGTGCTTTTGTCCTCCATATCTGCTGCCAAAGTGAGGGCCTGTCTGCAACCCGGCGATGTGGTGCTGGTAGAAGGCGACCGGCGCATTTCGTCGGCCATCAAGTACCTCACGCAATCGACATGGTCTCACGCCGCGATGTTCGTCGGTGACGGGCCGGGGCGCGATCTAATCGAGGCCGATCTGCGCGACGGCGTGCGGTATCTCGCTCTCGCGGAATTGCTGCATCTGAACCTGCGCATTTGCCGCCCCGTCGGGTTGACCGACGAAGACCAGCGCCGCGTCACTGATCACATGCGCGCCAGCATCGGGCACCGGTATGATCTGAAGAATGTGGTGGATCTTGCGCGATACCTGCTGCCGCAACCGCCGGTGCCGAAACGATTTCGCCGCCGCATGCTGGCATTGGGGTCGGGCGATCCGACGCGGGCGATCTGTTCATCCCTGATTGCCGAGGCCTATCAATCCATCCGCTATCCGATCCTGCCGATGATCGAGACGCTGCAAGAGGGCGACACGGCAAGTGAAATTCTGCACATCAAGCACTCTTCGCTGTTTGCGCCGCGGGATTTCGATGTGTCACCCTATTTCCGGGTGGTCAAGCCGACCATTGAACACGGATTTGACTACAAGGCCTTGCGCTGGGGCGGGCCTGCCCCTGCTGGACGCGCACCGGTTCAGGGGCAATGAAATCAGTGCGGATTGCTTGACGTTTCCGGTGATTTCCTTTACCGCACACTCATCCTCAATCGGGGATTTGACGCCGGGACGCCCGGAAATGCAGCGTCCCTTCACTCAATGCGGTCCGATACCGCATCTTACAGGACGCACATGACCAAATTTTCCGACCTCGCGCTGGACCCGCGCGTACTTCAAGCCGTGCAAGAAGCTGGCTATGAAACCCCTACCCCCATTCAGGCACAGGCCATTCCGCACGCCCTACAGGGCAAAGACGTGCTTGGCATTGCCCAGACCGGTACCGGCAAGACGGCAAGCTTCGTGCTGCCGATGATTACCTTGCTCGGCCAAGGCCGAGCCAAGGCGCGGATGCCGCGCAGTTTGGTGTTGTGCCCAACCCGCGAATTGGCGGCCCAGGTGGCCGAAAATTTCGAGACCTACGCCAAATACACCAAGCTGACCAAGGCGTTGCTGATCGGTGGCGTGTCGTTTGGCGAACAAGACAAGCTGATTGATCGCGGCGTCGATGTGCTGATCGCGACACCGGGTCGGCTGCTGGATCACCACGAACGCGGCAAGCTGCTGTTGACTGGCGTGCAGATCATGGTGGTGGATGAGGCCGACCGGATGCTTGATATGGGCTTCATTCCCGATATCGAACGCATCTTTGCCCTGACACCCTTCACCCGGCAGACCTTCTTTTATTCGGCAACGATGGCGCCAGAGATCGAGCGGATCACCAACACCTTCTTGTCGAACGCCGTGAAGATCGAAGTGGCGCGGCAAGCGACGTCATCCGAGACGATCGAGCAAAAGCTATTCCAGGTCACGCCCGCCCGCAAGGACCGGTCGTTTGCGGACAAACGGTCCGTGTTGCGCGCCCTGATCCGGGCCGAGGGCGAGGCTTGCACCAACGCGATCATCTTTTGCAACCGCAAGATGGATGTCGATGTGGTGGCGAAATCCCTGAAGCAGCACGGCTTCAATGCTTCGCCGATCCACGGCGATCTGGATCAGTCGGTGCGCACCCGGACACTGGATGGCTTTCGCGATGGATCGGTGCATCTGTTGGTCGCATCGGACGTCGCCGCACGCGGGCTTGATATTCCCGCCGTCAGCCACGTGTTCAACTTTGACGTGCCCTCGCACCCCGAAGATTACGTGCACCGCATCGGCCGCACCGGGCGGGCGGGGCGTCAGGGCAAGGCCTTTACCATCGCCACGCCGAATGATGGCAAGTATCTGGCCGCAATCGAGGCTTTGGTGAAGCAACCAATCCCGGCGGGTACATTGCCCGAGGGGTTTGTGTTGGCCGACGCGGGCGACGCACCTGCGGCAAAGCCGCGCGAAGAGCGTACGGCGGGTGGCAGAAGCCGTGTCCGTGGTGGCCGCGATCGTGGCGAGGCGCGCAAGGTGGCACCCGTGGCCGAAGTGGCGGCAACCGACCTGCGGGCGGTGGCTGGTGCCCCTGCCCAAGCGATCGATGAAGCCGTTGCCCAACCCGTCAGCAACCGGCCCGAACCGCGCGATGATCGTCGCCATGACCGGCGGGACCGGGGTGGCGAGCGGGGCCCGGATCGCACATCGGATCGCACAACGGATCGGGGGCCCGAGCGCCGCGATGACCGGCGCGACCGCAGGGACAGCGGCGGCTCCAGCGTAGTCGGCATGGGCGACCATGTACCCGATTTCATCCTGCGCAGCTTTCACATTGCCGCCACCCCCGTGACTGAGGCAGAGATGAATGAACCAGAGGGTGAAGCGCCTGATGTCGAAGAAATGACCGACAGCACCAGCGACGCCTGAGGCGTTGTTCTTGGATGGCCGTAGTGGCAACTCGTAAAGGCTGCAGAATTTTCCCGCAAACCGGATCATGGTTTGCGGGTTTTTCGTTTTGGATCGAATGGCGTCGTGCGGTAACCACGCAGCCCCGGACGTGATACGGGGGCTCTATTCAAACCCAAGAGGGCCCGGAAGACGTCCGGGGCTGCGGCGGGAAGTAGGGGCAATGGGGAGAAGGGGGGCGGCGGTCAGAAAGCCGATC
>JANOGW010000100.1:0-7420 GCA_031406155.1 Pseudorhodobacter sp.
CAGAGGGGCAGGACGTGATGTTCTACCCCTTCATATTGATGGATCAACTGCCCTTCAACGGTCTGCCAGACCCAGCGTCGGACGCATTTGACCAGCCCGTCTTGCCTTGGCGCGGGCGGATCACGCTCGCTAAAGCCCCGGGGCAGGCCGGATCAACGGACCGCACGGCCGCCGCAGAAGCGGAAGTTGCGGCTTTCTTTGGCACAGCGCAGCCTGCACATTTTTCGATCGTGTCGGGGGCCGTGCAGTATTCTGGGCCGGTTGAATGGAAGTATCGCCGCTTTGTCTTGCACTACGCAAAGTTGTGCGCATTGGTAGGAGGGGTGGAGGCGTTCTGTATCGGGTCCGAAATGCGCGGTCTCACGTCAATTCGCGGTGCCGGGGACAGCTTTCCTGCGGTTCAGGCGTTGCGCCAACTGGCAGCGGACGTGCGCGGCATTCTGGGGCCATTGACCAAGATCAGCTACGCAGCCGACTGGACGGAATATTTTGGCTATCAGACCGGGGGGGACATGTATTTCCACCTTGATCCATTGTGGGCCGATCCGAACATCGACTTTATCGGTATCGACAATTACATGCCCGCGGCAGACTGGCGGGATGGTGAAGAACACGCAGATGCGGGCGAAGGGTCCATTCATCGGTTGAGCTACCTCAAGGCCAATATCGCGGGCGGTGAAGGCTACGACTGGTACTACGACAGCCCCGAGGGGGCAGCGGCGCAGGTTCGGTTGCCGATCATCGATGGCGCCTACGGCGAGCCCTGGGTGTTTCGCTACAAGGACCTGAAGGGCTGGTGGTCCAACCAGCATTTTGATCGCCTGGCTGGGGTTCGTGCCGCTGTGCCAAGTGCGTGGGTGCCGGGATCGAAGCCGTTCCGGTTTACGGAATATGGCTGTGCCGCAATTGACAAAGGTGCCAATCAGCCCAATCGGTTCATCGATGTCAAATCCTCGGAATCCGGTTTGCCGGCATTTTCCAATGGTCGGCGCGACGACCTGATGCAGATGCAATACCTACGTGCGCAGGCGGATTTCTGGCGCGATCCTGCCAATAACCCGGTGTCTTTGCTGTATGCTGGCTCGATGCTGGACATGGCCCATGCCCATGCCTATGCCTGGGCCTGGGACACGCGGCCATTCCCCGAGTTTCCGGGCAATCCGTTGTGGAGCGACGGAGTGAACTATGCACGTGGGCACTGGTTGAACGGTCGGGTCTCGACCCAGGCGCTGGCATCCGTGGTGGCCGAAATCTGTGAACGGTCCGGTTCGGTCGGTTTCGATGTGTCCGAAGTCTTCGGCCTTGTTCGTGGTTATGCGCTAGCTGACGTCGCATCGGCCAGAGCATCCTTGCAACCATTGATGCAGGCATACGGGTTTGAAGCGCTGGAACGCGATGGCACATTGCGTTTCAAGATGCGCGATGGGCGGGAGGCAGCGATCCTGGACCCCGCGCTTTTGGCGCGATCGACGGATCTTGATGGCACCGTTGAAACGGTTCGTGCACCAGAGGCCGAAATGGCGGGCCGGATCAGGCTCGGCTTTATCGAAAGCGAAGGCAGCTACGAGGTACGCCAGACCGAAGCCGTCTTTCCCGACGACACCAGCCTGAACGTGTCGCAGACCGACATGGGGTTGGTCCTGACCGCGAACGAGGCAAGATCGATTGCCGAACGCTGGCTGATCGAGGCGCGGGTGGCGCGTGATACGGCGCGCTTTGCCTTGCCAAAATCCGCCATGCGGTTGGGTGCGGGCGACATTGTGCGGCTGGACGGCAAGCGTTACCGGATCGACCGGTTGGATCAGGCAGAGACGCAGCTGATCGAAGCGGTTCGGGTGGAGGCAGGGATATACCAGCCAAGCGACGGCGCTGACGAACGGGTGATCCCGCGGGCCTTTACCGCGCCGGTTCCGGTTTACCCCGTTTTTCTGGACCTGCCGCTGCTGAACGGCGACGAAGTTCCCCACGCGCCGCATATCGCCATTGCCGCAGATCCCTGGCCGGGCTCGGTGGCGCTATGGAGTGCGCCTGCGGATGCCGGTTATGTATTGAACCGGCTGATTGCCGCATCCGCCGTGATTGGTACAACGGAAACCGTCCTCGCTGCCGCACCAGCCGGGCTTTGGGACAGGGGGCCGGCGTTGCGGGTGAACATCGTTGGCGGAACACTCAGCTCTGCTGATGAGGTTGCGGTGCTGAACGGCGCCAATGTCATCGCGATTGGCGACGGAAGTTCGGCGCGCTGGGAAATCGTGCAGTTTGCCGAGGCGGTTCTGGTCGCACCTTCAACCTATGATCTGAGCCTGCGGTTGCGCGGCCAACAGGGCAGTGACGGGATCATGCCGGCCGAGTGGCCGATTGGCAGTACGGTTGTTTTGCTGGATCTAGCGCCGCAACAGATCGATCTGGCCCTGTCGTCGCGGGGGCTCGCCCGCTACTACCGGATTGGTGCTGCCGGTCGTGGCTTTGATGATCCGGCTGTCGTTCTGAAGATTGAGGCGTTCGACGGCATCGGGCTGCGCCCGTATCCGGTTGCGCATATATCTGCGACTGAAAATGTCGCCGGTGATCTTGCCGTGTCCTGGATCAGGCGCACCCGAATTGACGTCGACAACTGGCAGTCGTCTGAGGTTCCCCTTGGTGAGATTACCGAGGCGTATCAGGTACGGGTGGTCCAGGCTGACGTGATCGTGCGCGACGAAACCGTTGGTGCGCCCGGTTGGATTTACCCGGCTGTTGCGCAAGCCAGCGATGGCATTGTTGGTGCCTACCGTCTTGAAGTAGCGCAGCTGTCGGATCGGTTCGGACCCGGCCCGTTCCGCAGCATCCTGCTTTCGGCCTGACTGTGTGATGCGGACACTTCTGCTTGGCGACATCATCGCAGCCGCGCGGGCCCTGTTGGCATTGCCGGCGGAAAATCGTCCGAGCCTGCTAGAAGCGATGATCCGTCAGGCAGATGCCGCCCACCGGTTTCACAAACGTCGCTCGCGGCAGCATCCTGAATGGGGCAACGGCAGCTTAATGGCGCGGGCGAACATCGAGACGCAGGTCGCGGAACCCATGGCATCGGATTGTGAGTATTTGCGGGTTCTTTGTCTGGTGCTTGAGGGGGTCATATCCCACAAGCTTGGGGCGCGATTTCAAACCTGACTGCTTGCAATACCGGGCGGGTTTTGACTTTTCGGCGAACACCGTCACCAGTCTTGCAAAAGCTGTGCGGCCCTTTGCAACCCTTTCTCCAGATCAACGCCTTTGCCGCCGCCGACACCAAGTCGGATGTGGTGTGGTTGATCATAAACCGATCCGGGCAAAAGAAATGTCCGGTAGGGGGCGGCAAGCAACCGGCGCGCGAAGTCGTCAGAATTCATGCCGGCGGGCAACCGCGCAAGGCCGATAAGGCCTGCATCGGGCTTGACCCAATCAAGCGCCGTTTCTTGCGTGACAAATCGGTCAAGGCGCGCAAGGTTTGTCTGCGCATCCGCCCGGGCGCGGACAATCGCGGGCTTCAGCCGTTCCGGGCGCAGCGCAATCTCCGCGATCACCTCACCCAATAGGTTCATGATCTCGCTAGAGTTTTCGCGCAGGATCAGCGCGTCCATCATCAGGCCGGGATCGCGGCAAATGAGCCAGCCTGTGCGCAAGCCTTGCAGCCCCAGCGCTTTTGACACGCTTCCCGTGGTGATCCCGCGTGCATAGAGGCCTGCAATGCTTGGCGCGCGCGGCCCTGCCCATTCAAGGCCTGCATAAACCTCGTCAACCAACAGCCACGCGCCGACGCGGTCAGCGATCCGCACGACGGCCGCCAGATCCTGCGCAGTCAGCAACTGACCCGTCGGGTTATTTGGATTTGACAGGAAGATCAGCTTTGTCCGGCCCGTGACGGCCCTGTCCAACGCATCAATTGGCAAGCGCCAACCGTCCGCCTCGGACCGCCGGACCTGCGTTACCTCCGCCCCGATCGCCGCTGCCAGAACCGCCGCCTGCGGCCAGCCCGGCGTTTCGGTCACGATCTGATCGCCGGCCTGCACCAGCTGCCGGATCGCCAGATAATTGGCCTCGGCGGCCCCGGCGGTGATCAGCACATCATCGGGATGGCAACGTCCGGCCAGCCCCGCCTGTGCCAACACCCGATCACGCAGGGCTGGCAAGCCGCGAAATGAGGTTTGATTCCAGTCGAGCGGCAAATTGGGGTCCAGATCCGCGAGAAAATCCCCCAAGACCGGCGAAGTGGACAGCGAAAAGCCGACAATTGCCTCTGGCGCGCAATCAGTTGTTGTCAGCAAGTACTGAAAAAGGCTGTGGATGTTGACTTTCATCGGGGAAGTGCCTGAGGTTAGGGCAGGGGGCAGAATAGATGCAAACGGGGCCGTCGGAAACATATCTGAAGGGCAGCCCCATCAGCCTAATGGTTCTGGATTACGGCTTGTTCAAAGTCCATGCCAATGGGCGAATTATCGGCATTTGCGGCTTCCTGCTGCGCACTGACCGCAATGAAACAGTGTTGATTGATACCGGATTTCCCAAACATTATGCCGATGATCCGCAGGCGGCTTCGGCCGCAGATGGCATTGGATCGTTTGGCGAGGTTCTGCACCTGACCCATGCCAACCTGCCCGAGGGGCAGCTGGCGCTTGCCGGCCTTGCGATCCGCGATATCGATCTGTTGATCCTGACCCACAGCCATATAGACCATGTCGGGGGCATCGCCGACCTGCCGGGCGTCCCTATCCTGCTTGCGCGTGCTGAGCGGGACCTGCCGCGCCCGCTGTACTTCGGCAAGCGCCAGCCGATGGATTGGCCGCATCGAAACTACTTGCCGATTGAGGGTGATTGCGCAATTGGCCCGGGGTTCGAGGCGCTGCTTTCCCCCGGTCACGCCCCGGGGCAATTGGCGTTCATGATTGATCTGCCGGACACGGGGGCTGTTTTGCTGACCTCCGACGCGATATCGCGACCCGCCGAAGTAGAGGAACGCTTTGATACAGCACTTGATCCCGCACTGGCCTGCGCAAGTGCGGCACGCCTGCTTGAATTGGCACGGGCGCGCGACGCACTCATCATTTACGGCCATTGCCCCGAGCAATGGCCGCTGTTGAAGAAATCCCCGGATGCCTTCACCTAAGGTCAGGACCTGTTAGATCGCTTGCTTTTGTGGCTTTGACTGGATTCACTTTTCGCATCCAAAGAGGTGCTGCATGAGGGATCTTTTCTGACTGACGGACTTGCAGATGGAACCGCTGAAGCCATTCTTTCCTCTGTCGCATGGGGTTCCACGGGTTGATGAAAAGCGTGTCGTGAGTGGGATTATATTCATCAACCGCAATGGGTTGCACTGGCGGGACGCACGTGCGGAATTGGGCTCGCCGAAGACGCTTTGCAACCGCTGGGTGCGCTGGGGCCGATTGGGTGTGTTTG
This sequence comes from Pseudorhodobacter sp., assembly GCA_031406155.1. GTDB lineage: Bacteria > Pseudomonadota > Alphaproteobacteria > Rhodobacterales > Rhodobacteraceae > JACMNW01. The sequence continues at coordinate 5,416 of JANOGW010000100.1, forward strand.
CGCGAATGTTGAATGAACTGGCGACCGAGGGGCAGAATACCGAGACGATGATGATCGATGCGACCGACCTGAAGGGCCATCGGACAGCCTTCAGTTTGCGGGGTAAAAAGGGGGGGGGTGCAAACGCTTCATCGGACGCACCAAAGGCGGGATGAACTCGAAACTGCACGTCTTAACCGACGCGACGGGCCGCCCGATCAGCCTGTATCTGAGCGCGAGCCAGACCAGCGATTATTTCAGAGCGGCGGCGCTGCTGTCAACATTGCATGGGACTGGTGTGCTGCTTGCCGACAGGGCTATGACGCGGACTGGTTCCGCAACGCATTGATTGCGCGTGAAATCCAGCCCTGCATTCCATCGCGAAGGAACCGCAAGGTCGCCATCCCGCACGATCCTACCCTCTGCAAAGCCCGTCACAAAATCGAGACCATGTTCGCCCGCCTCAAAGGCTGGCGCAGGATCGCCACCCGCTATGACAGATGTGCCGACATCTTCATGTCTGCTTGCGCCCGCGCCGCACTCGCCATCTTCTGGATATGATCAATGAGATGCCGTAACGGGGCCTGCGTCGCGACACGGTAGTTACCATTGCAAGATCAGGGACAAGCTGGCGCCATTCTCGTATCGGATCCACATGGAGGACTGAGGGATGAGGTTGTTTGTTGGGTTGGATGTGTCGCTGGAGAAGACCGCGATCTGCGTGATCAGCGAGCATGGGAAGATCGTGAAGGAGGCGCAGGTAGCCAGCGAGCCAGAGGCGCTGTTGCGCTGGATCAGCGATCAGGACGGCGCAATCGCCGCCGTCGGGCTCGAGGCTGGGCCCTTGTCGCAGTGGTTGCATCGCGGGTTGTCCGAGGCTGGACAGCCTGTCGTTCTCATGGAAACCCGGCAAGTGAAGGGCGCCCTGAAGGCCATGCCGATCAAGACAGACCGTCGTGATGCCGAAGGTATCGCGCGTCTGTTGCATCTCGGCTGGTTCCGGCCGGTTCATTGCAAATCGGTGTCTGCACAAGAAGTCCGAGCCGTGCTCAGCGCCCGTAAGGCCGTGCAGCAGGGGTTCATCACGCTGGAAATGTCACTGCGCGGGCTGCTGCGGAACTCCGGACTTAAGGTCGGCACTATATCGCGAGGCCGTTTCGAACAGCGCATCCGCGAGCTGGCGGCTGGCAATCCGATGCTAGAAGCGGCAACAGAGCCCATGCTCAACGCGCGGTCGGCGCTGCGGCGAGAGTTGGCGGGCCTTGAACGCCATGTCAGGCTACTCGCCCAGGAGGATTCGGTCTGCCGCCGGCTGATGTCGATGCCCGGGATCGGCGCTGTTGTGGCACTGACCTATCGATCTGCGATCGACGATCCCGACCGATTCACTTCCTCAAAGAAGGTCGGGCCGTGGGTTGGCCTGACGCCCTCTCGAAACCAGTCGGGCGAGCGAGACATCTCGGGCGGGATCACCAAGGTGGGCGACGTCAACCTTCGACGCGCGCTGTGTCAGGCCGCCACCGTCATGATGCATCGGGGGCGGGCGAGCTGGCTGCGAACCTGGGCCGCGAAACTTGCGCGCCGTCGTGGTCCCAAGCGCGCGATGGTTGCGCTGGCGCGGCGCATTGCCGTGATCCTGCACCGGATGTGGAAGGATGACGCCGACTTCCGCCTAGATATTCCGGTGCTTCATGCCGGCTAAAGCTATAGTTTCCAGACTGCTGCCCGCCTGATCGCGGGCCTTGGAGGTCCCCAAGGGACGCGGTTCCGGTGATGCCGTGCTCAGGACTGATGCCGATCCCATCGAGCACGCTAATGAGATGGGCACATCGGAATTGCATTGAACCAGCATCATGTTGGCGGCCATCGCGCTGACCACGGACCGAAGCATGCACCCGGGTCGATCTCAGGCGAAGGCTGCCGAACAGGCAAGCAGATCACTTGCTCCAAAGGAAAAGACCGCACTCCGGCGGCAAATCCCGCATGCGCAAAACCGCTTGACTAGGACGACCCCGTTACCGAAGTC
>JANOGW010000003.1:0-222722 GCA_031406155.1 Pseudorhodobacter sp.
GTTAAATGAACATGGGAGATCGGTGTCAGACCCGGAGGGTCAGACACCGGAAAAGAACGGTGCATCGGTGTCAGACCCGGAGGGTCAGACACCGTTGCGCGGGCCGCGCTAACCCAACCGACCATTGAGATGCAAGACACATGAACATAGCACTTATGAAAACCAAAGCAGAGCAGGCGCTCTCGGAGTCATTCGAGCACAGCGCCGGCAAGCTCCCCGGTGGTGCCGGCGTGACGGCTGCCCGAGCGGACGCCATTGGCCGTTTCAGAGCTATCGGCCTGCCGCATCGCCGTGTTGAGGACTGGAAATACACCGACCTGCGCAACAGCCTGAAAGAAGCCTTCCGGCCGGCGCTTGAAAACGACGTGGCAGGGAAGACAACTGTTGCCGAGTTGATCGTGGCGCTTGGACCTCTCACCGACATCGACGTGCATCGCATCGCCTTCGTCAACGGGCACTGCTGCGCGGCACTCACCGATCTGCAAGGCGCGGTTGGGATCGAAGTGAAACCGTTGGCCGGTGCGCTCGAAGCGGCGGCCGAAACAATTGCGAACGGCCTCGTCGCAATAGCCGGCGGCGAGCGCGATTCCACGATGACGCTGAACACCGCCTTTGTGACAGATGGTGCCGTCGTTAACGTTGCGGCCGGCGCGGTTCTCGAAAAGCCGTTGCTCATTGTATTCGTGCGCTCGGGCAAAGACGCGCTCGCGACAACCGTCCGCAATGTCATCACGGTCGGCGAAGGTGCCGCCGCGACAATCATCGAGGTGCACGTCGCGGTACCGGGTTCAACGCACGACAGTCAGGTCAATGCCCTGACTGAAATGAGCGTTGCAGATGGCGCGACGGTTGCGCACTTCAAGATTGCGGCCGATCACGGCAAGGCGGTGCATCTCTCCAACTGGAATATTGCGCTTGGGCGCGAGGTGAACTATCGCGGTTTCCAGTACACATCGGGCCAAGGGCTCGCACGCAACCAGATCTTCGCCACCTACAAGGGCGAGGGCAGTAAACTCGACCTCTCCGGCGCATTTTTCGCGCGCGGCTCCGAGCACATCGACACAACTCTTGTGGTCGATCACGCAGTGCCCCATTGCGAGAGCCGCGAGCTCTTCAAAGGTGTGCTCGACGGGCACGCCCGCGGCATCTTCCAGGGCAAGGTCATCGTCCGCCCGAACGCACAAAAGACCGACGGCAAGCAGATGGCCCAGGCCCTGATGCTATCGCCGGACGCGGAATTCGATTCGAAGCCCGAACTCGAGATCTACGCCGACGACGTGGTGTGCGGACACGGCACGACATCGGCGGAATTAGATGAAGACCTGCTCTTCTATTGCATGTCGCGCGGGATCCCGGAAAATGAGGCGCGGGCCCTGTTGATCGAGTCGTTTATCGGCGAAGCCTTCGATAAGGTGGAGCACGAAGGTCTGCGGTTCGCGTTTCAAGCAATGGCCAAGACGTGGCTTGCTGCGTGATTCGGCGCGTGACGGCGGAATGATCTAAGGAGGCCCTTCTATGGGCAGCGAAGCAAGAGCGGTGGCAAAGTCAGGACCGGCGTCCAGCGCTGTGGGCTACGACGTCGAGCGTATTCGCGCCGACTTCCCGATCCTCTATCGCGAAGTGCATGGCAAGCCGCTCGTTTATCTCGACAGCGGGGCGTCGGCGCAAAAGCCGCGCTCGGTTCTCGAAGCCATGGACCACGCCTACCGCTTCGAATACGCCAATGTGCATCGCGGTCTGCATACCCTCTCCAATCTGGCGACCGACAATTACGAACGTGTCCGCGGGATCGTTGCGCGGTTCCTGGGCGCGGCCAGCGAGGATGAGATCATCTTCAACTCGGGTGCGACCGAAGGCATCAACATGGTCGCCTATGGCGGGGCCATGCCCCGCATGCAGGCAGGCGACGAGATCATCCTTAGTATCATGGAACACCACGCAAACATCGTGCCGTGGCATTTCCTGCGGGAACGCCACGGCGTCGTGATCAAATGGGTGGAGGTGGACCGCACGGGCGCACTCGACCCGGCAAAGGTGCTGGAGGCGATCACACCGCGGACCAAGCTGATCGCCGTCACGCACTGCTCCAACGTGCTGGGCACCGTCGTGGATGTGGCGGCGATCTGCGCAGGTGCGCGGTCGCGCGGCGTGCCCGTGCTGATTGATGGCAGCCAGGCGGCGGTGCACATGCCGATCAACGTCCAAGAGATCGGCTGCGATTTCTACGCGGTGACGGGCCACAAGCTGTACGGCCCTTCTGGGTCAGGCGCGATCTATGTGCGCCAGGATCGGATGGCGGAGATGCGGCCGTTCATGGGTGGCGGCGACATAATCCGCGAGGTCACGCGCGATACGGTCGTTTACAACGATGCGCCAATGAAATTCGAAGCGGGCACGCCCGGCATCGTGCAGACCATCGGTCTGGGCGTCGCGTTGGAGTATACGACGGGGCTCGGGATGGCCAATATAGCTGCGCATGAGAACCGCCTGCGCGATTACGCCCGCACGCGGCTTGACGGATTGAATTGGATCACGGTGCAAGGAACCACGCCCGACAAAGCCCCGATATTCTCTTTCTCGATGCAGGGTGCCGCGCACGCGCATGACATATCGACGATCCTTGACAAAAAGGGGGTCGCGGTGCGCGCGGGCCAGCATTGCGCCGGCCCGCTGATGGCGCATCTGGGCCTCAACGCCACCTGCCGCGCGTCATTCGCTGTGTACAACACGTGTGCCGAGGTGGACGTGCTGATCGATGCGCTGGAACTGGCGCATGATCTGTTTGCCTGACAACTGTCAAACGGGCGCGATCAGTTGACCAAGACAGGCGATGCGCCAATGAAATTGCGGTCCTCGATCTGCTTGACGAGGAAGTCGGCGACATTAGCGCGGCAGATAATCCCGTTCCGCCATTCAGATGGTTCGCGAAGAACCTTGTAGCGCCCTGTTCGCGGACCATTCAAAAGCACGCCCGGCCGCGCAATCGTCCAATCAAGACCGCTCTCCTTGATCAGCTTTTCCTGCAGGCTCTTGTCGTCATACGCACGGCCAAACACAATATTGAACGGAATTCTTTGCAAGGCCGCGATGCTTGCGCGGCTATCGCCAGCGCCAAAGCCCGTAATGCAAATGAGTCGATTGACCCCTTTGGCTTTCATCGCTGCGATCAACACACGCGTCGCGTCGGAAAACAGGCGCACCGGCCTGAATAAATCACCCAAGCCCACACCAAGCGTCACAATCACCGCATCCACTCCAACAAGTGCTGCTTCGACGTTTTGTTGGTTCAGTGCGTCACCCTGCAGCTTTTCCAATCGAACGTCTGATAAATCTATCGATGTCGCGGACCGTGCCAAAGCACGCACGTCATATCCTGCGGCAAGCGCTTGACGTGTGGTTTCCAAGCCAATGCCTTTGCTTGCACCAACAATCAAAATCCGCATGTCGTGTTCCCCTATTTCGGTCTGGCAACTGACTTCTTCGACCGCATTCCGAACGAGCCTGCGTTATGGATTAGGTATCCATCGTGCCGCCGGTACTTCCCAAAAAATACTTGCTAGTGGTCCCCAGTATCGATCCGTGGCCGACACTGGCAAAATTCAATCATGTTCGCCATCGGAGCGACGCCCTGCGCCGCGCACAAACATTTTAGGCCGTTTCGCCGCAACCGTGAACGTCGCAACGGTAATTGCTGCCGCAGCGATAAGGACTGAGTGCCCAAGGATACTGGCAGCAAGAAACGTGTAACTTCCAATTGCGATGGAGAAACTGACTGCCCACATCAGTCCCAGTACTTGCAACACATAGTGACGGACGCCGACATCAGGGATATGGCGCAGCGGGCTAACATTATGATTAAAAACGTAATTCCATGCGTTCACGGTGAAGGTTTTGACGGTTGCAATCATGGCATTGATCCTTTCGCTGACCGAGATTTAACATCTGCGGGCGGCGCTCAATCAGCGGCCCTGATTGGAGGTAGCGCGAAACCGTTGAGGTTCCAGCCAGCTGGACTGCGACAGAGCAAGAAAGGCACCTCGTTACTCGAACCATCGCTCGCCGGGCAGCAATCTGGCATAACCTGACTTTCCCGAATTCTTCGCTCGGCGTGGCTTCTTTGTAGTGTGGGTAACCTTTGACCGAGTTTGCCTTGGGTTCGGCTTTGTCCATAGGATCGATCCGGTGATGTTTGACCACGTCGCGTACAAGGCGACCTCGTCCCGGACCACAGACGTGACTTAAATGCTTGACCTGTCTGCGACGAAAAATCGCGACGACCGGACACGGCTTCTGGTCGATGACGCGAAGGCGTTCGCGAAGCTTCTTGCAAGAGCGATAGAAAAGCGCGGGTTTCTGCCCGAGACGGCGCAGACAGTTGCCGCTGGCCGAGCAATCTTCCTGCCGCGACCACCCGCCTACGCGGTTGTCGACCTTCGGCTGGAGGATGGAAGTGGCCTTGACGTGGTCAAGGCTTTACGTAAACGGCGGTCGGATTGTCACATCTTGATGTTGACCGGTCACGGTGTAATTGCAACGGCGGTGGCGACTGTTTAGGTCGGTGCGACGGATTACCTTGCCAAGTCCGCCGATGCCGACGACGTAACGAACGCCCTTTTGTCCCGGGCAGACACGGGTTCTCCGGCACCCGATAACCCGATGTCTGCCGCCAGAGTCCGCTGGGAACATATCCAGCGCATCTACAAGCTGTGTGATCGAAACGTATCGGAAACGGCGCGGCGGTTGACAATGTATCGGCGCGCGCTGCAGCGGAACTTGGCTAAACGCAGCCCCGTGTTGGAAGCTTGCTTTTCGGCGCATGGGTCCCGGCTGTGTCACCTGTGAAATCAGTTTCTCAGCCGAAACGAACCACTCTTTGTCGCAGAGAATGACCGGGCAGGGGCCTTTACAAATTGATGTACGCGCGCATTTCACCGATCTGAGACTTCGCTTTCAACCATCCGCCGCTGCCCGCGACCCTGAACTTGGGCTATGCCCGCAATATTGAGATCCCCTAATGCTGATGCTCGCCCTTCTCGTGACCGCGCTGTTGTTCGGCGGCATGGTTCTGTACTCCTTCGGTTTTGCCGCCTTCTTGTTCACGGCCTTGCCCGCCGATGTCGCGGGCCCGGCGATCCGCCGGGCATTCCCATATTTCTACCTGTCAGTGATGCTTAGCGCAGGCGCAGCGGCAGGGCTGGTTTGGCCCTACGACCCCTTCGCAGCCGGGCTCTTGGCAGTCATTGCGGTAACCACGCTTCCCGCCCGCCAGGTGTTGATGCCAGCCATCAACCGGGCGACCGACGCAGGCGCGAAAACCCGGTTCAAATGGCTGCACGGACTGTCGGTGGCCATTACGTTAGCCCATATCGGTCTGTCAGGCCTTGTGCTTACACGGTTCCTTGCGATCGGTGCGGTGTGATCGACCTGCCACGCGAAAGCGTTCAGTCTTATTCTCGTCCGCCAACACTCGAACCGCTGGCGCCACGTGTCATCATCCGTCCGCGATGCGCGGCGGTCGCCGGGACGACGCGCGCCTTGCGTGTGCTGGAAACGCTTCATGCGCCCAACTATTACCTGCCGCCCGAGGATGTACATTCAACGCCGGACCCTGCACCGGGCACCAGCCTTTGCGAAGCGAAGGGTGTCGTGCGGCATTTCGATGTGTTTGCTGGGCGGAACCACAGCAAAGCGTGCCGCGTGGAGCTATAGTCGCCCCGCAATGCCTTTCGCAGCGATTGCAGGATATCTGGCCTTTTATGCCGCGCTGATGGATGAGCCGTCGACCGGCGACACTCGTGTCATTCCTTAGCCGGGCGACTTTTATGGCGGCTGGGTTACCTCAAGCCTCGATGGCCGCATCAAAGGCGCGCCGGGTACGCAGCACTGATAGACCCGCGGTGCGCCGCGGTTGATTGCGAGTTTGCTGCGACACGCTGTCCGCCGGGCTGTTCGGCTGCTTTAATGGGCCTACTTTGCCTCATGTGTACACAAATGTATGCCAATGGAGCGAGCAATGGAAAACATTTCGGTGGGGCAATATGACCTCATTTACAATGCTTTCTCGTTTGCGTTTGCCACCCTTGCTGCCGCGACAATCTTTTTTTGGTTGGGACGCAGTCAGGTTGCACCGCAATACAAGACAGCATTAACTGTAACGGGACTAGTCACCTTCATCGCAGCCTACCACTATTTTCGAATCTTCGATAGTTGGCAAGCTGCCTATGATGTCACAGACGGGACACTCAAGACCTCCGGTTATGCGTTCAACAAAGCCTATCGCTATGTTGACTGGATATTGACGGTGCCACTGCTGCTGGTCGAACTGATCCTTGTCATGGGATTAAGTCGGGCTGAAACAATATCACGCGCAACACGGTTGGGACTTTTGGCCGCGTTGATGATTGCACTTGGGTATCCGGGTGAAATCGCAACCACCGAAAGCGCGCGTTGGTTCTGGGGCGCATTGTCGATGATCCCGTTCCTGTGGATTGTCTACGAACTGTTCGTCGGTCTGTCCAAGTCAATCGAAAGTCAGCCCGAGGATGCACGCGGTTTGGTAAGCGCGGCGCGCTACGTGGTTATTGGCAGCTGGGCGTTCTATCCGGTCGTCTTTTTCGCCGGAGCGGTCGGACTGGAGGGTGCGACAGCCGGCACCATCATCGAGGTCGGCTACACCATCGCCGACATCACGGCCAAGGCAGTGTTCGGTGTGCTGATCTACATGATCGCCGTCCGCAAAAGTGAAGCCTACTTCGCAAACCAGCGGAATTCGGTCCAACCAGCTGAGTAACGACAGGTGGCTGCTCGCAATCTTGCGGGCAGCCTCTTTCTGCCAGTTTAACTTCAGACATGAATCGGGGTCGCCGTGCCACTGCGTTTGAATTCTGATCTTCGATCCGTCAATGAAATGATGCGCGGTCTTCTGGGGGGCGGACCAGTGGCGCTTGCCGCGAATTACCACCTTGACGGCGGAGGTGGCAGAACGCGGGCGATGCTGGCTCTCGACGCGGCTCGGGCGTTGGGACTTGACCCTTTGGCCGCGATGTCATGCGCCTGCGCCGCTGAACTTTTGCACAACGCATCCCTTGTCCACGATGACGTGCAGGAACGCGATGGTACGCGGCGCGGCAAGCTGGCTCTTTGGCGCAAGTTTGATGCCGCTGCCGCCATTTGTGCAGGTGATCTGATGATTTCGGCTGCATTCGCCAGCCTAGCGGCGCACCCTGATCCAGCATCCGCCTTACTTTTGATGCACGGAGCAATTTCTGACACCGCGCGTGGTCAGGCTGTTGATCTTGCCGCACAAATAGCAACATTGGGCGACTATCGGGCGATGGTCGCTGCGAAAACAGGCCCTCTACTGGCCCTGCCCGCTCGCCTTGCCCTTTGTGCGGCACGCGCCCCTGCCGATGAACTGGTGTCGGAAGTCGCCTGGAACATGGCCGTGGCCTATCAGGCGCTCGATGATTTGAACGATATCGCCGCTGACCGCGCAGCCGGGCGCGTCAATATTTGCACGGTGCTGGAGGCGAACGGGTGGTCACGCTTTGAAGCATCAATGACGGCGCGGGACGAAGCCAGCGCCGCACTCGATCTGGCCCGCGGCATTGCTTCGCAGCTACCGCTGAACGTCGGATCTGCGTTTTGCAACCTTGCTGATCGGTTAGACAGCGCCCTGAGGGAGTTTTCTCATGCCGCGTGACACGCAAATTGAGGCGCAGCCTCGCGCTGTTGTTGCTGGCGCAGGATTTGGCGGCATTGCCGCAGCTTTGCGTTTAAGAGCCCGTGGCTACAATGTTCATCTGATCGATAGGTGCCCGCGCCTTGGCGGGCGCGGGCAGGTATTCGAACATGAAGGGTTTCGCCATGATGCCGGCCCAACTGTTTTGACAGCACCGCATCTGTTTGAGGAGTTGTTTGCACTTTTTGGCAAACGTATGGAGGACTATGTCGAACTGCTGGAGCCTAACCCGTGGTATCGGTTCCACTTCCATGATGGCGAAACCTTCGACTATGGCCCGACGGAGACCGCGACCGAGGCAGAGATTGCCCGGTTAAGCCCGTCTGACGTGGCGGGCTATCGCCGTCTAGGCGCTTGGTCGAAGAAAATCTATGACATCGGGTTTCAGAGGCTATCCACGACACCTTTTCATTCCATCGGTTTCATGTTGCGCCAGATCCCGCACTTGGTGCGGCTGCGGTCTTATGAAAGCGTTTGGTCGATGGTCAGCCGTTTCATCAAGGATGATCGCCTGCGCCGTGCGTTTTCAATCCAGCCGCTGCTGGTGGGCGGCAATCCGTTCGACACCACTGCGATCTACGGCATGATCAACCATCTGGAGCGGACGCACGGCATCTGGTTTCCCAAGGGCGGGACTGGCGCGCTTGTCGATGCGCTGGAAAAGCTGATGCGGGAGGAAGGCATCCAGATCACGCTCAACACCACCATCGCGCAGATCAAGCTTGACGGCAGTCGTGCGACCGGGGTGATCCTTGAAGGCGGGCGAGAGATTGCGGCCGAGGTGGTCGTGTCCAACATGGACCCCATGCATGTCTATCGAACCATGCTGCCTGCAGCGGTGCAATCACCCGTGGCAAAGATCAGGGCAAAAAATGCGCGGCTTTCGATGGGGCTGTACGTGCTGTTTTTTGGCGCAAACCGCACTTGGCCAGATGTGGCACATCACACGGTCTGGTTTGGGGCGCGGTACAAGGAATTGCTAGGCGACATCTTTCACCGCAAAGTGCTGGCCGAGGATTTTTCGCTGTATGTGCACCGCCCGACGGCGACCGACCCCAGTTTTGCCCCGGAAGGCAAAGACAGTTTCTATGTTTTGTGTCCGGTGCCGAACCTTGCAGGCGGACAGGACTGGTCCGTCGAAGGGCCAAAGCTGCGCGACCGGATCGTGGCCGCATTGGACGCTTCCATGCTGCCGGGCTTGTCCAAGGCGATCACCGCCGAATTCGCGATGACGCCGGAAGACTTCAAGGCGGATTATTTATCGGTAGATGGCGCCGGTTTCTCGCTATCGCCGTTCTTCTCGCAATCGGCGTGGTTTAGGTTCCACAATCAGGGTGAGGGCGTGCGGAACTTGTACTTTGTCGGGGCGGGCACCCATCCCGGCGCTGGCCTTCCCGGCGTTGTGTCGTCCGCCAAGGTTCTTGATACTGTCGTGCCAGCAGCGGTGACCTTCGTATGACCCCCGAGGCGATGCTGGCCCATCATGCCCGCAGCTTTGCGCCTGCCGCACGACTGCTGGCGCGCAAGGATCATGCGAATGTGGCACGTCTTTATGCTTTGTGCCGCACGGTGGACGATCTGGCCGATACCGTCGGTGGGCCGCAGGTTCAGGCACGTCTGACGGCCTTGGCGGTTGATCTTCGGGGCGGGGGTGGGTCAGACCCGCTTGCCATCGAGGCGCGCGCCCTTTTGACGGGGCGTCCGGCGGGGTTGGCCAGTTTTGCCCGGCTGGTGGACACGATCGCGCTCGATACCGGTGCCACCTGCATCGCCAATGATGCGGCGCTTGACAGCTATTGCATGGGGGTTGCAGGGACAGTGGGGATTATGGTCTGCGCGCTCTTTGATGTGGCCCCCCAATGGCATTCACGGGCCGCAGATTTGGGAAAGGCCATGCAGCTGACCAATATCTGCCGCGATGTGATCGACGATGCCGAGGCAGGGCGCCGCTATCTGCCCTATCACCTTTGCGCGCATGCACCGGACGCCATCGCTGCTGGCAAGTCTGATGCCCGCGATGACGTTCGCCGTGCGGTCGCGGAACTGCTTACCCGCGCCGACGCGCTTTATGCGTCCGGGCGCATTGGGCTGCCTGCGCTGCCCCTGCGGCTGCGTCTGGCGGTTGCTGCCGCGGCGTCGATGTATGCCGGTATCGGAACGGAATTGCGGGCGCGCTCGTGCGACCCCGGCAGGGGCCGAGCATTTGTGCCTGCATGGCGCAAGCTGTTGCTTGTTGTTCATGGTGTGACAAGCGATCTGCGCCTGCGTAATCCGGTGGCGTCAGGCAAGTATCATGCTGCACCCTGACGTCGATATCGCCATTCTCGGCGGTGGCTGCGCGGGATTGAGCCTTGCCGTGCGCCTTGCGGCGGCTGGGCGGGATGTCTGCGTGATTGAACCGCGCCACAACTACAGCGATGACCGCGCGTGGAGCTTTTGGCGCACTGCACCCGACCCGTTTGAGGATTGCGTGCGCGCATCGTGGGCGCATTGGGACGTGTGTGGGCCGGGTGGCACAGTCCGCCGCGGATCGAAACGATTGCAATATCAAAGTGTCGCCGCAGGGCCGTTCTATGATCGTGCGCAATCCCTGATCGCCGACGGTCCATCGGCAAGGCTGTTGCTTGGCACGTCCGCTTTGGCCGTTTGCAGATCGGCCAAGGGTTGGCAGATCGACACGAACGCAGGCAGATTAAGCGCGAACCAGGTGGTCGATACCCGGCCGCCAAGCCGTATTCCAACTTATGGGCAGTTTTTTCTCGGGTGGGAAATTCGCACTGAACGCGCGGTCTTCGACCCCGACCGCGTGCAGCTTATGCACTTTCGCAAGGCGCGCAGTCGCGGCGTGGATTTCGTTTATACGTTACCTTTTGCTCGTGATCGCGCCTTGGTCGAGGTGACGTCCTTTGCCCCGGAGTCTCCGGGGTCAGACGTTTTCAAAACGTGGCTTGAAACCGAAATTGCTGCACTTGAACCGGGTAATTTCGAAGTGTTGCGCCAAGAGGCGGGCGCGCTGCCCATGCAGGTGGGCTTCACCGATCTACCAGAGGAAGGTCTGATCCGCATGGGGCTTGGTGGCGGTGCGGCGCGCCCTTCCACGGGCTATGCCTTTGCGCGCATACAGGCGCAGGCAGATTACGTGTTTGCTGCGCTGCAGCGGTGCGATGCGTCCCAACCCCGGCTGGACGGTCTGGCCACCCGTTTCATGGACCGGGTTTTCCTGCAAGTTCTGCAAACGATGCCGGAACGTGGACCTGCCTTGTTCGAAAGCCTGTTTCGAAACGCGCCACCGGATCGGCTGGAACGGTTTCTTTCGGGCTCGACGCACCCAGTGGACAGATTGTCCATCATGGCATCATTGCCGACCTTGCCGTTCCTGCGCGCAGCATTGGTTCCGGCATGATTTCGGCACCGCTATGGCAGACCTTTCTGTTTGGCATGTTCGCAGTTTTCGCGCTCCTGCTCGAAGTCACAATCCAACCTGATTCGGGCTTGCAGCTTTTGCTGCTTGCACCACTGGTTGCAATTCTTGGGCTGCCGCATGGTGCGCTTGATTTGCCCATTGCCGAGGTTCTTTGGCCGCTTGAAGGGTGGCGCGGCAAGCTTTGGTTCGTGGCAGTGTACCTCGGGCTGGCATCGGCTGTGATCATCGTCTGGATCTTGGTTCCCGGCGTCGCTCTGGCGGCATTTCTGGCCTATTCGGTGTTGCATTTTTCGGATGACTGGTCGCACGCCACATCACCGCTGAAGTGGACGGGCGGTATTGCCACGATCGGTGCCCCGGCGTTATTCCATCCCGAAGAAGTTGACATGCTCTTCGCCCATCTTGCCGCGCCGGCTGCGGCAGATTTCAGCGCAAATGTAGCGGCGTTTACAGGGGCGCTTGGGCTTGGCATCTTTATCGCTATATGCATTTTTAAGTCCGAGGCGCGGGGTCAGGCCGCAGTTGAACAGGCAATATTGTGGGGTATCGGGGCGCTGCTTCCCCCTTTGCTTTTCTTCACAGTTTACTTTTGCGGCCTGCATTCACTTCGGCACTTTAGCGTCACGATCCAATCTGTACCGCGTGCGCGGCGCGCCCTCGTTATTTCAGCGCTTTTGTCGGGGCTGGTGGTCTTGGTTGCCGCAATGTTCCTACAAAGCCAGGTTTCCAGTGATCTTGGCGAAGTATCAAAAGCCAGCATGCAGACAATCTTTATTGGTCTTGCTGCATTGACGGTGCCGCACATGATCTTGGTAGATCGGTTCGGCAGGCTTAGAAAGCAAGCTCAGTGAGAAAAGACCGGTGTGTCTGACAAAGAAAAATCATGTCTGAATGCCGCAACCAAATCAGGCAATCAGCTTTGCGCTGCATCAGATTGCGCGAAAACCGGCATTGCGCACCAAGGGCGTGCCTGTAGATCGCCTAGTTGCCGATTATTTTGGGACACTGAACTCGTCTGCACCCTTTACCAAAGCATCTTGGACAGCAACCGGACATGGACGTTTGGCAGCCCGGTACTTCTAAAGGTTTCGCAACAAAATTGGGGCCGCAACACGATGTTTATCCGAAGAATATTTGCCTTTGCATCCGTCAGCTTAGTGACTGCGGCGACCGCTCAAGCTGCCGAAACCGTGACAATCGCGATGAATTGCACCAAAGAACAAGCTGCGCCACTTTTGGTACGCATCGCCCAGTCCGGAATCGCCAACCTCAGAACAGACTTCGTTTATCAACTGATCAGATACAGCGGGTAGAGCTAAGTCAGGTGCTGCTGCGCTTCGTTGCGGTGAACGACGAAATCGCAACCGTTCAGGTCGATCTGCACGGCCAGATCCACTATGGGGTAACCGGCGTGCGGCGGCTTGAACGCGATGCCATGCTCGCCGCCAAGCGCGAGCAGCGCTTGTCGAACGATTGGTTCAAGGCTATCCGCGCTTCGGTTCAGCCGCTTTTTGACAGGTTGGCGCGGGCAGGCCACACCCCGCAGGCGGGTCGGCTGTTGGGCGCGCAGCGCGCCGTGGTCGAAAACGCCGAACTACGGTTGGTGACATCAGAAAAGGTGTTCGAGCGTCTTGCCGCGATCGGGGACGACACCGAAAACCTGAAAGGTACTATGTCCGAGATGACCCGGTTGGAAGAGCGGATGAAAACGATCATCGAGATGGGCAGCACCCTCGTGCGACGCCTTCAGCAGGAAGTCGGGTCACCCCGTGCGCGCTTGGATCGTGCGCTACTGCACGAGCAGCCGTTTTCCTGGTGCGGTCATCGGTCTGTTGCTGGCCTGTTTTGATGGCAAAACTACTTTTCAAGCTTCCGCTTCAGGCCTGGGCCATACGCGGATGAAACGGTGCCGCGTTCGTCCGGCTCAGTAAAACCCCACCTCGCGGACGTCGATCAGGGCGTCGTGATCGCGGCCGTAGGCCACGACGGCGACCGAGGTCAGGCTGCCGGGGCGAGGAACACTGCGCAAAAGCGCGCCGGAGGCTGCGAACGCATCAAGTGGCAGGCGCACCTCGTTCCAGCTTTCTGTCACCTCGAATTCCGCCTGATAGTACTGCCACGGCAACAGCGTCCATCCGGTACGCAGGTGCACAAAATAGCGCTGGCTGTTGCCGCGCACGATCAGGCGCACGCCGGTTGTGCCGTCAGGTGGCGGGGTGGCCAGATCCAGCCGCATCTGGATGAACCCGCCGCGGTTGGCGGTGCTGACGCGGCCGGTCATGCGCGCATAGGCTTGCCCGTCTTCCTGCGGAAAGGCGACGCCTCCGGTCGAGACGCCCCCCATCACCTGATCGGTGAAAAATCGCCAGCGGGTTTCAGGTTGCATCGTGAAGTCCTCGATCAACTTTTCCCCGCTCTGGGGCTCTTCGGCCATGGCAAACGGCAAGACCGCAGTCAGCAGGGCTGCCGCAATCACGAAACGGACCAGACCGCGTATCGCCATCTTCGCTCCCCCGATCTTTCTCGTGTCCCACATGCTACCAGTGCTGCGTTCCGGGTGTACCCTTGATCTGGCCGTCCAGATCGGGCGTGACCCAGCCGCCGTAAAAACTACCCGGCTGCGGGATGACGCGCAGATCGCCGACCCAGGCCTCGTCCATCAGCGCCGCGTAGAAGGCAACGTGGCCCGCAATGGTCGCGAAACCGGCGGTGGGGCTGTCATAGGCCCACGCGGCGCGGAGGGCCGTTGCCGAGGCTGACAGCACATCGAAGTATCGCGCGACACCCTTCCATTCGCAAAAGCTGCTGCCCAGCGCCGGGCGCAGGCTGGAATGGATATCCTGCACGGGCAGGTAATAGGTCGGCGCGTGATGCGTCTCCAGCACCCGCAGGGCGCGGGTGGTGTCGGCCACAAGCGCGCCGCCAAGCCGAAGGATGATGCGCTGCGGCACCGGCTCCAATGCCGGCGGGCGTGCATAGGATTGGACGTTCTCGCGCGGCAGGTCGGTCATGCGGTGGTTCCCAACGAAAGCGGTTTGCGGGCGGTGCCCATATACAGCACGGCAGTCAGGGGCAGGGGGCCGAAGGTCAGGTCAAACCGGCGGTTGATCCCGCGCGGCCCAAGGCCGGTCACACGGCCCGGCACCAGCCCCGCACCTTGCATCGCCGCGCGCAACTCGGCGGGCTTGATGAACATCGCCGGATCATGGGTGCCGCGCGGCAACAGGCGCAGCACATCTTCGGCAATGGTGATGGTGGCCAGCCGGGCCAGCGGATTGCGGTTGATGGTGTCGAACAGGAACAGCCCGCCGGGGCGTAAAGTGCGGGCGACCTCGGCCAGAACCTTGGTCAGATCGGCCACATGCTCCAGCACATCGACGCAGACCACGGCATCGAAGCTGGCGGTGTCGTAGGGCAAGGCCTCACCCATGCCAACATCGTAACCGATCCGCAGGCCGCCCTCGCGGGCATGGGCACGGGCGGCGTCTATCGCATCCGCTGCGGGGTCGATCCCCGTCACCTGCGCCCCGCGCTGCGCCAGTGCCTCGGCCATGAAGCCCCCCGCACAGCCCAGATCCAGCACCGCCTTGCCCCTCCAGTCGATATGGCGGTCGAACCAGGCCAGCCGTCCAGGCACAAGGTTTTTCAGCGTGCGGACCCAGCGGACGTCATCGGACCACCAACGGTCTGCCACCTTGTCGTAGATCGTCAGGTCATTGCGCATCGGGTTGATCCTTGGGCAGGCGGGGCAACATGTAAGGCACTTCTGCCCGGTAACGATCAAACCGGTCGCCATAGCGGGTAGCGAAGCGGCGTTCCTTCATGCGCGGGGCCAGCACGCAATAGGCGGTGAAGCTGGTTGCAAGCACCAGTTGGTCCGGCGTCCAGACCGGCACGGTCCATAATGTCAGGGCAAAAGCCACATAGATTGGCTGCCGGATCAACCGAAACAACCCTTGCGTGGGCATATCGGGAAACACAGGGCGGATGCGTGCCATGAGCGACATCCAGCCAAGGGCACCCGATTGCACTTCGGCACCCGCATCGAAACTGGCCTTCAGCAGGATAAGCCAGCTTGTGGCGTAAGCGGCGGTGACCACCCAAAACACCGCCCCTTCTGCCCGCCACCAGATGATGCCCGATGGCGTCCAGAGGGCAAACAACGCCAAAAGCTGGGCTGAGGCGATGATGGCATAGGTGGTGGTGGCAAGTGTCTGACCACACGGGCCGGGGACCAAACGGGCAAGGAATCGCCCGCCGGGGCCGGTTAGGAGAAGCGAATGGGCCAGCGGAAACTGCAGGATGAGCGCTGCATTTGCCAGCGCCGCCCAGGGCCAAGGGACGGTGCCAAGGCTTTCGCTGAGGCCAAAGAACATCGCCACGATCATGGCCAGCACGCCTGCCGCAAAAAGCGCATGGCACAGCCCCCCAAGACCCAACGCAAGGGCAATGCGCCCGGCCCCGGCAGGCGGGCGCAACGCGGCGCGGATCAGGGTGACCAGCCGGGCGATGCGGGGGTCGGTCAGGATAATGCGGGGCAGCGTCATGCGGGCAGCAGCTGTTCGAGGATGCGGGGAATGTTCTGCTTGACCTTGAAGTACCCGGCGGTGGCGTGCGGCCAGATTGCCGCATCCCAGTCTCGCTGCCATTCGCAAAGTGTGATGCCCTGTTTGGCAAGGGCCGGTGCCGCCTCATCCAGCCAGTCGCGCAAAGGGCCCCGGGTGATGAAGGGCGTCACAACCTGCGTGGCCCCCGCGTTTGCGGCCCATTTGGCCAGACTTGCCGGATCATCCGCGCGCATCGCAGTCGCGGCAAAGCCGGACCGCTGGGCTGCATCGGCCAGCGCGCCATCCTCGAACCCCTGCACCAGATCGGACACCGGCAGCGGCGATCGCAGGTGAGTTGCGCTTAGCGTCGTCGTTATGCGGATGTCCAGCCCCGCAAGATCGAAATCCTCGACCCGGCAATCCTCGTCCGTGATCAGCAGAGCAGTCGGGCGGCGCGGTTGCGGTGGTGTCACCGGGCGTAGCGGCAGGACCGTCGGCAAGCCGTCAGGCTCGGTCGCCTCCAGCCCCTCTGTCACTTCGGCCAGTTCGCTTTGTCGCGGTGTGAAGCGCCCCGCGGTGAAGGTGGCAATGTTCTGCGCGTCGGCGGGGTATGGTTTGCCCCGGGTGTGCAGCCCCGCCACCCAGCGCCAGCCCAGTGTGTTCGATGCGGCATCACCGTCCAGCAGGTGGCGATAAAAGAAATCTGCCCCCAGCCGCCACGGCAGCCCCAGCGTGAAGATCCAGATCGAGGCAAACCACATCCGCGCATGATTATGCAGATAGCCGGTGTCGACCAGTTCGGTTGCCCAGGCATCGAAACAGGCAAGCCCGGTTTGCCCATTCATCGCCCGGTCCACGTCGCGGCGCAGCCGGCGGTCACGGTCAAGGGCGGCCAGATCTGCGTCCAGCCCTGTGCGGTAACTGTCCCAGACTTGCGGACGGCGTTCCAGCCAACCCTTGAAATAGCCGCGCCAGATCACCTCTTGTACGAACTTTTCGGCTTCTTCCGGCCCATGAGCGGCCAGCGCTGCCGCCACGGCATCGGACTCCAGTACCAGCCTGCGCCGGATGTAGGGCGATAGCGCCGACACCGCCCCGTGCGCGCCGGGCTTATGCGCGCCGGGGCCATGGTCAGTGTTGCGGCCGTTGGCATAGCGCCGCCCCATGCGGGGGGTAAAGGCGGCCAGAATTTTATCACCTTCAGCACGGGTCGGGGTCCAGTCTGTCATCAGGTCCATCTTCAATTTATAGCTCTTGGACATGATGCCCGCCGCCGGAATTTCAATGCGGCAGAGTCGTATGGTTGCGATAAGCTTCGATCATTGGGCGCAAGGCGACACGCGCCCACCCGTGGCAGCACGAAGGTGTCAGAACCTTCCATCAAAGCGCTGAACCGGGCCAGATGCTGCGCTTCGGCCAGATAGTCCGCTTCTGCGTGCAACTGTCGTTTGGCCTCGGCCAGCAGGGGCGACAGGTCCATGCTGCGCGGCAAAATTCCCGGCAGACGCAGCGGCGTAGCCACACTGTCCACATCACAGTCGAAGCTGACTTGCACTTCAGGATATTGCACCTTGATTGCAAGGTCCTTATCGTCGCGCGTGATCGCCCGGTGCACCTGCCCGATGAACGCCGCGATGGCGAACCGGATGATCCGGGTAATCGGGATGATCTGTCGTTCGTTACCCTCGAACAACGCGATAGGGGCTTCGACCTCGTCCTGTGTCGGCGATCGGTCCCGCTCCGTGCCCTTTCCGATCAGGCCGAGCCGTTTCAACGCAATCCGGGCCAGCGCCACCTGTTCCGTGGAGATCGGCAACCCATGCACGGCAGCTGCATGCGACAGAACGAGGCCGATCGTCCCGATATCGATCCCAAGAGTCACAGGCCCCGCGCCTGCCTCAGACTGGGACCGCCCGAACTGGATCAGCCGTTCCCGGTCCAGTGCCGTGATCTTGATAGCCTCCAGCTCACGCTGCAACATTTCCAACGTCGCGGCCTTCGACCGCTGCGGCGGCTTTCCGACCGCCGTCATGTCTTCGATATGCGGTTTCACCAGTTCTCCGAACTTCGTCAGCCGACCTATCCGGGCGCTCACCAGCGTTTCGTTGCGATCGACCGACAGCTCGGCTAAACGGGACCAGCGGAGCGCATCGTCTCGCCGCAGAAACGTCTCGCTGACATAGCGACCCTTGCGGCGGGCCTGCGCACGCCATGAGCCTGAGGGAAGCTTTGCGATGGTCGGCATTTCGTGTGCAATCCGTGTGCAATGAGTCGTCGTAGCGTGGTGAAAAGGGGCGTGGGAACGGTGAACAGACGGGCAAGCTAACGATTTGAGACTTCAGCAATAATGACAGAATATCAACCACATAGACTTTCCATTGCACCCATGATGGACTGGACGGATCGCCATTGTCGGCATTTTCACCGGCTGATGACGCGCCGGGCGATGCTGTATACCGAAATGGTCACCGCTGCCGCCGTCATCCACGGGTCCCGTGATCGGCTGCTTGCGTTCTCGGCTGAAGAACATCCCGTTGCCCTGCAACTTGGCGGCTCCGATCCTGCCGAACTGGCCCATGCTGTGCGCCTTGCCGCCGCCTATGGCTATGCCGAGATCAACCTGAACGTCGGCTGCCCATCCGATCGCGTGCAGTCCGGCTGCTTTGGCGCGGTGCTGATGGAGCGGCCAGCGCTGGTCGCTGCCTGCGTGGCTGCAATGCGGGAGGCAAGCCCGGTGCCGGTCACCGTTAAGTGCCGGATCGGCGTGGATGATCAGGATCCCGAAACAATCCTGCCTGATTTCCTACAAACCGTATCGGCGGCGGGTGTCACACATTTCATCATCCACGCCCGGAAGGCATGGCTGAAGGGCCTGTCGCCGAAGGAAAACCGCGATATTCCGCCGTTGGATTACCCGCTGGTACTGCGCATGAAACAGCAGTTCCCGCATCTGACCATCTGCATCAACGGTGGCATCACCTCGCTTGAACAGGCGACAGGCTTTCTTGATCAAGGCATCGACGGCGTCATGCTGGGGCGTGCGGCCTACCACGATCCGGCCTCGGTGCTGATCGGGGCTGATGCACTGTGGGGCGCCAGTCCCGGGGCGGGGGCAGGGCGCGGCGCGTTCGACACCGTCCGCGACATGCGCCCCTACATCGCGGCCCATCTGGCCAATGGAGGCCGCCTGCACCAGATCACCCGCCACATGCTCGGCCTCTTTCACGGGCGTCCCGGTGCGCGCGGTTGGCGGCGCGTGTTGTCAGACCGGGCCAACCGTCCCGGTGCGGGGCTTGAGGTGCTGGATATGGCATTGGAGGCGCTTCACGCCAAGGCCTCCTGACGCGGAATGAACCGTGACAGCCCCAGCGCGATGACCCCGCACAGCGCAATGGCAGCCAGCATTGGCACCACCGTGCCATCCATGAACGGCCCCGTCGCCGCCACCAGCACCCCCGCCGCGACCATCTGCATGGTGCCGCCAAGCGAGGATGCAAGGCCTGCATGCGCGCCCTGTTCCTCCAGCGCCAGAACCTGTGATGTGGGCAGCACGACGCCGAGGAACATGTTGCCGATGAACAACCCGGCCACCGTGACCGGAAGGTTGGCATAACCGGCAAGGCCAAGTGCGAACAGCACGATTGTGGCAAGCGCAAAGCCGGTGGTCGCCAACATGATCATGCGGTGCGGTCCCAGCTTCTGGCCCAGCGGTGCTGCGAACTGCGACGCCGCAAAAAATCCGAAGGCATTGATTGCAAAAGCAAAGGAAAACTGTGTGGGCGACAGGCCGAACTGGCCGGTATAGACGAATGCTGCGCTGGCGATGAACACGAAGAAGCTGGCAAAGGCAAAGCCCGCCAGAAACGTCATCACCAAGAAACCCCGGTCGGCGAACAACATGGCGACACCCGCCCGCATCGTTGCCAGATCGAAGGGCTGGCGCTGTTCGGGTTTCAACGTTTCCTCCAGCATGAAACAGATCAGAAAAAAGCTCAGCGCCGCCGCGACCAGCAGCGCCCAGAAGATCAACCGCCACGACCCGAACGCCAGCAACGCCGACCCCGACAGCGGGGCCAGCAGCGGCGAGATGGCGATGACGATCATGATGGTTGACATCATCCGCGTGGCAGCGGCCCCGGTGGCAAGGTCGCGGATCACCGCGCGCAGCACCACCATGTTTGCCGCCCCGCCGATGCCTTGCACGAATCTGCCCAGGATCAGCATCTCGATCGTGGGTGCCACCGCGCAGATCACCGTGCCGGCGATGAACAGCGCCAGCCCGGCATACATCGGTGGCTTGCGACCCGATTGATCGGCCCAGGGGCCATAGACCAGCTGCGCCAGACCAAAGGCGATGAAATAAGCGACAATCGTCCATTGCACGGCCTGCATGGAGGTCTGAAGTTCGGCGCCGATGCTTGGCATTCCTGGCAGGTACATGTCGATGGCAAACGGGCCGACGGCGGCCACCGAGCCAAGGATCAAAGAGTAACGGATCAGTGAAACTGATTTTTGCATGATATCCTCGATGGTGTGAATGGTACGAACCTAGCAAGGTCGGACGGTCAAGAAAAGCCCGGATCGACTGGCGCTGCGGGATGTGCCGGGATAGATCATGTCGGGAAGCGTTCTGAGGGATGATGATGCCGGATCTTGCCGCCCTGCTGCCGATGATTGCCCTTTTGCTGGTCATCGGGGCCTTTGCCGGGGTTATCGCCGGGCTGCTAGGGGTAGGTGGCGGGATCGTCGTGGTGCCTGCGTTCTTCTACACCTTCGATCATCTGGGCTACGGCGGCCCACATCTGATGCAGGTCTGCGTTGCCACATCGCTTGCCACGATCATGGCCACGTCGCTGCGATCGGTGCTGGCGCATCACCGCAAGGGTGCCGTCGATTGGGACATCCTGCGCCAATGGGGGCCATGGATCGTGCTCGGCACTATTGCCGGCGTGTTTGTCGCCTCCAGTCTTACATCTACCACCTTGCAGGCCATCTTCGGTATTCTGGCCATGATCGCGGGGCTTTACATGGCCTTCGGCCGCGACAACTGGCGTATCGCCCAAAGCATGCCAGCCCAACCCACACGCGGCATCCTAGCCACTGGTATCGGCTTTCTGTCGGTTTTGATGGGCATCGGTGGCGGCACCTTTGGCGTGCCGATGATGAGCCTCTACAACGTGCCGATCCACCGTGCCGTCGCCACCGCGTCGGGCTTTGGCATGATCATCGCCGTGCCATCGGTGATCGGTTTTCTGTTCGTCCCGGTTGACCTGGCCCCGCCGTTCACCCTCGGGGCCATCAATATTCCCGCCTTCCTGACCGTCATTGCCACGACGCTGCTGGCAACCCCATGGGGGGTCAAACTGGCCCATGCAATGAACCCAAAGCCGCTAAAACGGGCGTTCGCGGTGTTTCTGGTGCTGGTCGCGGCAAACATGTTGCGCAAGGCCGCCGGATGGTAGGGCAGGGCTGGGCGGTACTTGGCCCCGACCCGCGCATTGCCACATGGGCCGATGCGGCGCGCCGGCTGGCACTGGAAACCCTCGCCGCACGACAAGAGGACTGGCGCTGCGGCGGTACATGGCTGGTCGGGGTTGATGCTTTGCCCAACGATCCGACCGGCGCCGTTCCCGGGGCGGATTTTCCATGGGGCGCGCTGCCGCTTGTCCCTGAAGCCCTGCACCCGGCCCAACTATCAGTGATCAAACCCGGCTACCCGCAGCCGTCACCATCGGAAACCGAACCCGCCTACCGTTACCGACTTATCCGTGATGCCGCACATCTGGACGGCCTGCTGCTGCAACCGGGCGGTGCCCGCCTGATGCAAGAGCCGCACCACTGGGTCTTGGGCATTGCCCTGAACGACTGCGATGCGGGTGCCTCGCCGCTTGTGGTCTGGGACGGCAGTCACGGCGTGATGCGTGCTGCTATTGCTGCGGCACTTGCCGCGCATCCGCCGGAAGATTGGGGTAAGGTCGATCTGAACCCCGCTTATCAGGATGCCCGCCGACAGGTTTTCGCCAGCTGCCCCCGCCGCGTGTTGCCGATAAAACCGGGACAAGCGACGCTGCTGCACCGCCACACCCTGCACGGCGTGGCCGCGTGGCAACCCGGCGCGAATGCCCCGTCTGAAGGCCGCATGATCGCCTATTTCCGCCCCCAAATGGCCAGCGTCAGGCGCTGGCTGGATGACCGGTAGACGCATCTCTCGCATCAAAGCCAGCAATTGAAAGGACAATTCGCATGATCATCGTCGACCGCAAATCCCTCGAAAACACTGCGCGTGATGCGTCCGGGCCGGGCTGGACCAGCCTTCGGCTGTTGGTGCAGTCCGACGGGCTGGGCTACACGATGACTGACACCACCATTGCCCCCGGCGCAGTGCTGACACTGGAATACAAGAACCATGTCGAGGCCTGTTATTGTCTGGACGGCGAGGGCGAGGTGGTTGAACTTGGCTCCGGGCTGCGCCATGCGATCCGCCCCGGCGTGCTGTATGCGCCCAACCTGCATGACCGCCACGAGGTGCGCGTGACCTCGGACAACGCCATGCGGCTGATCTGCGTTTTTACTCCCGCCCTTGTTGGCAGCGAGGTGCATCGGCCCGATGGCAGCTACTCCGCGCAAGGCTGACGGAAGATACCCGCCCAGCCCCGACCCGGCAGACTCTAAAGGCTGTCTGCCGATCATAGTATCGCCAGACAGCCTTTAGCCGTTCGGTCTTACGCGAGTCTTTCGACAAACCCGGTATCCACTTTTGTCGGACAAGCTCTAGCGGTCCAGCCGCCCCATCCGCCCACCGCGCCGCTTGATCAGGCGGGGCGCGCGGTCCGGCAGATCAGCCATGATTACCGCCCGCGCTGCCGGTGTTAGGCGCGACCAATGGGAAATTTCCTCGATCGTGCGGTAACAGCCGACGCACAACCGTTCTTCGGGATGAACGACGCACAATTTCACGCAGGGCGAGTCTACCTCGTCGCGCATCCAGACCTCGTCTCTTGACTGCTCATCTTTCACCGATGGGTCTTTCCCGTCGTCAACTTTCATTCATTGGCCCGCCCGATATAGGTCATGCGGTCCAACGCGCCTTGCAAGATATACCCTGCCGCGACCTGATCGATGACTTCATTGCGACGTTTTCGCGACGTATCCGCCTCCAGCAGAGCGCGTTCTGCAGCCACAGTGGAAAGCCGTTCATCCCAGTAGCCGATCGGCAGGTCGGTCAGTCGCGCCAGATTGCGCGCGAACGCGCGTGTCGCCTGCGCGCGCGGCCCTTCCGAGCCGTTCATGTTGCGTGGCAAACCCAAAATCAGCCCGGCGATATTGCGCGCGCCGGTCAACACCAGCAACGCCGCCGCATCCTCGGTGAATTTGCTGCGCCGTATCACCGTGATCGGTGTCGCAACCGACCGGCGCAGATCAGAGGTCGCAACGCCAATGGTCTTTTCCCCGAAATCCAACCCGAAGATGGCACGCCCCTGCGGCAGGCAGGCAGCAAACGCCTCGATTGTGTCGATGATCATTCGGCGGCACCTGCGGCAGCGGCCGCCGCTTGCAGCACCTCCAGATCGCTCGCCCGCCCGGCGAATGCGCCTTGCGCTTCGGCATAGATCGCGCGGGCCTGTGCCATATCTCCCAACACCCCCAGCGAAGTGATCAGCCGTGCCCAATCCTCCACCGGCCCGCCTTGCGAGGCCAGACGGTCGGACAGGCCTTCCACCATGCCTTTGATCATCGCAAGACGGTCCTCGGGGGCCATGTCTGCCGCTTCATCCACCTGTTCCGCCGTTGGCCCCGCAGGGCCCGGAAAATCATACTTTACCCCCGCGCGCGTAGCGATTTCGGCAATCTGCGCCCGGATCGGTTCTACCCACGGGTCATCGGCGGCACTGTCCTCCAGCAACCCGCGCCACATGGTGAAAGCGCGGTCGGCGCGATCCCCTTGCGCGAACATCAACCCCGAATAATACCGCGCCATTCCGTTTGCTGGCTCCAGTTCCAGCGCGCGGATCAACTCCGCCTCCGCCTCGGGCGAGACATAGCCACCTGCCAGCCGGATCATGATCTCGGCCAGCAGCGCATGGTCTTGGCCGGTTGCGGTCGAACCCTTTGCCGCGATCAGTTGCGCCTGCGCCTTGGTCGCCGCGCCCAGGTTGCCAAGTGCGGCCTCGTTGCGCGCAAGCAGTGCAAGCCCGGTGATATCGCCTGGTCTGTCCGCCACCGCCTGCCGGAGCTTGGCCATCAGATCCGCCATTTCCGGGTCCGGCGTGACTGCATCGATGCGTGGCGCTTCGACCTCTGCCATCGCCTGCGATGGGCGATTTTCGCGAAACGCTTCGGCCGCCGCCAGCCGGCTGGCAAGCGGCATGTCCGGATAGCCCGGCGCACCCAGGCGCAGATAACCAAAAACGGCCCCTGGTACTACAACGCCGGCAACCATCATCGCGGCGATCACGCGGGCAGTGCCCGAAGCCCTCTGCGCGGCCGGTGCCCCCCGACCAGCCCGGTCCGCTTCCAGAATGCGGCGCGATATCTCGGCGCGCAGTCGGTCCGCGTCGCCCTGTGCAATCATTCCTTCGCCCAGATCGCGGTCAACGTCGCGCAATTGCTGGCGGTACAGCTGCAAATCGAAAGCCGCCGCAGAAGGGGCAGCGACGTGACGCTGAAACACCGCCGCGATCAGGCTGGCCGCAACGGCCAGACCAATGCCACCGGCAGCAATCCAGAACCCCAAGTTTTCCAAGCCAACCGTCCTTCTGCACTGTCACAGCCTATCTATGTGCTGTCGCGGCGCAGCAAAAGCCCGAAATCCGGACATCGCGGTACAACCTTGCAATCGCGCGATTGGTCGCATCGCATAATGTCGCAAATTTCCCGATTGTGCCGCCTATGAGCGCGGATATATCTGCACCTCGTCCAAACCGGGGCAAACGAAGCGCGGGGCCAGCCATGAAACGCTATTCAGTATTCGCCATCGCGAGTGAGGCGTTCCGCAATCATCAAGGCTGGGAACGTGCGTGGCGCAACCCCCAACCGAAAAAAGCCTATGACGCCATTATCGTCGGCGCGGGTGGTCACGGTCTTGCGACCGCGTACTACCTCGGCAAGAACCACGGCCTGACTAACGTAGCCATCATCGAAAAAGGCTGGCTCGGCGGCGGCAACACTGGGCGCAACACCACCATTATCCGCTCCAACTACCTGCAAGACCCCTCCGCCGCGATCTACGAAAAGGCTCGCTCCCTGTACGAGACGCTCAGCCAAGAGCTGAATTACAACGTCATGTTCTCCCCCCGTGGCCTGTTGATGCTGGCCCAAACCCACCATGAGGTGAGGGGTTACCTGCGCACCGTCCACGCCAATATGCTGCAAGGTGTCTCCACCGAATACATCGGCCCCGATCGTGTGAAAGAACTGGTCCCGATCATCAACATCGACGGGCCTCGGTATCCCGTCCTCGGTGCCCTCTACCAAGCCCGCGGCGGCACCGCCCGCCACGACGCCGTCGCATGGGGCTACGCCCGCGCTTGTTCTGCCATGGGCATGGACGTCATTCAGCAATGCGAGGTGAAAGGCGTCACCACTGAAAACGGCCAAGTCACCGGCGTCGACACCACTAAAGGCCACATCGGTTGCAAAAAACTTGGCATCGTCGTCGCAGGCCACTCCGGCCAAGTCGCCGAAATGGCCGGCTTCCGCCTGCCAATCGAGGCGGTCGCCCTGCAGGCCCTCGTGTCTGAGCCGATCAAACCCTGCATGGATGTGGTCGTTATGGCCAACACCGTGCACGGCTATATGTCGCAATCCGACAAGGGCGAAATGGTCATCGGCGGCGGCACCGACGGCTTCAACAACTTCACCCAGCGCGGGTCGTTCCACCACATCGAAGAAACCCTGCGCGCCCTCGTTGAAACCTTCCCGATGATCAGCCGCCTCAAAATGCTGCGCCAATGGGGCGGCATCGTCGATATGACCGGCGACCGATCCCCCATCATCTCCAAAACGCCCCTCGGCAACTGCTTCATCAACTGCGGCTGGGGCACCGGCGGCTTCAAAGCCATCCCCGGATCAGGCTGGGCCATGGCGGAACTGATGGCCAAAGGCGAGCCGGGTCCATTGGCCGAAGCCTTTGGAATGAACCGCTTCAGGGAAGGCCGGTTTATTGATGAGTCAGTAGCGGCGGGGGTGGCACATTGATGCGGCCTACCCTAGAAAATCCTTGGAGCGAAAGGGCTTCTCCGTCGCCCCAATTGATTGATACTGCAGCCCGGTCGGCGAATTGCCGCCAGCCGAAGTTGCACGAAATGGCTGCAGTGGCCACTTCTGAAGTGTGGAATAATCCACGCTTGACGGAGTTCGCAGAATGGCACTTGGAGACGGAAATCGGAAATGGATTATCGGTGGAGGCATTGCTGCAGCCGCACTCGTTGGGGGATGGTTGCTGTTCGGCGGTGCTGGTGAGGGCGAAGTTGACGAAGACAATGCTGCAACCTCTGCTCCCGAAGCCACTGGCGAAACCGAAGACAGCGACGCCGAAGACACGCCAGAAGCTGGTGCCGAGGCCGAGGACGACGACAGCTGATCACGCCACCCAGAGCCTGGGCTTCCGGGGCAGGTGCGGCGTATCCGTGCCTGCCCCCCTGTTATCCGGAGCCTTGCAATGCTGACCCTAACCTGCCCCTACTGCGGCATCCGCGCTGATGAAACCGAACTCGCCCCCGGCTACGAGGCGCATTTGAAACGCTACGGCCCCGGCTCCTCCGACGACGATTTCAACGACTACATGTTCGCCCGCAAAAACCCCAAAGGCGTGCATTTCGAACGCTGGCGGCACGCCTATGGCTGCGGCAAATGGTTCCTCGCCGCCCGCGACACCGCGACGCTGGAGGTGTTCGGCACCTACCCCGCGCAATCCAGCGGCCCGCCCGCAGACCTGCAAGCCAAAATCAAAGCAAAACGCCCCGATTGGGAAGGCTTCAAATGAGCACTCGTCTTGCCACAGGTGGCCGCCTGATCGACCGCACGAGCCCGCAGGAGTTCATCTTCAATGGCAAACGCCTGCGCGGGCTGGCGGGTGATACCCTTGCCTCGGCCTTGCTGGCCAATGACCAGATGCTGGTCGGGCGCAGCTTCAAATACCACCGCCCGCGCGGCATTGTCGCCGCTGGCCCAGAGGAACCCAACGCCTTGATGAACCTTGGCACGGGCGCGCGGTTCGAGCCGAACCAACGCGCCACCACGACAGAACTGTTCGACGGGCTGGAAGCGGCCAGCCAGAACCACTGGCCCAGCCTGAATTACGACATCGGCGTCATCAACAACTACGCCGCCCGCTTCATGCCCGCCGGGTTCTACTACAAAACTTTCATTCACCCGCGCGCGTTTTGGAAGCACATCTTCGAACCCGTCATCCGCCAGGCGGCAGGTTTGGGCAAAGCCCCCAAAGACCGCGATGCAGACCGCTACGAACACGTCTATGCGTTTGCCGACGTGTTAGTCATCGGTGGTGGCATTGCGGGCCTGCAAGCTGCCCTCACCGCTGCCAAGGCAGGCAAACGCGTCATGCTGTTGGAGCAAACCGTCCATTGGGGTGGCCGCGCCCCGGTTGACGGCGTCGAAATCGACGGCAAGCCCGCCGCCCAATGGATTGACCATACCATTAGCACCCTCGCCGATATGGACAACGTCACCCTCCGCCTCCGCACCACCGGGGCAGGTGTCTATGACCACGGCTATGTGCTGGCCAACGAACGAGTGGCCGATCACACCCCCGGCGATGGGCGCCCGAAACAACGCCTCTGGCGCATCCGCGCAGGCGTCATCATCACGGCGACTGGTGCCATCGAACGCCCGCTGTCCTTCGCGGGCAACGACATCCCCGGCGTCATGCTGGCGGCATCGGTGCGCGATTACATCACCAATTTTGCCGTCTCGCCGGGTGACCGCACTGTGATCGCCACCAACAACGACGACGCTTACCTGACCGCCCTCGCCATTAAAGCCGCTGGCCTTTCCGTCCCGATGATCGTCGATGCCCGGGCTGAGGCCAACGGCGATCTGCCAACCCGTGCCCGCGCCGCCGGCATCCGCGTGTTGACCGGCCATGCCATTGCGTCCGTCAAAGGCACCAAGCGCGTCATGTCCGTCACTCTTTGCCTGCAGGCAGGCGAGGGTGCCGTCATCGAAACCATCCCCTGCGACGCCGTCGCCATGTCAGGTGGCTGGTCGCCGGTCGTGCACTTGTGGTCGCACTGCGGCGGAAAACTCACTTGGGATGATGCCCTCACCGCCTTTATCCCCGACGCCGCGCGCCCACCGACAAACCACGACGGCGCGCCGATGGTCATTCCCGCAGGCGCGGCGCTTGGCTTGTTTGACACAGAAGGCATCCTCGCCTCCGCCACCGCCGCAGCACACGGCGTTCTGGACGATGCACACGCTTATGCACGCAAAAAGCACGGGGAAAGCACAGGAAACATACAGCTGATGCCGCAAGGGGCCAGCTTCAAGCTACGTTCCAAAATGTGGCTGGACTATCAAAATGATGTGAAGGTCTCCGACGTGCAACTCGCCGCGCGCGAAGGCTACGAATCCGTCGAACACACCAAGCGCTATACCACGCTGGGCATGGCCACAGATCAGGGTAAATTAAGCAATATCAATGGACTATCCGTCCTTGCCGACGCGCTGAACGTGACCATCCCGCAAGTCGGCACCACCACCTTCCGCCCCCCTTACACGCCAGTGACACTCGGCGCCTTGGCAGGCGAAGCACGTGGCGACATCTTCCAACCCCTGCGCCGCACGCCCATGCACGAAAGTCACGAAAAATCGGGCGCTTACTTCGAACCCGTCGGCCATTGGCGCAGGCCGTATTGCTTCCCCCGCGACGGCGAAACCCACGAACAAGCCGTCCACCGCGAGGTTAACAACACCCGCCAAGCCATTGGTATCCTTGATGCATCCACGCTTGGGAAGATCGTAGTCAAGGGGCCTGACGCGGGCCGCTTCCTTGATATGCTCTATACCGGTGTCATGTCGACACTGCCCATCGGCAAATGTCGTTACGGTTTGATGTGCAACGAGAACGGTTTCTTAAGCGATGACGGCGTTGTCGCCAGAATCACAGACGACACCTGGCTTTGCCACACCACTTCCGGAGGCGCCGACCGCATTCACGCCCATATGGAGGATTGGCTGCAATGCGAATGGTGGGTTTGGAAAGTTTATACCGCCAATGTCACCGAACAATACGCCCAAGTTGCAGTCGTTGGTCCTTACGCACGGAAACTACTTGAAAAATTAGGCGGCATGGATGTTTCGAAAGAAGCTCTGCCCTTCATGCAATGGGCGGACGGCGCTCTTGCTGGCTTCCCCGTGCGCATCTACCGTATCAGTTTCTCTGGCGAGCTAAGCTACGAAATCGCCGTCCCGGCATCACATGGATTAGCGTTCTGGAACAAGGTGTTGGCCGACGGAGCGGAGTTTGGCGCAATGTCCTACGGGACAGAGGCTCTGCACATATTGCGGGCCGAAAAGGGCTTCATCATGATCGGCGACGAAACCGACGGCACCGTGATCCCGCAAGATCTGAACCTTGGCTGGGCGATATCGAAGAAAAAGGACGACTACCTTGGCAAGCGCGGCCAGGAACGGTCGCACCTTGCCGATCCGAATCGTTGGAAACTGGTCGGGCTGGAAACGCTTGACGGCTCGGTCATCCCTGACGGCGCCTATGCTGTCGCTGCGGGCGTGAACCCTAACGGCCAACGCAATACCGAAGGACGTGTGACCTCGACATATTTTTCGCCAACACTGAAACGCGGTATCGCGATGGGCCTGGTGAAGAACGGCCCGCAACGTATGGGAGAGACTGTAGAATTCCCTAAAGTTGGTGGCACGTCGGTGCTGGCGCGAATCGTCGATCCGGTCTTCTTTGATAAAGACGGGGAAAAGCAGAATGTCTGATCCGGCAAGCGCCCTTAGCGGTGCCACATTCGACGGTTTCGCCAGCATCCGCGAGATCGGCCCGCTTGGCATGATCAGCCTGCGCTGCGATCTTGCGGACAAAGCTGTGCCCGCAGCCATCAAGGCGATCACCGGCACCAAACTACCCGCGCCACGCCGTATCGAAATGAAGGGTGGCAAAGGTGCGGCTTGGATGTCGCCCGATGAATTGCTGATCATCATTCCCTACGACGACGTCGCGAAAGCACTTGAAACCATGGGTAAAAGGTTGACCGCCGTGCATCACCTTTCGGTTGATGTGTCCGATGCCCGCGCGGTGTTTCGCATTGACGGTCCTAAGGCCACAGAAGTGCTTATGAAGCTTGCCCCCGTCGATTTTTCTGTCCTTGCCACAGGCGAATTGCGTCGGACCCGGGTAGCACAGGTCGCCGCTGCGTTCTGGGGCGATGCCGATGGCTATACTCTGGTCAGCTTTCGGTCAGTCGCGGGCTATGTCATGGGGCTGTTGCAACATTCGGCGCACATCGGGTCAGACTTGGAACTGCGCTGATCCCCGCCGGAAGCGCAGGAACCAATCCCGGCCCCTTGACGTTAGGACCCCAAGACCGCCTATTGGCGTCAATCATTCGCCCATCCCTTGAAAGGATATCTGCCATGGCCTTCACCCTTCCCGATCTGCCCTATGCCCATGACGCACTTGCCGGTTTGGGCATGTCGCGTGAGACATTGGAGTTTCACCACGATCTGCATCATAAAGCCTATGTCGATAACGGCAACAAGCTGATTGCCGGAACTGAATGGGAAAACAAGGGCCTGGACGATATTGTTCGTGGAACATATGTGTCAGGCGCCGTCGCCCAAAACGGTATTTTCAACAATGCGTCGCAGCATTGGAACCACAACCTGTTTTGGGAAGTCATGGGCCCTGCTGGCAACGCGATGCCCGGCAACCTTGAAAAGGCGCTGACCGGCACATTCGGATCTGTGCAGAAGTTCAAGGACGATTTTGCAGCCGCCGGGGCGGGCCAGTTCGGGTCGGGTTGGGCATGGCTGGTGAAAGACAAGGACGGCACTCTGAAAGTCACCAAGACCGAAAACGGCGTCAACCCGCTGTGCTTTGGTCAGACCGCGCTGCTGGGCTGCGATGTTTGGGAGCATTCTTATTACATCGATTTCCGTAACAAGCGCCCGGCGTATCTGGCCAACTTCCTTGAGAAACTGGTGAACTGGGATGCTGTCGCGGCCCGGATGTGATCCGCAGTCAAAAAGCGCCCGCAGCGGTCAGGTCGGTGCGGGCCGGGAACATCGGTTGAGTTGGCCGCAGTGGCTGTGGCGTAAGGACTGGCACCTTGCGCCAGCAGTTTGGCCTGCTGCCCGGAATTTGCGCATCGCCGTGGTTGCCGATCCCCATGCCGGAGGGCCGCAAATGCCCGCGTCCCGATTGCGCCAAGTGGTCGCCGCCGTGAACGGGCTGAATGCCGATCTCGTGGCGGTAATGGGTGACTATGTGGCCGACCACCGCTTTGTTACTTCGCGTGTGGACATGGCCGAGGTGGCGCAAACTCTGTCAGTGCTGCGCGCGCCGTTGGGGGTCTTTGCGGTGATGGGCAACCATGACTGGCGGGCCGATCCCGAGGCGCGGCGCAGGTTTCAGGGCCCGGTGACCTATGCGTGCCAGTTGGCGGCTGCGGGGGTGACTGTTCTGGAGAACGAGGCCCAGCGGATCGACGCGGGAGGGCAGGGGCTTTGGGTGCTTGGGCTTGGCTGCCAGCGAGTGCGTCGTATTGGACACAAGGGGCGCTGGCAGGGGGTGGATGACCTGCCGGTCACACTGGCCAGGATCACGGATGACGCTCCGGCGATACTTCTGGCGCATGAGCCGGACATTTTCCCCAAGGTGCCTGCCCGGATAGCGCTGACCGTGGCCGGACATACCCATGGCGGCCAAATCCGGCTGGGAGGCTGGACGCCGGTGGTCCCCTCGCGGTTCGGGTCGCGTTATGCATGGGGGCATGTTCGCGAGGGCGCACGCGATCTGGTGGTCTCCGGCGGTTTGGGCTGTTCGGGCATTCCCTTGCGTCTTGGCCGCCCGCCCGAAGTGACCGTGATCACCCTAGGCGATGGTGGCCTTTAGTCTGCTGACAAGTGCTGGCACATCGGGCACCGTTTCGAAATGGTCGCGCAGGCTTGGGTCGGCAAAGCCTTCTGCGATGGCGTGGTCGATCAGGGCCAAGAGCGGTGCCCAGTAGCCTTCGACACTTACCAGAAAGGTCGGCTTCTGATGCAGGCCGATCTGGGCCCAGGTCAGCACCTCGAAGAATTCGTCCAATGACCCCGCGCCGCCCGGCAACACAACGATGACATCGCAGTTCATGAACATCACCTTTTTGCGCTCGTGCATGTTTTCGGTCACGATTAAGGTGGTCAGGTCGCGCTTGCCGCGTTCGCGCGACATCAAATGGACGGGGATTACGCCAAGCGTCACTGCATGGTTGTCTTGTGCCGTCCGAGCGACTTCGCCCATCAGGCCGACATCGCCTGCACCGTACACCAGCCGCCAGCCGTGGCTGGCGATCATCCGGCCGACGTCACGCGCAGCCTCGGCATAAGCGGGGCTGATCCCGGGGCGCGAGCCACAGAAGACACAAATAGAACGAAGCGTGGACACCATGCCGGACACCCTTGCGAAATCTGTTGCCTTGATCCCAGATATCGGCGTTTCTGGAGAAAAGGAAAGAGGCCCTTGGTTAAGGGGTCTTGGGGAAGGCCGGGAAAAGGGCTTTCATGGGGAATGCGAATGGCTATGTTCAAAGAGATGGGAACGGGGGGCCGGGCTGCAGTTCTGGCGTGCGGGGCAGCGGCGACGGCGCTGGCGGGGTATCTGATCTGGTCAGTCAATCAGGCCGAACCTCTGGTCGACAAACCAGAGACAACAACTTCGACGCCGCCTGCTGCATCTGCGGTCGCAGTTGCTGAGCCGGTTGATGTGGCATCAGTTGATGCAGCGCCGGCATCACCAGACGCTGCTGTCGCAGCCCCCGCCGTTGCGGAGCCGACTACGGCGCCCGCCAAAGAGGTGGCCGAACAGGATACATCTGCCACCGCTCAGACGCCAACAGACCCTGCGCCGGACCCGACCTTGCCAGCCCGTACGCCCGTCGCCCCCAGCTTTGATGTCGTGCGGGTAGAGCCCGATGGCTCTACCGTGATCGCAGGAAAGGCAGAACCCGGCGCCAGAATCCTTTTGCTACTGGACGGTGCGGAAATTTCGACGACGACAACCGATGCCAACGGCGACTTTGTGGCTTTGCTTGTGCTGGATCCCAGTAAGGCACCGCGTTTGCTGACCATGACCAGCATCCTGCCAGATCAGACATTGCTTCCGGCCACGTCCGAAGTGGCGCTTGCCCCGACACAAGCGCCGGTCGTCGTTGCCACCGCCGTACCAGAGGTTGCCGAACCGCAATCCGTCGCACCGGCTGTTGCCGACGCGCCTCCAGTCGAACCGGTGGCAGGTGACCCGGAAAGCGGTGCACTTGCCGGTCTTGCGGCACCGAACCCGGATGCGGCACCGCTTCTTGAAGCGCCTGCTGCACTGCTCGTCACCAAGGACGGCGTGACGGTGCTGCAACCTTCGCAACAGTCCGCTGCAACTGCCCCCGCAGATGGCCCTGTGGCGGTTCTGAGCATCGACACCATCAGCTACACACCCGGCGGTGATGTGCAACTGGCCGGGCGCGCGGGCGTTGACGCATTCTTGCGGATATATCTGGACAACGGGCCGCTGATTGATCTTCAGGCTGGCGAGGATGGGCTTTGGGCCTCGACCATGCCGCCGGTCGCGCC
The DNA here is from genome assembly GCA_031406155.1 of Pseudorhodobacter sp. GTDB lineage: Bacteria > Pseudomonadota > Alphaproteobacteria > Rhodobacterales > Rhodobacteraceae > JACMNW01. The sequence continues at coordinate 33,527 of JANOGW010000003.1, forward strand.
GGGGATATACACACTGCGGGTGGATCAACTGGACGTGGACGGAAAGGTTACTGCGCGATTCGAAACGCCTTTCAAGCGCGAAACGCAGGATGCGCTTGCCGCCATCACCCAACCACCCGCGTTCCCCGAAACCACCGCCACGGCTAAACCCGTCGCCGATGCAGTCGCCGAGCCTGCGACGGATGCCGTGACGCCCCCCCAAGCCAGTGCCGAAGCCGCCCCTGATGCTGAACCGGCGACGCCCCCGTCGGCACAGCCCGCGGCCACGCCGGTTGCAGTTGCAGCGGCAGATCCCGCATCTGAACCCACCCCCAGACGGCCAGTGTCTGTCACCGTTCAGCCGGGATTTACGCTGTGGGGTATTGCAACCGAACAGTTCGGCGACGGCATCCTTTATGTGCAGGTCTATCAGGCGAACAAGGACAAGATCCGCGATCCCGACCTGATCTATCCGGGGCAGGTTTTCGTTATTCCGAAAGCATCGGAATAGTCTCGGGCGCGGCCGTTGTCTGGGGTATGTTGCAGCAGGCGCGCACTTTCGGGTGACCCATGCAGCAATCGTGCAGCAGATAGGAAATCGTCGACCCCAGACCCGCGAAGTCCGCCGAATAAATCACATTGCGCGCAACCCGGCGGGACCGTATCAGGCCTGCATGTTCCAGAATGCCCAGATGAAATGACAGCCGGGATGCCGACTGCCCCAATTCCTGCCCGATCTTACCGGCAGCAAGGCCGGCGTCGCCCGACACCACCAAAAGGCGCATCACGTCAAGCCGCGCGTCGTTTGACAGGGCCGAAAGGCCGGCGAGCACTTTACTTCGATCCATATTTCAACTACTCATGATACGTTGAATGATTGTTAGGTAGACCATGACATGACCAAAATCAACGCTAGATTTGGGTCAGCAACACAAACCAGGGCAAATATGCGCAAACCGAACCTGAAACCTACCGTGGCCGTGCCCGGCCAGCCGCAGCCGGAAGGTGCCGGCAGTTGGCAAACCATCAAGCGCGTCGGCCCTTATCTTTGGCCTGCACACGAACCATGGGTAAAGCGCCGTGTGGTGTTGGCCCTGATGGCACTGGTTGTGGCAAAGCTGGTGTCGGCCACGACGCCCTTCATGTATAAATTCGCCGTTGACGCACTGACCGGGGAAGCGCCGTCTGTCGGGGTGCTAATGGGCGTGACGGCCGTTGGCCTGACGGTCGCATATGGCATGGCCCGGCTGATGAGCGTGGGTTTCGGCGAATTGCGCGATGCGATTTTCGTGCGGGTTGGCCAACGCGCCATCCGCAGGCTGGCGATCGAGACGTTTACCCATATCCATCGCCTGTCGATGCGCTATCACATCACCCGCAAGACGGGTGGCCTTAGCCGCATCATCGAACGCGGTGTAAAGGGCGTCGATTTCCTGTTGCGATTCATGCTGTTGTCGATCGGGCCGCTGATTTTGGAACTGACCATGGTGTCGGTGATCTTTGCGGTGGTGTTCGGCTGGCAGTACATGACCGTCGTTGTCCTCACCATCACGCTCTACATTCTGTTCACCTTTCGCGTAACCGAATGGCGGGTCCTGCTTCGTCGCCAGATGAATGATCAGGACACCGATGCCAACCAGAAGGCGATCGACAGCCTGCTGAACTTCGAAACGGTCAAGTATTTCGGTGCCGAAGCGCGCGAGGCTGGCCGCTACGATGGCGCGATGGAAAAATACGAAGGCTTCGCCGTTCAGACCGGCCAGTCGCTAGCCCTGCTGAACATGGGGCAGGCGTTCTTGATCACCATCGGCCTGATCGTCGTCATGGTGATGGCGGCGATGGGGGTGCAGGCGGGCACGCTGACAGTGGGTGATTTTGTCATGGTCAACGCCTACATGATCCAGATCACTCTGCCGTTGGGTTTTCTGGGCACGGTTTACCGGGAAATCCGGCAGGCGCTGGTCGACATGAGCCAGATGTTCGACCTGCTTGGTCAACCGTCCGAGGTCAACGACAAGCCCGGCGCACCCGCCCTGAAGGTCACGGGCGGCGAGGTGGTGTTCGACACGGTTGCATTCGGCTACGATGCCGCCCGGCCGATCCTGAAAGGCATCAGCCTGCGGGTGGGGCCGGGGCAGCGTATAGCACTGGTGGGTCCGTCCGGATCGGGCAAATCGACCATCGGGCGATTGCTGTTCCGCTTTTACGACGTCAACGGCGGGGCGATCCGCATTGATGGTCAGGATATCCGCGATGTGACGCAGGCCTCGCTGCATGACAGCATCGGTGTCGTGCCGCAGGACACAGTGCTGTTCAACGACACGATCTATTACAACATCGCCTACGGTCGCCCCGACGCCAGTACGACCGAGGTGGAAGAAGCCGCGAAGGCTGCGAAGATACACGGCTTCATCACCTCGCTGCCGAAGGGCTATCAGACCTCGGTCGGGGAACGTGGCTTGAAACTGTCGGGTGGCGAAAAGCAAAGGGTGGGCATTGCCCGCACGCTGTTGAAGAACCCGCCGATCCTGATATTGGACGAGGCGACGTCGGCGCTTGATACCCAGACCGAACGCGATATCCAGGATTCGCTGCTGGAAATGGGGCAGGGCCGGTCGGTCATCACCATCGCGCACAGATTGTCCACCATCGCGGATGCCGATCTGATTCTGGTGCTGGAAGACGGGCTTGTAACCGAACAGGGCACGCATGACGCGCTTCTGGCGCTGGAGGGTCGTTACGCCGCCATGTGGGCGCGCCAATCGGCCGAGGACGACACGCCCGACAGCGCAGTCCCGACACGGTTGCCCGACGCGGGTCACAAGGGCGACGCCGTTACTGGCCGATTTGTGCCCGCTGCTGCATCCTGACAGCGGGCATTGCGGTCGCAGCCCTTGGCAAATCCTTGGCCTTGCGTGTAAGACGGGTCATCTGAATGGAGACGGCCTGTGAGCAACAACGAAAGCTTCATTGACGAGGTCACCGAAGAGGTGCGCCGTGACAAGCTATTCGCCCTGTTTCGCCGGTATGGCTGGATCGGGCTGGTCCTGGTCGTTGGCATCGTCGGGGGTGCCGCGTGGAGCGAATGGCAAAAGGCCCAAAGCAAGGCGCGTGCCGAAGGGTTTGGCGACGCCGTGACGGCGGCCCTGACGCAGGAAACCCCGGCGGCGCGCGTGACCGCCCTGAAGGCGGTACCTGCCGATGGCGATCAAGCGGGTCTGCTGCAGTTGATGCTGGCAAGCGATCCGCTGCAGGACCGCGCCGGAACGCTTGCGGCGCTCGATGCAGTGGCAGCTGATACCACCCTCGACAATGGCTACCGCGATCTGGCCGTTTTGCGGCACAGCATTCTTGTTGGTGCGGACGCGCCGGTCATGGACAGGCGGGCGGCACTGGACGCCATCTCACTGCCCGGCAGGCCGTATCGAGCGCTGGCCTTGGAACAGCTTGCCTACCTGCTGATCGAGGACAATAAGACGCCCGAGGCGATAGACGCGCTGCGGGCTTTGACGCAAGATCAAGAAGCCAGTCAAAGTCTGCGCTCCCGAGCAAATCAGGTTATCCTGGCGCTTGGCGGCGAAGCGGCGGCAGAAGGCTAAGACCATCTGCCGGTTGGCGGACAAGGAAATCTGGATTGGACGGGGTGCGGGGCGGATATGGCAATCAGTGCAGCGATGCGGAAACGAACCGGCTTGGTGATCAGCCTTGGCATTCTCGCGCTTTTGGCGGCGTGCAAAGAGCGCGAAGTGATCTTGCAGGGTGAACGCTTCAATGTCCGCACCCCGCTTGAGGCGTCAGTGCCAATCGAGGGCGAAGAGGCCCCGGTAGCACCACCGGCGCGGCCCGAAAATATCAGCCAGCCGATATCGCTGCCCGCCGCATCGGCCAATGCCGAATGGACGCACCGCGCGGGCAACAGCCGCCATCTGATGCCGCATGGTGTGTTGTCAGCGTCGCCGCAACGGGTCTTCAGCGCGAATATTGGTGCGGGCAGCACGCGGCGCAACCGCATCGTGGCGGCCCCGGTCGTGGCCGATGGCCGCATCTTCACCATCGACGGTATATCAGGGCTGGCGGCAACGTCGACCTCGGGTGCGCTGCTATGGTCGACCGATCTTTCGGCACAATTCGACCGGGGAGGCAATGTCTCTGGCGGCGGTCTTGCCTATGGCGGCGGGCGGGTGTTCGCGGCCACCGGATATGGCGAGGTCGTTGCGGTTGACCCGGCGTCGGGCGCCGTCATCTGGCGGCAACGTTTTGACGCCCCGGTCATGGGTGCGCCGACGGTGGACAATGGCGTCGTTTATGTTGGCGGGCGAGATGGGTCGGCCTACGCGCTGACCGCAGATACTGGTCGCGTCTTGTGGGATGTGCCGGGTGTTCCCAACCTGATCGGCATGACGGGTGCCGCCGGCCCCGCTGTGGCCGATACAACGGTTCTGTTCCCCACGGCGGGCGGCGAGGTTACCGCGGTGATGAAGGACGGCACTGCGCGTATCTGGCAATCAAGCGTCGCCGGCAAACGTCTTGGGCGAGCCTATGCGTCGATCGTCGATGTCACGGGCGACCCGGTGATCGCGGGGTCAACCACCTATGTCGGCACATCCTCGGGGCGCACCTTTGCGATCGATACCGAAACCGGCCAGTCGATCTGGACGGCCCCCGAGGGCGCGCTTGCCCCGGTTCTGCCGGTCGGCGGATCGGTGTTTCTGGTTAACGACGAGGCGCGCCTTGTGCGGCTTGATGCGGCAACAGGCGCTGTGATCTGGTCGGTCGAGATGCCGTATTTCGTTGCGGAGAAAACTCGCAAGCGCAAAGCGATCACCGCGCATTACGGCCCGGTTCTGGCGGGCGGGCGGCTGGTGGTCGTATCGGGCGACGAGATTTTGCGCGTGTTCAACCCGACCGACGGGGCGCTGGTCGCCACCGCCGAAGTGCCGGGCGGTGCTGCGACACAACCGGCATTGGCAGGGGGTGTCCTGTACGTGGTGTCGAACAAAGGGCAACTTCACGCTTTCCGTTAACGCGGCGTCCGTGTAAGGCAACCCCTTCACGACCCCCGCCGGAGTGCGACATGACGTTTACGCTGGCCATTGTTGGCCGCCCCAATGTGGGCAAATCGACGCTTTTCAACCGGCTGGTAGGCCGCAAGCTGGCCTTGGTCGATGACCAGCCCGGGGTCACGCGCGATCTGCGCGAAGGCGACGCCAAGCTGTTTGATCTGCGCTTTACCGTCATCGACACGGCTGGTCTGGAAAATGTGACCGATGACAGCCTGCAAGGGCGGATGCGCCGGTTGACCGAACGCGCCGTCGACATGGCCGATATCAGCCTGTTCCTGATCGATGGCCGCGCGGGGGTTACCGCCAATGATCTGGTCTTTGCCGATATCCTGCGCCGCAAGGGTGCGCGCGTGATCCTTGGCGTGAACAAGGCCGAGGGGTCCGCCGCTGACGCAGGGGCGCTCGATGCATGGTCGCTGGGTCTGGGTGAGCCGCTGCGCCTGTCTGCCGAACATGGCGAGGGCCTTGATGATCTTTATCATCTGCTGCGCCCGATGACCGAAGAATTCACCGAACGCGCCGAGGCTGACGCGCCGCTGGTTGATCTTGATGTGTCCGAGGAAGAGGCCGAACTGGAGGCCGATCCGAACGCCCACCGTGCCACGACCGCAAAGCCGTTGCAGATCGCGGTCATCGGGCGACCCAATGCCGGCAAATCGACGCTGATCAACAAGATCCTCGGGCAGGAACGCCTGCTGACCGGGCCCGAACCGGGCATCACCCGCGATGCGATTTCGGTCAGGGCCGACTGGCTTGGCACGCCGATCCGTATTTTCGACACCGCTGGCATGCGCAAGAAGGCCCGCATTTCCGAAAAGCTGGAAAAGATGTCGGTGTCGGACGGTCTGCGCGCAGTGCGCTTTGCCGAGGTGATCGTCGTGCTTCTGGATGTCGATATTCCGTTCGAGACGCAGGATCTGCGCATCGCCGACTATGCCGAAACCGAAGGCCGCGCCGTGGTTCTGGCGGTTAACAAATGGGATCTGGAGGGCGAAAAGCAAGAAAAACTCGCCGCCCTGAAAGAGATGTTCGAACGCCATCTGCCACAGTTGCGCGGCGCGCCGCTGGTGACCGTGTCCGCCAAGACAGGGCGCGGGCTTGACCGGCTGCACGATGCCATCGTCAAGGCGCATGATGTCTGGAATGCCCGCGTGCCGACTGCACGACTTAACACCTGGTTGGGGGCGATGACAGAGGCTCATCCGCCACCCGCCCCGGGTGGGCGACGCATCAAGCTGCGCTACATGACGCAGATAAAAACAAGACCGCCCGGTTTTGTGGCGATGTGTTCGCACCCAGAATTGATGCCGGAAAGCTACAAACGCTATCTTGTCAACGGCTTGCGCGATCATTTTGATATGCCGGGCACGCCCATTCGGATTATTCTGCGCGGGCAGGGTGACAAAAACCCGTTCAAGGACCAGAAGTTCCATACGCCAAGCCGGTTGCGCAAGCACGTCGGCAATCCGGTGAAGAACAAGTAAGTCAACACCCCGAACGGGACTAATGGTGCCAAAAGGCTGCCGGTCAGCGGCGAGCCACAACCATTGTGGCTGCCATGACGATAATACCTGCTGCGGCGGCGTAGGCCACTATGCGGGCATCGCCCCAGTTCGCCGCAATAACTGCCACCAGCGCCCAGATCACTGTGGCGCTATATTCCAGCACACCGGGTTTGCGCACCTGTAGTGTCACGGCGATGGCCAGCACAACGACCAACATCACGACGGCAGAGCCTGTGTTGCCAAGCCAGCCATATCCGGCAAGCACCACGCCAAGCGACACCGCCGCCGCCGCACTCAGCCAGCCCGAATAAATCGCAATCGGGGCCACCAGCAGCCAGCGGTCGCGGGCCGGGTCAGCGCGCAGCAATGCCAGTACCGCAAGGCCGAGCATGACCCAGATCATGATCGTCGCCGCAATCGGGGCGACGCCCGCAATCGCAAGCCAGACCGCCCCCAGCACCGCAGATCCCGCAAGCGGCAGCCGCGTCACGTCCCATGCCGGATCATTCGCGCGCCGGGCCGCCCCGAACACCGCGTGCACGGCAAGCCAGCCATAAATCAGCCCCCAGATCGAAAACGCATATCCCGCGGGCTGGATATAGGGGCGCGCGATCTCTACCGGAAACATCCCCGGATCATAGCCGGTGAACGGCGGCGTCACGAATGGGGCTACGGCAAATGCAATCGCCGCAAGTATGACCAGCCACGCCCGAAGGTTCATTCCAGTTGCCCCGCTGCCGATATCCGCGTTTTACCGCCCAAGTAGGGATACAACGCCGCTGGCAGGTCGATGGATCCATCCGCCTGCTGGCCGTTTTCCACCACCGCGATCAGACAGCGCCCGACGGCCAGACCCGACCCGTTCAGCGTGTGAACAAATTCCGGCTTGGCCCCCGGCGCACGATAGCGCGCATTCATCCGGCGTGCCTGAAAATCGCCGCAGACCGAAACCGAGCTGACCTCGCGGTAGGTGTTTTGCCCCGGCAACCACACCTCCAGATCGTGGGTTTTCGTTGCCCCAAAGCCCATATCGCCGGTGCACAGCAACAGGGTGCGGTACGGCAGGCCCAGCCGTTCGAGGATCACCTCGGCGCAGCGCGTCATGCGGGCATGTTCGGCCGTGCTGGTGTTAGGCGAGGTGATCGACACCATTTCCACCTTCTCGAACTGGTGCTGGCGCAGCATGCCCGATGTGTCCTTGCCCGCCGACCCGGCCTCGGATCGAAAGCACTGGGTATGCGCGGTCATCCGAATTGGCAACGCCGCCTCATCCAGAATGTCGCCCGCCACTGAATAGGTCAGCGTCACTTCCGAAGTGGGGATCAGCCACCAGCCATTGGTAGTGCGGTAGCTGTCTTCGGCGAATTTCGGCAGCTTGTCCGTGCCTTCCATCGCGTCGTCTTTGACCAGAACCGGTGTCCAGGTTTCGGTAAGGCCATGTTCAGAGGTGTGCACGTCCAGCATGAACTGCGCCAGAGCCCGCTGCAGCCGCGCCACGGCACCTTTCAGCACCACAAACCGGGTGCCGGAAAGCTTGGCGGCGGTAGCAAAGTCCATCCCCGGTTTGGCGCCCGCAATTTCGAAATGTTCCTTTGGGGGGAACGCGAAGCTCCGGGCCGTTCCCCAGCGCCTGATCTCGACATTTCCCGTCTCATCCGTGCCAACGGGAACGTCCGCCATTGGCAGGTTGGGGATGCGCATCAGCATGTCGCGAAGACGGGCATCCTCCAGAGCGGCCTCATCGGTCAGGCGGGCGATCTCGGCTTTCTTTTCACCTACCAACGCGCGCAGGCGTTCGAATTCGGCAGTACTGCCAGCCGCCTTTGCAGCCCCTGCGTCCTTGGAAGCAGCGTTTTGGGCCGCCTGCGCGGTTTCTGCCGCTAGAATTTTGGTCCGTCTGGCACCGTCCACTGCCAGCAATTCAGCCGACATCCCCGGCAAGCCGCGCCGTTTCAGCGCGGCATCAAATCCCTCGGGGTTGTCGCGAATGGCGCGGATGTCGTGCATGGGTCGGGTCCTGCGATAAAACTCGTCCCGCCCCATATGCCTCACCGGGCGGGGCAATTCAAATCCTGAAATGCGCAGGGTTGCGATGTGCCGCAGTACCCCTTAGATGCAGATTTCATCGCCTTGCCATTGCGTTGTGCCGAAGTTACGGTGCGCAACGAAATTCCGGGGCTCTGCCCAGCAAATTAAGAGGACGATCATGTTCGTGACCCCCGCCTATGCCCAAGCCGCCGGCGGCGCGGCCGCATTCACCTCTTTCGTGCCACTGATCCTGATTTTTGCGATCATGTATTTCCTGCTGATCCGCCCGCAGCAAAAGAAATTGAAGGATCACAAAGCCATGGTCGAGGCGCTGCGGCGCGGCGATCAGGTACTGACCCAAGGCGGCATTCTGGGCAAGGTCGTCAAGGTGAATGACGACGGCGTGCTGGAAATTGAAATCGCCGACGGCGTCAAGGTTCGCGTCTTGCGGTCCACCATCGCGCAAGTGATGTCGAAGACCGAACCTGCCGCTGCCTGATCCGGGACCCTGTCGATGACACATACGCCCGTATGGAAGCGCGCCTTCATCCTGCTCGTCTGTGCGTTGGGTTTGCTTTACGCATTGCCAAACGCATTTTACACGCGCGTCGAGCAGCACAATGATGCGGCTAAGGCGATTGAGGCGGCGGGTTTCGCCACCCCGGATCAGGAGACAGCTCTGGCCCTGTGGCCGAACTGGGCACCGTCCGGCCTGATGAACCTTGGCCTTGATCTGCGGGGCGGCGCGCATCTGCTGGCCGAAGTGCAGGTTGAAGATGTCTATGCGACGCGGATCGATGGCATGTGGCCCGATGTGCGCGACGCCCTGCGCGACGTACGTGATCAGGTCGGCAATGTGCGCCGCCAGCCCTCGGTGCCTGGTGTCTTGCGTGTTACAATTTCGAATGCGGCAGGCATGGCCGCCGCTGTGGAGAAGATACGCGCGCTGGCGCAGCCTGTGGTCAGCCTGACAGGCATCGGCTCAAACGACATCGACATCGCCGTAGAAGGTTCCGATATCGTTGTACAATTGTCAGATGCCGAACGCGAGGCAACCGATAGTCGCACGATCCAGCAAAGTCTGGAGATCATTCGCCGCCGGGTCGATGAGGTCGGCACCCGCGAACCCACGATCCAGCGCCAAGGCACCGATCGCATCCTGATTCAGGTGCCGGGCATCGGGTCCGCGACCGAATTGAAGCAGCTGATCGGGACAACCGCCAAGCTGACATTCCATCCGGTTGTCGGGCGCACGACCGATCCCGGTGCCGATGCCGGGCCGCGCAATCTGCTGCTGCCATCATTGGATGAAGAGGGTGCTTTCTACATCATCGAGGAAACTCCGGTGGTCTCCGGCGAAGATCTGGTCGATGCGCAGCCTGCCTTTGACCAGAACAACCGCCCAGCCGTGAACTTTCGCTTCAATCCGTCGGGCGGGCGCAAATTTGGCGACTATACGGCCAATAATATCGGTTCCCCGTTCGCCATCGTGCTGGATGACGAGGTGATTTCCGCGCCGACCATCCAAAGCCATATCGCGGGTGGATCGGGGATCATTACCGGCAGCTTCTCGGTTGAAGAATCCACCAATCTTGCGGTTCTGCTGCGCGCGGGGGCTTTGCCCGCCAAGATGACATTTCTTGAGGAACGCACCATCGGGCCGGAACTGGGGCAGGACAGCATCGATGCGGGCCGTCGCGCCGCACTGGTCGGCATGGTCGCCGTCGTGGTCTTCATGATCGCCTGTTATGGCTGGTTCGGCGTGATGGCCAATGTGGCGCTTGCCGTCAACATGTCGCTGCTGTTCGCCGCACTTTCCATTGTCGGGGCCACGCTGACCCTGCCGGGGATCGCGGGCATTGTGCTGACAATGGGGATGGCGGTCGATGCCAACGTGCTGATCTATGAACGTATCCGCGAGGAACTGCGCGATGGCAAACCGCCCGGCAGAGCGATCGAACTGGGGTTTGAGAAGGCGTTTTCGGCCATCATGGATTCGAACGTGACGGCCATTCTGACCGCCGTCATCATGTTCATGGTCGGCTCTGGTGCAGTGCGCGGTTTTGCGGTGACTTTGGGGATCGGCATCCTGACCTCGATGTTCACCGCCGTTTACGTGACGCGCTTCATCATCGGAACTTGGATGGCGTGGAAACGCCCCAAGACCATCACGGTTTAGGGGGCAATCAGATGGCTTGGCGACTGAAACTGGCACCGGAAAAGACGAATATCGACTTTTTCAAATTGCAGTATGTGACCTTCGGTTTTTCGATCTTCCTCGTGCTGGCGACGGCGGTACTGGTGGCCACGATGGGGTTGAATTTCGGCATCGATTTTCGCGGTGGCACAACCATCCGCACCGAAAGCACCACGCCGGTCGATGTCGGAGTGTACCGCGCGGCTTTGTCCACCCTTGATCTGGGTGATGTGTCGATATCCGAAGTGTTCGATCCGGCCTTTCGCGCCGATCAGCACGTGGCCATGGTGCGTATTCAGGCGCAAGAGGGGTTTGAGGCGGTCACACCCGAGATCCTCACTGCGGTCGAGGCTGCGATGACGGTCGTCGATCCCGCGATTACCTTTCCTTCAGTCGAATCGGTGGGGCCGAAGGTGTCGTCCGAACTGATCTGGCAGGCGCTGCTGGCGGTTGCTGCAGGATCGCTTGGCATTCTGGCCTACGTCTGGGTGCGCTTTGAGTGGCAGTTTGCGGTCGGTACGGTTGTGGCCCTGATGCATGACGTCATCGTCACGGTTGGCGTATTCTCGCTGTTTCAGCTGAAGTTCGATCTGACCATCGTGGCGGCACTGCTGACCATTCTTGGCTATTCGGTCAACGATACGGTCGTCATCTTTGACCGCCTGCGCGAAAACATGTCGAAATACAAAGCCATGCCGCTGCGAGAAATGATGAACCTGACCGCGAACGAAACCCTGAGCCGGACATTGATGACCGCAACGACGGTTCTGATATCGCTGACCGCCCTGCTGATCTTTGGTGGCGACGTGATGCGGGGATTCGTCTTCGCGATGTTCTTTGGTGTCATCGTCGGCACCTATTCGACGCTGTATGTGGCCAAGAATATTGTGCTATTCCTTGGTATCAACCGCGATGAAAAGCCGAAGAAAGCCAATTCCGACGAGAATGATTTCGCCAATATCGATGCCTGATCCATGCGCCTGACCGAGATCACCTATGACACGGCCAAACCCATAGATGGCTATGGACCCGGGTTTTTCCGTGTCGATGGCAAGGTGCTGCATGGCCCGTGCCTGATCACGCCCTGGGGGGCAGGGGCGTGGGGCGGGCTGGGCGATGTGGCAGCCGTGCTGGCATTGTTGGGCAAGATTGACGTGCTGTTCATCGGCATGGGGGCCGAGATTGCGCATATTGCCCCGGATTTTCGCGATGCGCTGGAAAGCGCGGGCATCGGTGTCGAGGTGATGAATTCGCCCGCTGCCGCGCGTACCTACAATGTGCTGTTGTCCGAAGGCCGGCGGATTGCCGCAGCCCTGTTGCCGGTGTGACCTTTCAGGACGCACGAAAGTGGTCTAGGTCTGCGCTATGGACCTGACGCTGACCGATCTGGCATGCGCGCGCGGGGGGCTGCGGGTCCTTGAGGGGGTAACCTTCACGCTGGCACCCGGTCATGCCCTGATCCTGCAAGGCCGCAATGGCATCGGCAAGACCACGCTTTTGCGCACCATTGCCGGGCTGCAACCGCCCCTGTCTGGCAAGATCAGCGCCGATCCCGATAGCATCGCCTACGCCGGGCATGCCGACGGGTTGAAGCCGACGCTGACTGCGCGGGAAAACCTTGACTTCTGGGCTGCGATCTTTGGTTCGAATGATACGACCGCAGCGTTATCCGCCTTGCATCTGACCCCGCTCGCCCATCGGCCGACGGCCACGCTGTCTGCCGGGCAGAAGCGCCGCCTTGGCCTAGCACGCCTGCTGGTGACGGGGCGGCGCATCTGGCTGCTGGACGAGCCAACGGTGTCGCTTGATACCGCCGCAACCGCACTGTTTGCTTCGATGATCTCACGTCATCTGGGGCAGGGTGGGTCTGCCATCATCGCAAGTCATATCGATCTGGGTTTGACCGAGGCAACCGCGCTGAACCTTGCGTCCTACGCAAGTCGCCTGACACTGCCTGCCAATGCCTTCGACGGGGTGACGGCATGATCGCCCTTCTGACCCGCGATCTGGCGCTGGCCACCCGTGCGGGCGGCGGTTTTGGCCTTGGGCTTGCGTTCTTCTTGCTGGTTGCCGTTCTGGTGCCGCTTGGCGTAGGGCCCGAGCCTGAAACCCTTGCGCGGATCGCGCCCGGCATTTTGTGGGTGGGGGCATTGCTGGCCTGCCTATTGTCGCTGGACCGGCTGTTTTCACTGGATGCCGAAGACGGGTCGCTTGATCTGCTGGTCACAGCACCGATCCCGCTCGAGGCGATCGTTGCGGTGAAATCGCTGGCTCACTGGATCGTCACCGGCCTGCCGCTGACGCTGGCGGCCCCGGCGCTTGGTCTTTTGCTCAACCTGCCGCTGCCGGCGTATCCATGGTTGATTGCCGCCTTTGCGCTTGGCACGCCCGCATTGTCGGTGATCGGGGCGTTCGGCGCGGCGCTGACGGTTGGTCTGAAACGTGGGGGCCTGCTGTTATCACTGCTGGTGCTGCCGCTTTATGTACCGACGCTAATCTTCGGGGCTGAAGTGATTCGGCGTGGTGCCGGCGGACTTGACGCAGCAACGCCCTTGCTGCTGCTTGCCGGGATTACGCTTGGCTCTGCAGCGCTGCTGCCGTTCGCCTCGGCTGCGGCAATCCGCGTCAACCTGACGTGAGCGATCCATGCTAACACTTGCAGCCAACACGAAGGGGCCATAGCGATTGCCAATGTCGATCTGGGACTACGCCAATCCAAAAAAGTTCATGGACGCCTCCGGCGCAGTGCTGCCTTGGGTCGCGGCGCTTGCGGGCCTTTGCCTGATCGCAGGCATAGGCTGGGGCTTTTTCTTCACGCCCGATGCCGTGAATTTCGGGGCTACAGTCAAGATCATCTACCTGCATGTGCCCTCCGCCATGATGGCGATCAATGCCTGGGTCATGATGCTGGTGGCAAGCCTGATCTGGCTGATACGGCGCCACCATGTGTCTGCCCTTGCTGCCAAAGCTGCAGCGCCCGTAGGGTTGACCATGACATTGATCGCCCTGCTAACCGGCGCAATCTGGGGGCAACCGATGTGGGGCACCTGGTGGGCGTGGGACCCGCGTCTGACCTCGTTCCTGATCCTGACGCTGTTCTATCTTGGCTACCTTGCGCTTTGGCAGGCGGTTGAAAACCCCGATACCGCCGCCGATCTGACATCCGTTCTATGCATCGTCGGCTCGGTTTTTGCCCTGCTCAGCCGCTATGCCGTCAACTTCTGGAATCAAGGCCTGCATCAGGGCGCGTCGCTGTCGCTGGACAAGAAAGAGAACGTCTCGGATGTGTACTACCTGCCATTGCTGATTTGCATCGCGGGATTTGTTCTGCTGTTCGTTGCGTTGGTCCTTCTGCGGACCAGAACAGAGATCAGGGCGCGCCGCCTTGCTGCCCTGCTTTTGCGCGAAAGGATGGCGTGATGGATCTGGGCAAGTATGGGCAGGTTGTGCTTTGGTCCTATGTTGCGGCAATCGGGCTGATCGCCGTCTTGATCGCGTTCAGCCTTTGGCAAGCCGCCAAAACCCGCCGAGCCTTGCGCGAGGTTGAAGCGCGGCAGGAACAGATCAATGGCTAAACTTCTCATGATCTTGCCCCCGCTGATTTTCGCAGGCCTCGCCACCACATTTTATGTCGGCATGAACCGTGATAATCCCGATGGCCTTCCCTCTGCCTTCATCGGCCAGACTGCCCCGGCGTTGCCCACAAAACCGCTGGCCGAACTGCCGCAGTTGACGGCAGCAGACCTGAACACCGGGCAGGTCACACTGGTAAATTTCTGGGCCAGTTGGTGCCCACCATGCCGCGCCGAACACCCGGTGCTCATGCAAATGGCGGCAGACGGCGTTCGTGTCGCTGGCATCAACTTCAAAGACAGCGCTGAAGATGCCAGCGCCTATCTGGCGAGCGACGGCAACCCGTTTTTTGCTATGGGCTTCGATCCGCAAGGGCGTTCGGCGATCGACTGGGGTGTAACTGCGCCGCCTGAAACCTTTATCGTCGGCGGCGACGGCAAGGTGCTGCTGCGCTTTATCGGGCCGTTGGTTGGAAGCTATTATGAACAATCCTTCGTCCCGGCTTTGAAGGCGGCATTAGCGCAATAGGCAGTCCATGGCCTGCGCGACATCACGTGCTCAGCCGCACCAGCCCGACAATCATCACTGCGAAAAACCCGAGTTCCAGCCAAGGCATCGACAATAAAGTCAGGCCCGGCAGGGTGTCGCGCAACCGTGGTATGATAAAAAGCCGTTGTGGC
This sequence comes from Pseudorhodobacter sp., assembly GCA_031406155.1. GTDB lineage: Bacteria > Pseudomonadota > Alphaproteobacteria > Rhodobacterales > Rhodobacteraceae > JACMNW01. The sequence goes on from JANOGW010000003.1 coordinate 48,552, forward strand.
GGGGCAAGGGGCAAAAGGCGGCTGTGCATCTGGGGTCTCCGTTCAGGTCGTTGTGCAGCCAGTTTGCCTTTTGGAACTTAACAAGAACAAAAGGCCCGGAACGCCCGGGCCTTAAATTTTGGAAACATTCTGTTTCTACTTGAGGTTGTGTTGCGCGGTCCTCAGACCGGTGCAATCACGCCGGTCTTGCAAGATTGCGCAACACGTAATGCAGCACCCCACCGTGTTCGACATATTCGATCTCGATCTCGGTATCGATGCGGCACTTGATCTGGATGGTTTTTGTCTTGCCATCGGACGACATGATCGTGCATGGCACCGTTGAAAGCGGCTTAAGATCACCCTCCAACCCGCTGATCGAAATCACTTCGTCGCCCTTCAACCCGAGTGACTTCCGCGTATCGTTACCCATAAACTCAAACGGAATAACCCCCATGCCTACCAAATTCGACCGGTGAATACGCTCGAACGACTCAGCGATTACCGCCTTCACGCCCAGCAATGCCGTGCCCTTGGCCGCCCAATCGCGCGAAGACCCCGCGCCATATTCGATGCCGCCAAAGATAACCAGCGGCGTGCCTGCCGCCTGATACGCCATCGAGGCATCGAAAATCGAGGTCTGCACGCCATCCGGCCCCAGTGTGTAGCCGCCTTCAACCGCGTCCAGCATTTCATTCTTGATGCGGATATTCGCGAAGGTACCGCGCATCATCACTTCATGGTTGCCACGTCGGGCCCCGTAGGAGTTGAATTCAGATACCGGAACCTGCCTTTCCGTCAGATACTTACCTGCCGGAGTTCCTGCTTTGAACGAACCTGCCGGGCTGATGTGATCGGTGGTTATCATGTCGCCCAACAGCGCCAATATCCGCGCGCCGGTAATGTTGCTGATCGTTCCGGGTGTCTTCGACATGCCCCGGAAATACGGCGGGTTCTGAATGTAGGTTGATGCCGTAGGCCAATCATACGTCTCGCGGTCGGTGGTTTCGACCGCCTGCCATTTTTCATCGCCCTTGAACACGTCGGCGTATTTCTTCTGGAACGCGGCGCGGGTCACCGTCGCCTCCACCAGTTCGGCAATCTCGGCATTGCTCGGCCAGACATCCTTCAGGTAAACCGGACCGTTGGTGCCGATGCCCAGTGGTTCGGTGGTGATATCAATGTTCATGTCGCCCGCCAAAGCATAGGCCACCACAAGGGGCGGCGAGGCCAGATAGTTCGCCCGCACATCTGGCGAAATCCGCCCTTCAAAGTTGCGGTTGCCCGACAGCACCGATACCGCGACCAGATCGCCCTCGGCAATCGCCGCAGAAATCTCGGGCTGCAAGGGGCCGGAATTGCCGATGCATGTGGTGCAGCCATAGCCGACAAGATTGAAGCCGATCGCATCCAGATCGGCCTGCAAACCCGCCGCCTCCAGATATTCCGACACGACCTGCGATCCTGGTGCCAGCGACGTCTTCACCCACGGCTTGCGCGTCAGACCCAGCGCGCGGGCTTTTCGCGCGACCAGCCCGGCCCCGATCATCACGTAAGGGTTAGAGGTGTTGGTGCACGACGTGATGGAGGCGATCACCACCTTACCTGACGACATTGTATAATCTTCCCCGGCAACCACGACCTGCTTGGCCATGGGCCGCTTGAACGACGCCTCCATTTCGGTCGCAAAACCCGCTTTTGCATCGGTCAGCGCCACAAAATCCTGCGGCCGCTTTGGCCCTGATATCGCCGGCACAATAGTGCCCATGTCCAATTCCAGCGTCGAGGTATAAATCGGCGCGTAGTCCGCCCCGCGCCACATGCCATTGGCTTTCGCGTAAGCCTCCACCAGCACCACACGTGCCTCATCCCGGCCGGTGCCGCGCAGATAGCGCAGGGTTTCGTTGTCAATCGGGAAGAAGCCGCATGTCGCGCCGTATTCGGGTGCCATGTTGGCAATTGTCGCGCGGTCGGCCAGCGGCAGGCGGTCAAGCCCGTCGCCGTAAAACTCAACAAACTTGTTCACCACCCCATGCTTGCGCAGCATCTGCACAACCTTCAGCACCAGATCAGTCGCGGTCGTGCCCTCAATCATCGTGCCGGTCAACTTGAAGCCCACCACCTCGGGGATCAGCATCGACACCGGTTGCCCCAGCATCGCGGCCTCCGCCTCAATCCCGCCGACACCCCAGCCCAGAACGGCCAGCCCGTTGACCATGGTGGTGTGGCTGTCGGTGCCGACAAGCGTATCAGGATAGGCCACCTTCACCTCATGCTGATCTGCATCGATCCACACCGTCTGGGCCAGATATTCCAGGTTCACCTGATGGCAGATGCCGGTTCCGGGCGGCACGACGCGAAAGTTGTTGAACGCCTTCTGGCCCCATTTCAGGAACACATACCGCTCCATGTTCCGCTCATACTCGCGGTCCACGTTCACTTGAAACGCACGCGGGGTGCCAAATTCGTCGATCATCACCGAATGGTCGATCACCAGATCCACAGGGGCCAGGGGGTTGATCTGCTGCGCATTGCCACCCAGACCCAGAATGCCATCGCGCATCGCGGCCAGATCAACCACTGCCGGAACCCCGGTGAAATCCTGCATCAGCACGCGGGCAGGGCGGTAGGCAATCTCGCGCGGGTTGCGGCCACCCTTGGTGGCCCATTCGGCAAAAGCGCGAATGTCATCGACCGTGACCGTCTTGCCATCCTCGAACCGCAGCATGTTCTCCAGCACCACCTTGAGGCTGGCCGGAAGGCGCGAAAAATCGCCCAATCCCGCCGCTTGTGCTGCGGGGATCGAGTAGTAGTCAACTGATGCCCCCCCAGCAGTCAGCGTCTTGCGGGTTTTCTGGCTGTCATGTCCAACGGTGACGGTCATCGTGTTCTCCTGTGCTGGCGGGGGCAATCTGATCGGTTCGGCTAAAGCAGGATGACGTTTGAAGGAAACATCAGCCTGCCCTTGTTTCTGAGTGGACGCGTGTTTGATGAATAAACCCGGTACCCACTTTTCCTCATCACGCCCTACCGCAGTCTTGCCCGACTCTCTGGCTGCAAGGCAAGCTTTCCTTACTCAGTGTATACAATGGTATGCAGAATATTTCCATTCATTTTGTTGCGACGGAACTGCGGTATTTCCACAACACTTTACGGTCACGCAGCCTCGCAAAACCTTGATTGGTGAATGTTGATCCAACTGGTGTAGGAAATCGTGATGGTTTTACGAATGGAAGAAGTCATGCGTCAGATTATCAGCTTTGCGTGTGGCCTGTGGCTTTGCATGTCGGCGTCGGCTTTTGCGCAATCGCAACCCGTTGTTGTGGTCGAACTTTATACTTCGCAGGGCTGTTCGTCCTGCCCACCTGCTGATGACTTCCTAGCCATGTTGGCAATGGAGCCGTCCATCATACCCCTTGCACTGCATGTCGATTATTGGGACTACATCGGGTGGGCGGACAAATTTGCCGATCCAAAATTTACGACCCGGCAAAAGAATTACGCTCAGGTCGCGGGGACGAAATCGATCTACACGCCGCAGATGATCGTGGGGGGCGTCGACCACGTCCGCGGTTTCAACCGTGAGCAAACGGTTGAGTTCATTCGCAAGCATCTAGGCGCAGCGCAAGACATCGGTCTGACCCTTGACCGCCGCGGCAACACCCTGACAATCAAGGCCCGTCCAAACGAACGGCTTGGTAGCAGGGCCATCATTCAACTTGTGCGCTACCTCCCGTCCGAGACCGTGAATATTGAACGGGGTGAGAATGCAGGCCGATCGATAACCTACTATAATATCGTGAAATCTTGGCAGACCATCGGTGATTGGTCCGGGGTTGACCCCCTGAACATCGAGACCAGCGTAAACGGTGATGACCCGGTGGTTGTCATCATCCAGCAAGAAGGTCCGGCTTATATCGTCGCCGCGGCGCGGTTGGACTAGGGCTTGTCCGACAAAAGTGGTTTCCGGTTCCGTCGAAAGACAAGCGCAACGCAATAGGGCCAAAGGCTGTCGAATTATACTATGATCGTCAGACAGACTTTCAGGCTTACTTCTTCCAGCGTTTGTGGATCCAGAACCACTGCTCGGGGTTGGCCCTGACCCTTGCCTCAAGGCTTGACGTCATAGCCGCAGTCATCGTCGTGGCATCGCTGGCCGGAATGGGCGCTTCAAGTTCGATGGCGAAAGTAAGCCCATCCATCTGCCGGGTCGCGTAAAACGGAATGAGCAGCGCGTCGTATCTAAGTGCCAAGGCTGCCGCCGATGTTGCGGTTCGTGCGGCCCGCCCAAGAAACGGGAAGCTCTCAGCCCCGCGCACGTCTTGATCGAACAGCAAGACCAGCTGCCCGCCGGTTCGCAGATGCCTCACAAAACCTGTCGTGCCGCGCTGGCCTTGGGCGAAAACAGGGCCACCGAACGCTTCCATCGTACGGACGTAGTGTTCGTTGAAATAGCTGTTGCGCGCCGGTCGATATAGCCCGCCCACGGAAAATCCACGGGCAACCAGGCTGGCACGCCCGGCCTCGTAGTTGCCAAAGTGGCCAGACACCAGAATTGCGGCCTGACCCCTCGCCTTTGCCTCGTACAGGGCGGCAACGCCGGGGCCCACCGGATCTATCTTTGCCATGCGGACCATGAAATCTGCGGTCGAATAGTTTTCGATCAGTGACCGGCCCGCATTATCCGACACCTGTGCTGCGATAATTTGGCGCTGCGTCAGCGGAACATCTGGCCAGATCAGCGCCAGATTATCCAATGCCCGTGTCCGATACCCGGCGAATGGCGCTATGATGCGCCGCGTCACGGCACCAAAGAACGGCACGCGCCAAGCGTAGGGCATCAGTAGGGCGCATTCGATCAGACTGCGCAGCACCGCATTCTCAACCCAGTGTCGGGCATTCGCGTGCGGTCGTTCGGCATCCATTTCGCCTGTCCTTATGGTGCCACGCGCACAGCTTGTGTTTCGCGGTGCCAGACATAAAGCCCGGCAGCGATGATGACAAGCGCACCGGTCACCGACCAAAGATCGGGGTATTCGGCATAAAGCACGGCCCCCCAGATGCCCGCAAACACAGTGCCCAGATAGGCAAAGGGTGCCACGACTGACGCTTCGGCGATGGAGAAAGACCGAATGAGACACAGCTGCGCCGCCGTCCCCAGGACACCCAGCAAAACGTAAAGGGGGGCATCTACAAAGGCGATCGGGACCCAGACGAAAGGCAGCACCACCCCCATCACCACGGCACCAAAGGCTGCGGTGTACAGAACCGAGGTCCAGACCGGTTCACGCGGGCCGACATACCGCGTGATCAGCGCAATGCCGGCATAGCAGATCGCAGCCCCGATCGGCAGCAGAGCCGCCGCTGTGAACACCCCCGATCCCGGACGGATGACGATCATCGCCCCCGCCATTGCGGCCAGAACCCCCAGCACCCGGCGCGGGCCAAGCCGTTCGCCCAGAAAGACCGCCGCCCCCAACGTGATCAGCACCGGGTTCAGATCAATCAGGGCGGTCGCTTCTGCCAGCCCGATGTAGCCCAACGAGGCGAAAAACAGCGCCGTCGCGCCGAACTGGCACGCGCAGCGCACCAGATGCAGCACCGGATGTCTTGTCCGCAACATCGGCGGCACCCGCTGACGCAAGATCAGCACGACAATCAATAGTTGCCCGGCGAAGCGCGCCCAAATCACCTGCGGCGTCGGATAGCGGGTCAGCAACCCCTTGGCCACTGCATCCATCGCGGTAAACAGCAGGATCGCCCCAATCATCAGGCTAATGGCACCGGTCGTGTTTCCGGCGGTTGACTGAATTCGGGAAGCATTCATCGCGCAACGCCCCAGGGCGCCGCAGCGCTACTACGTCATGCCTAAAGTGCCGCCTGACGAAGAACAAGCGGCAAACCTGCCCGCCAAAGGTTGCTGGTCAATCCTCCCCCCGGATCAAGATGATCTCTCCGGTCGCTTCCAGTTGGCGGATCGCAGTAATCACCGCATTCATCGCCATTTCCGCATCTCTTTCTTTCACCTCACCCCGCTCGGTTATCTCATCACGCAGTGATTGCGACATGCGCTGCGACATGTTCGCGAGGATGAATTCGGTCGCCGCCGCCTTGTCCACGTCGCCTGTCGATCCTGCCAATGCTGCCACCAAAGCCGCAGGTTCCACCAATCGAACGATTTTGGGTACATCACGCGCCGCCAGCCGCGCCGGGATATGGATGAAGGTAAAGATGGCCCGGCGTACCTGTTCGGCAAAGGCCGCATCGGTTTCTTCAAGTCCTTTCAGCACGTCCTCGCGCGTGAAGGCGGGTGACACATTCAGGATCGCGCCAACCCGGTTTACCGGGTCGCCATCGAACGCCCTTGCTGGCTGATTTTCCAACTGCCCCGCCAGCGAAAGCCCAATCCGGCGCACGGTTTCCGGGTCCACATTGCCGGTCAGCGATACCGCAAAGGCCACCCGCCGCGCCCGTTCCCCCGGCAGTTTTCCCAGCAGATCCGCAGCTTTGGGCACCGGCAGCATCGACAGCATGACGGCCGCCACCTCGACACTTTCCTCGATGAGGATTGGCAACAGGCGTTCGGGATCAAGGGCGATGATCCGGATCCAAGGGTCCGCCTTGGATGATGCCCCTGCCAGCCTGCGCAACCGATTGGCGGCAGTGGTGCTGATGTGCCCGTCCATCATGGTCAGCGTGCCCTCGATCCCACCGGGAAACGACAGGCCCACCTGTTGCAGTTCGTCCATGAATTCGGCCACCACCGCATCCAGCGTGGTACGATCCACCAGACGCATCTGGCCCATCTGTTCGGCAAGGGCTGCTTGCATATGTTCGGGCAAACCGGTGATCTGCATCGGCGCGCCCTCGGAAAGTAACAGCCTGACGATCACCGCCGCCTTTTCGCGCGCGCTAAGGCTCCGCGGTGACGCAACTTCGGCGTTGACGCGAACATAGCGCTCAACCGGCCTGATCCGGGCCAATGCAATCTGCTGTTCCTGCGCCATCCAAAGCCTCCAACGCTTTTTGTTGGATCAAACCTCGCAGAGCGCCGTTAACAGCCGCTGAACGCGTGTCAGCTATTCGTCATCGGCAGACAGGTTTCCAGGGCTTCGTTCCACACCGTGCCCGCCTCACAACTGGAGGCGGTAATCTTCGCCTCGTCGCTGCGACATCCCTGCGCAAGTGCAAGACCGGGTGCGGCAATCAGAGCAATCAGGGCAAGTCCAAATGTGTTCTTGATCGTCATCGTTGTCTTCCTTCGTTGAAGTCACACGTCAATAATTCGCCGTCTGCCCGGTGACCAAAGCCTGCGAAAGTGAAGCCTCCGCCCAACCGCCGGCACCGCCGCGTGCCCGGATCTGATCCAGTTCGGCGCGGGCAAGGACCATTTCGTTCATGTCGACATAGGCCTGCCCAAGGTAGGACCGCGCCAGAATATTGTCGGGGTTCTGGGCCAGAGCCTGCGCGTAATAGGCCAGACCCTCCTCCAGCCGGCCTGCCTTGCGGTGGGCAAACCCCTGATAGGTCAGCACCCGGTCGGTGTTGCCTTCGGTCATGCTGGCAAGGACACGAAGCGCATCCTCGGGGCGGTCCGCATAGGCCAGTTCGCGCACGGCCTCAAACCGGATATCGTCATTCAGCCCGGTTTTTTCCGGCTCTACACAAAGTTGGGTTTTCTCGTCCCAAATCTCGCCCTCCTTGCATTCCGTGCTGGTCTGCGTCGGCGTCGGGGGGGCTGGATCATCGTTTCCGGCGGCAAAGGCCGCGAAGGGCAGGGTGGCAAATGCCAGAATTGCGAGATGTCGCATCGCATGTCCTCTCGTAGGTTCTCGGACGACTTGATCCTGCAAAGAAGGTAGCACAACTTCATGCAGATCAAGCCGCAAAAAAACCACCCTGATCCGCCGTGATCATCACTGCTGCGTGAGCGTTAGGTACCAAACACCCGCCGGAAAATCGTATCGACATGCTTGGTGTGATACCCCAGATCGAATTTCTCCTCGATCTCGGCAGGCGACAACGCCTTCCTCACCTCATCATCCGCCAGCAATTCCGTCTTGAAATCCGCGCCCTTTTCCCAAACCTTCATCGCATTCCGCTGCACCAACCGATAGGCATCCTCGCGGCTGACCCCCGCTTGCGTCAACGCCAACAACACCCGCTGGCTCATCACCAAGCCACGGAATTTGTTCATATTCGCCAGCATCGTCTCGGGATAGATCACCAGCTTTTCCAGCAACCCCGCCAACCGATGCAGCGCAAAATCAAGGGTAATCGTCGTATCCGGCGCAATCGCCCGCTCGACCGATGAATGCGAGATATCGCGCTCATGCCACAACGCCACATTCTCCAGCGCCGGCACCACCGCCATCCGCACCAGCCGCGCGAGGCCTGTCAAATTCTCGCTCAACACCGGGTTCCGCTTATGCGGCATGGCCGAGCTGCCCTTCTGCCCGGGCGAGAAAAACTCCTCCGCCTCCAGCACTTCCGTCCGCTGCATATGCCGGATTTCAATCGCGATGTTCTCGATGCTCGACGCAATCACCCCCAGCGTCGCAAAATACATCGCATGCCGGTCGCGCGGAATAACCTGCGTCGAAATCGGTTCCGGCGTCAGTCCCAGCATCTTGCAGACATGCTCTTCCACACTCGGATCAATGTTCGCAAACGTCCCCACAGCGCCCGAAATCGCCCCTGTCGCCACCTCCGCCCGGGCGCTTACCAGCCTTGCCCGCCCGCGCGCCATCTCCGCGTAAAACCGCGCGAACGTCAGCCCCATCGTCGTCGGTTCCGCATGAATGCCGTGGCTGCGGCCAATCCGAACCGTGTCCTTATGCTCAAACGCCCGGGTTTTCAGCGCCGCCAACACCCGGTCCATCCCCACAAGCAACAGATCCGTCGCGCGCACCAACTGCACGTTCAGCGTGGTGTCGAGCACATCCGAAGACGTCATTCCTTGATGCACAAACCGCGCGTCATCCGCCCCGATATGCTCCGCCAAGTGCGTCAGAAACGCGATCACATCATGCTTGGTCACCGCCTCGATCTCATCAATCCGCGCCACATCGAAGGTCACGTCGCGCGCCCGCCAAACCGCCGCCGCATTGGCCGCCGGGATCACGCCGAGTGCCGCCTGCGCGTCGCACGCATGCGCCTCGATCTCGAACCAGATGCGAAACTTCGTCTCGGGCGACCACAAGGCAACCATTTCGGGGCGGGAATATCTGGCGATCATCACGGGGCCTTTCGAATTGCAAGCGCAGCCGAGGCTCGCTTAGACTGGTGCCAAGCCCCACGCAAGCCAAAGGCGGAAATCATGCGGCAATTGATGGTGATACTTTCCTGCATGTCGTCACTGGCACTCGCCTCCATGGCTCAAGCGCAAGACTGGCAACCGCTGGACGGCGAGGCCATCAAAACCGCCATCACCGCGAGGCTGCTGACCTATGAAGACGGCGCCACCCAACAATTCAACGCCGACGGCACCACAATCTACACAAAAGATAAACCAACCAACGGCCAATGGCGCGTCGAGGCCAGCCAATATTGCTCCCAGTGGCCCCCTTCCGACCGGTGGTCCTGCTACGACATCGCCCGCAGCGCCGACGGCCTAGACATCCGCTTCACCGCCCCCGACGCCAGCACCACCACAGGCCGCTACACCGACCTGCAATAACCCGCATTCGCTTCTGCCAAAATATCCTCGGGGGATGAATTGGCGCAGCCAAGAAGGGGGCAGACAGCCCCATTTTTCTAAGAAATTTGGCCGTTGAAGCACAGTCAAATGTGAATACGAAAAGAAAATAAGAAAATTCAAAAAATGGATAGCACAGAGGGAAGATGCGAGTTTTATAGCAGCTTTGGCGACAAATCCCCAATCACTGAAAGAACAGCTGATCTGGTAACTTGTCCTTCACTCTGAAAAACTCGTCCTGCAATTTCGCGCAAAAATGGGTTGATCGCTTCATCAAGAAGCCTTTGAATTAGGTCAAAGCCGTATGGCGTCTGCGCAAGTTTCCGTCTCCCCTTCGAAAAGCCCGTGCCGCTTCTGTTTATCAGCCGCCTAAGTTCGTCGCGGATAACTGTATTGATGTCCGAATCATCGTTGCTGTGAACGGCATTTGCAAAATCAAAGAATGCTTCTATAGAGGTCGCCATCTTCATGGATGTAATTAGGAACTGTCGAATGTGACTTGCACTCCTATATTGCTCTTGTAGCTCAGCCAGAAGTTTCTGACGCATCCTTGAGCTATTGGCGCTCTGTATCTGCTGCATTATGCTGATGATGTCACGGTTTTCCGCTTCGATCCAACCAAGTCTTGCATCTTTGAATATGGTTGTTCCATCGATTAGAGTGCTTCCATTTTTAATTGCTCCGAGAAGATCGGCGCCCGTAAAGTCGTAACCTCTTATGTCTGAGTCCTGAAAGTCTACATGTCTAAGGTCTGCAAACCGAAAATCGACTTTTGGATCAAGCCCGGAGGCTTTAGAAAGTGCACTAAAAGTTGTATCATCTGAATTAACTATTTTCTCCAACTTGACTCGATACAGTGGATCAATAAATATTTGCACACTCAGTCCTCGTCCGAATCGGAAACTGTGCATTTTGAGAGAACAATATACTCTTCGCCAAGCAGTCCAGTTGAAACCTCAGCCTCCTTAAGTGCTTTTTGCAAGACCAAGTTCATTATAGCTTCGCGGTTCTTTGATTGAGTGAAACCGTCGCCGCGCTTCTTCTCCACCGCAATAATTGAGAAATCACGTTTGCGGCAATATAGCAGCCCATCTACCGAAACTTTATTCGCCCCATGGGAGACCTCAGCAGAGAACATTTCATGTTGGGCTAGATAGGTATCGTCCAAAAACGAAGCTGGATCATCACCGTTTCGAGGTTCAAATTCCCACCTCAAGTTGGGTCTCGACTTGACAAATTTACTTAACTTCCTTGCCGACGACGTTCTTTCCAACTGTGCGACGGAGGTTGCTTTGGACCCAATCTCTCCGTTCAAGCCAAAGCTGGCCGCCGTTCCCTGTAGGCTTGCCCCTATGCCTGCTGCGGCGTGTAAGCCCGTGGACTTTTCATTGGTAATTGCTTCTCGCAAGACTTCGGATATCTCCATTGGTTCGGGTGGCGAGTCATTGAAACGAGCGCCCCTCGTTGCCTCACATCCAGAAATGACAAATCGTAGGGATGCCCGTCTTGGTCCATATTTGAAGTCACGTCCTCCGATGTCGCCGACTACGGAGGCAATTCGAACATCCGATGAAACTATCAAAACACCATCTTCTTCCTCGCGAGTATCAACAAAAACTTGAAGCTCTGAGATTTCAGTCAATGGGTTAGCCACTTGGCGCTTGAATCTAGGTAACATCGGGGCCTGTGTTATATGAGGGAAGGCGATCATGTATAATTATGTGGGCCGGTCAAGTGCCTTGCACGCTAGTAACACGTGTTACCCCTTAATTTTCAATTTACAAAAACCCCATACCCCAACAATATCAAACCCTTACCCCCCGTAACACGCGTGTTACTCAGGCCCCCATCAACCTCTCATCAAACGGATACGAGGTCAGATTCTCGAACCCGTCCTCCGTGATCAAAACCTGATCCTCCAGCTTGATCGAGAAATCCCCCCCCTCCGGGCTGACCAAAGCTTCGACACAAAGAACCATCCCCGGCTGCAAAACCGCCTCAAACGCCCCCTCAACCCAAGCATCCGGATAGGGAACGAACGGCCATTCATCACACAATCCCACCCCGTGCATCTTGCACGAATACTTCTGCCGCCAGTATTGCCCGTCCAACTGATGCCCGCCATGAACCAGCTCCCGAATACTGACGCCCGGCTTCAACATCGCCATGTTCTGGATCATATGATCCCGCGCGTGCCCCATCGCCGAAATCATCGCATTCCCCGGCCGCTGATCCCCGATCCACCAGGTCCGGCTGATATCGATGCAGATCCCGTAACTGCCGATCAGATCGGTATCGAAGGCCACAATCTCATTCTCCCCGATGATCCGAGGCCCGCATTCCTGAAACCAAGGGTTCGTCCGCGGCCCCGAAGCCAGCAACCGCGTCTCGATCCACTCCCCGCCGCGCCGGATATTCCCGGCATGAAGGCTTGCCCAAACATCATCCTCCGACACGCCCCCTTTCGGGATCGCGTCGCGGGCTAACGTCTCCATTTCCCCAATCGCCGCCTCGCAGGCATGATGTGCGCATTTCATCGCCAGTATCTCATCCGGCCCCTTGATCGCGCGCGTCCGCTCCGTCACCTCTTCCCCCTCGATCACCTCGAACCCGGCCCGTTCCAATGCCCGCAGCCCGTTGATCATGATCTTGTCGACCGCCAGCCGACGATTGCCCCCGACATGCGCGCGCATCACCTCATCAACTTGGCCTGCAAAGGACTGGGCATCCTTTGCAACACTGTCGCCGCAGACGTTGTAGAAGAACGACGCGCCGGACCTGATTTCGCGGATCAAGGGATTGAAGGTCGCAAGGAACGGCGCCTGCTTGTAGTCCCAGATCACCATATGCCCATCCGCGCAGACCAGACAGGCGCGAAACGGATTGTGCGAATTCCACAACTGCATGTTTGTTGTATCGGTCGCATAGCGGATGTTCAGCGGATCGAACATCAACAGCCCGCCCAGATCGCGGTCGATCAGCGATTGCACCAGCCTTTTCCAGCGGAACTCTCGCATCCGCGCGAGGTTCGGCAGCGTCAGCCCCGCCGCCTGCCATTCGCCAAAGGCAAGCTGCGTCGGCCCGATCTCGACCCTGTCATTGTCATTCGGGCTGCCATCACCAAGTGTCGCCCCCCGGTTTGGGTCTATCTTGCGGCGGTCGGAATAGCTTGCTGACATGCGCTGGTTTCCTTTTTGAGTGACTTTGCGATACCGCCGGTCCGACGCTTGGCGATCGCCGACCGCGCCCTGTCGCTTTTCGGACGTTGCGGCTATTCCCCGGCGCTGGCGTGCAATAAAACTGCCCGATGCCCCCGATTCTACAATCCCGACTGCCCTTTGCGCCGTGGATGGACCCGCGCACGTCCCGGCTTCCCGGCACATTGCCGCTGCAAGGGGAAAGCTGGATCGTTGCCGATGATGCCTTTGCCGGCCAGATGGCCGAACGTGACCGCCTGATCGCGGAACGCCCAGATCTGGTGCATGCTCTGCAGGATCACGCGCGGCCCGCCGCAGAGGAACTTTACGGATGTGTTCTGCAAGAACTGCGCAGTAGAGCGGGCTATGCCATGTCCTCGGCATGTGTGCGCAGGCCCGATGGCGTCGAAGTACAGCTTGACCCCAAGCACCCGCTGCTGACGCTGGGCCGTCTGGTGCAGGAAGACTTTTGCTTGATGCAACAGGTCGGGCCAGAGCATCTGTTGACCGGCGCAATCCTGTGTTTTCCAGCAGGCTGGACACTGTCGCAGAAACTTGGCCGCCCGCTGACCCTGATCCACGGGCCGGTGCACAGCTATGACGGGGAAATCGCCCGCAGGGTGCAGCGCCTGTTCGATGCGATCAGACCGGAACAGCCGCTGTGGCGGGCAAACTCGCTGATCTATGATGACCCGACCCTGCACCAGCCGCGCCTTGAAGGGGCACCAAGGCCAAGACCAGTTTCGAAGACCTATGCCCGATCTGAACGGCAGTGTTTCATCCGGTTGCCAAAAACCCGCGCCGTGGTGTTTTCGATCCATACCTTTGTTGTCGCGATGGCCGATCTTGGCCCGGGCGTCGCGCAGGGCTTGCGGGACCTGCATCCTGACTGATGACCGGCCTGCGAACCACCCGTCAATGCTTGACGCGGTCTCCGGCTACCGGCGCATCACGGTGCCGCCGTGCCGCGACTGTATCTGCAAGGCCACGGGGCAGGGCGGCGAGTGTCTGCAAGGCAAGCTTGGTCTGCGCCGCGATCCGGCCGACCCCTGTGCCACGCGCCCAATCTGGTGCATAGAGCGCCTCGCGCACCGCCTTCAACTCACTCGACGGTGCGCGGCGCACGGCAACATGGGCAGCGTGCGCATTCGCGCTGTCGGGGCGTTGGGTATCTGACTTTGCCTTGCGCCAGAACAAACCGCCGATCGTAGTGGTCATTGTGCCTGGGTCGGGCCGGGCTATGGACGCGGCGAGGTTTTTTGGCGCAGTCGTATCCGTCCCGCCAATGCTGGCACCAGCTGTACTGGCAGCGCCACGCCCTTTCGGCGTCGCTGACGCAATCGCCCGCGAAATCAGGCTTGGGGTGCGCGCAGTCAACTCGGATGACAGGCGACGCATCAGGCGCTCCATATCGCCGGGATCGGCGTCAGCGGGTGGCGCAGGGGTAGCAGAGGCCGCCACTTGGGGCACTGGTTCGTCAAAGGTCGTGCCCGCGGCAAAATCTTGCGCGAACAACGCATCGACAACCCGGTCAATCAAATCGGGTGTAAGGGGCGCGTCCAGGGATTGGGTCTGCTGCGCATCGCTCGGAAAGCGGATGCCCAGCCGTATCGCCACATCATTGCACAACAAGACCTGATCCGGCCTTGCCAAGGCGGGTTTGCCAGCAAGCGGCGATGGGCCAGAGGCAATGGTAAGACAGGCTGCATGCGGGCCGGGCAAGTTGTCGGAAAAGCCGATGACCAGACGGGCGGCATCAAAATCCAGGACAGCAATATCGTCGCAATCCCATGCCAAATCCGCAGGTTTGCCGTCGGTTCGCGTAAAGGCTGCGCAAAGATCGCCAATAACTTGTGCGAAGTTAAGATTGGGCGTTACCCGGTAAAGCAGTTGGGTCACGTCGCTGGTCACTACAGCACTCATATCCACCCCCTAGCAGAATTTGTCGCTGGCAGATTGTCATGACATTACGCCACTATTGCGGGAGGATTGTGAAGTTAACTTGAAATTAACCAGATCCCGCGCCGTCTTTCTGCCGCCATTTGGCGCAATGCCGCGGCAATGGTGACGGATTCATGGCAAAGCCTTATCTCGGATGCAAAAAGGGCACCCGCGGGTGCCCTTTCGTTCAGTAAGCCGCTTGTCCGGTAGGATGGGCAATCTGCCCATCATCCCTTAGCAGGAATAGTACATCTGATACTCGATCGGATGCGGCGTGTGTTCATAGGCGTAAACCTCTTCCCACTTCAGCGCCATGTAGCCTTCCAGCTGATCCTTGGTGAACACATCGCCTGCCAGCAGGAAGTCATGATCCTTTTCAAGCTCTTCCAGCGCCTCGCGCAGGCTGCCGCACACGGTCGGGATTTCGGCCAGTTCCTCGGGCGGCAGATCATAAAGATCCTTGTCCGATGCAGGGCCGGGATCGATCTTGTGCTTGATGCCGTCAAGACCGGCCATCAGCAGCGCCGAATAGCAAAGGTAAGGGTTGGCCGCCGGGTCGGGGAAGCGGGCCTCGACACGTTTGGCCTTTGGCGATTCCGTCCACGGGATGCGGACGGCGCCCGACCGGTTACGGGCCGAGTAGGCGCGCAGGACCGGGGCCTCGAAACCGGGGATCAGGCGCTTGTAGCTGTTGGTGGATGGGTTGGTGATCGCATTCAGCGCCTTCGCGTGCTTCAGAATGCCGCCAATGAAATACAGCGCCTCCTGGCTGAGATCGGCATATTTGTCGCCGGCAAACAGCGGCTTGCCGCCCTTCCAGATCGACATGTTCACATGCATGCCGGACCCGTTGTCGCCCTTGATCGGCTTTGGCATGAAGGTCACGGTCTTGCCATAAGCATGCGCCACGTTGTGGATCACGTATTTGTATTTCTGCATGTTGTCGGCCTGTTCGACCAGCCCGCCAAAGATCATGCCAAGCTCGTGCTGGGTCGAGCCCACCTCGTGGTGGTGCTTGTCAACCTTGATGCCCATCCGCTTCATCGTGGACAGCATTTCGCCGCGCAGGTCTTGTGCATCGTCAATCGGGTTGACTGGGAAGTAGCCGCCCTTGATGCCCGGACGGTGGCCCGAGTTGCCGCCTTCGTACACCGTGTCGGTGTTCCAGGACGCATCAACTGCATCAACCTGGAATGACACTTTGTTCATGCTGACCGAATAGCGCACGTCATCGAACAGGAAAAACTCCGCTTCCGGACCGAAATAGGCCACATCGCCGATGCCGGTCGAATTCAGGTACGCCTCGCATTTCACCGCCGTACTGCGCGGATCGCGGCTGTAAGCCTCGCCAGTATCGGGCTCGACCACGTTGCAGTGCACGCACATGGTTTTTTCGGCATAGAACGGGTCGATATAGACCGAGGATGCATCCGGGATCAGCTTCATGTCGGACTGATCGATCGATTTCCAGCCCGCAATGGACGATCCGTCGAACATGAAGCCTTCTTCGAAGAAGTCCTCATCAACCAGATCGGCCACCAGCGTTACATGCTGCAACTTGCCGCGCGGGTCGGTAAAGCGGATGTCGACATACTCGACCTCCTCGTCCTTCATCAGTTTCAGAGCGTTCTTGACCTTGCTCATCTCTGCTCACTTCCTTCTCATTAGTGGGGTACAGGTATGGCCCGGATCACCCGGACCGATGTTTCGTCAAACCGCGTCGTCACCGGTCTCTCCGGTGCGGATGCGGATCGCTTGTTCCACAGGGTAGACGAAGATTTTGCCGTCACCGATCTTGTCGGTGCGCGCGGCCCCGATGATCGCCTCGATTGCGATCTCCACCATATCGTCGGTCAGCACCACCTCGATCTTCACCTTGGGCAGGAAATCGACGACATATTCGGCGCCGCGGTACAGCTCAGTATGGCCCTTCTGACGACCGAAGCCCTTGACCTCGGTCACCGAAAGGCCCTGGATACCGGCTTCTTGCAACGCCTCCTTGACCTCATCAAGCTTGAACGGCTTGATGATTGCCTCGATCTTCTTCATGGGCCACGCTCCCCCGGGGGTTTCTTGCCTTGTCGTCTGATCATTTCTGCCCGGCAGGAACAATCGGCATAGGATTTGCGGATGCAGTGTACCCTCCGATTCCGGGCGGTGCGATTAAATATTGAGCAGATCGCACGCAAGATGTGCGTTTTATGAACAGGGGCCAGACCATGACCGAACTTCTGACCGCCGCGCAGATGCGCGCCGTTGAGGCCGCCGCGATTGCATCGGGTGAGGTGACCGGGTTGGAGTTGATGGAACGCGCCGGGCGAGGTGTTGTGGAGGCGATCTTCGAGGAATGGCCGGAGTTGGCTGTGACCTCGCACCGGGCCGTGGTGCTGTGCGGGCCGGGGGGGAATGGCGGCGACGGGTTCGTGGTCGCTCGGCTGTTGAAGGAGTGGGGCTGGGAGGTGGAGGTGTTTCTTTATGGGACGCCGGAAGGGATGCCACCGGACGCGCGGGTGAATTATAAGCGGTGGCTGGGGATGGGGGAGGTGGGTCAATTTGATGAACCCACAGCGCAAGCCCTTGAAGACAAGCCACTCGCAACGCTGATCGTAGATGCGATTTTCGGCATCGGTCTTTCGCGGCCACTTGATCCAATCATCATGCGATTTTGGCGCGCATCGGTAGACGATGCCCTTCGATACAGTGACGAACGGCCAGAATTGCCGCTCGTAGTAGCAATAGATATTGTGACAGGTTTTTGTTCCGACTCGGGGCGCAGCATGGGCAACACGTTCGCTGCGAACTTGACCGTAACATTTCATCGACCAAAACTCGGCCACCAACTTGATCTTGGAAGCGTTTGGAACCAACGCCTCTGCGTGCTCGATATTGGGCTAACGAACGACATCTTTAGCTCTCACTGGGAATCTCAAGCAGATATCACTTGGGGCCAGATCGTTAGATCGTGTGGTCGGATATACGTGGGCAAAGGAACCGGCCACAAATACTCCCACGGCCATGCCCTCATCCTGTCCGGCCCGCCGGGCCATGGCGGAGCTGCCCGCCTGTCCGCTCGTGGCGCGTTGCGTATCGGCGCGGGGGTGGTGACGATCGCCTGCCCACCCGATGCGGTCCCGGAAAACGCGGCGCGTCTGGATGCGATCATGCTGCGGGAGGTGGTTGATTGGGCAGGGCTGGCCGAGGTGCTGGGCGACAGACGTATCAACGCACTGTGTCTGGGGCCGGGCTTGGGTCTGGATGCGCGTGCGGTTGAATTGGTGGCGGCGGCGTTGGGCCTTCCCGCTCAGATCCCCCCACCCCCATCCCCTCCCCACGAGGGGGAGGGGGGCCGCGTGGGGCCGGGTAATACGATAGGTGATCAAGCGCTTCCCCTCCCCCTCGTGGGGAGGGGTGAGGGGAGGGGGGCTACTCGAAAGGTTGTCCTCGACGCCGACGCCCTGACCATCCTGTCACAACACCCCGACCTGTTCGCAGCCCTGCACCCGAATTGCATCCTCACCCCCCACGCCGGGGAGTTCGCCCGGCTGTTCCCCGACATCGCCGCCAAGCTAGCCTCCCCGGCCACTAAGGGCCCCGCCTATTCCAAGGTCGATGCGACGCGAGACGCCGCCGCACGCACGGGCTGTGTCGTCCTTTACAAGGGGCCCGATACCGTGATTGCAGACCCGACCGGCCGCTGCTCCATCAACTCCGCCCATTATGACCGCGCCGCACCGTGGCTTGCCACAGCAGGATCAGGCGATGTGCTGGCGGGCTTCATCACCGGGCTACTGGCGCGCGGCTTTGACCCTATGCAAGCCGCTGAAACCGCCGCATGGCTGCATGTCGAATGCGCGTTGAGTTTCGGTCCCGGCCTGATCGCGGAGGATCTGCCGGAAGAACTGCCGAAGGTGTTCCGCGCGTTGGGGCTTTAGCCGGCCCGCTGGGACACCCAAAATTTTTCCCGAAAAATTTTACCAAGAGTTTTGGTGAAAACTCTTGGTCGCGCCGGATCGGCCGTCTCAGACGCTGACCGGTTCGCGCAGGCAGGCCATTTCCAGCCCGGCGGCATAGATCACCACGTCTTCGGCAAATTCCAGCGTGAAAACGCGTGCCTGCGCCACCGTTTCCACCCGGATCAGCTGACCATCGGCCAGCCGGCCTGCCGCCACCAGCGCCTGCGGTGCGCCGTAAAGCGCCTGGGCACGCCAGTCGCGGATCAGGATCATCTGGTGCAGGGGCACCAGCGTGTCGGTGCAGGGCCGGTCGCGGCCCAGCATGCCTGCACCGATCCGAACCATGTCCACGTCATGCTCAAGCCGCACCGAAACAGACACCAAGGCCCGCGCACCAGAGCGGGTTACGATGCGATCCCCAGGCATCAGATATTCAACCGGAAACTCGCCGTCCATGGTCATCAGGCCGGTGCCCGCAACCACGCCGCCGGCGTGCTTTTGGGCCGCAGGAAGGTCAGAAAACTGATTTTGACGCACGATTGACATGGTACAGACCCTTGATTTCACTGCCCCGACCATGTGCTTCGGATTGCGGCAGCAATACGGAATGAGAAGTATATTTTGACGGCGATTTTTCCACTCGCTTCCCGCTGACAAGCTTGTTAGAAGGGCGCGGATTTGCAAGACGCGGGGTCATGTCGAAAGGCTGGCTCCGCGTCTTGTTAATGATGCGGGTGTGGCGAAATTGGCAGACGCACCAGATTTAGGTTCTGGCGCCGCGAGGCGTGGGGGTTCAAGTCCCTCCACCCGCACCAGATAACATAAAGGACGACGACATGCAGGTTACCGAAACCCTGAACGAAGGCCTGAAGCGCGCCTACACGATCACACTGACCGCGGCGGAACTTGATGCCAAAGTGATGGAAAAGCTGGTCGAGGTGCAGCCAGAGATCGAGATGAAGGGCTTTCGTAAAGGCAAGGTCCCGATGGCGATGCTGAAAAAGCAGCATGCGCCGCGCCTGATGGGCGACGCCATGCAAGATGCCATTGATGGCGCGATGAAAGAGCATTTTGAGAAGTCCGGCGACCGGCCCGCGATGCAGCCCGATGTCAAGATGCAGGGCGGCGAAGGCTGGAAAGAGGGCCAGGATGTCGTGGTCGAGATGACCTATGAGGCGCTGCCGCCAATCCCGGATTTCGACGCCAGCAAGGTCACGCTTGACCGTCTGTCGGTGAAGGCCGAAGACGCCGCCGTTGACGAGGCGCTGAAGAACCTTGCAGCATCTTCGCAATCGTTCGAGGACAGAAAGAAAGGCTCCAAGGCCAAGGACGGCGATCAGATCGTGATCGACTTCAAAGGCTCGGTAGATGGCGAGGTGTTCGAGGGCGGCACGGCAGAGGATTACCCGCTGGTTCTGGGCTCGAACTCGTTCATCCCCGGCTTCGAGGCTCAACTTGTCGGTGCAAAAGAAGGCGACGAGGTTTCGGTGAAAGTTGACTTCCCGGCGGATTATGGGGCGAAGAACCTCGCCGGCAAGGCTGCGGTCTTCGCCTGCACCGTCAAGTCCGTCAAGGCACCGAAACCAGCCGAGATCGACGATGAATTGGCCAAGAAATTCGGGGCCGAAGATCTGGCTGCGTTGAAGGGGCAGATTGCCGAGCGTCTTGAGGGGGAGTACAAAAGTGCGGCCCGTTCGGTGATGAAGCGGTCACTGCTGGATCAGCTGGATGCGATGGTAAAGTTCGACTTGCCGGCATCATTGGTTGACGCCGAGGCGGCTCAGATTGCCCATCAGTTGTGGCATGAAGAAAACCCCGAAGTACATGACCACAATCATGGCTCGGTCGAAACCACCGAAGAGCACAAGACCCTGGCCGTCCGGCGCGTACGTCTGGGCCTGTTGTTGGCCGAAATCGGTCGCAAGGCCGAAGTCACTGTGACCGATGCCGAAATGACCCAAGCCGTGCTGGCGCAGGCCCGCCAATACCCGGGGCAGGAACGCGCCTACTTCGAGTTTGTTCAGAAGAACCCGCAAATGCAGCAACAACTGCGCGCGCCGATCTTCGAAGACAAGGTGGTTGATTTCATCGTGGCAGGTGCCGTGGTCACCGACAGGCAGGTCGGCAAGGACGTGCTGCAAACAGCAATCGAAGCCCTCGACGAGATGTAAGGTTTTCGTACGCAACAGATTTTGAGGGCGTCCTGCGGGGCGCCCTTTTTCTTGGGCGACGATCAACACTGCGCCAAGCTGCTTGCGACCGGCGACGCGTTAGGCGGAAACTGGCATCGGGCGCGACGCCTCAGCCCATTCGCGCCAGATGACGAACAGGCCCGCCCCGACGATCACCGTAATTCCGATCCAGCCCACTGCATCAGGCCAGTCGCCCCAGAACATCCATCCATATAGCACGCCCCAGATCAGCGCCGTGTACTCGAAGGGTGCTACGACATTGGATTGCGCGATGCGGTAAGCTTGTGTCAGAAGGGTCAGCCCAACTGCCGCAATGACGCCACAGGTCATCATAAGGAACAAGTCAAAACCAGAAGGAAACACCCAGCCGCGCGTCATGAAGGCGATGCTTTGGTGACCGGTGCCGGCATACTCGCCGGTGCCGAAAATGGCGGACAGAACCAGCCCGCAAAACAGAAAGACGGCATTGCCCCAGAACGCCAGCGCCGGCGCTGTCTCAGTCCCGCCCAGACGGCGTGCCGATACCATCGAGGCGCCGTAGGTCAGGCCCGACAGCACGGCCAGAAGCGCGGCCCAGTCGAACACATCACTGCCGGGCCGGACCATGATCACCACTCCCGCGAAGCCAAGGGCAACCGCTAGCCACCGCAGTAGTCCTACGTGTTCCTTCAACACCAACACCGACAACAGCGTGATGAACAAGGGTGCCCCGAAATAAAGCGCAACTGTCGTCGCCAGCGGCAAAGCGGCAAGCGCCAGATAGTACGAGGTATAGGCCACGAACATTACAAACGCGCGCCCGATCATCCGGCGCAATCCGGGGGTCACCAATGTTGCAAGGCCGCCGTTCACCATGACAAGACCAATCAGCAACGGAAATGCTGTCAGGCTGCGCAGAACCATGGCCTGATGCAGCGGATAGGCGCTGCTCAACAGCTTGAGGATCAGGTCCTGCACCGCGAAAACCGCGATCCCGGCGATCAGGAAAGCGATGCCTTGCGCGTTTCGTCTGGAAACCGTGATGGCGGATTGGTTGTACATGGTCAATTCTTGGCCCGCGCCAAAGCGACAATCGCGGCTATTCCCGACATCCCACCCAAAAATTCTGTCATCTGGATCAGCGTTACATTTCGCGTCGGACTGAGGCGATAGTCGCAAGTGCGATGCCAAAGGTGCAGCGGGCCCGACACCATGATCATTGGCACCCAAACCGAGCAGTTGGCCATTGCCGTCTGGCGGGGCCCCGCGCCCTCGGTTTTGGAATGGGAACTGGGAATTGCTGAGCATGACCTGCAGGCATGGCATGCGTCCCCAGGGGGTCGCGGCAAGCCTTACTTCCGGCGCCAGCGGGCCGATTGCCGGCATGGCATCGTTTGGACCTTGTCACGCAAGGCGAACATGTGACATTTCACGGCACAGGCCCGACGCCCCGGACTGACACTGCCGAACAGGAGACGTCGATGACACCGCACGCGGGAACCGGCCAAAGGTCGGCCTGGCTGACCTCCGGCGATCTTCCGGCGCTGACCGGTCTGCGGTTCGTCGCGGCCATGATGATCTTGATGCATCACATGACCGAGGTGTTCAATTTCCCCCCCGACATCGGACGTTTGCTGCCCCTTGTTAACGGCGTGTCATTCTTCTTTATCCTGTCCGGGTTCATTCTGACCCATGTCTATCGGGGGGATATGGACAATGGCCGCCGGCGCAAATTCTATTTGGCCCGATTTGCCCGTATCTGGCCCTCCCATATCGCTTGCATGGTGCTATTGGCCATTCTGGTGCGCGCCCCGCGTCTGACAACGGACGAGGCCTGGATTGGTTTTTTAACCAATTTTTCGCTTTTGCAAGCGTGGATTCCGAACCCTCGGATCTTCTTTTCTTTGAATGCCGTCAGTTGGACGCTGTCCGTCGAGGCGTTTTTCTATCTTCTATTCCCCTTTATCGCGTTCAGACGCAACGGGACGTTTGTGCTGTGGATGGCCGGATCGTTTGCTTGCGTTGTGGTTATGGCCTTGCTGACCACTGCAATAGGGGCGGAACCCTATGACTATGAGGTTGTTTACCCCTCTATCGACGCCATGATGTACATCAATCCCGTTTCACGCCTGTTCGAATTCATTCTTGGCATTGCGGCTGCCAGGGTCTGGCTTCACTGGGCCTCGTGGCTCAACGATGGCCGCTGGAAAGCTTCATTGCTGCAGGTGTTTGCGTTGGGACTGGTGGCATTGGCCTATACGCAAGCCTTCCCGATTTCCGCACTGGCAGAAGACTGGCTGGGTGCACCCTTTGCCATGTGGTTGCAGAAAGGCGGACTAACCTGTCTGTTTTCCGCATTCCTGATTTTTTCATTGGCCGCAAACCGTGGCATTGCCTACCGCTTGTTTGCGCTGCCCCCCCTTGTCTACCTCGGCAAGATTTCGTTCGCGCTATACCTTAGTCACCAGATTCTGGTGCGCGTTTATGTTCGTCGACAAGATCAGTTTGTGAATTGGAACGACACTGTCGGTCAGTTGGCCTTTGTCATGCTGGCAATCGCGGTCGCAGCCGTGTTGCACCATCTGGTTGAAGAGCCCTGCCGCCGCTGGGTCATTGCCCGGTACACCCGCAAACAGGCCCGTACCGCTGCACTGTCCGCACAGAGCGGCTGACGCGCTGCTGGATTGTGGCCTCGCGTTATTGTCAAAGACACTACTTCTGGCTTTCTCTTGCACGGCTCAGGTCTCGATACCCGCACAGCTAACTGCCCCCTTGCGCGAACAGCGCAGCCAGAGTAACAACCGCCACTCTGCCGCACCCCTTTCAAACCGGTGCAGCCTCTCGTGATCGGACAGCGGCAGGGATCGTCCGACCTATGAAATGCACCTTGAACATCGGAGACCTCATGCCGCTTTACGAGCATGTTTTTATCTCGCGTCAGGACTTGTCCAACACGCAAGCCGAAGGCCTTATCGAACACTTCTCGACCGTCCTTTCGGACAACGGCGGAAAAGTCGTTGAAAACGAATACTGGGGCGTCAAGACGATGGCCTACAAGATCAACAAGAACCGCAAGGGCCACTATGCCTTTCTGAAAACGGACGCGCCTTCCGCGGCCATTCAGGAAATGGAACGCCTGATGCGCCTGCATGACGACGTGATGCGTATCCTGACCATCAAGGTCGATGCGCATGGCGAGGGCCCCTCGGTCCAGATGCAGAAACGCGATGACCGCGAACGCGGCGATCGCCCCGAAGGCGGGTTTGGCGGCGAACGCCGTGAACGCCCCTCATTCGGGGATCGTCCCGACCGGGGCGGTGATCGTGGCGAGCGGCCGTCTTTCGGTGGCGCACCGCGTCGTTGATCTTCAGATAGGAAAGGACCATTCAAATGGCGAACAAACCGTTTTTCCGCCGTCGCAAGGTTTGCCCCTTCTCGGGCGACAATGCACCGGCAATCGACTACAAAGACACCCGCACCCTGCAACGCTACATATCCGAGCGTGGCAAGATCGTGCCGTCCCGCATCACCGCAGTTTCGGCCAAAAAGCAGCGTGAACTGGCAACCGCCATCAAACGCGCCCGCTTTCTTGCCTTGCTGCCCTATGCCGTGAAATAAGGAGAGTAACCATGCAAGTGATCCTCCTTCAACGTGTGGCCAAACTTGGCCAGATGGGCGATGTCGTCAAAGTAAAAGACGGCTATGGTCGCAATTACCTGCTGCCGCAGGGCAAGGCGTTGCGCGCGAATGCGTCCAACATCGCCTCGTTCGAGGCCAAGAAGATCCAACTGGAAACCCAGAACCTGGAAACCCGCAAGGAAGCCCAGACTGTGGCCGATACGCTGGATGGACAGACCTTCGTGGTCATCCGGTCGGCATCCGACTCCGGCGCGCTTTACGGCTCGGTCACCACCCGCGACGCGGCCGAAGCTGCCACCGCTGGCGGCTTTAGTGTGGACCGTGCCCAGGTTGTGCTGGACCGCCCGATCAAGGATCTTGGCCTGCACGCCGTCACCGTGGTTCTGCATCCGGAAGTGTCGGCCAAGATCACCATGAACGTGGCCCGGTCGACCGAAGAAGCCGAACTGCAAGCCGCTGGCAAGTCGATCCAGGAATTGGCCGCCGAAGCCGAAGCCGCCGCGGAATTCGAGATCGCGGAATTGTTCGACGAAATGGGTGCTGCACAGGATGGTGCCGACCTCGGTCGCGACTGATCCCGATTGCAATGCCTGAAACCGCGCGGGGGCAACCTCGCGCGGTTTTGTTTTGGGCTGTCAAATCAACCCGCCTTCGGTCCCCGAACCTCGCTGCGCCGTGCAATTGCACCGGCAAGGCAACAATATCCCGGAGGTGGTACCCAGCTGAGGCCGCAGGCATGTCTGGTGGTGGCAAGCCAAGCAGCGCAGATGATCTGGTCAGCCTTGTCATTGCGTGACGCGACACTGCACGCTATTGCGGGAAAGCCGCACTAACGGGGGGACACCATGAGCCGCGCATTCGTATTTCCGGGACAGGGTGCCCAAACCATCGGGATGGGACGAGGGCTGGCGGAGGCCTATCCGCAAGCGCGCGCGGTGTTTGACGAGGTGGATGATGCGCTGGGGGAAAAGCTGTCGGCACTTATCTGGGATGGCGCAATCGGCGATCTGACCCTGACGCAGAATGCTCAGCCCGCGCTGATGGCCACATCCATCGCAGCCCTGCGCGCTTTGGAAGCCGAGGGTATGGGGCTGAGCCTCGCCACTTTCGTGGCTGGGCATTCGCTTGGGGAATATTCGGCGCTTTGTGCCGCAGGGGCGATAAGTCTGGCCGATACTGCGCGGCTTTTGCGGGTGCGCGGGCGCGCCATGCAGGAGGCGGTTCCCGTAGGGGTCGGGGCTATGGCGGCGCTGTTGGGTCTCAATTTTGCCGCCGCCACCGAAGTTGCCGCAGAGGCCGCACAGGGCGAGGTGTGTCAGGCGGCGAATGACAACGATCCGGGTCAGGTTGTGGTGTCGGGGCACCGCGCCGCCGTGGAACGCGCATTGGACATCGCCAAGGCGCGCGGGGCCAAGCGCGCGATCCTGCTGCCGGTGTCGGCACCGTTCCACTGCGTGCTGATGGAACCTGCGGCGGCGGTGATGGGCGAGGCGCTGGCCTCGGTTGTTATATCCGCGCCGTCGGTGCCGGTGGTGGTGAACGTTCGGGCTGAAGCCGTATCAGAACCCGACCGTATCCGTGCGTTGCTGGTAGCACAGGTGACCGGATCGGTCCGCTGGCGCGAGTCCGTTTTGTGGATGGAAGGTGCCGGTGTAACCGAGTTCTGGGAAATAGGCGCGGGCAAGGCGCTGTCGGGAATGATCAAGCGGACCGCTGCAGGCGCCATAACACGGGCAGTTGGCACGCCCGAGGATGTGGTGGCCGCAAGAGGATGATCTAGGGCAGAAACCGGTCCGCCGGTCTTGGCCTTCAACCCGCCAAGCCTATATGATAAAATAACGTCAACGGAGGTGCTGCCATGGCCGAGACAAAAGCAAAACTTTCATCGGTGGACCCGGTCTGGAGCCGGGTTTGTGACGAGGCGGTCGAGGCTATCAAGGCAGAGCCCTTGATGGGCGGGCTGATCCATTCCAGCCTTTTGCATCATGCGACGATGGAGCGGGCGCTGGCCTATCGGTTTTCGCTGAAGCTGACCTCGGGCGAGATGAGCGAACAGATCCTGCGCGAAATTGCGGATGAGGCATACGCCATGGACCCAGATCTGGGCCAGGCGGCGCGGGCCGATCTGATGGCGGTGTTCGAGCGCGATCCGGCCTGCCACAGGTTCCTGCAACCGATTCTGTTTTTCAAGGGATATCAGGCGGTTCAAGCGTACCGGGTGGGCCATTGGCTGTGGAAATCCGGGCGGCGTGACCTGGCCTATTTCGTGCAGATGCGGGTGTCAGAGGTGTTTGGCGTGGATATCCATCCCGCGGCGGTCGTGGGTCGTGGCATCATGATTGACCATGCGCATTCCATCGTGATCGGTGAGACGGCGGTGGTCGGTGACAATGTGTCGATGCTGCATTCGGTGACTTTGGGCGGCACGGGCAAAGAGGACGGCGACCGGCATCCCAAGATTGGCGATGGCGTGCTGATCGGAGCCGGGGCGAAGGTCTTGGGCAACATCCATGTCGGGCATTGCAGCCGAATCGCGGCGGGGTCGGTGGTGCTGACCGACGTGCCGCATAACACGACGGTGGCCGGGGTTCCGGCTAAGGTGGTGGGCGAGGCCGGCTGCGCGCAGCCGTCGCGCACCATGGACCAGTTGCTGGCGGGCGAGATTTAGGTCTGATCAAGAGGATGGGCAGAGTGCCCATCCTACGGGCGGCGGTGGGTAGGATGGGCAATCTGCCCATCCTTGTTCACGCCAGCATCGCCATCGGGTTTTCCAGATTGTCGATGATAGCCTTCAGGAATTCGGCCCCCAAAGCGCCGTCGATGACACGGTGATCGACCGATAATGTCAGCGTCATCAAAGTGGCCACGCCGATTGCCCCATCCTTGCCAACAACAGGCTTCTTGACCCCGGCACCTACGGCCAGAATCGAGCCATGCGGTGGGTTGATCACGGCGTCGAAATTATCGATGCCCATCATGCCGAGGTTCGATATTGCAAAGCTGCCGCCCATATATTCACCAGGGGCCAGTTTGCGGGTCTTGGCGCGGGCTGCGAGGTCCTTCATTTCAGACGACAGCGCCGATAGCGATTTCTGGTCGGCATCCCGCAGCACAGGTGTGAACAACCCGCCTTCGATGGCGACCGCTACCGCAACGTCTGACGGCTTCAGCCGCAAGATGCGGTCGCCTGCCCAGACCGCGTTGGCATTCGGCACCAGTTGCAAGGCGATGGCCGACGCTTTGATGATGAAGTCGTTGATCGACAGTTTGACACCGCGCGGCTCGAGCTGTTTGTTCAGCTGCTCGCGGAAGACCATCAGAGCATCGAGTTTTACGTCTCGGCGCAGGTAGAAATGCGGGATGGTCTGCTTGGCCTCAGTCAGGCGGGCGGCGATGGTCTTGCGCATGCCATCCAGGGTGACGACTTCGTAAGCGCGGCCTTCGTACATGCGCATGACGGTTTCCGCCGACGCAGAGGTGGCCATTGTCGGGGTCGTAGCGGGCGTCGTTGCTGCAGCAGGCGTGGCGGTGGCTACAGGCGCTGCGGCGACGGGCTGTGCGGCTTCGACGTCGGCTTTGACAATGCGGCCATGTGGGCCCGAGCCTGTGACGCGTGTCAGATCAAGGCCCTTCTCGGCGGCGATCCGGCGGGCCAATGGCGAAGCGAACACGCGCGCGCCAGCGGGTTTGGTTGTGGGCGCTGCGGTCACCGGTGCAGCAACCATCGGTGCTGCGGCGACCGGGGCTGCGACGGGTGCGGCCATTGCTACGGGGGCGGGGGGTGCGTCGGCGGTTTCGCCGTCTTCCAGCATCACCGCAATCGGGGTGTTGACCTTGATCCCGGCAGTGCCCTCGGCGATCAGCAGCTTGCCGACAATACCTTCATCGGTTGCCTCGAATTCCATCGTGGCTTTGTCGGTTTCAATCTCGGCCAATATCTGGCCGGATTTCACCACGTCGCCCTCTTTCACCAGCCATTTGGCCAGCGTTCCCTCCTCCATCGTGGGAGAAAGGGCTGGCATCAGGATCTGCGTGGCCATTTTGTGCGCCCCCTTAACGATAGCAAACGGATTTGACGGCTTCGATCACCTCGGCGGTGGTCAGCAGGGCGTGTTTTTCAAGATTGGCGGCATAGGGCATCGGCACGTCCTTGCCGGTGCAGTTGATCACGGGCGCGTCAAGGTAATCGAACGCGCGCATCATGATGGTGGCGCCGATATGGTTGCCGATGGCGCCGACGGGCCAGCCTTCTTCAACTGTGACACAGCGGTTGGTTTTCATCACCGACGCCAGCACAGTGTCATAATCGATGGGGCGCAGAGTGCGCAGGTCAATCACTTCGGCGCTGATGCCTTCGGCGGCCAGCTTTTCAGCGGCCTCCAGCGCGTAGGTCATGCCGATGCTGAAGGACACGATGGTGACGTCAGTGCCTTCTCGCCAGATGCGGGCTTTGCCGAAAGGGATGGTGAAATCGTCGAGGACAGGCACCTCGAAGGACTTGCCATAGAGGATTTCGTTTTCAAGAAAGATAACCGGATTCGGATCACGGATGGCTTGCTTCAGCAGGCCTTTCGCATCGGACGCTGAATAGGGCACGGCCACTTTCAGACCCGGAATTTGGGCGTACCACGCTGAATAATCCTGGCTGTGTTGTGCGCCCACGCGGGCGGCGGCACCGTTGGGGCCGCGGAACACGATGGAACTGCCCATTTGGCCGCCCGACATATACAGCGTTTTCGCCGCCGAGTTGATGATCTGGTCAATCGCCTGCATGGCGAAGTTGAAAGTCATGAATTCGACGATCGGGTTCAGCCCGCCAAACGATGCGCCAACCGCAATGCCGGCAAAGCCGTGTTCGGTGATCGGGGTGTCGACCACGCGTTTCGGGCCAAATTCATCCAGCAAGCCTTGGCTGATCTTGTAGGCACCCTGGTATTCGCCCACCTCTTCGCCCATCAGGAAAACGTTGGGATTGGCGCGCATTTCTTCGGCCATCGCTTCGCGCAGGGCTTCGCGTACCGTCATGGCTTTCATCGCCGTGCCTTCGGGCCAATCGGGTGAGGCGGCGGATTTGATTTCCACCGGGGCTTTGGCGGCGGGCGTTGCCTTGGGCGCTGCCATGACTGGTGTGGCAGTTGCCGGAGCGGCTGCGACCGGCGCAGAGGCAACCGGGGCGGCGGCAACCGGGCCGGCGGCAACCGGGGCAGGAGCCGCATCGGCGCTTTCGCCTGCTTCGATCAGAACTGCGATGGGCGTGTTGACCTTCACCCCGGCGGTGCCCTCAGCCACCAGCAGCTTGCCGACGGTGCCTTCATCGGTGGCCTCAAATTCCATCGTTGCCTTGTCGGTTTCGATCTCGGCCAGGATCTGACCGGATTTCACCACGTCGCCTTCTTTGACCAACCATTTGGCCAGCGTGCCTTCTTCCATCGTCGGCGAAAGGGCGGGCATCAGGATTTGCGTTGCCATGGTGTGATCCCCTTACGCGTAGATGTCTGTCCAAAGCTCGGATAGGTCCGGCTCTGGGCTGTCTTTGGCAAATTCGGCTGACGCGTTGACCACAGCCTTGATGTCCTTGTCGATGGCTTTCAGATCTTCGTCGCTGGCAAGGCCGCCTTGCAACAGCAAATCGCGCACATGTTCGATGGCGTCTTTTTCGCTGCGCATCTTGTCGACCTCTTCGCGCGTGCGGTATTTGGCGGGGTCCGACATCGAATGGCCACGGTAGCGATAGGTCATCATCTCTAGTATATACGGGCCCTGACCGGCACGGCAGGCGGCCACCGCCTTTTCGCCCGCAGCTTTGACAGCAAGCACATCCATGCCATCAACCGCTTCGCCCTTGATGCCGTAGGCCGCACCGCGTTCCCACAGAGATGGCGATTTGGTGGAGCGTTTGACGGATGTGCCCATCGCGTATTGGTTGTTCTCGATGACGAAAACGACGGGCAGGTTCCACAACTCGGCCATGTTGTACGTCTCATAGACCTGGCCCTGATTGGCTGCGCCGTCGCCAAAATAGGTGAACGTTACATTGTCATTGCCAAGGTATTTGTCGGCGAAGGCAAGGCCCGCGCCCAACGGCACCTGCGCTGCGACAATGCCGTGGCCGCCGTAGAAATTCTTTTCCTTTGAGAACATGTGCATCGAACCGCCCTTGCCCTTGGAGTAGCCACCGCTACGCCCGGTCAATTCAGCCATCACACCGTTGGGGTCCATGCCGCAGGCGAGCATATGGCCGTGATCGCGGTACGAGGTCAGGCGCTTGTCGCCGTCTTTGGCAGCGGCTTCCAGCCCGACAACAACCGCTTCCTGGCCGATATAAAGGTGACAGAAACCACCAATCAGCCCCATGCCATAAAGCTGGCCCGCCTTTTCCTCGAATCGCCGGATCAGCAGCATCTGACGGTAATAATGCAGCAAATCTTCGCGTGAGTTGTTTGATTTCTCGGCGGTTTTCCGCGTGGCCATTGGGGCATTCTCCCGTCGCTGACTAAAGTAGTTCAGTATTAAACCACCCATAAAGCAACGGCGATTAAAGGGCGAGACATAATTTTCTGGCTGGCCTGCCAGCGGGATCGTGCCAAATCTATCTTGGGTACGTAGTCCTAACGGATGACGATCTCATCGGCACGAACGTAGCCCAGAACGTCGCGGGCCTGTTCATCCAGCAGGTCAATATCTAGATAGCTGTCGGACAGACGGCGCGTCAGGTTCTGGATTTGCGCCAGTTCCGCGGTCAACCGGTCCCGCTCGGCCAACAGATCCTGCGCCTCGGCAGAAATCTGCACGCGGCGGAATACGCCATAGTCACCTTGCACGGCGGCAAACATGAAATAACCGCCCAGCGTAAAGGCAAGTACGTAATAACACATACCACCGATCGCCGGGCGCATTTGAGAGTTGCTCATTCCAGTGCCTCGATCCGCCCCTCGTTTCATGGGGACGCGCAAGCAGACATTGTCACAGAAAAACTGCTTTGTGAATCCCCAAACTGCGGGGGTGCAATGATTTTATGACATTTTGGCGCAAGTTACATCCCAAGGGTGCGTCATGCTATACAGTACAACCCCTAGTCGCGCCCCCGGTAGATTTCAACCAGTTTTGCCAGCATGGCCAAAGCTTCGGCGCGCGGGCGCTGGAAGGAATTGCGGCCAATGATCGACCCGTGGCCACCACCGCTGCGGATGGCCCGCGCGTCGTCATAGACGGCGTCCGCGCCCTTGGCGGCCCCGCCGGAAAACACCACGATACGCCGTCCGGCGAAGGAAGCCTCCATGCAGTGACGGACGCGGGCGGCGAGCGTGGCGATATCGATCTTTTGCGCCTCATAGACCTTTTTCGCCTCGGCCAGCATCAGGTGATTGGTCGACAGCTTGATCTTGATGATATGCGCACCCAGCAGGGCGGCGATCTGCGCGCCGTAGGCCGCCACGTCGATGGCGGTTTCACCGTCCTTGGTGATGGCTTCACCGCGCGGGTAAGACCAAATGACCGAGGCGATGCCCTTTGCCGCCGCTTCTTGCCGCATGGCCGAGATTTCTTCGAACATCTCAAGCGCCGCATCAGAGCCAGGATATATGGTAAAGCCGATCGCAGAGCAGCCAAGGCGCAGCGCGTCATCGACCGAGGCGGTAATCGCCTGATTCTTGCCCGCGGTGTCCGACATCAGGCTGTTGGCGGAATTAACCTTCAGGATGGTCGGGATCTGGCCGGCGAACGTGTCGGCCCCCGCCTCCAGCATGCCCAACGGGGCGGCATAGGCGTTCATCCCGGCGTCGATGGCCAGTTGATAATGATAATGCGGATCATAGGCAGCGGGGTTGGCGGCAAAGCTGCGCGCGGCACCATGCTCGAAGCCCTGATCGACCGGCAGGATGATCATCTTGCCTGTACCGGCAAGTTTGCCTTCCATCATGATGCGGCACAGGTTTGCCTTCACGCCGGGCGTTTCGCCTTCATAGTGGCTCAGGATCTTCAGGACGGCCTTTGTCGCACGCATATGGGGGTTCCTTGAAGTTGTGACAGGGTTGATTTGGCCTTAGTGGGGCTGCACGCGTCCGGCAATATTGGTTGCGCTAACGGGCCGGAAAATTGGCATAATCAGCGCCTTCGCTTCAGGAGTTGCCCTGTTGTGAAGGTGATGATCCGGCGCGGAGTGATGCGGGGCAGGAAGGCAAAGACCTTGTTCATGATGCCGGGCACGAAAACGCGGCGACCCTTTGTCATCGCAGCCCAGCCCGCAATGGCGACGCTTTCGGCAGAGGGCAGCGGCAGTTTTGTCAAAAGCGTGGCTTTCTCGGCATTATCGGCGGCAAAGAACTTTGTTTCTGTCGCACCGGGGCACAGGGCGGTGACGGTGACACCTGTGCCGCGCATCTCTTCGGCAACCGCTTCGGACAGGCTGAGCAGATAGGCTTTGGTGGCATGATAAATCGCCATGTTCGGCCCCGGCAGAAACCCGGCGGTTGAGGCCACGTTCAGGATATGGCCGGTGCCCTGCGCTTTCATGTGTTCGGCGGCGCGCTTCATCAGGATGGTTGCCGCCGTGACGTTCACCGAAATGGACGCGGCCTCACGCGGCCAGCCCTCGGGGTCGGTGAATGCGCCGTTGCGCCCCAAACCCGCGTTGTTGATCAGCACCCCGATCTGGCGATGCTTGCTGGCGAGCGCCCAAAGTGCCTCGACCGCCTCTGGGTCGGTCAGGTCGGCGGGCATCACTTCAACCGCGACATTGTAGGCGCGGCGCAGGGACTGGGCGTGTTTCTCCAGCTTGTCCGCCTGACGTGCGGTCAGGATGACATCGAAGCCGTCCTTGGCCGCGAGCGTGGCAAATTCATGCCCCAACCCCTCGGACGCGCCGGTGACCAATGCCCAGATTGCCATGTTTTACCTCATCAAGACAGCCACGCCGGGCAGGGACTTTCCTTCCATCCATTCCAGAAAAGCACCACCGGCAGTTGAAATGAAAGTAAAATCGTCTGCTGCCCCCGCTTGGTTCAGGGCAGCGACCGTATCGCCACCGCCTGCGACCGAGGTCAACTTGCCCGCGCGCGTCAGCAAGGCGGCGGCACCGGCGGCCGCATTTGTGGCCCTATCGAAGGGTTTGATCTCGAAAGCCCCCAGCGGGCCGTTCCAGATCAGGGTCTTGCAGGCCGCGAAAACCGCGGTCAGGGCCACGACGGTCGCGGGCCCTGCATCAAGGATCATCGCATCGGCGGGGCAGGCATTGACGGGCAGGGTGTCCGACGCAGCCCCGGCCTTGAATTCACGCGCAACAACAATATCCACCGGCAGGTGAATGGTGCAGCCCGCTGCCTTGGCTTTGGCCAGGATTTCCAGCGCCGTTGCGGCCATATCGCGTTCGGCAAGCGATTTGCCAACCTCGACACCCTGCGCCACCAGGAACGTGTTTGCCATCCCTCCGCCAATGATCAGATGATCCACCTTGGTGACCAGATTGCCCAGCAATTCCAGCTTGGTCGACACTTTGGCCCCGCCGACCACGGCGACAACCGGGCGCTGCGGGGTGCCAAGTGCTGCCTCCAGTGCGGCCAGTTCCTCAGCCATCAACCGGCCCGCGAACGACGGCAACAGATGCGCCACCCCTTCGGTCGAGGCATGTGCGCGGTGGGCGGCAGAAAACGCATCATTGCAGTAAAGATCACCAAGCGCGGCCAGATAGGCGGCCATCTGCGGATCGTTCGCCTCTTCCATCGGTGAGAAGCGGGTGTTTTCCAGCACGATCACGGCATCTGAGGGCAGGGCGTCTATACTCGCGCCGGTGGCATGGTCGAGAAACGTCACCGCATGGCCAAGGGCTGCCTCCAGCACGGGCAGGATCAACCTCAGGCTCATCTCCGGCACCGGTTTTCCTTTGGGGCGGCCGAAATGCGCCAGCATGACGACTTTCGCGCCCTTGCCCGTCAGTTCGTGAACGGTTGGCACGATCTTTTCGATCCGCGTCGCATCGGTGACAACGCCGTTTTCCATCGGCACGTTGACATCGACGCGCAGAAGAACCGTCTTGCCCGCCACATCCATGTCATCGAGTGTTTTCCAGGCCATGGTCGTCTCCCGCCAAGTGATGGCTTTGTTTCAACCATGCATGGGCGGAGGTCAACCGATCATGCGCTTTGAGCTTTCCCTTCGGGCGGGGTCGCATTAAGTTCTGCCCGAACTGAATAAGGAAACTGGCATGGCCGACATCAAAGATCCCGAAAACACCATCATCATCGCGTTGAAAGACGGCGAGGTGGTAATCCAGTTGCTGGCCGACGTGGCCCCCAAGCATACCGAGCGCATGAAGACGCTTGCCCGCGCCGGATCCTATGACGGCGTGGTGTTCCACCGCGTGATCGACGGTTTCATGGCGCAGACCGGCGATGTGGAAAACGGCAATTCGGGCAAAGGGTTCAACCTGGGCCGGGCCGGCACCGGCGGGTCCGACATGCCCGATGTGCCTGCCGAGTTTTCCAAGCTGCCGCATGATCGCGGTACCATTGGCGCTGCGCGATCCTCGAACCCGAATTCAGCGAATTCTCAGTTCTTCATCAATTTCAAGGACAACCATTTCCTGAACGGGCAGTATACCGTCTATGGCCGGGTTATTTCTGGGATGGAATTTGTTGACAAGATCACCCGTGGCGAGCCTGCGCCAAACCCCGACAAGATGATTTCAGTGAAGGTGGCCGCCGATGTCTAAATCCTTTATCGCTGCAGGTGTGTTCGCCGCCGGTCTGGCTGTGCTCGGTGGGTATGCCATCGGCACCGGTGCAGTACAGGCGCAAGACGTGGTCGATGGCCCCGGACCGAATTTGTCGATCGAGGTGGACGGGTCCACCACCGGCACCATCGTGATCGATCTGGTGCCCGACGTGGCCCCCAAACACGTAGGCCAGATCGTGGCGCTGGCCAAGGCCGGAACCTATGACGACGTGGTGTTTCACCGCGTAATCGACGGCTTCATGGCGCAGACGGGTGATGTGCAGTTTGGCAAGGCAGGTGGTTCGGCGCAGGCCGGAATGGGCCAGTCCGATCTTCCGAACCTGCCCGCCGAGTTTTCGTCACTTAGCTTTGATCGCGGCGTGATCGGCATGGCGCGCAGCCAAGACCCGGATTCGGCGAATTCGCAGTTCTTCATCATGTTTGCCCCGGCCCCGCATCTGGACGGGCAATATACCATCGTCGGCAGGGTGATTTCCGGCATGGAGGTGGTGGACGCGATCAAGAAAGGCGAAGGTGGCAATGGTGAAGTGACCGCGCCGGACCGGATGGCGAAAGTGACTGTCGTCGAGTGATTGGACCTTAGGAAGCGAGGGGGCAGGCTCCTCGTAGCACTCCAAAGCAGCGGGGGGCCAGCCCCCCCGCACCCCCCGGGATATTTGTGAACGGAAAAAAGCGGCTTCGGTCGGGTGTAACCAAGGCCAGGCTATTCCAACACCACCAGCGCGTGACGTTTGCGACCGGCGGTCAGCTTCAGCGGGTCGATCAGTTCACCCGCACCAATCTTCTGGCCAGCGTCCAGCACAATTTCGTCGTTCACCCGCGCGCCGCCTTCAAGAATAAGGCGCTTGGCGTCTTTGCCTGATCCGACCAGCCCCGCGCGGACGAACAACTGCGCCACAGTTATGCCATCGGTCACATCTGCGACCGTCAGATGCAGGGTCGGCAGATCGCCGCCGACGCCGCCCTTTTCGAACACCTCGCGCGCGGTCGCTTCGGCCGCTTTGGCCGCTTCGGCACCGTGCAGCAGGGCGGTCACCTCGTTCGCCAGTACGATTTTCGCGGCGTTGATGTCTGATCCGCCCAAGGCACCAAGGCGGTTGCATTCGTCAATCGGAAGCTCGGTATACAGCCTCATGAACCGGCCGACGTCTGCATCCGTCGTGTTGCGCCAGTACTGCCAGAACTCGTACGGGCTCAGCATGTCGGCGTTCAGCCAGACGGCACCGCCCGCCGATTTTCCCATCTTCTTGCCGTCGGACGTGGCCAGCAAATGCGTGGTCAGCCCGAATACCTCACCACCGATCACCCGGCGCGTCAGATCGACACCGTTGACGATGTTGCCCCATTGATCTGAACCGCCCATCTGCAAGAGGCAACCGTAGCGGCGGTTCAACTCCAGGAAATCATAGGCCTGCAGGATCATGTAGTTGAATTCCAGAAACGACAGCGATTGTTCGCGGTCGAGCCGGGATTTGACGCTTTCGAACGACAGCATCCGGTTGACCGAGAAATGCTTGCCGATGTCGCGCAGGAACGTGAGGTAGTTCAGATCGTCCAGCCATTCGGCATTGTTGGCCATGATCGCATCGGCTGGCCCGTCGCCAAAGCTGACATAGGGCGTGAAGGCGCGTTTAATGCCGGCGATGTTGTCATCGATCTGCGCACTGGTCAGCAGCGGGCGTTCTTCGGCACGAAACGACGGATCGCCGACCTTGCTGGTGCCGCCACCCATCAGGACAATCGGCTTGCCGCCGCACTTCTGCAGCCAGCGCAGCATCATGATCTGGATCAGACTGCCCACATGCAGCGACTTTGCCGTCGCGTCAAATCCGATATAGCCCGGCACAACGCCCTTGACCAAAGCATCATCAAGCGATTGATAATCGGTGCAATCAGCCAGAAAGCCGCGTTCCATCATCACGCGCATGAACTCTGATTTTGCATGGTAGGTCATCGCGATCTCGTGCTTTAAGGGTGGACGTCCTGCGTATAGCGGGGCTGTGGGGCAAGGGGAAGTCATGTCGAAGACGGGGGCGATCTGGGCTTTGGGGGCAATGTCGGGCACATCGCTGGACGGCGTAGATGCGGCGATGGTGCTGACCGACGGGGTGCGGATTGTCGAACTTGGCCCGATGCAGTATCGCCCCTATACCGACGCCGAACGCGCAACACTGCGGGCTGCACTTGGTGCCTGGCCCGGGGACGCAGGCGTCGAGGCCGCAACCGAAGTGGTGGAAACCGCTCATGCAGAGGTGCTGTCTCGGTTTTCAGGGGCCGATATGATCGGCTTTCACGGCCAGACCCTTGCCCATGATCCGCGCGGGCGGGGCACCCATCAGGCGGGATCTGGCGCGGTGCTGGCCGAGGTTCTGGGCAAAGCCGTGGTCTGGGATTTTCGCACCGCAGACGTGCGGTTGGGCGGGCAGGGTGCGCCGCTGGCACCGTTTTTTCATTTTGCCTGCGCCAAGCATATCGGTGCTGAGATGCCGCTGGCCATGCTCAATCTGGGCGGTGTCGGCAATCTGACATGGATCGACCCGCGCTTTGCAGCACCCGAAATACCCGGAGCGTTGCTTGCCTTTGACACCGGTCCCGCCAATGCGCCGATGAATGATCTGATGCTGGAACGCTTCGGATTGATGCACGACGAGGGCGGCAGACTGGCGGCACAGGGAACTGTAAACCAGCAGGTGATCGAGACTTTCCTGCGCCACCCCTATTTCTTCAAGATGCCGCCAAAGTCCTTGGACAGGAAC
The DNA here is from genome assembly GCA_031406155.1 of Pseudorhodobacter sp. Taxonomy (GTDB): domain Bacteria; phylum Pseudomonadota; class Alphaproteobacteria; order Rhodobacterales; family Rhodobacteraceae; genus JACMNW01. The sequence goes on from JANOGW010000003.1 coordinate 86,613, forward strand.
GATTTTCATAGCCTGATGGCAGCGGTTGCAGCCCTCGATGACGCGGATGCTGCGGCCACATTGACCTTTGCCGCTGCCATGGCCGTGGCCAAAGGGACAGAGCACTTCCCGCATCCCGCAGCGCGCATTCTTGTGACTGGCGGTGGCCGGCACAATGCGACCTTGATGGAGATGTTGAGCACGTCTTTGTCCTGTCCGGTAGACCCGATCGAGACGGTAGGCCTGAACGGCGATATGTTGGAGGCGCAGGCCTTTGCCTTTCTGGCCGTGCGCGTGGCACGCGGGCTTCCGACATCCTGCCCGTCAACGACCGGGGTCGCGGGCGCGGTCGGTGGCGGCCAGATCAGCCGGCCGGGGGCGGCATGACCCGGTTACGCTGTGCCGCCCGGGCCTGCTGCATCATTGATCCGGAATAGATCAACAACGCCGCCCAAATCATTGGAAACGCAATCATTTGCGCGCGACCGAACGGCTCGTCAAAGACAAACACCGCCGTCAGAAAGATCATCGTGGGGGCGATATACTGCATGATGCCGATGGTTGACAGGCGCAGCAGCTTTGCCCCGTTGGCATACAGAATCAACGGCACCGCTGTGACCAACCCGCAAGCCAGAAACAAGACATCATCCGTGGTGTTGCCGGCCAGAAAATGGCTTTGGCCTTGCCATGTCAGCCAGCAAACATAGCCAAGCGCCGGGATTAGCAGTAGCAAAATCTCAAGGAAAAATCCCTGATTGGGGCCGATCGGCAGCGACTTCTTCAAATAAGCATAGATCCCCCAACTGACCGTCAGGCCCAAAGCGGTGATCGGCAGTTTTCCTGCCTCGATCGTCAGAACGGCGACGGCAAGGGCCGCCAGCGCAATCGCGGCCATTTGTGCGCGCGACAGCCGCTCGCCCAACAGTACCGCGCCCACAAACACCGAAAACAGTGGATTGATATAGTATCCCAACGCCGTATCGAGGGCATGACCTGCCCCGATAGCCCAGACATAGATGCCCCAGTTCACCGTGATCAGCGCGGCTGTCATTGCTGCCATACCCAGCATTCTGGGCGTGCGCAGTGCGGCCATAAGATCGCCGTAACGCCCGGTTGCCCAAAGGATTGCGCCCGCAACCGGGATCGACCAGATCACGCGGTGCGCAATAACCTCGGCAGGGGAGATATGCGCCAGCGCCTTCATGAAGATCGGCAGAAATCCCCACAAAAGATAGGCGGTCAGCGCAAAGCCGAAGCCGCGCAAGCTGTCTTCGTTTTTCGGTGTCGGACTATCGATCATGCTGCCCGCCTACATCGCGCGAAGAGCGAACACCAATCGAAAGTTTGTACCGGCTGCATCCCCGAAGACCCGCGTGGGGTCATGTCTCACCGCCTGCGCGCCAGATAGCCCCGCGTGAAGGCGACATACCCGACATCGGTGATCCGCAGGTTGGCCTTGATCAGGGCATGCAGGGCTGGCAATTGATGAAACGGCACCGATGGATAGACATGATGCTCGACATGGTAGGGCATGTTCCAGGCGAGGAACCGCATGGCTTTGGTGGTAAAGGTCGTGCGGGTATTCTCGAACATGTTGGCAACGCGCGGGCAATCGCCGTGTTCTGCCAGCAGATACAGGCGCAAGGCCGGTTGTCCGATCAGCACCGGCACCAGCCAGACCCAGATTGCGGCAGGGCTCCAGAACAAGGTGGCCGCCACCGCCGCATACCCAACCGCCATGATACGGACGTCGCGCCGGATGCGGGGCAGGGCGGCTTGCGGGATATAGGCCGCAGCGCCGCCCCCGACGGCCAGCCTGATCATCAGGCGCAACTGCGAGGCCCAGTAGGGGATCCCCGACACATGCCAGAGCCAGGCTCGCCGTGTTTCTGGCTTGCCACCCTCAAGTTCAGGGTCGTGGCCCTCGATATTGGTCCAGCGATGATGTGCAAGATGAAAATAGCGAAACCATTCGAACGGCAGCAGGATGACAAACCCGCAAAGGTGGCCAACCCGGTCGTTTAGCCTCTCACTGGCAAAGGGTGTCTTGTGCGTCGCTTCATGTTCCAGCGTGAACAGAAAGATCAGTGCCACCCCCTGCAGCGGCAGCAGCGCCCACCACCCCGGCACGCCCGTCGCAATCAATGCACCAAGGCTCAGGATCATCCCGCCATGACCCGCCAGATGCACAAGACCACGGCGATCAGACCTCAAAATCAGGGCAGTTCTGGTCTCGACGGGCAGAGACGCCACGAAATCCTTGTAATCCATCCTGACCTCATCGTGCAGGAATATCGAAGCCCGGTGCTGCTGGCCGCATGTCCGGCAGTTCCGTTGTCCGTGAATTCATTTTGGTCTAAGTATCCCCGCCGGAGGCAGATCAGCAAGGCCTTCCCCCGCATCCACAAGTTCGGTTAGGCTGCCGCAAAACAACACACAGGGCAAGCACATGGCAGGGGTCAGGGGTCGGGTCGCATTGATCACCGGGGCGGGGGCGCCGGATGGCATCGGCTTTGCAACGGCGCGGTTGTTGCAGGCGGCGGGGGCAAAGGTTGCCATAACCTCGACAACGGATCGTATTTTCGACCGGCAGGCAGACTTAGGCCTCACGGAGTGCTTTGCGGCCACAGCGGATTTGACCGATGCCGCGCAAGTGAAAGGTCTGGTTGCGGCGGCGTCCGGGGCAATGGGGCCAATTGATATTCTCGTCAACAACGCCGGCATGTCGCAAACCGGCAAGGCGGCGCGGCGCACTACCTTGGCGCAAACATCTGACGAGGCCTGGGCATTCCAGATTGGCATCAGCCTGACGTCGGCCTTCATGGTCTCGCGCGCGGTGCTGGATAGGATGATCACGCGCCGCTATGGCCGCATCATCCATATGTCATCGGTCACTGGCCCGCTGGTGGGCATCGACGGCTCGGGGGCCTATGCCACCGCCAAATCCGGTCTGCTGGGAATGACCCGGGTGATGGCCATCGAAACCGGCCGCCACGGCATCACGGTCAATTGCATCGGCCCCGGCTGGATCAGGACCGGGTCAAGTTCGCCCGACGAAGTCGTCGCCGGCGGCCATACGCCGGTGGGTCGGCCGGGCAGGCCGGACGAAATAGGCCATGTAGCAGTATTTCTGGCCTCCGAAGAGGCAAGCTATCTGACCGGCCAACTGATCGTGGTCGACGGTGGCAACACGTTGCAGGAATTCAAGGTGGCCCTCGATTGAAACCGCGGCGCCATTTCGGCGCCGCTGCAAAAAATCTTCACAAGATTTTTGATAAGGATTTTCTTAAAATCCTCTTTTCTGTCACTCGGTTGGCGATGTCGAAGCCGCAACACTGATGGCAACCTTAAATGTCATTCAGGTTCCGAAAGGTCCGGCATCCGTTCACGTCGACCCGATCTCAGTTTCTGAGTACGGACCGCCCGGCATATTCGCCAGTCTCGCCCAGCATTTCCTCGATCCGCATCAACTGGTTGTACTTGGCCAGCCGGTCCGACCGCGACAGCGACCCGGTCTTGATCTGCCCGCAATTGGTGGCGACGGCCAGATCGGCGATAGTGGCATCCTCGGTCTCGCCGGATCGGTGACTCATCACATTGGTATAACGCGCGCGGTGTGCCATCTCAACGGCTTGAAGAGTTTCCGTCAAGGTGCCGATCTGATTGACTTTTACCAGCATGGAATTGGCGCAGCCGCGTGAGATGCCTTCGGCCAGACGCTTGGGGTTGGTTACAAACAGGTCATCGCCTACCAGCTGGATCTTGTCGCCCAACCGTTCGGTCAGCAGGGTCCAGCCTGCCCAGTCATCTTCCGAACAGCCGTCTTCGATGGAAATGATCGGATAATCGGCCGCAAGACCCGCCAGAAAATCGACATTCTGCTCGATCGACAACGACTTGCCTTCGCCCTTCATCTCATACTTGCCGCCTTTGAAATATTCGGTGGCGGCACAGTCCAGCGCCAGAAAAATATCCTCGCCGGGTCTGTAGCCCGCCTTTTCGATGGATTTCAGAATGAAATCAAGCGCATCTCGTGCAGAGCTGAGATTTGGTGCAAACCCGCCCTCATCGCCGATACCGGTGTTGTGGCCCGCCGCTTGCAGCTCCTTTTTCAGGGTATGGAACACTTCCGACCCCATCCGGATCGCCTCGCGGATCGTCTCCGCACCTACCGGCATGATCATGAACTCCTGAATATCAATCGGGTTATCAGCATGTTCACCGCCGTTGATGATGTTCATCATCGGCACCGGCAACATCCGTGCCGAGGTGCCGCCGACATAGCGGAACAGCGGCTGCCCGGTGAACTCGGCGGCGGCTTTGGCGACCGCAAGCGATACGCCAAGGATCGCATTGGCCCCCAGACGCGCCTTGTTCGGCGTGCCGTCCATTTCGATCATCGTGCGGTCGATGCCGACCTGTTCGGTCGCATCAAACCCGACAATTTCGCCGGCAATTTCACCGTTTACCGCCGCTACGGCCTCCAGCACGCCCTTGCCCATGTAGCGCGCCTTGTCGCCATCGCGGCGCTCGTTCGCTTCATGCGCGCCGGTGGACGCGCCCGAGGGCACGGCCGCACGCCCCATGGCACCGCCTTCCAGATAGACATCTACCTCGACCGTAGGATTACCCCGGCTGTCAAGTATTTCGCGGGCGTGAATGTCGATGATGGTGCTCATGGCAGAACCTCTTGGGATGGGGCGCAATCGGGCGCTGTTTAGCGCGGCAGGGCCGCTATGGAAAGGGCGCGCTTGCGATAGCGTTCCCGCGCGACTGTGTAGAGGCCCGACCCGATTATCAACGCGGCACCTGACAGGGTGATGACATCGGGACGCTCGGAAAACACCACCGCCCCGATGATCAGCGCGAAGACCAGCCGTGAATAGCGAAACGGGGTAATCACCGACACTTCACCAAGACGTGTCGCCAGAGTGATGGCCCAATATGCGCCGATGCCGAAGGCCAACGCCCCAAAGATGTAGCCGGTTTGCGGCGCGCTCAGCCATGTTGCGCCGCCTGATGTGGCAAGCATGCCGCCCCCAAGTATGCCGACCGCCAGAAAGCCCCAGGCGGCAAGTTGAAAGGTTGAAATCGTCTGCGGTATGCGCCGGGTGGCGACATCGCGCGCAGACAGTCCGATCACTGCAAGAATAGACCATAGCGAATTGATATCAAAGCCATCCACGCCCGGGCGGATGATCAGCACGACACCACAAAAGCCGACCGCGATGGCCGTCCAGCGTCGCCATCCCACTGTCTCACCCAAGAATAGTGCTGCGCCTAATGTGACGACAAGCGGGGTGGCTTGAAAGATCGCGGTGGCGGTTGTCAGCGGGGTCAGGGCCAGAGCGGTGACGAAGCCGGCGGTGCCGACCATCTCGCCGATATTGCGCCAGATGACAGCCGGGTGCAGGGCCGCGCGTGCCCAGATGCTGGTGCCCTGCCGCCAGGCCATGAAGGCAAAGAACGGCGTGCCAAAGACCGAAAGCAACAGCAATATTTGCCCAGTTGGCAGATCTGCCGCCGCCCATTTGATGAACATATCCTCGATGGCGAACCCCGCCATCGACGCCACCATCAGCACGATGCCGCGCAGATTTTCCATTTTGGCCTTTCAGGCTTGGTATCGCCCCCGTGCTATCAATGCAGCGGCGGGGGGGCAATGCGAAAGGGGCCGGACTGGCCGACCCCTTTGACGCGTATTTAAGGGGACGCGTCCGTCTCATCCCAATACATCAGGTGTATAGACGCGGGGCCTGTACGTGATCATGGATGGCGTTGACCTGATTCTTCTCAAGATCAAGGGCTTGCGCGAAGGCATGCAGATACTGCGCCTCGTTGCGGTTATCCAGATTGATCGCCATCAGCGACATCATGTAGGCCTGCGCCTCCATTCCCCGCGGGATCTGGCGTGCCAGACCATCGACATCCAACGGTGCGGCGAGTTCAGCATTGACGAACTTCATCTCGGCTTGCGTCGCCTCGCCCAGCGAGCCCATCAGCTTTTCCTTTTCAGCCTCGTCCAGCGCGCCGTCGCATTTGACGGCCTGGATCATGACCTTCAGCATCAGGCCCGCCGCAAGCTCTTGCGCCTGATCAGGCTCATCCTGCGCAGTGGCCTTGCCGGTCAGCGCCTTGTTGAGCATCCCGCCGAGCCCGCCGCCGGCACCACCTGCCGCAGCCCCGCCAAGAACCGCGCCCAGCAGATCACCAAGACCGCCACCCGGGGATGACGCCCCCGTCGTTCTGCCGCCTGCCGAGGCTCCGCCCAGCATGCCGCCGAGCAAATCCCCCAAGCCACCACCACTTGAGGTGCGTGCAGAACCGCCCCCCAACAGATCCTCGATGCTGGTGGGTGCATTGGCGCGGTTCTTGGCGGTTGTCTTTTTGGTTGCCGCTTCGGGCAACTGGTCGAACATGCCCCCCAGGCCGCCGCCCGATGGGGCCGAGGCACTGCCCGCGCTGCTGCGGCCACCGCCCAGAATGTCGCCCATCATGTCGGACAGGCCGCCGCCCGCACCGCCTGATCGCGGCGAATGCGCATCCCCCATCCGTGTCCCGCTGCCTGCCGAGCCAGCGGTCTGGCCCCCGCCCAACCCGTTCTTTGCAAGATGGCTGACGCCCCTGGCCACAGCAATTCCGATGGCCACTTTCGCCAATGTCGATACGAGGCTCATGATGCGATCCTTCCCTGACCTGATACTGTCTGGCCCAAGCGCGATTGATCCCGCCCGTGCCTAAGCAACTTGGCCAATGTCTGGGGGCCGGTCAACGCAATTGACGGGCTGGCGACCTGCTTGACTTCGGATCGGCGGAAAGGAACTGATGCGGGCTTGTTTACCGACCGGACAGGGGGCCGCCATGCCGCGTAAGGACCGACTTGATGGTTTTGGGTTGTTTGCCCTGCTGGCTGTGCAACTGCTGTTCGCCTGCAACCAGATCATCGTGAAGATGGTGAATGAAGGCCTGCAACCGGTGTTTTTCGCCGGGCTCCGGTCGGCGCTTGCCGTGGGTTTCGTGGCGCTGTGGTTATGGCTGCGCGGACGCCCGCCGCGATTACAGCGCAGCACCGTCAAGGCCGGAGTGCTGATTGGCTGCCTGTTTTCCGCCGAATTCATCTTCCTGTTTCAGGCGCTGGACCTGACAACTGTCGGGCGGACATCGGTCATCTTCTATTCGATGCCGGTCTGGCTGGCACTGATGGCCCATTTCGGGCTGCCGGGCGAACGCATCAGCGCAACCAATGCCGTGGGGCTGATGCTAGCGTTTGCCGGCACCGCCTGGGCTATCCTTGATCGCAATGCCGGGGGTGCGGGCAGTCTTGCGGGGGATTTGTGCGCGCTTGGCGCGGCAGTGGCCTGGGCTGCCACCGCGTACGTAGCGCGCAAGCCGACGATGGCGCGGGTGGGCCCCGAAATGCAGCTGTTCTGGATGGTTCTGGTGTCTACCCCCGTTCTGTTGGCCGTATCACCGTTCTTCGGCCCGTTGATCCGCGATCTTCAGCCCCAGCATCTGGTGCTGCTGGTCGTGCAGGCCTCGCTGGTCGTTGCGGGGGGATTTATCGCCTGGCTGTGGCTGTTGGCCGCATACCCCGCTGCCACGGTGGCCAGTTTTTCCTTCCTGACACCAATTTTCGGCCTTTTTCTTGGGGCGATTGTGTTTTCTGAGCCACTCGATTCGGCCCTTCTTGGAGCGATGGCGCTGGTGACCTCGGGCATCGTTTTAATCAATCGAAAGAAACCGACGCAGCACTAGAATCGCCTTTAGCGCGAGTTGCCCATTGATCCCGTTTCTGAACGCCCTGATCCAACTATCCAGATTGGCGTGAAAATCGGACTTTTCCCCGGTTTTTTCCACAGATTTATCAACATCGGCTGCGGCGGGCAGATGACCCGTTTCGACCAGCGCGACCGTAGGTGCTGGGCGATATCAAGGAGACCGTCAAGCAAAAAAACTGATGCCTGATGCTAATAAATTCGTTGCCCAAGCGTTCAAAATACGACAAATTGATGAAGTTGTCCGGCGGGACACCAAATGTAGTGTTCGCCGGGCCGGGGCAAGTTCAAGGTCATTGCGCATCCGGAAGGGTGCTGTCGTCTTCGCTGCACCTGCAGTTCGGGCACAATCGCAGTGTTGGGTTTTGCTCGGCACGACATCGCGACGAAAACACGACTCGGACCGGGGCAAGAAACCGGCCGCAACAATGGAGACGGGGCAACAATGAAAATCGAGCGGAAGTTTACTACGGTTCAGTCCGGCGCCTACGGCGATATCGGATTTGGCACGACTGTTTCAGAGATTCGCAATCCTGACGGCACCATTGTTTTCCGCAACGACGCAGTTGAAGTGCCACAGGGGTGGAGCCAGGTCGCGTCCGACGTGCTGGCGCAGAAGTATTTCCGCAAAGCCGGCGTCCCGGCGGCCCTGAAGCGCGTGAAGGAAAAGGGCGTGCCGGAATTCCTGTGGCGCTCGGTCGCCGATGAGTCAGCTTTGGCCGATCTGCCGCAGGATCAGCGGATCGTGGGCGAGACGTCTGCCAAGCAAGTCTTTGACCGTTTGGCAGGGGCCTGGACCTATTGGGGCTGGAAGGGCGGCTATTTCACCGCTGAGTCGGATGCGCGCGCCTATTATGACGAGATGCGTTTCATGCTGGCGCGGCAGATGGCAGCACCAAATAGCCCACAGTGGTTCAACACCGGGCTGCATTGGGCGTACGGCATCGATGGACCATCGCAGGGGCATTACTATGTGGATTATCAGACCGGCAAGCTGACCAAGTCTGAGTCTGCCTACGAGCATCCGCAGCCGCATGCCTGCTTCATTCAGTCGGTGAAGGATGATCTGGTCGGTGACGGCGGCATCATGGATTTGTGGGTGCGTGAGGCCCGGCTGTTCAAGTATGGCTCGGGCACCGGCACCAACTTCTCTTCGCTGCGGGGTGAGGGCGAAAAGCTGTCTGGTGGGGGCAAATCATCCGGCCTGATGGGGTTCCTGAAGATCGGCGACCGGGCGGCGGGCGCGATCAAATCGGGCGGTACCACGCGGCGTGCCGCCAAGATGGTGATCATCGACATGGATCACCCGGATGTCGAGGCGTTCATCAACTGGAAGGTCATCGAAGAGCAGAAAGTTGCGTCTTTGGTCGCCGGATCGAAGATGCACGAAGCCAAGCTGAACGAGATTTTTGCGGCGATCAAAGGTTGGGATGGCTCGATTGCCGATGCCACTGATCCTGCGAAGAACGACGCGCTGAAAGTGGCCATTCGCGGGGCCAAAAAGGTGATGATCCCGGAAACCTACATCAACCGCGTGCTGCAATATGCGCGGCAAGGGTTCAGCAGCATCGAATTTCCGACCTACGATACGGATTGGGATTCTGAGGCGTATATTTCTGTTTCTGGCCAGAATTCCAATAACTCGGTCCGTGTGACCGATGCGTTCCTGCAGGCGGTGAAGGATGATGCCGATTGGGCGCTGATCCGGCGGACCGACGGCAAGGTGGCGAAAACCATCAAGGCCAAGGAGTTGTGGGATCAGGTTGGCCATGCCGCTTGGGCCTGCGCCGACCCCGGCATTCAGTTTCACGATACGGTCAACGCCTGGCACACCTGCCCGGAAGATGGCGCGATCCGGGGGTCAAACCCTTGTTCGGAATACATGTTCCTTGACGATACGGCATGTAACTTGGCGTCGATGAACCTGCTGAACTTCTACAACGACGGAAAGTTTGACAGCACGGCCTATATGCACGCCACCCGGCTGTGGACCGTGACACTGGAAATATCGGTGATGATGGCGCAGTTTCCGTCAAAGGAAATTGCCCAAAGATCCTATGATTTCCGCACGCTTGGCTTGGGTTATGCCAATATTGGCGGGCTTTTGATGAACATGGGCTTTGGCTATGACAGTGCCGAAGGCCGTGCCTTGTGTGGCGCGCTGTCGGCGCTGATGACCGGCGTTTCGTACGCGACATCCGCCGAAATGGCGCGTGAACTGGGCGCGTTCCCCGGCCATGCGCGCAACGCGGCCCATATGCTGCGGGTTATCCGCAATCATCGCGCGGCAGCGTATTCGAAGACCAGCGGTTACGAAGGGGTCAACGTGAACCCGGTAGCGCTGGATCACACGAACTGCCCGGACCAAACCCTTGTATCTCTGGCGAAATCGGCTTGGGATGAGGCGTTGTCTTTGGGTGAGAAACACGGCTACCGCAATGCGCAGACTACTGTGATCGCGCCAACGGGCACCATCGGTTTGGTGATGGATTGCGATACGACGGGCATCGAGCCTGACTTTGCTCTGGTGAAATTCAAGAAGCTGGCAGGTGGTGGTTATTTCAAGATCATCAACCAATCGGTGCCGGCGGCGTTGGAAAAGTTGGGCTATGGATCGGCGCAATCGGCCGAGATTGTGGCGCATGCAGTCGGCCACGGGTCAATCGGTAACTGCCCCGGCATCAACACCACCTCGTTGATCGGCCACGGCTTTGGCCCGCGTGAGTTGGAAAAGATTGAGTCGGCACTCCCATCGGCCTTTGATATTCGGTTTGTGTTCAACCAATGGACGCTGGGGGAAGATTTCTGCAAGGGCACGCTGGGCATTCCGCCCGAAAAGCTGGCCGATCCGACGTTTGACCTGCTGCGCCACCTTGGCTTTACCAAAGCGCAAATTGATGCGGCAAATGACCATGTCTGTGGCACTATGACGCTGGAAAACGCGCCGTTCCTGAAGCCGGAACATTACTCCGTCTTTGATTGCGCCAATCCCTGCGGCAAAACCGGCAAACGCTATCTGTCGGTTGATGCGCATATCTACATGATGGCGGCGGCGCAGTCGTTCATCTCGGGTGCGATTTCCAAGACCATCAACATGCCGAATTCGGCAACCATTGATGAAACGCTGGCCGCCTATGAACTTAGCTGGTCGTTGGGCATCAAGGCGAATGCGCTGTACCGCGACGGATCGAAACTCAGCCAGCCGCTTGCATCGGCTTTGGTTGAGGATGACGAAGAGGCCGAAGAGATTTTTGCCTCCGGCAATAATCACGAAAAAGCGATGGTTCTGGCCGAGAAGATTGTCGAGCGGGTGATCATCAAGGAGATTGTGCGCTCGAACCGGGAAAAGCTGCCTGAGCGACGCAAGGGGTATACTCAAAAGGCCATCGTCGGCGGGCATAAGGTTTACCTGCGCACTGGCGAGTATAAAGACGGCACGCTGGGCGAGATTTTCATCGACATGCACAAGGAAGGTGCGGGCTTCCGCGCCATGATGAACAACTTCGCAATCGCTGTCAGCGTCGGCCTGCAATACGGTGTTCCGCTTGAAGAATTTGTCGAAGCCTTCACCTTCACCCGGTTCGAGCCGGCTGGCATGGTGCAGGGCAATGACAGCATCAAGAACGCCACATCCATTCTTGACTACATTTTCCGTGAATTGGCGGTCAGCTACCTTGACCGCACCGATCTTGCGCATGTCAAACCCGGTGGCACCTCGTTTGACGATCTTGGTCGTGGCGAAGAAGAGGGTAAGCGCAACATCACGGAAGTGGCCGAGGGCAGCACTTCGCTGAACTTCCTGAAGCAGATCAGCTCCACCGGGTATCTGCGCAAGCGCGTGCCGCAGGAACTGGTGGTGCATCAGGGCGGCATTGGGGGCACGGCCCTTGCCGGGAATTTCGACGCGGTTGCAACACTGAGCATGCTGGTGCCGGAAACGGGCTATACCGCAGGGGCAACTGCCCTTGCCACCGGAACCGTCAGCCTGGACTTGCGGGTGAAAGCCAAGATGCAGGGCTATGAAGGCGATCCCTGCGGCGAATGCGGCAACTACACGCTGGTGCGCAACGGGACCTGCATGAAGTGCAATACTTGTGGCGGGACGAGCGGGTGTAGCTGAATTGAGATTGGGTTGGGGCGCGAAGCTGTAACTTCGCGCCCCAGCTTTCCTGCATTGTTGTTCACGCTGCAGGATAAGCTTTCTCGGCCCTAGCGGGTCGATGACCTTTATTGGTCACGAACGAGAATAGCAGGCAAGAGGCGTGCTCGCTTATACAGGTTTCCCCCACAGCAAACTGTGGGCCCCTGTGGACAAAAGGAGCGCCAGCGATGGCCAAGAATACAGGTAATGATTTTCGTCGAGGCTCGGTGACTGGGCGAACCCAGTTTCAGCGACCAGATGATTTGTATCAAAAGCGGGACGAAAGGACTGGGCATTTTATGCCAGTGAAACAGTCACCCGGCCCTTACAAAGGTGTGGCAAAAGAGCCAGACGGCAGGGACACTAAAAACTCTTAGGCCCTCAGAATGCGCCAAATAATCGGGCGGGGATCTGCTCCCCGCCCGTTTTTACATCACCGCGCCCATCTGCCAAGGCACAAACTCCGCCCCGCCGAACCCCAAGGCTTCGCTTTTGGTTTCTTCGCCGGATGCAATTCGCAGGAACAACTCGAATATCTCGCGACCTTTGGCCTCCAGCGACACGCCATCGGTGATGATGTCACCGCAGTTGATGTCCATGTCTTCAGCCATGCGGTCGTACATCTCGGTGTTGGTGGCAAGCTTGATGCAGGGGGTGGGTTTGTAGCCGGACACCGATCCGCGACCGGTGGTGAAGGCGATCAGGTTGGCACCCGATGCGATTTGGCCGGTGACAGAGCAGGGGTCGTAACCGGGGCTGTCCATGTAGACAAAACCGCGTTCAGTGATCGGTTCGGCGAACTTGTAAACCTGGGTCAATGGCGCAGTGCCGCCTTTGGCGACGGCTCCGAGTGACTTCTCGAGGATCGTCGTCAGACCTCCTTTTTTGTTGCCGGGCGAGGGGTTATTGTCCATCTCTCCACCATTGCGTGAAGTGTAGTTTTCCCACCAGCGGATGCGTTCGACGATCTTTGCACCAACTTCGGGGGTCACGGCGCGGCGGGTAAGCAGGTGTTCGGCCCCATAAATCTCGGGCGTCTCGGACAGGATCGTGGTGCCGCCGTGGGCGATCAGCAGGTCGGATGCGGCCCCCAGAGCCGGGTTCGCGGTGATGCCGGAATAGCCGTCCGAGCCACCGCATTGCATGCCGATCATCAGATGCTCCAGCCCGGCGGGGCTGCGGGTGGATTTGTTCGCAACCGCTGCCATTTCGCGCAGAAGGGCCACGCCGCGATCGATCGTGCGCCGTGTGCCGCCGGTCTGCTGGATGGTCATGTAGCGGAAATTGCCGTCAGCCCGCATCCGGCCAGCGCCAATAAGATCAGGGATTTGAAGGACTTCGCAGCCCAAGCCTACAAGAAGAATGCCGCCGAAGTTGGGGTTTCTTGCATAGCCTTGCAGGGTGCGGAACAAGGTATCGTAGCCTTCATCCTTGCCCGACATGCCGCAACCAGTGCCATGCACAATCGGCACGACACCGTCGACATTGGGGAAATCTTTCAACCAGCCGTCGCGATCACAAGCCTCGGCGATGAAGCGGGCGACGGAACCGGAACAGTTGACAGACGTCAATATTCCCAAGTAGTTGCGCGTTCCAACTGAACCATCGGCGCGGTGATAGCCCATGAAATGCCGGGGTTCATTGACCGTTGGTAGCGACCTCAGGTCGGTCGAGAACGCGTAGTCCTGGTCGTGCGCACCCATGCCCAGGTTATGGACGTGCACATGGTCGCCCGGCGCGATGTCATCCGTTGCAACTCCAATAATCTGCCCATAACGGATAGCGCAACTTCCGGTTGCAATCGGTTGCAAGGCAATCTTATGGCCGCGTGGAACTGCCTGGGAAATCGGCGCATCCAGCCCGGCGACATGGCTGCCCGCGGAAATATCCTTCAGCGCAATGATCACATTGTCGGCGGTGTGCAGGCGGATGGTCTGGGCTTGTTCGGTTGTCATGTGTTTTCAACCCAATGGGACAAATGGCCAAGTGCCGGGCGCGGCTTGACAGGGCGCTTTCGGAAGCTAACATGTTAGTATGCTACAAGCTGGAGCCATCCCGCCGCAAGAGGAAAACCAGCCGCGTCGTGCCTTGCGGCCGCTTGAGGGTTTTGCCGGCTCGCTTGCGCAAAAGGTCTATCTTTCGCTGAAAGACGCGATCCTGACGCTGACCTTCCGGCCCGGTGAAATTTTGCGCAAGTCCGAGATTTGCGCCGAACTTGGCGTATCACGGTCGCCGGTTGCTGAAGCCGTGGCGCGCCTTGCCGCCGAGGCGCTGGTTGATGTGGTACCACAGGCGGGCACGTTTGTGGCGCGATTTTCAATGGAAGAGATCCGCGAAGGCGCGTTCCTGCGCGAGGCTTTGGAACTGGCGGCGATTGATCTGGTGTCGTGCAACATCACCGAGGATCAACTTGTGCTGCTGCGGCGCAACCTGCGGGTTCAGGAGGCATTAGTTTCCGACAGCGATTTCAAGGGCTTCCACCAGCTTGATGCGCAGATGCACGAGCTGATCTTATCCTTCACCGGGTTTCGCAGACTGGCAGCCTTGTCGGAAACCAGCTGGGTGCATGTGAACCGGGCGCGCCAGTTGGTGTTGCCCGCACCGGGTCGGGTTCAAGCCACGCTAAAGGAACACCACGCGATATTGGCAGCACTGGAGGCGCATGATCCGGTCGCCGCCCGTACCGCCACCCAGCATCATCTGCGCCAGTTGATCCTTGTGCTCGAACCGCTGGTGCGCGAACGTCCCGAATTGTTCACGCCAGGTTAGGTTGGTCTATGCACCGACAGGGGCATCTGCGCGCAGTAACCCTTCGGCCTTCAGATCGGCCCACAGCGCTGCAGGGATGATGGCACTGGCCGCAACCACATTGGCATCGACCTCGGACATGCCCTGCCCGCCTGGGATCACCGACACCACCGCCGGGTGGCGCAGCGGAAACTGGAAGGCTGCATCAACCATGCGCGTGCCGTGCGCCTTGCACACCGCTTCAATCTTGGTGACGCGGGCAAGGATATGCGGCGGGGCCGGATCGTAGTTGTAGTACGCCCCCGGCTTTGCCCCGGTCGCCAGAACGCCCGAGTTGTAGGGCCCGCCGACGATGATGCCGATGCCGCGATCCGTGGCCATCGGAAGAAACGATTGCAGCGCCTCTTGCTCCAGCAAGGTATAGCGGCCCGCCAGCAGGAAAAGATCAAAATCGCCGTGTTCGGTCAGCCACTGGCAGGGCTGCCATTCATTGACGCCCGCACCGAAGGCTTTGATCACCCCGGCCTCGCGCAATGCCAAAAGTGCGTGGTAGCCGCCCGACATGAACTCGGCCAGTTTGGCGTCCAGCACCTCTTGGTTCTTATGGTTGAACACATCCAGATCATGCGCCAGCAGGATATCGATCCGGTCCAAACCCAGCCGTTCCAGCGAAAACTCCACCGACCGCATGACACCGTCATAGCTGTAGTCGTAGATTTCTCTGCGCGCGGGTACGTCGAAAAACTTGCCGATGCAGTCGCGGTCCTCGCCTTTATGGGGCAGCCGAAACAGCCGCCCGATCTTGGTTGACAGCACATAGTCATCCCGCTGTTTTCCACGCAGGAATGTGTTCAGCCGCGTCTCCGACAGGCCAAGGCCATAAAGCGGCGCCGTGTCGAAAAACCGCACCCCTGCATCCCACGCACGGCTTAAAGTGTCCTGTGCGTCATCTTCGGAAATCGCCCGGTACAGATTGCCCAATGGGGCTGCGCCGAACCCCAGTTCGGTGAAGGTCAGCCCGCCGTTGCCGGTTCTGTCCCAATGACGTATCTTCAATTGCATGTGCCCCTCCATGATGGCTAACATGCTAGTATGAATCAGCCCGGCGCGCACTCGTTTCATGACGGGGCCGGGAAAAAAACGGGGCCGGCTTTGGGCAATTTCAGGCGTGTATTCAGGGCGGGCAAGCCTGTGATTGCGATGGTGCATCTGGGGGCGCTGCCCGGCACGCCGCTTTATGACGCGGACGCGGGGCTGGAAGGGCTGGTCCGCGGCGCGCGGGCTGATTTACAGGCGCTGCAGGAAGCCGGCTTTGATGCGGTGATGTTTGGCAATGAAAACGACCGACCCTATGAATTCAAGGTCGATGTCGCCTCGACCGCCACAATGGCCTTTGTGATCGGCCAGTTGCGCGGTGAAATTACCGTGCCGTTTGGCGTCAACGTGCTGTGGGATCCGATCAGTTCAGTAGCCCTTGCCGCGGCCACCGGGGCGGCGTTCGTGCGTGAAATTTTCACTGGTACCTACGCCAGCGACATGGGGCCCTGGACGCCGGATGCGGGAGCTGCGTTGCGCTATCGCGGGCGGTTGGGGCGCGGCGATCTGGCGATGCTTTACAACGTCAGCGCCGAATTTGCCGACAGCCTTGATCGGCGCAGCTTGCCTGACCGTGCCCGATCTGCGGTTTTCTCATCGATCCCCGATGCGGTGCTCGTCTCGGGGCAGATCACCGGTGAAGCGGCGAAAATGGTCGATCTTGAGGCGGTCAAGGCGGTGCTGCCTGATGTGCCGGTGCTGGCTAATACCGGGGTGAAACATGCCACCGTTGCGGATGTTTTGCAGGTAGCGGACGGCTGCATCGTGGGGTCGGCTTTGAAGGTTGACGGCCATACCTGGAACGCGGTTGATCCAGACCGCGCAATGGATTTCATGGCGCGCGTGCGCCGCACAAGGGGGGCATGATGCAGGACCGTCTGCGCGCCGATCTGACAGACCTGATGCTGACACCTGGGCTGTCTGGCCATGAGGAACGCGTGGCCGCCGTGATCCGTGCCCAGCTGGACGGCATTGGTGTTGGCAGCAGGACCGACCGCATGGGCAATCTGATTGCCAGCTTCGCGGGGCACGCGGATCGCCCCTCGGTCATGCTGTTCACCCATATGGACCAGCTCGGTTTTTTCGTGCGCCGGATCGAGGCGGACGGCCTGATCCGCGTCGAACGGATGGGCGGCGTGTCGGAACGCGCGATGGCGGCCCAGGCGGTGCTGTGTTGCGTGGGGGAAGGCCGCGATGTGCCGGGCATCATCATGAACAAGGCGCATCACGCGACCACCCCGGATGAGAAATACAAAGTGCTGACCGCACCCGAGATCATGATCGACACCGGCCATGGATCGAAAGCGGCGGTGGAGGCTGCGGGCGTGCAGATCGGCACGCCTGTCGTCTATGCGCCGCGTGTGCTGCCGCTGGCGGGGGGGCGCATCGCGGGCACGTCGGTGGATGACCGTGCGGGCTGTGCGGTGCTGATCGAAGTTGCGCGCGCGTTGGCGGGACAGGACCTGCGCACCGGCCCGACCGTGCATCTGGTCTGGACCGTACAAGAGGAGTTCAACCTGCGGGGCGCGCAAGTGGCCGCACAGGTTCTGCACCCAGACATTGCCATTCAGATTGATCTGATGCAGGCGTCGGACACCCCCGATATGGCGACGCGCGGCGAGATGGTGCTGGGTGGCGGGCCGGGGATCAGCCTCTATTCCTTCCATGGGCGTGGCACCTTGAATGGCACCATACCGCACCCGGCGATGGTCCGGCTGATGGAGGAGGCCGCAGCCTCCGCAGGCCTGGCCTTGCAACGATCGGCGCAGGTCGGCGTGCTGACCGATCTGTCCTATGTGCAACTGGTGGGGCAGGGCGTCGCGGCGATTGATATCGGATTTCCGATGCGGCATGCGCATTCGGCGGTGGAATGCTGCGATCTGGCCGATCTGGAAGGGCTGACGCGGCTGTGCCTTGCCGCCCTTGACCAGATCCCTATGGGCATGAACCTGAACCGGGGGTGAGCGATGGACTACACGCTCGGCGTCGATGTCGGAACCTATGAAACGAAAGGTGTGCTGGTCGATGCAGCGGGCCTGATCGTGGCGCAGGCAGCATGTGCGCACCAGATGATCGTGCCGCGCGCAGGCTGGGCGGAACACCGTGCGGAGCAGGATTGGTGGGGCGATTTCGTGCGCGTCACGCGGGCGCTGCTGGATCAAGGTGGCGTTGATCCCGGTTCTATCAAAGCCGTCGCCGCGTCAGCCATCGGGCCGTGCATGCTTCCCGTCGATGCGCAGGGCAAACCCCTGATGAACGGCGTGCTGTACGGCGTCGACACCCGCGCGCAAGCCGAGATTGTCGATCTGAATGCCAGCATCGGGACCGAAGTCATCCATGCCCGCTGCGGCAATGCGCTGACATCACAATCAGTGGGCCCAAAGATCCTGTGGCTGCGCCGCAATCACCCTGACCTTTGGGCTAAAACCGCACGCGTGCTGACCTCGACCAGCTACCTGACCTTCCGGTTGACTGGCGAATATGTGATCGATCATTACACCGCCGCCAGCTTCAGCCCGCTTTACGATCTTGATGCGCAAGACTGGTGCGTCGATCTGGCCGATATCTGCACCTGTGATCAATTGCCTCGCCTGATGTGGTCAACCGAACTGGCCGGCCGGATCACCGAAGACGCCGCCCGTGAGACCGGCCTTGCCGCCGGAACGCCGGTCACCTGCGGCACCATCGATGCCGCCGCTGAAGCCGTGTCGGTCAGCGTCACGGCACCCGGCGACATGATGTTGATGTATGGCTCCACCGTTTTCATCATCGCCCTGAAGTCTCGCAGGGTGACCGACCCGCGTCTATGGCAGGCGCCATGGCTGTTTCCCGGCCAATATGCCGCAATGGCGGGCCTGGCCACATCGGGCACACTAACCCACTGGTTCCGCGACCACCTTGCCCGCGATCTGCCCGCGGACACTGCCTTTGCCACCTTGACGGATGAGGCAGCAGCGTCGCCCCCCGGTGCCAAAGGACTGATCTGCCTGCCATATTTCTCGGGCGAGCGGACCCCGATCCATGATCCGAACGCCAAGGGCATGTTCTTCGGCCTGAACCTGACCCATATCAGGGGCGACATCTACCGCGCCACTCTTGAAGGCATCGCATCGGCGACCCGCCATATCACCGATACATTCGCAGAAGCAGGCGCTGCCCCCAGCCGCGTACTTGCCGTCGGCGGCGGCACCAAAAACCGGGTCTGGCTGCAGGCGACGTCCGATTTGACCGGCCTTGACCAGACCCTGTGCAAGATCGTGACCGGCGCATCCTTCGGCAATGCGTTCCTTGCATCCCTCGCGATCGGCCAGTCGGCTGCGGGTGACATGGCAACATGGAACCCCACCGCCGAGACCATCCGCGCCACGACCCACGCCGCCTATGCCCGTCAGTACCCGTTGTTTCGCCGCCTGTATGAAGCAACCAAAGACATCGCCGCAGATCTGGGCAACCCGGGCTGACGGTTTTTCTTCTGTTCAAAAATATCCCCGCCGGAGGCATAAACCCCCGCCGCGCGTGCCGTCACAAGGGTGGCAGATCCACGACACCTTTCCTGACAATGAAACAGCCATAAGGCCCAGCATCGGATGTGCGGATGACGCAGAACGCTCGCTCGGCTGCGGCATAAAACGAAAATCTGTCCACCGGCAGCATCTGCACCGCGCGACCTTCGGCGGCATCAAGCACGCGCTGCACGCGGGCAAAAACCGGCATCGGCGCATCGGGGTCTCCGACCACCTGCATGCGCGTCACGGGCGCTGCGACAAAGGTATCAATCGGCATCAAAGTCAGGATCGCAGCCAGTCCGGACGGAATATCACAGCCCGCCATGTCGATCAGATGCCCATAAGTGGTCTTGGCCGCAATCCTCGCCGCCGGATGGTTGACATCGCAGATCACCAGATCATCGCCATGTCCCATCAGCATCAGGACATGCACCAATTCCGCCGACAGCTTCTGGTCAATTCCCTTGAGCACACCGTCACCCCCACCGCGCAACCAAGGATTTTCCCAAAATCCTTGCCAAAGTTCATGTCAAGGATTTTACTTCACCGCCCCCGCCGCCATGCCCTTGATAATAAACCGTTCCAGCAGGACGCCAATCACGATCAGCGGCAGGATGGCCGCGAACGACAGCGCGGCCATCGACCACCAGGAGATGCCCTGCGATCCAGTCTGGCTCGCCACCATCACCGGCAAGGTCTTGGCATCGGTCGAGGTCAGCAAAGCGGCGAAGAAATACTCGTTCCAGGTCAGCACCAGCGACAGGATCATCGCAGCCACCATGCCCGGCAGCGCCAGCGGCAGGATGATGGTGATGAACGCCCCCCAGATCGACAACCCGTCCACCAGTGCTGCCTCTTCCAGATCGGTCGGGATCCCCGCAAACTGGTCGCGCATGATCCAGATCACGATCGGCAGTACCGACAGCGTATAGAGCAGGATCAATCCGATCCTCGTGTCGAGCAGGGCCAGTTCCTTGTACAAGACCAGAAATGGCAGCGCCAGAACCACTGGTGGCAGGATCAGTTGGCTCAGGAAGAAGAACGAGATGTCGGCATTCCGCATATAGCCGAACTTGTAGGAAAACCGCGACAGCCCGTAGGCCGCAAGACTGCCCAGAACCACCGCCAGCACAGACGCCGACACGGCGGTGATCAGCGAGTTGGTGAAGCGTTTGAGGAATTCGTCGCGCACGGTGGACTCCGCCCCGATGGTATCAGGCGACAGGCCCATCGACTTCCAGCCAAGCCATTTCGGCGTGAAATCCACCCAAGGGATTAAGTGTCCCTTCATCACGTCGGGGGCCATCTTGAAAGAGGTGGTCAGCGTCCAATAAATAGGAAACAGGCAGATGAACGCCCACAGGATCAGGACGGCGTAAATCGTCAGTCGCCCGGTCCACCATTTCGCACGGTGGGTCAGGTCGGATGGCGCATCATGAAAAATCTGATCTGTCATCAATACCTCGGCCTCATCCAGCGATCTGCGATCTTCATCAGGATGGTCATGCCGATGATGATGATCACCAGATACACCATCGCCAACATCGTGCCGTAGCCGACGTTCGATCGATCCCGGTATTCGCGGAAGATAAAGCTGGTGACGCTGTCGGTAGCACCACCAGGCCCGCCAGAGGTGACATTGATGATGATGTCGGCCAGCTTCAACTTGAAGATGATGCGGATCAGGATCGCGGTGATCGAGACCGGCAGCATCAGCGGGAAGGTCACTTCCCAGAAACCACGCCAGCCGTTGGCACCGTCGACCTTCGCGGCCTCCTGCAATTCCTTGGGGATAGTCTGCAGCCCCGCCAGAATCATGATCATCATGAAAGGGATATAGGTCCAGGCATCCATCGCCATGATGATGAAGCGCGCGATTTCAGGGTTGCCAAAGAACGACGGGTCATCCCATCCAAGGGCACGTGCCAGACGTGCCAGCGGGCCGAACCGGATCTCCATCATCGACTTGCCGATCATCCAGCTGACGGCTACGGGGGACAGCATCAGGGGCAACAGGAACGCCACCCGAAAGAACTTGCGCGCCCTGATATCGGCGTTCAGCAGCAGTGCCAGCCCAAAGGCGATCGCATATTCCACAATGATCGCCAGCAGATACCAGATCATGTTGGTCAGGGCATTCCAGTAGAACGGGTCCGCCCACATTTGTTTCAGATTGTCGAGGCCATTGAATTTGCGCCCGTCCAGCGAGGCAAGGTTCCAGTCCGAAAAAGCAATCCCCAGACCAAAGACCAGCGGCAGAATGGCAAATGACAGCACGAACAGCACCGCAGGCAACACGAACAGAACTCGTTTGCCCTGTTCGCCGTGTATCAGAACCTGACCCCAACACAGGCAGGCAGCCCAGAACACATAGGCATAAAGCGTCGGCCGCCAGTTCGCAAAACCGAAATCGCGCAAGCCTGCCGCCTGCAACGATTGCAGCAGGGCCACCAAAAGCAAAAGCCCCGCCGCCCCCCAGATCAGGGTTTGCCCCATCCTACGCCGGGCGTCGGAGATGTTGTCGTTCGTTACGACGTGAAGAAGGTCTCCGCTGCTCATGACTGACATGTTAGCTGGCGGACCGGGCCGAGGGAAGGGGCCTTGCAAGAAAGGTGACGGAAAGCAGAATCATCATAAGGGAGCCCGGTCAACTACCCGACATTTGCGGTTTCTGCTGCAAACCTTTGCCCTTCACGCGGCATTGAGGGTTGCTGCCGCCGCCGCCTCGCCTGACCGCACTCCCATGAAGTTAAACGCATAACTTTACATATCTCGAACATGGATCAAGGCCCAATACCCAAATGTGTAAAGTCAAGGGTACAGTTAAATATGTCATGCAGACGTGACACATTGACGCGGCAATGACGTGTGCAGGCAAGCTTTGCGGCGTTATGGTTCTGGGCGAGCGGGGTGTCGTCAACTCGAGCCAGATGACTGCGACGACCTAGGTACGGAGGAACAGTAATGTCCAACGATCCCAACAAGGTCTGGCCCACCGGCCTGACCCTTAAAGAAGCTGAGGAAGTGCACAGCTACCTCATCGACGGGACACGCGTTTTTGGGGTGATAGCTCTGATCGCACATGTCTTGGTGGCCGTTTCAACGCCGTGGCTTGGCTAGGGGGTGCATCATGAATAACGCAAAGATGTGGCTCGTCGTGAAGCCGACAGTCGGCGTTCCGTTGTTTCTGACAGCGGTCGCTGTCGGGTCTTTTGCCGTCCATGTTGCGGTTTTAAGCAACACGACATGGGTCGCAGATTTCCTGAGCGGCAAGTCGCTGGGAACGGGAACGGCGCAACTGACCGTTGATCAGCCGCTGGCCGCGCAGGCGTCCTACGCGCCATCGGGGCAGCAAGAGGTTCTGATCACAATGCCGGATGGCACGACGGCGCGTGCGATTTTGCAGGTACCGCAAACAGTTGCTGCACTGAAATAGCGGGTCTGCCCTGTCTCGACGGGGCTGGCCACCGCACAAAATGGGGCCCGCCGTCCTTCGGCATGGGGGTCCCATCCTTGCCTGATGCGCGTGCCGGTTCATCCGGCCGGGTCGAGCCGGCTGATCCGGGGTGATGACGTGGCAAGGGTGATAACGGGGCAATGATGGTACACGACTGATGTCCAGATATAAAACTTTCGCCCTGCGAAAACTGTCCGGCATCGGGCCGCGTTTCTTGCCATTTGCCGACGTCGCCTCGGAGGAAGTGTCGCTGTCGCACCTGCTGCGGTTATCATTGTTTCAGGTGTCGGTCGGTATGGCGCTGGTGTTGATGGTCGGCACGCTGAACCGGGTGATGATTGTCGAATTGCGCGTGCCCGCCACGTTGGTGGCTGGCATGCTGGCGCTGCCGGTGATCTTTGCGCCATTACGAGCTTTTGTCGGTCACAGGTCAGATAATTTCGTATCCGCGCTGGGGTGGCGGCGGGTGCCGTTCATCTTCAAGGGCACCATGCTGCAGTTTGGTGGCTTCGCGATCATGCCTTTTGCTCTGCTGGTGCTGGCAGGGCATGGCGAGGCCAGCGATGCGCCGCGCTGGATCGGGCTGTCGGCGGCGGCCCTTGCATTCCTGTTGGTCGGGGCCGGGGTGCATATCGTGCAGACCGTCGGTCTGGCGCTGGCGACCGATCTGGTGCCCGAGGCGGATCAACCAAAAGTCGTCGGCCTGATGTATGTGATTTTGCTGGTCGGCATGATTGTCAGCGCTTTTGTCTTCGGCGCCTTGCTAGAAAATTACTCGCCCGGACGATTGATACAGGTCATTCAGGGATCGGCGGTGGCAACCCTTGTGCTGAACGGCGTCGCGTTGTGGAAGCAAGAGGCGCGCAATCGTGACCGCGCCATGGCCCCGCCGCGGGAGCTTGGTTTTGCTGAAAGCTGGCGGCGGCTGACGGCGGGCAAGGGGATGCTGCGGCTGTTGGCGGTGATCGGCCTTGGCACGGCGGGGTTTGCCATGGCGGATGTGCTGCTGGAGCCGTTTGGCGGCCAGGTTCTGCAGATGACTGTGGCCGAGACCACCCGGCTAACCGTCATGCTGGCATCAGGCAGCTTGATCGGGTTTGCGCTGGCCTCGCGGTTGCTGGGGCAGGGCGGGCGGCCAGTTGATCTGGCCACGCTGGGGGCCGTCGTCGGAGCCGCCGCATTTGCCTTCATCATCGAGGCTGCGATGGTGGTGTCGGTGCCGGTTCTGGTCGGTGCCACCCTTGCGGCAGGGCTTGGGGCCGGGCTGTTCGGGCATGGCACACTGACCGCAACGATGCGCCGCGCCCTGCGCGGGCAGATCGGCTTGTCTCTGGGTGCCTGGGGCGCTGTGCAGACCACAGCCGCAGGTCTTGCCATTGCCACCGGCGGGGTGATCCGAGATGCCATTGGTCTGCGGCATGGCCAGCCTGCCGTGACGGCCGATGCCTACATTCCGGTTTTTGCTTTGGAGATCGGCCTTCTGGTACTAGCCATTATCGTGGCACGGCCGTTGATGGGTCTATCTCCGGGCAGGGACGGCACACGTTCCGGTCAGGTCTCGGATGGCGCTGGCGTGTCGTCCATCGGGGCATCCGGCCCGAACCCCGATACAGTTTGACGCGCATGCTGAAGCTGAACCGTCTATGATACGCCCCCAGTCAATGAGGTGACCCATGACCACAATCATCACACGCCTTTACCCGAACAGTGCAGCGGCGCAGGCTGTTGCGGCAGCCCTTCTGCAGGAGGGTCACAGCGAGGATACGATTGACGTTATTGCGCATGACGGTGCATCCGATCTGATCGACCGGTTGCGCGCCGCCCGGGTCGGGCCGCACAACGCAGCCGCTTATGCCCCGCATATTGCAAACGGCAACGCCTTGCTGGTGGTGCGGGCGGGTTTCAATCCGGTCGGGGCTGCCCGTAATGCGATGAAGATCACCGCGCGCCATCCGTCAATTGACCTTGGGCTGGCCGATCAAGATGAAGATGTCCGCGAGGATCCCGATCCGGCGCAGCACTCCAGCGTGCTGACAGATCATCCGCTGTTCATGTCGAACCCGCATCGTGAACGGTTTCATGGCCATATCCTGGGCAACAATCTGGTCACAGCCCCCCGCGAAAAGCGGTTTGCGATTGCGGGTGGCGCCTTCATGTCGTCCAGGTTCTGGCCCATGCGGCTGGTATCGGAAACCGCGAAAGAGGGCACCTCGGACATCTCCGGTGGCGCGTTGTTGCTGACAACGCAGATCGATAGCAGCAAACGCGACTAGATCGGTCGGGGTGGCGGTGCGGCGCCCAGCACACCCCAGACTAAAACGGCGCGCAGACCCCTGCGCGCCGTTTCTTTCTGGTGGATTGCAGCTGGGGCGGTTGCCCGAACCGGCTGCCAGATGGATCACAACCCCAGCGACGCCTTGTAAAGGGCGATCTGGCTGTCACGCCCGATCTGGTCGGTGATCTTTTCCCAGGCGGCGGCGATGGCATCGGCGGTTTCCTGTGCCGATTTGTACTGCCCGCCGTAACCCTTGGCCAATTCGTCCTCGGCCACCGAATAGTATTGGAAGATACCCGGAATGCGCGGCTCAATTGCCGCATTGGGGTGGTTATAGCTGTCGGCGTTCGATCCGAGGTAGTCTTCGACGAAAGCGCGGTCATAGCCCGCTGCTTCCCATTCTTCGTACTGGAAGTGCGAGGCGCGGTAGGGCTGGAATCCTGACGGATAGGCCGACATCCACAGCGACAGATCCTTGCCGCCCAGATGGGCCGCCGCCGACCATGCCGCCTTGCGCTTTTTCTCATCCGCAGACACGCGGTTGGTTACGTAGACGCCCCAGCCAAGGTACGCCATGTTGGGCGCTTCGTTATAGGTCTCTTCCCACGCAGCGGTTGCCGAGTTGTAAACGCGGTCCGAACCGGGGTTGATGCCAAAGCCAACCACATCGCCCACCACAGATGTATCAGAGGTGCGGGCGTTTGATCCGACATCGCCCCACCACATCAGCATGGACCCGGTGCCCGCAAGAAACTGCGAGAAGGCCGTGGTGCCGGGGTCGGCGTTGATCTGGTCGGCGGGGTAGGCACCTGGTGTTGCGATCAGATCCATCACGTCCTGGATCGCCTGCACCCAAGCCGGGTTGTTGACACGGGGCTTCATGGTGTCGGGATCAAACAGCCATGCCGGATCAGACGGGTGCTTGGCATAGGCCGCCGCACGGTTTTCGAGGAAGTAGAAGCCAAAGCCACCCCAGCCCTTAAGCGGGTCAAGATAGCCATGTGCCGCTAGACCTGTCAGCGGATCGGTCTGGCCAGCAAGCGATTTCGATATGGCATTGATCTGCTGCCAGGTTTTTGGGACTTCGGCCCCGCCAATGGCACCTTCGCCGAAATAATCTTTGCGATAGGCAAAGGTATGGCAGTCTCCGTCGATAGAGATGCGGTAGGTCTTGCCATCCCATGTGCCAACCGGGGCTTTCAAATAGCTGACATAGTCATCCATCTCGATCTGGGTTTTCACCCAATCGGGCATTTCGTCCAACAAGCCCTTGCCAGCGGTATCGCCTTCAAGCGGCGCACCCATGGCCAGAACGTCGAAATCGACGGTACCGGTTGCGATCGCCTGCTGCAGGCGCGGGTTGTAGTCCGCTTGCGCAAGGTCGATCCAGTTGATCTTGGCACCGGTATAGGTTTCCCAGCCCTTCAGCAGGCCGCGGAACAGGATGTTGTGCAGCCCGTTATTGTTGATGCCGAAGAATGTCAGCTCGACCCCGGCAAACTCGCCCTCGGCCACGTTGGCCTTGGTCGCATCCAGCGTCATCTCGCCGACCTTCTGCCAATCGGCGTCGGTGGGCGACCCGGCACCAACACCCGGAATTTTCAGAATTTCGGCGCGCACGTTGCTGTGTGCATCGGCGAATGCCGGGCGCATCCCGAAGCTACCCAAGGCCGCGGCACCACCGACAGAGGCAACCCCCTGAAGCAGCCGGCGGCGGGTCAACCCTGCCCGCACGACCTGATTGTAAAGTTCAACTTTCATCAACGACCTCCCTTTGATGTTCCGCTAATGACTGCGGTCCGGCGTTGAGGCGCGCTGTGCCCTGACGGGCTTTTGATGCCGCATAGAACCCCACATCCGGGTCCGGCACATGCCAGACATTCCGAAGCTTCTCAGCCTTGTTTGCATGTGTCAAGCATCTAACATGTTAGTATGCTTAGATGATGGACAGCGGCATTTCGCTGCGTTAGGTTTCTGCGCAACGACTGCCGACGGGTCAGCATCTGATTGGCGGAAAAGATATGTTCGGGGGACGTATGGCCGAAGTTCACATCCGCGATCTGCGCAAGTCTTACGGCGCGCAGCAGGTGGTTCACGGCGTAAGCGTTGATATCGAAGATGGTCAGTTCGTCGTACTGGTGGGCCCCTCCGGCTGCGGCAAATCCACGCTTTTGCGGATGATCGCCGGGCTGGAAGGCATCTCATCCGGCACCATCAGCATTGGTGACCGCGTGGTGAACAACCTGCCACCGGCGGAACGCAATATCGCGATGGTGTTCCAGAACTACGCGCTTTATCCGCACAAGACCGTTGCGTCCAACATGGGCTTCGCGCTGAAAATGGCGCGGATGGACAAGGCTGAGGTTGATAAGCGTGTGAAACGCGCCGCAGACATCCTTGGCCTTACCCCGTATCTTGCCCGCTACCCGCGCGAACTATCCGGCGGCCAGCGCCAGCGCGTTGCCATGGGCCGTGCCATCGTGCGCGATCCGGCAGTGTTTCTGTTCGATGAGCCTTTGTCCAACCTCGACGCCAAACTGCGCGTCCAGATGCGCGCCGAAATTCGCGAATTGCACCAGCGGCTTGGCACTACGACTGTTTACGTGACCCATGATCAGATCGAAGCGATGACGATGGCCGACCGCATCGTCGTGATGCGCGATGGCCATATCGCCCAGATTGGCGCGCCGCTTGATTTGTATGATAACCCAGCGAATACTTTCGTTGCAGGCTTTATAGGCTCGCCGTCAATGAACCTGATCGACGGTATCGTCCGCCAGACGCCTGACGGCACCATGATCGATGCGGCGGGCATCAGTTATCCGATACCGCACAAGCCCGGATTGACGGACGGCCACAAGGTGATCTTCGGCATCCGCCCCGAACACCTTGACCTCTCCGACAGCGGCATTGCGGCAAAGGTTGTGGTGGTCGAGCCGACCGGGTCTGAAACCCATGTCGTGCTACGGGCGGGGACCAGCAGCATCGTCGCCGTGTTCCGCGAACGGCATGCTTTTGTCGCGGGCGATGATGTGCACCTGACCCCGCGCAAGGGCATGGTACATCTGTTCGATGCCAACGGTGGGGATCGTCTGTGATGACCCGTGCCGTTCTGTGTTTTGGTGACAGCAATACCCACGGCACGCCGCCGATGCCTGATCTGGCCCCATCGGGGCGGTTCGACCGCAACACCCGCTGGCCCGCGCTGATGGCAAGCCACCTTGGCCCCGATTGGCACGTGATCGAGGAAGGCCACCCCGGCCGCACCACAGTGCATGATGACCCGATCGAGGGCGCGCATCGCAACGGGTTGACCGTGCTGCCATCCCTGCTGGAAAGCCACAAGCCGATTGACGTGGTGATCGTGATGCTGGGCACCAATGATCTGAAGGGCCGCTTTTCGGTGAACGCGACCGATATCGCGCTATCGCTGGAACGGCTGGTCGGGGTGATCGGCGCATTTGCCTGCGGGCCGGACGGCGCAAACCCCGGCATCTTGCTGGTCGCGCCACCGCCGATACTGGAAACCGGCGCGCTGACTGAAATGTTCGAAGGTGGTGCTGTCAAATCGCGCGGCCTTTCGGATGCAATCGCGCGCGCCGCCATTCGCGCGAACGTCGCTTTTCTGGATGCCAGGGCGCATATCGCGGTATCCCCGGTTGACGGCATTCATTATGACGAAGACACGCATGCGACGCTGGCCTCGGTGCTGGCCAGTGCCGTGCAAACCCACTTTGGGCCCTGACCAGATCTTTCAGCTTACCGGACGGAGAATGACATGCTCAAAGGCCTCGACAACCGATTGAATGCCGATGTTTTGTATGCCCTTCGTGCGATGGGGCATGGCGACACGCTGGTGATTGCCGACACCAATTTCCCCGCAGACAGTATCGCGCGGGAAACCGTGCTGGGCAGCTTGCTGCGCATGGAAAACCTGACCTGCGCGCAGGCGACCGAGGCCGTGTTGTCGGTGTTCCCGCTGGATACCTTTGTCGATGATTTTGCAGGGCGGATGGAGGTGGTGGGCGATGCTGCCCGTATCGAGCCCGTGCAGGCCGAGGTGCAGGTGGCCATCGATGCGGCTGAGGGCCGCCCGCGCCCGATGATCAGCATCGAGCGGTTCGAATTTTATGACCGCGCCCGGCAGGCCTATGCCGTGATCCAGACCGGCGAGCGGCGGTTCTACGGCTGCTTCATCTTCCGCAAAGGCGTCATCGCGCCGGACGCCGCCTGATGAAACCGATCGTCATTTTGGGTATCTTCGTGGCCGATACCGCCTACCGGGCGGCACGTCAGCCGAAGATGGGGGAAACCATCCTCGGCAATTCCTTCGTGCTCGGTCCGGGCGGCAAGGGGTCGAACCAAGCCGTCGCCGCAGCCATGGCCGGCGGCAAGACACATTTCGTCACTCGCCTTGGGCGCGACGCATTCGCCGATATCGCCCAAGCGACCTGGGCGAAAGCAGGCGTGCAGCCCGAGATTACTATAGACGATGACAGCTACACCGGCGCCGCCTATATTTTCATCGAGGAAGCGACCGGCAACAATGCCATCATCGTCGCCCCTGGTGCTGCCGGTCGCGTTTCGATTGCCGATGTCGAGGCCGCCCGGGTGCTGATCGAAAGTGCCGCCGTCTTTGTTACGCAACTGGAACAACCGATCCACCCCGCACAGCATGCGCTGAGCATCGCGCGCGCAGCCGGCGTCACCACCATCCTGAACCCGGCCCCCGCCGCCGCCCTGTCGGATGATATTCTTGCCTTGTGCGACTACCTGACCCCGAACGAGACCGAGGCCGAAGCACTGACCGGCTTGCCGGTGACCTCGATCCTGACGGCAGAGGCTGCCGCCGACGCGCTGCTGGCCAAAGGTGTCGGTGCGGTCATCGTCACCCTTGGCAGCAACGGCGCGCTGTACAGGGATCGGACCACATCGGTTCATGTGCCCGTGATTTCTGCCGGCCCGGTGGTCGAAACCACCGGGGCCGGGGATGCCTTCAATGGTGGCTTTGCCGTGGCCCTGTCCGAAGGCAGGCCTGTGATCGACGCCGTGCGCTTTGGCTGCGCCACGGCAGGCATATCGGTGACCCGGCCCGGCACCGCGCCTTCGATGCCGTCACGGGCCGAAATAGACGCGCTGCTGGCGCGGATATGAAAGGAAAACCGATGGGACGACTGGATGGCAAACGCGCCTTGGTAACGGCAGCGGGTCAGGGGATCGGGCGTGCTGCAGCGCTGGCCATGGCGCGCGAAGGCGCGCAGGTGATCGCCACGGATGTGAACGAGGCAGCCCTTGCCAGCCTTGCCCCCGACGGCCTGCAAACCCGCGTGCTGAACGTGCGCGATCCGGCCAGCATTGCTGCCGCCGTTGCCGCAGCGGGCAGGGTTGACGTGCTGTTCAACTGCGCGGGCTATGTGGCATCGGGCACCATACTGGAGTGCGACGAAGATCAATGGGCGTTTTCGTTCGACCTGAATGTCACGGCCATGTACCGCATGTGCCGGGCGTTTTTGCCGGGGATGCTGGCACAGGGCGGCGGGTCGATCATCAACATGGCCTCGGTCGTGTCCTCGATCATCGCGGCCCCCAACCGTTTTGCTTATAGCGCCACCAAAGCCTCTGTCATCGGGTTGACGAAATCCATCGCGGCTGATTTCGTGGCAAAGGGCATCCGCTGCAACGCGATCTGCCCCGGCACGGTTGACACGCCTTCGTTGCAGCAACGCATGGCCGATACCGGCGACTACGAGGCAGGCCGCAAGGCCTTTCTTGCGCGTCAGCCTACCGGAAAACTGGCTCAAGCCAGCGATATTGCCGGGCTCGTTGTCTTTCTTGCGTCCGACGATGCGGCATTCTGCACCGGAACGGCGCAGGTCATCGACGGCGGCTGGTCCAATACCTGAAAGGAAATTACCGATGAAATTGCTTCGCCACGGCCCCTTGGGCGCAGAAAAACCCGGACTGATGGCCGCTGATGGCACCATCCGTGACCTGACCGGCATCGTGCCCGATATCGCGGGTGCGGTCCTGTCGGACGCGGGGCTACAGTCGATCCGCGCGGTTGATCCGGCGACGCTACCCATTGTCGCCGCATCCGCCCGGCTTGGCGCTTGCGTCGGCGGCACCGGAAAATTCATCTGCATCGGGTTGAACTATGCCGACCATGCGGCAGAGTCCGGCCATTCCGTGCCCCCTGAACCGGTAATTTTCATGAAGGCCACCTCGGCCATCTGCGGCCCGAACGACCCGATTATCATCCCCCGCACATCCGAGAAAACCGATTGGGAGGTGGAACTGGCCGTCATCATCGGCACGAAGGCGAAATACGTGACGGAAGCGGACGCGCTGAACCATGTCGCAGGCTATGCCATCTCGAATGACGTCAGCGAACGCGCTTTTCAGAACGAACGTTCGGGCCAATGGACCAAGGGCAAATCCTGCGACAACTTCGGTCAGCTTGGGCCATGGCTGGTTACGCGGGATGAGGTTGCCGATCCGCAGAACCTTGCCATGTGGCTGACGGTGAATGACACGAAGATGCAGAACGGTTCGACCCAAACGATGGTCTACGGCGTAGCTTTCCTCGTCAGCTACCTCAGCCAGTTCATGACCCTGCATCCCGGCGATGTCATTTCCACCGGCACGCCGCCCGGCGTTGGTCAGGGCATGAAGCCGCAGCGCTTTCTGAAACCCGGTGAAGTGGTGGAACTGGGCATTGCAGGCCTTGGCCAGCAACGGCAGGACGTGATCGCCGATCCGGCGTAAGTCGACCCTGGCAACCGCTGAACGATTTGCCAAGCCCGCCAGATCGGGCTTGGCAAGCCCGCGCATTTGCCCCAGAACGCCCTGCAACTTGCAACAGGCGGGCCGATGGCGCAGCGTTTCGATTTTCGGGTAAGTGCCACTGATGGCCGCGCGCGCACGGGTGTGATCAGCACGCCCCGCGGTGATGTCCGTACGCCCGCCTTCATGCCGGTGGGCACTGCCGCCACGGTGAAAGCCATGCTGCCGGAAAACGTCCGCGCGACCGGCGCGGATATCCTGCTGGGCAACACCTATCACCTGATGCTGCGCCCGACTGCCGAGCGTATTGCCCGGCTTGGCGGCTTGCACCGCTTCATGAACTGGGATCGCCCGATCCTGACCGATTCTGGCGGTTTTCAGGTGATGTCGTTGGCCGCGCTGCGCAAGCTGACCGAGGAAGGTGTGCGGTTTTCCAGCCACATCGATGGCTCCAAACACATGCTGTCGCCCGAACGAAGCATGGAGATCCAGAAGCTGCTCGGCTCCGACATCGTCATGTGTTTCGACGAATGCCCCGCTTTGCCCGCCACTGACGCCGAGGTTGCCAAATCCATGGCCCTGTCGATGCGGTGGGCGCAGCGCAGCCGCGACGCCTTTGGTGACCGCCCCGGCCATGCGCTGTTTGGCATCATGCAAGGTGGTGTGACCCGCGATTTGCGTGAAGAAAGCGCCAACGCGCTGACGCAAATCGGGTTTGACGGCTATGCGGTGGGCGGTCTTGCAGTGGGCGAGGGGCAGGAGGCGATGTTCGGGGTGCTGGACTATGCGCCCGACATGCTGCCAGCGGACAAGCCGCGCTACCTGATGGGCGTCGGCAAACCCGATGACATCGTAGGCGCCGTGGAACGTGGCATCGACATGATGGATTGCGTGCTGCCGTCGCGGTCCGGCCGCACCGGGCAGGCGTGGACACATCGGGGCCAGGTCAACATCAAGAACGCCCGCCACATGGACGATCCCCGCCCGCTGGACGATGGTTGCACCTGCCCCGCCTGTGCCAACTACTCCCGCGCTTACCTGCACCACGTGTTCAAATCGGGTGAAATCATCGCATCCATGCTGCTGACATGGCACAATCTGCATTATTACCAACAGTTGATGCAGGGCCTTAGGGATGCGATTGCGGTCGGAAATTTGGCCGGATTTGTGCAGCAGTTCCATCAATTGCGGGCTGCAGGCGACATTGACGCACTCTGATCACTGTGCCCGGCATTCGATCCATTCCTTCCTTGCACAGAACCGCACAGAGGCGCATCATGCCAGACAGATTTGGGTGCGGTTGACATGTACGAACCGCGCTACCAGATAGTGTAGACGAAACTAGGGAAAGGCCAAAGTGCTGCCGATGATCGGGGCCGGGGCTTTTCTGCCAGACAAAGGACAAAGCATGAGTGACCAGCTTTCCGCCTCGTATCCAGTGCTTCCGCTGCGCGACATCGTGGTGTTCCCGCATATGATCGTGCCGCTGTTCGTGGGCCGTGAGAAATCCGTCCGCGCGCTGGAAGAGGTGATGGCAGATGACAAGCAGATCCTGCTGTCGTCGCAGATCGACCCCTCGATTGACGACCCAGCCACCGATGGCATCTACCGCGCCGGTGTGCTGGCCAATGTGCTGCAACTGCTGAAGCTGCCCGATGGCACCGTGAAGGTGCTGGTCGAAGGCAAGGCGCGGGTGCGGATCAAGGAATTTGTCACCAACCCGTCGTTCTTCGAGGCAACGGCCGAACTTCTGACCGAAGAGCCCGGTGATCCGGCGTCGGTGCAGGCATTGGTGCGCGCGGTCGGCGAAGAATTCGAACGCTACGCCAAGATTCGCAAGAACATCCCCGAAGAGGCGCTGTCTGCCGTGGCCGAAACGCGCGAGCCGAACCGGCTGGCTGACCTCGTGTCCGGTCATCTGGGCGTTGACGTGGCGTTGAAGCAGGACCTGCTGGAAACGCTGGACGTCGCGGTGCGGCTGGAAAAGGTCTACGGCCAGATGCAGGGCGAAATGTCGGTGCTTCAGGTTGAAAAGAAGATCAAGACCCGCGTGAAATCGCAGATGGAGCGGACGCAGCGCGAATATTATCTGAACGAGCAGATGAAGGCCATTCAGCGGGAACTTGGCGATGGCGAAGAAGGCCAGAACGAAGTGACCGAACTGGAGGCCCGCATCGCCAAGACGCAGTTTTCGAAAGAAGCCCGCGACAAAGCAGAGGCAGAGCTGAAAAAGCTGAAATCCATGTCGCCGATGAGTGCGGAAGCAACTGTCGTGCGCAACTATCTCGATTGGCTGCTTGGCGTGCCATGGGGTGTGAAATCACGCACGAAGAAGGATCTTGGCAAAGCACAAGAGGTGCTGGATAACGATCACTACGGGCTTGAAAAGGTCAAGGAACGCATTGTCGAATACCTTGCGGTGCAAGCGCGTTCGGCCAAGATGAAAGGCCCGATCCTGTGCCTTGTCGGCCCGCCCGGCGTTGGCAAGACCTCGCTTGGCCGGTCGGTCGCGCGGGCCACAGGGCGCGAGTTTATTCGCATCTCGCTTGGCGGGGTACGTGACGAATCCGAGATACGCGGTCACCGGCGTACGTACATTGGTTCGATGCCTGGCAAGATCATTCAGGCGCTGAAAAAGGCGAAAACGACCAACCCATTGATCTTGCTGGACGAGATTGACAAGATGGGGCAGGATTTCCGCGGCGATCCGGCCTCCGCCATGTTGGAGGTGCTGGATCCGGAACAAAACTCCACCTTCGTCGATCACTATCTCGAAGTGGAATACGATCTTTCGAACGTGATGTTTATCACCACGGCGAACTCGTACAACATGCCCAGCCCTTTGCTGGACCGGATGGAGATCATCCCACTTGCGGGATACACCGAAGACGAAAAGCGTGAAATTGCAAAGGGTCACCTGATCGGCAAACAGATCACCAACCATGCGCTTAAGAAGGGTGAATTCAAGATCACCGACGACGCGCTGCTTGAGATGATCCGCACCTATACGCGCGAGGCCGGCGTGCGGAACCTGGAACGCGAGATTGCGAAACTGGCGCGCAAGGCGGTAACCGAAATCGTCAAGGGCAAATCGAAAACGGTCGAGGTTACGCCGGACAAGCTGGAAAGTTATCTTGGCGTCAAACGCTACCGCTATGGTCTGGCCGAACTTGAAGATCAGGTCGGTGTGGTAACGGGCCTTGCCTGGACGTCCGTCGGTGGCGAGTTGTTGCAGATCGAAGCCCTGCGTCTGCCCGGCAAGGGTCGCATGAAGACCACCGGCAAGCTGGGCGATGTGATGAAGGAAAGCATCGATGCCGCCTCTAGCTTCGTGCGATCGATCAGCCCCGAGATCGGTGTCAAACCGCCGCTGTTTGAATCGATCGACATCCACGTCCACGTGCCGGAAGGAGCAACGCCGAAAGATGGCCCGTCTGCAGGGGTTGGGATGGTCACTTCGATCGTGTCGGTTCTGACAGGCATTCCCGTGCGCCGCGATATCGCCATGACCGGCGAGGTGACGTTGCGCGGCAATGTCCTGCCGATCGGCGGCCTGAAGGAAAAGCTGATGGCAGCCTTGCGTGGGGGGATCAAGACGGTGCTGATCCCGCAAGAAAACGCCAAGGATCTGACCGAAATCGCGGAAAACGTGAAGCAGGGCCTGACCATCATTCCGGTCAGCCATGTGCGCGAAGTTCTGCAACACGCTCTTGTTCGCGCGCCGGTCGCGATTGAATGGGATGAGGCGGCAGAAGAAGCGGCCGCCGCAGCCAAGCGCGGCGCATCTGATCAAAGCCCGGCCCAAACCGCGCACTGATCCGTTTACGACGACAGAAAAGCGCGCCGCACTGGCGCGCTTTTCATTTTTATAACAGTGCGTTATTGGATGATGCTGACGCGCAATCTGAACTTTGTGTGGCAGATGCCACGCGGACGATCTGGCCTGCGGTCGGCCGGTTTGGGCATTGTGATGGGATGGACTTGTCTGCAAGCAGATGGCACATCAACCGGCACGACCGATAATCCGATGCCATATTTCTGTTTGCCGCATTTTTGACGTCGACCCGTTGCTGACTTTCGTTGAACCGGGCGAATAACAGTGTCGTCGGATCTGAATTGTGAAGCGTAAATTCTTGCGCCGACAAACCCTCGTCGGTACCGCCGACAAATTGCGATCGTAGATCGGTTCCATGAAATGGCGGAGTGTCGTATTGGCTGCGCCACTGAAAAGAGGCGTTCGAGTTCAACACAGTTCTTCTTCTATTTCTATGTGCGCGCGGAAATGTTGTTTTCAAACTTCTGGCAGGTCTCACCGGCAAAGAAAAAAACGCACCCAGAAGGCGCGTTTTTCGAAGGCAAATTCAGCCGCTGCGATTGCGAGCGATCTTATGCGCCGCCGTTGGAACCGCTGGATGCCGCTGCGATCAGCAAGACAAGCAACAGGATCGGTATGACGATGCCGGCGGACGAAGACGAGGTTGCAGCCTCGACCACTTCAGGCTCCATGATCGGTTCGCCAAGACCACCGGCATTGGCGGCCATTGCCGAAAGCGCCAACACCGCCGAAGTTGTGATAAGAAGTTTACGCATTGTTTTTCCTCCAGGTTACTATTCGACAGGCACGTTACGAAAGTAGGGACATCTGTCAACTCAGAATTAGCCACTTTGTCACACACTATGCCAGCCGATCTTCGCTATTGCGATCAAACACCTTGATTGGTGTGCTTTTGGCCACGCAATGCAAAGCCTGACAAGCAGCAGCCGGCCCCTATATCCGGTGGCGCATCGTGGAATACTGCGCTAGGGTATCGGGCAATGCATCGCAAGGAAGGCCGAATGACCATGGTCGCAAAACCGAAGCCAACGAAAGTAGTGGTTGCCAAACCGACAGCCGCCAAAGTGCGCGCACCGGCAGCCAAAAAGGCGGCGGATAATGCGCCTGCCGCACCAAAAGTCATCGCGAAAGCGGATACCGTGGCAACACCACCGCAGGGTGTGACGCGGGTGGCGACCGATAAGGCACCCGCAAATGACGGCGGTTTGAAAAAGAAGGCGCTGATCGAAAAGGTAGTCGCAACGACTGGCGCAAAAAAAGCTTTGGTGCGCGAAATTATCGAGGCCACGCTGAACGTGCTTGGTGATGCTCTGTCGAAGGGAACCATGCTGAACCTGCCGCCCTTTGGCAAAGCCAAGGTAAGCCGGGCTTCGGAGGCTGGATCGGGCAAGGCCATGACCGTCAAGCTGCGCCGTGGGCCGGGCAATGGGGCAGGCGGTGCCAAGGCCAAGCTGGCCCTTGCGGATGCGGAAGACTAACGCTAGTTAACCGCCGAAACGGGTGATTAGCTCAGTGGTAGAGCGCTTCGTTCACATCGAAGATGTCAGGGGTTCAAATCCCTTATCACCCACCATCCCCAGTGTTGACCGTGAAATTTGCTGCTGCACCGTTCACAAAAGGGGTTGTGAAGCGCAAGGCTCAGGCGATATACGCTGCCCAATGGGTTGTTAGCTCAGTTGGTAGAGCGTCTCGTTTACACCGAGAATGTCGGCGGTTCGAGCCCGTCACGACCCACCATTCCCCTATTGTTGTCGCCAAATCGGTTGCCTTGATGTGCAATGGTGCACAGTGTGCGGGCCGAGATCATGCATGACAGGCCCGGCTCTCGGTCTTATCTTGAGCCGCATGCCCCATCTTTGGAGCGCTGAATGAGGATCAGATGAGCTGGAACCCTGCGCTTGACCCGTCCATCCCGATCGGTGACGCCGTTGATTTGATTGATACCGTCATCGTGGCGCGTGCCCGTGATCTGGGTGGTTTTGAAGTGCGCCGCGCCCTGCCGTCAGCGACCCGCCAGATGGTGGGGCCCTTCATCTTTTTCGATCAGATGGGCCCCGCCGAGTTTCTGACCGGACAGGGCATCGATGTGCGCCCGCATCCCCATATCGGGTTGGCAACCGTCACTTATCTTCTGCGTGGCCGAATTCATCACCGCGACAGTCTGGGAACCGATCAATGGATCGAACCCGGCGCGGTTAACTGGATGTTGGCCGGGCAGGGAATCACGCACTCCGAACGGATGGATGGTGCGATGCTGGCTAAGCCGCATTCGCTGTTCGGCTTGCAAACCTGGATCGCGCTGCCAAAAGATCGCGAGGATGACGGGGCCGCTTTCGTGCATGCCCCGCAAACCGATCTGCCGGTTCTGGACGGCGAGGGCAAATCCGTGCGCCTTATCCTGGGAAATGCGTGGGGTGCGACGGCCCCGATCGAAACCCCGTCCGAAATGTTCTATGCCGATGCCACGCTTAAGGCGGGGGCAAGCATCCCGTTGCCGGACAATCACGAAGATCGCGGCGTCTATATTCTGGCGGGCGATGTGACTATGGCTGGCGAAACCTATCGGACGGGTCGGATGTTGGTCTTTCGCCCCGGCGACCGGATTTCCGTGAAAGCAGGCGATACCGGTGCGCGGATCATGCTGCTTGGTGGCGCCACAATGGACGGGCCGCGACATATCTGGTGGAATTTCGTCGCATCGTCGCAAGACCGCATCGCCGCCGCGAAAGAGGCCTGGCGCGCGGGCGACTGGGCGCATGGCCGCTTTCGCCTGCCCCCCAGCGACGACAAGGACTTCATTCCGGCACCAGACCAATGATCGGGCACCGCTTTTTCCATCAAGCGGCGCTTGACGCCGCGCCGCGCCTTCCGTAATACCCCCTCACGTTCGGGCGTCCCGGGCGCAGATGCGCGGTTGTAGCTCAGTTGGTTAGAGTACCGGCCTGTCACGCCGGGGGTCGCGGGTTCGAGCCCCGTCAACCGCGCCATTTCTTACTTTTTTCCTACAGTTAAGTGGCTAAAGCGGCATCCGGTAGCGGACGTGGCCATCAGCTTTGGCAAAATGATCATAAAGACGGCGCGCCGTCTGGTTGTTTTCATCAGTATGCCAATAAAGGCGCTTGCAGCCTTTTGCGCGTGCGATTTCGATCAGATCGTCGATCAATGCGCGCCCAATGCCGTGGCCGCGCGCGGTTTGATCAAGAAACAGGTCTTCAAGATAGCAGTCATCACCGGCCACCCAAGTTGAGACGTGATGATGGTGGATGGCAAAGCCGACCAGGGCACCATCAAGAAAGACAAACCGCCCCGCCAACCTTGAGGACGGATCAAGAAGGCGCGCCCAAGTGTGGTCGGTCACCTCTGGCGATAAAGTAACGTTGTAGAAGGCCAGATACTGCCCCCAAAGATCTTGCCAAGCGGCTTTATCCGCGAAAGCGGCATCCCTGAGTTCTATTTGCATGGCCTTGGTCCTTGAAAGATTTAGACAATCCGAGCGATAGTACCTGCCATATCACATCAGTTTTGCCAATATACGGGCCCAAGACCGGATGCCTTTGTGAAAACTTTCCACATCGTATTTTTCATTCGGCGAGTGAATTTGGTCGTCATCCTTGGCAAAGCCAACCAGCATCGCATCCATCCCGAGGTAGGTTTTGAAATAGCCCGCAATCGGGATCGAGCCTCCCGAACCGATGAATGCGGCGGCGTGGCCCCATTCTTCGGTCAGGGCGTGCCGTGCGGCCTCGAACGCCGGATCAGTAACCGACATGACCGAGGCAGGGCTGCCGTCGATCTCGTCGTGCCACGCGATCCGACAATCTGCGGGCAATTGGGCTTCGGCCCAAACGCGGAAGGCGGTGAGTATTTTGGCTGGGTCCTGCGCTGAGACCAGCCGGAAGCTGACTTTGGCACTGGCTTCGGCTGGCAGCACGGTCTTGAAACCGCCCCCGGTATAGCCGCCCCAGATACCGTTCACTTCGGCAGTGGGTCGCGACCAGATCATTTCCAGTGGTGTGCGGTCCACCTCACCGGCTGGGACCGATAGTCCAATATCGCCCAGATATTGCGCGTGATCGAAAGCGAGGCCCTGCCACTGCTGGCGAAGTGCCTCTGGCAGTTCGGCCACATCGTCGTAAAAGCCGGGCACGCGAACATGGCCTGTGTCATCATGCAGGCCAGATAGAATCCGCGTCAGCACATGAATCGGATTGCGCGCTAACCCGCCATAGCTGCCTGAATGCAGATCGCGCGTGGCGGCATGTAGGGTAAAATCTGATGCCGCCAGACCGCGCAGCATGGTTGTTATGGCGGGAACCCGGTCTTCGTAAAGTCCGGTGTCGCAGATCAACGCCAGATCTGCGCGCAGTTCGGCAGCGTTGACTTGCAGAAAGGGGATCAGCGAGGGAGAACCGTCTTCCTCCTCGCCCTCAAGGAAAATCGTCAGGCGGCCGGGCAGGGTGCCATGAACGGCTTTCCAGGCTCGGCAGGCTTCGAGGAACGTCATCAACTGGCCCTTATCATCGGACGAGCCACGGGCGCGGATAACCTTGCCTTTGGGCGTGTCTTCAATCGCAGGATCGAACGGGTCGCGGTGCCACAGGGCAACGGGGTCTACTGGCTGTACATCGTAATGACCATAGAAGAGCAGGTGCCGACCACCCGCCCCGCCATGCCCCACAACCATCGGATGACCGGGCGTCGGACGCGCAGCGGCATCAAAGCCCAGCGACTGCAGATCAACCACCAGCCAATCGGCGGCACGCGCGCAATCCGCCTTGAACGCCGGGTCGGTGGAGATTGACGGAATGCGCAAAAGCGCCATCAGGCGGTCAATCGCCTGCGGCAGATTTTCGTCAATTTGGGCCAGTACGGCGTCCAAAGTCATTGCACTTTCCCTTTTGAGTTGCGACTTCAAGCCTATCAGAGGCGAGGGGGCTGTCCAGTGCGCCATGTCGGCGGTAAGAAGCGGCAAATCGAACGTGATGGAGAATAATGATGCGGGTGAACAGGATCTTGGCGGCGGCTGTGCTTGTGGCGTTTGCGCAGGGGGCAGCGGCACAGGTGCTTGATGGGAAAACCGCAAAGAAGGCCTTGTTTGCCGACGACGAAGCGGCGGCTCAGGTGATGAAGCAATCGTTCCTGTCGGATGA
Organism: Pseudorhodobacter sp.; assembly: GCA_031406155.1. Lineage (GTDB taxonomy): Bacteria > Pseudomonadota > Alphaproteobacteria > Rhodobacterales > Rhodobacteraceae > JACMNW01. The sequence goes on from JANOGW010000003.1 coordinate 127,357, forward strand.
ACACGCGAGGATTGTAGGCGAGGCGGCGCTACAGCAACCCTACTACGGTGCAATCGCGGTGTCCCCCGACGAAGGCCTGATGTCAGAGGCGACGATTGCAGCGGCAAATTATCACAGTGTCGAGGCGGCTTCGGTTGCGGCCCTTGCCGGGTGTGATGCGGCCCGCAAAGGGGCTGCGGCCTGCGTGATCGTGGCGCTGGTTCGGCCAAAGGGATGGGAAGCGCGCCCGATCCAGTTGTCGGCAGAAGCAACAGCCGCGTTTCGCAAGGATTATGCAGGCAAGGGTGCCGCCTTGGCGGTTTCGTCGGGATCAGGTGCCTGGGGTTTGGTGGTGGGTGCTAATGCCGGTGAGGCTGCGGTTGCCGCTTGTGCGGCAAAACTGACCGGCCCGAACGATTGCACGGTGATTGTTGCGGATTGAGGCCATCAGCAATGACCAGCCGCACGACCAGGCTTGGGATCCAGTTTTTTGGCCGCGACGATTCGAAATTTGTTACAATTTCAAGACAATCCGCAGCAATATGACGCATTTCACGCTGAAAGGCGCCCAGACACATTGGACACTGCATCTGCGGATGCATAAGCCCTTGCCCTGTGCTAGATTATCTTGAATAGGACCGCCTGTGAGTCGTGCCAGACACGACGAGGGCGAATGGGGCAGTGGGGTCAACAGAGCGTATGATCGGACGGAGGGCCAAGCCTTCGACGGCTGAGATCGGCAAACCAAAGGGTTTTGACGATTTTGAACTGCGCCTCGGTGATCTGATGCGCGGTGAGCGTGCAACCATGGCCAAGTCCCTGCTGGATGTCCAGCGAGAGCTGAAAATCAAAGCCACCTACATTGCCGCGATCGAAAATTGCGATGTGTCCGCGTTCGAAACCCAAGGGTTTGTGGCGGGCTATGTCCGGTCCTACGCGCGCTACCTGGGAATGGAGCCCGACTGGGCGTTTTCGCGGTTTTGCGTTGAGGCGAACTTTGCTGTGGCGCATGGCATGTCGTCGGCGGCGTCGTCTGCCGGGATGACCGCGGCGCGCAGCCGGACTTTGACCGATTACGGTGACCCGCTGGCCAATCCGAACGCCAGTTTCGTGCCCCGCGCCGAAAGCATGCTTGCCCAGATCGAACCCGGTGCGGTGGGATCGATTTTCGTGTTGATCGCCCTGATCTCGGCGATAGGCTACGGCGGCTGGTCGGTACTGCAAGAGGTGCAGCGCGTGCAACTGGCCCCGATTGATCAGGCCCCGACCGTGGTGGCCGAGATCGATCCCTTGGGCAATGTAGACAGTTCCGCCGTGCCTTTGGTGCGGTCGGCACCCGCGTCACCGGCTGCCGCAGATGTGGTCGCTGCGAATGATGAAACAGCACAACCCGATTTGATGGGCAGGCTTTATCGCCCCGAGGCGCTTGACGTGCCGGTGCTGGTGTCGCGCGATGGGCCGATCGCGGCCATCGATCCGCGGTTGAGGTCAGTATCGGCAACCGACGGAGCCGGGGCTGAACAGACATCGGCTGATTTTGGTGCGCAGGCGGCGGCGATTGACGCGGCTATTCAGGTCTTGGCGGAAGATGCCCCTGCTGTTGAATTGCTTGCGGTGCGCCCGTCCTGGGTGCGGGTGCAATCGGCTGACGGGACGGTACTGTTTGAAAAGAACCTCGATGCCGGCGAACGGTACGTCGTGCCGCAACTGGAAGAGCCGGCAGTGCTTAGGGCAGGCAATTCCGGGTCGGTCTACTTTGCGGTGAACGGCGTTACATACGGCCCGGCCGCCCCCGGGGCGCAAGTGGTCAAGAACGTGGTTTTGTCGCCGGAATCATTGACCGCGGCCTATGCGCTGGCAGAACCCACTGCTGATGGTGATCTGGCGCGCTATGTGTCCGTTGCGCAAGACGTCCTGATCGGCACGCCAGCGCCGGTGCCGTCCGAATAGCCACCCGAATTTTGTTACTTGCCCGGTTGCGGTTGCTCTGGCTCTTTTGCCGGACTATCTGTTGTTTCAAAGCAGTTGGTGCGAGGCACAGGTTATGTCGCTGAATTCAATCCGCCCTTGGCGCAATGTCTATCGGCGCAAATCCCGAGCGATCAGTGTGGGCAGGGTTCTGGTCGGGGGCGACGCGCCGATATCGGTTCAGACCATGACCAACACGCTGACCACCGATATAGCCGCGACAATCGAACAAGTGCAGCGCTGTGCCGTTGCAGGCGCGGATATCGTCCGGATATCGACGCCCGACCAGGAGAGTACGCGCGCGTTACGCGATATCATTGCCGAATCGCCGGTACCGATCGTGGCGGACATCCATTTCCACTACAAACGCGCGATCGAGGCCGCCGAGGCAGGGGCCGCTTGCCTGCGCATCAATCCCGGCAATATCGGCGATGCAAAGCGGGTGGCCGAGGTCGTGCGTGCCGCCAAGGATCATGGCTGTTCGATCCGCATCGGGGTGAATGCCGGGTCATTGGAGCGCCACCTTCTGGAGAAATACGGCGAGCCGTGCCCGGATGCGATGGTCGAAAGCGGGCTTGATCATATCAAGCTGCTGCAGGACAACGATTTTCACGAATTCAAGATCTCGGTCAAAGCATCTGACGTGTTCATGGCGGCCGCGGCGTACCAGAAGCTTGCCGAGGTGACCGATGCCCCGATCCATCTGGGGATAACCGAGGCGGGCGGATTGGTGTCCGGCACGGTGAAATCGGCGATCGGGCTGGGTAATCTGCTATGGATGGGGATTGGCGACACGATCCGCGTGTCACTGTCGGCAGACCCGGTCGAGGAGGTCAAGGTCGGGTTCGAGATCCTGAAATCGCTGGGTCTGCGCCACCGCGGTGTCACGATCATTTCCTGCCCGTCCTGTGCGCGGCAGGGCTTTGACGTGATCAAGACGGTCTCGGCGTTGGAGAACCGTCTGGCGCATATCACCACGTCGCTAAGCTTGTCGATCATCGGCTGTGTGGTCAACGGGCCTGGGGAGGCCTTGATGACCGACATCGGATTTACCGGCGGTGGTGCGGGGTCGGGTATGGTCTATCTTGCCGGCAAACAGGTGCACAAGCTGGGCAACGACAGAATGGTCGATCACATCGTCGAACTGGTCGAGCAAAAGGCCGCAGAGATAGAGGCTGCGGAGGCGGCACAGGCCGCTGAGTAGCGGCAGCGGCGGAGCGCGCAGGTGTGCCGGTCCAGATCTTGAGTTTCAGATCTTGCGTTCGTCGGCCACGACTTCGCGCATGCCTTCCAGCGGCACATAACCACGCAGCATGGTTTTCTGGATGATGAAGGTCGGGGTACCGTTGATCAGAAGCGCCTCACCCAGCGCACGATTTGCGGCAATCACGGCGTCAACCTCGGGGCTTTGCATCCGCGCGTTCACCGCGACCGGGTCAAGGCTCAGATCGGCCGCGATGCGGTCGAGCGCCGCGGCGCTGACTTCAGCACGAAGTGCCATCAACGTGTCATGAGCGGCTTTGTAGGCGTCGTCGCCTGCAATCTGGCGGACAGCAATCGCAAAACGGGACGCCAGATCGGACGCCTCGCCCAGGATGGGGTATTCCTTCAGGATGAAGCGGATGTTTCCATCGGATTTGATCAGTTCCGCCACTTCGGCACTGGCCTTTTTGCAATAGCCGCAGCGGTAGTCCATGAATTCGATGATGGTGATATCACCGTCCACGTTGCCGCCGACCCAGTCACTTTCATTGTTGAACAGGGCTGCCGAATTGGCCTGCACAAGGTTCAGGTCATTTTGTGCCTCGTTCACGACGTCGCGCTCCTTCAGAACCTGAATAGCCTCCATGATAACTTCGGGGTTTTCCAGAAGATAGGCGCGCACTTCGTCGCGAAAGGCGGCCCGGTCCTCCTCGGACATCTCCGCCAAATCGCCGGCCACGACCTGTGTTGCACATCCGATTGCAAGGGCCATAGCCAATAAGATACGTGTCATTCCGTCTCCCTCGCGACCCAAGGGTCATTCATTGGCACACCGTCCGGCCTGCGCTGCTTGACCGGACCCGTGTAGCACGGCACAGTTGCGAAAAACCATAGAGGCAGTGATATGCAGGTTACAAATCACGGGCTGGTGATCAGACCGCCTTGCCTGCTGCGTCGCATGGCATCTGTCTTGCAGGCGGCCCCGGCGATTTGCAGGGCAGCGGCCTTTGCGGCACTTGGTTGCGTTGCCGGACTTCAGGCAGGCTTTGGTCAAGACCTGTCGGTGCAGGCTAAACTTGATGTGGCCTCATCCTCTTTTGCGAAGCAGGGGGCCGATATCACGATCGGACTTGGACTTTCGCAAACGGTGCCGTGGCGGGCGCGGCTATTGGCTGATCCGCCCCGTCTGATACTGGACTTCCGCGAGGTTGATTTTTCGGCCATTTCGATGATTCCGATCGAGACCGCGCGGATCAAGGGGGTGCGGGCAGGGGTGTTCCGGCCCGGTTGGTCGCGCCTTGTTCTGGAACTGGACGGGCCATATCTGATCGACGAAGCCGAAATGAGAACTACCGATGATAAAGTTGCCGTCACCGTGCGCCTGACCCCGGCGGCGACCGAGGTGTTCTTGCAGGCGGCTGTGCAGCCCGAGCCAGCGGAATGGCAGTTGCCGATGCCGTCGGCGCTGCCCCGGCAACCCGACCGAAAGACCGGGTCCATGGTCATCGTGCTTGATCCCGGGCATGGCGGAATTGATCCCGGTGCGGAGCGCAATGGCCTGACCGAAGCTGACCTGATGCTAGGCTTTGCGCGCCAGCTGAAGGAATTGTTGGCGCGCGAAGGCATCTTTGACATCGTGCTGACGCGGGATGACGATGTATTCGTGCCGCTGGAGACGCGGATTTCAATTGCGCGGGCCAGAAATGCCGACTTGCTGATCTCGCTGCATGCCGACGCGCTGGAGCAAGGCGAAGCTGTCGGTGCGGTGATTTACACGCTGTCGGCTGAGGCGAGTGAGGCCGCAGCGGCGGCTTTGGCCGAACGGCATGACCGCGATGACTTGTTGGCCGGGGTTGATCTGGTCGGTCAGGATGACCTCGTCGCGACGGTGCTCATGGATATGGCGCGGACCGAAACCGCGCCCCGCACAGCCCGTCTTGCCAAGGCACTGGAGCAGGCGATGACATCCAGCGATCTAAAAATGCACCGCGTCCCGCTGCAGTCGGCCGGGTTCTCGGTGTTGAAATCGCCAGATATTCCGTCTGTCCTGATCGAGCTGGGCTTTATGTCCAGTGCGCGCGACTTTGCGCGGTTGACCGACAAAGCGTGGCGCGCGACGATGGCAGGGGCGATACGCGACGGCGTGATGATCTGGGCGCAGGAAGATGCGGCATTGCAGGCTTTGCGACGGCGCTGAAAAAGCACTTTCCCGTCACCCCATGCGCCGGAATGCCCCCATGCCCGCGCAGGGTTTTGACCTTTGGTGCGTCAGCCGTGTATAAGGGGGCAGAATTGAATGCGGGGCGCTAGCGGTGGTCAGGTTTGTCGGGTCTTTCTTTGGGGCCATTTTCACAGCACTTACGTTGGGTACGCTGTTCGCCGCGCTGACCATTGGCGCGGTTTTCTATGGCTATACGCGCGATCTGCCCAGCCACGAAAGTCTGGCGCAATACACCCCACCCACGATCAGCCGGATCTATTCGGGCGAAGGCCAAATGATCGATGAATTCGCGCAGGAACGTCGGCTTTTCGTGCCTGCCGAAGAAATTCCCGATCTGGTCAAGCATGCCTTCGTCGCGGCCGAGGATCAGCGGTTTTATACCCATAGTGGCTATGATGCGACAGGCATGGTGTCGGCGTTTCGGGATGCAGTGCTGTCTCGTGGGCGCACCGTGCGGGGTGCCTCGACGATCACCCAGCAGGTGATGAAAAACTTTCTGCTGTCGGGTGACCGCAGTGCCGAGCGCAAGATTAAGGAAATCATCCTTGCCGTGCGACTGGAACAGACCCTGTCCAAAGAGAAAATCCTTGAACTCTACATGAACGAGATTTTTCTCGGCCAGAACTCATACGGTGTGGCCGCCGCTGCGCAGACCTATTTCAACAAGACACTGAGCGACCTTACACCGGGCGAGGCGGCGTACCTTGCGACCCTGCCCAAAGCGCCGTCAGACCTGCACCCTGTGCGCAACAAGGAACGTGCGTTGGAACGGCGCAGCTATGTTCTGGACCGGATGGCCGAGGATGGCTACATCACGACAGATGTGGCGAAGGCCGAGGCCACCACCCCGCTTTTATCCGTGCAGAACGGTGACTATCCGGCATTTCGCGACTCGCTGCCGCCGCGTGATTACTTTACCGACGAAATTCGCCGGCAGTTGTCCGGCACCTTTGGCGAGGAAGAATTTTTTGGCGGCGGCCTGACCATCCGTGCCACGGTTGATCCTGAATTGCAGACCGAAGCGGCACGGGCCCTGCGGACCGGCCTGGAAAAATACGACCGGGGCCAGGGGGTCTGGCGCGGAACCGGGTTGGTTGTGGCACCCGAAATGCTTGGCTCGCAACCGCAATGGCGCGCAGCACTGTTGGGTCTTGAGGTGCCACGCGATGTGGACGGCTGGCATCCCGCTGTCGTGCTGGAGGTGGGGGAAGACAGGGCCCGGATCGGGATCGAGGGTGTGCCCGAAGCAGAGGGCGGTGATTTCATTCCGGCCGAAGATGTGACCTGGGCCCGCAAACGCAATGTGGATGGCAGTCTTGGCAAGAAGGCTAAGGCGCCGGGCGATCTGGTTGCTGTGGGCGATGTCGTGCTGGTCCGCGCGGTCACCAAGGACGAAGACGGCAGTTTCATGCGCTGGTCCCTGCGTCAGGTGCCAGAGGTGCAGGGCGGCTTCATGGCGATGGATGTGAATACCGGCAGGGTTCTGGCGATGCAGGGCGGATTTTCCTATCAGGACTCGACCTTCAACCGCGCGACGCAGGCAACCCGGCAACCCGGATCCAGCTTCAAGCCTTTTGTCTATGCGGCTGCCCTTGATTCCGGGTTCCTGCCCTCGACCATCGTGATTGACGCACCGATCGAGGTTGACACACCGCAGGGCCTGTGGCGGCCAAAGAATGCGTCAAACAAGTTTTACGGGCCAACCCCGATGCGGACCGGGATCGAGCAATCGCGCAACCTTATGACGGTGCGGATTGCGCAAGAGATCGGCATGCAGACCGTCGCGGGCTACGCCGAACGGTTCGGCGTTTATAACCGGATGGATCAATTCCTTGCCAATGCGCTTGGCGCACAGGAAACCACCTTGTTCAAGATGGTCGCGGCCTACGCGATGTTTGCCAATGGCGGCGAGCGGGTGGAACCGACGCTTGTGGACCGGGTACAGGACCGCAAGGGCAAAACCGTCTACCGGCATGATCAGCGCACTTGCGACGATTGTCGCACCGCAAGTCTTGATCCCGGTGTCATCCCCCAGATCACGTCGAACCGCGAACGGGTGATGGATGCGATTACCGCGTATCAGCTGACCTCGATGTTGCAGGGCGTGGTGCAGCGCGGCACGGCGCAGGGTATCAATCTGCCGGTGCCGGTTGCAGGAAAAACCGGTACCACAAACGACGCAAAGGATGTGTGGTTTATCGGCTTCACGTCAAACATCGTGGCGGGGTGCTACGTGGGGTACGACCAGCCACGATCGCTTGGCAGCGATGCGTCGGGCGCCGGGTTCTGTGGCCCGGTGTTCGAAACCTTCATGCAAACGGCGGTCAAGAAATACGGTGGCACCGAATTTCTGGTGCCGCCGGGTGGGTACTTCATCAACATCGATCGCTTTACCGGCACGCGTTTGCCGGATGAGGCATCCGGCGAAAATGTCGTGGCCGAGTATTTCCGCGAAGGCGAGGATGCTCTCTTTGGTATTCTGGTGGATGGTGGGTTCGGGATGGGCGAAAATCTGCCGTTGTTCGCGTACGGAGAAACCGGCGGCGATGAGGGCGGCGCGTCGGTGACCACCGCAACAGGCGCGACCAAGGTCATTCCCGGCAAGGCCGATTTCGGCACGGTCAGTTCGGGCGGGCTCTACTAGGGCCATGCCCTTGCCCGCGCCAGATGTTCCCGCTATCACGCTGCGAACCTAATTCCTGAGGACAAATATCTATGCGCGCCGAGACGCTGAACAATGTGGAGGCGATCCGCAAATCCCTTAGCCTGCTGGCGCAGCGGATGGATAATGAAACCGCAGCGCACCGGCTGGAGGAATTCAACGCCCTGATCGAAGCGCCGGATTTGTGGAATGACCCGGCCAAGGCGCAAAAATTGATGCGCGAACGGCAAGGATTGCTGGATGCGATGTCGACCTACAAGATGATTTCGTCGGGATTGACTGACAACGTCGATCTGATCGAACTGGGCGAAGCCGAGGCCGACGACGAGATCATTGCAGACGCCGAGGCGTCCTTGAAATCGCTGGTGGACCTGTCTGCGGCGAAAGAGCTGGAAGCGTTGCTGGACGGCGAGGCTGATGCGAACGATACGTTTCTTGAGATCAACGCAGGTGCCGGTGGTACCGAAAGTTGCGACTGGGCCAGCATGCTGGCGCGGATGTATGTGCGTTGGGCGGAAAAGAAGGGCTACAAGGTGGAACTTCTGGCCGAAAGCCCCGGCGAAGAGACGGGCATCAAGTCGGCAGGCTACAAGATCAGCGGTCTGAACGCCTATGGTTGGCTGAAATCGGAATCCGGCGTTCACCGGCTGGTGCGCATTTCACCCTACGATTCCGCCGCAAAACGGCATACGTCGTTCAGTTCCGTCTGGGTCTACCCGGTGGTCGATGACAACATCGAGATCGACATTCCGGCGGGTGACATCCGCATCGATACCTACAGGTCATCAGGGGCGGGCGGCCAGCACGTCAACACGACCGACTCCGCCGTGCGCATCACGCACCTGCCGTCGGGCATCGTTGTTACCAGTTCGGAAAAGTCGCAGCACCAGAACCGGGCTAACTGCATGGCTGCACTGAAGTCGCGATTGTACCAGCTGGAACTGGACAAGCGCAATGCCAGCATCAACGCCCAGCACGAAAGCAAGGGTGATGCGGGCTGGGGGAACCAGATCCGGTCGTATGTGTTGCAGCCCTATCAGATGGTGAAAGACCTGCGCACCCGCTTTGAAACGTCCGATACCAGCGGCGTGCTGGACGGCGATCTGGACGGGTTCATGGCCGCAACTCTGGCAATGCAGGTGTCGGGCAAATCCCGGTCGGAGGCGCAGGGCGACGACTGACCCGATGGCATCTGATCCGTTGGCATCGGCCGGGTTGCGTTTGACCAAACAAAAAAGGCACCGCGAGGGTGCCTTTTCAATTAGCGCTACTGGAACGACAGATCAGTTCCCTTCGCCCGCCTTGGTTATTGCCGGCGTGGGTGCGGCAAGGGCAGGGCGGCTGTTCGCAAGCGGGTCTTCCTGACGCTGAACCGACCCTTCGAAATGCGCGCCGCTTTCGATCGCGATCGTCTTGTGGATGATGTCACCCTCGACCCGGGCCGTTGCTGTCAAGCGCACCTTAAGGCCGCGCACCCGACCGATGACCCGACCGTTCACCACAATATCATCGGCGACAATTTCGCCGCGTATGGTTGCCGTTTCGCCAACCGTCAGCAGATGCGCGCGAATGTCGCCTTCGACAGTGCCCTCAACCTGAATGTCGCCGGTCGTTTTGAGGTTGCCTACAACCGTCAGATCAGATGAGAGCAGGGACACGCCGGCCTTTCCTTTCGCCGCAGTCGGCATAATATCCATTGACGAGGGTGATGCCGGCATTTCCGGTAGCCTTGGCTTGTCCGCGTCGGGTTGCTTTGGGCCGGGTTCATTGATTCTGCTTTTAGAAAACATCGCGCGCTGCCTTTATGAAGGTCATCGGGTTCACTGCTTTTGCGCCGAAGCGAATTTCGTAGTGAAGGTGTGTGCCGGTGGATCGGCCTGAATTTCCCATATCACCGATCCTGTCGCCGCGCGATACCCTTTGTCCCTGTTCGACCCGGATTTGCGACAGATGCGCATAGCGCGTTTCGATCCCGTAATCATGCTGGATCTTTACCATACGACCATAGCCGCCATCCCAGTCGGCGAAAGAGATCGTACCGTCTGCCGTGGCGTAGATCGGGGTTCCATATCCGCCGGCAAAATCCGTGCCTTCGTGCATCCGGGTACCGGCCCCCTTCGGATCATTTCGGGCACCGAAGCCGGAGGTGAACCTGAATGCACTTGTCACCGGCATCGCGAAAGGCGTCTTGAAGGCGGCGATGCGGTAAAGGTTCATCTTGTCCAAACCGAGCAGGATTGCGTTGGCGCGGATCTCTTCTGCACTTAACGCCTGACCGCTGGACGACAGGGTCAGCGGCGACAGCGGGCCACCTTGACCCGAATAGCCCTTGCGCACCTGCTTTATCAAATCGTCGGGGGAAAGGCCTGCATCCTGAAACATCTTGTCGAGCGGATCGATGGAAACGGTGACTGCTTCTTCCAGTTTCGCAAAGATTGCATCGTTGCGCAGTTCTTGTCCGCGCTGTGCAATTTCCAGCTCAACCACTTCTTCGCGGGCTTTGTCGGCGGCAATTTGCTGGGTGTCGCGGTCTTTGGCCGCAGTACCAAGGGCGTCTGTCACGAACTCCAATGTAGCAATCGTGTCGCGCACATGACCGACCTCTGTGCCGCTGGTGCCGCCGCCCTGTTGCACCAGGGCCAGTGTGGCCCTGCTTGCATCGCCGCGCGCTTCGTCGCGTTCCTTGATCGTGCGTCGCAGGGTGTTCTGGATGACATCGATGCCGGTTTCCAGCTCGCGGCGGCTGTCTTCGGAGGCAAGCAGCCTTGCCTGCATGTCCGACACCTGATCCAGCGCCAGATTGAAGCGTTCGTGTGCCCGCGCGGCCTCTTCTGCGCGCAGGTCGCGGTCAGTCGAAAGCGCATTCAGGCGTTGTTCATAAAGCCCTTGCTGCATCAGGGCCTGTTCACGGCTTGATCCGGCCCCGATCGTATCCATCAGCATCACCGCCGTGGCCACCAGCGTCCAGGCCAGCAGGAAGGTGCCGCCCGTCAACGCAATCGCCTGGGTGGCGGGTCGCAGCCGGATGAACCGCGTCTCGGTATCGGATTTCAGGAAAAGGCGTTGTTCAGGCAAATGCCGTTCCAATGCCGCGTTGATCCGATAAGCAAGGCGTGTCAGCACTGATGTCTTCCGATCACTACACAAAAGGACGGGCAGCCATGCACTTGCACATGACATCAAACCCCCGACCTCTGATTACCCAGCCAATCAGATCATCGCAACAAAATTGACCAATTCGCACAAGCAGGGCGCGGGACGCCGCCTATATGGGCGGGATTCTGCCGACGCCACCAGATGGTCCTGACAGGTTTCACGTGTCTGGGGTCACTTTTTGCAGGTTCGCCAGCGGCCAGTAGAAATCGGGGGGAATGCCCGCCTCGGCGCGCTTTTCGTCATTGAAGGGCGGCTTCAGTGCCCCGTGAAAGTATTTCCGGACGAGGATATGAAATGCGTCTTTGGGGTCCTGATCGTGCCGGCCACACAGAAAATTGAACCATTTCGACCCATAGGCCACATGCGCCACTTCTTCGGAGTAGATGATTTCGAGGGCGGACAGCGCACCGGCATCGCCAGCCTTGCGAAAAACCTCGATCATGGCGGGTGACACATCCAGACCGCGCGCTTCCAGTACCATGGGCACGACGGCAAGACGCCCGAGCAGGTCATCGACGGTGTCTTCGGCGGCCCGCCACATGCCGGCATGCGCGGGCATTGCACCATAAAAACTGCCCGCCGCCTCCAGACAGTCGGCGATCAGGTTGAAATGTTTGGCCTCGTCATCGGCGGCCTTCACCCAATCATCATAGTAGCCAAGCGGCAGCGGAATATGCGTGAAACGGGCGACGATATCCCAGTGCAGATCAACCGCGTTCAATTCGATATGGGCAAGCGCGTGCAGCAGCGCCACCCGCCCGGCAGGTGTACCGGGCCTGCGACGCGGCACATCGCGGGGGTCCAGCAACAAAGGCAGCGCCGGGCGAGCAGGCCTAAGCGGCGGGACAGCTGCGCCTATCGGCAATGGCGTACCTGCCGCCCGCGCCGCAAACCATGTAGCGGCATGTTTGCGACCTAGCGCAGTTTTTTCACGTCCATCGGCGGTGGCCAGAACCTGGACGGCCATTTCCGCCAGAGATAATGTCATCCGATCGCCTTGACGGCTGCCAGCACGTCATCGACATGGCCCTTGACCGACACTTTGCGCCACGCCGTATTCACGACGCCAGCCCCGTCAATCAGGAATGTGGACCGCTCGATCCCCATGTAGGTTTTGCCATACATGCTTTTCTCGGTCCAGACGCCGTAGTCCTCGCAGGTTGTGCCATGTTCGTCGGAGGCCAGAATGATGCCCAGCCCGTATTTCTTGCAGAACTTTTCGTGGCTTTTGACGCTGTCTTTCGAAATGCCGATGACAGTTGCGCCAAGAGCAGTAAACTCGGGCAAGCATGTGGTGAATTCCTGCGCCTCCAATGTGCAGCCGGATGTATCGTCCTTGGGGTAGAAATAGACGACGACTTTGCCGGGGCGGAAAGCCGACAGGGTGACAGAGCCGTCGCCATCACGGGGAAGTGTAAAGTCCGGGGCGGGGTTTCCTGCGGCGAGCATGGGCATCTCCTTGCTGAATGCGCTTAACACTGTAGGGGTTTTAGTTGTCCTGCGGCAAAGATAAAGACACCAGCAGCCAATCCGTCGAAATACTTCTGATTTTGAAAAGATAGATGAACGAACCAGCAGGTGAAGCGCCAAGACCCCTTCCGCGACGAAAGCGGCGGCGTGGCGCTGTCGGGCTTTGGCTGTTGATCAGCGTGGTTCTGTTTGTCGGCCTTGCCGGGTTTGGCGCGCTTGGGTTGTCTGGAAAACCGGTCCGGCTGCCGGTCTGGGCCGTGGCCGAAGTGGAAGCCCGCCTGAACAAGGCGGTGCCGCCGAATATGGCGGGACTGTCGGTTTCGGTCGGTGCGATTGCACTGATGGTTGACCGTGACTGGATACCGCGTCTGGCGCTGGACGACTTACGCATCTTGCAAGGCCGCGGGCGGGCGATCGTGACCTTGCCGGAAATCAGGACATCGTTTGATCCAAAGGCATTGCTGCGGGGCGATATACAGCTTCGGCACTTGCGCATTGTCGGCGGGCGCTTTGCGGTCACGCGCAACGCCGACGGGCGGCTCGATCTGGATTTGGGTCCATATGACGGCACATCGACATGGCGCAGCGTTGCCGATGTGCTGGATGCTGTGGACAAGGTGTTTCTCGACCCGGCCTTCGCGGCGCTGACCTCCATCGAAGCAGAGGCGTTGACCCTTCTTTTGAAAGACGCGCGATCCGGCCAGCAGTGGCAGGCGGGCGACGGGCGGCTGGTGCTTGAAAACCGGCCCGGTGAACTGGCCGCACAGCTTAGCATGTCGCTGGCGGTGGATCAGACCGAACCTGCCCTTGTCGTGATGACCTCTATTTCCAAAAAAGACAGCGCGGCCGCCCGTCTCTCAGCGACGGTGAAGGGGGTCGCGGCACGGGATCTGGCGTCACAATCGGCACCTCTGGCCTGGCTGAGCGCGCTGGATGCGCGGATATCGGGCAGGCTGGCCGCCGCGATTGACGAAAAGGGTGAGTTTGGCCCCATGGAAAGCACGCTGGAAATTGGCGCAGGCGTCTTGCGCCCAACCCCGCAGACCGCCCCGATTGCCTTTGACAAGGCGGGCATGACGCTGGCGTATGATCCGGCACTTGGCCGGATTGCCATTTCGGCTTTGTCGGTTGAAAGCCCGTCGTTGCGGCTTTCGGCCAGCGGGCAAAGTTACATCATGGACGCCAAAGGCACGCCGCTGTCAGGGGCCACAGTGGCGGCAGATCGCGGCGCCTTTCTGACGCAGATCGCGTTTTCGCAAATGATGGTCGATCCGGCAGGGCTGTTCGAGGCGCCGGTGCAGTTTTCGCAAGGATCGCTAGATCTTCGGCTGTCATTGAACCCGTTTGCCATCGATATCGGTCAGTTGACCCTGTCCGAGGCGGATACCCATATCGCTTTGAAAGGGCGCATCGTCGCCGATCCGGAGGGATGGCGCGTGGCGCTGGATGTGACGTTGGACAAGATCGAACCTGCCAAGCTGGTTGCGCTTTGGCCCGTGCAACTGGTCCGAAACACCCGCGACTGGCTGGCTTTGAACGTTCTGGACGGCACCTTGTTCGATGTCAGGGCGGCGGTTCGGGTGGCACCGGACGAGTTGCCCCGCCTGTCGCTAGGCTACGAGTTCGCCGAAACGGATGTACGGTTCTTGAAAGCTCTGCCGCCAATCCTTTCAGGCTCTGGTTATTCCAGCATCGAAGGCGCGACCTACACGCTGGTGTTGGCCGAAGGTCACGTAACTCCGCCTGTTGGTGGCGATATCGACGTGACGGGAACCGTGTTCAGAATCCCTGACATCAATCAAAAACCTACCATTGCAGAGATCGCTTTGAAGACACAAAGCAGCCTGACGGCCGCGCTGTCCTTGCTGGACCAGCCGCCATTCGGGTTCCTTACCAAAGCGAAACGCCCGGTGAACTTGGGAACGGGCCGGGCGGATCTGGTCACGAAGCTTACGTTCCCGCTCAAGGCCAAGGTCCTGCTTGAAGATGTGACGTATTCGATTTCCGGGCAGATTTCCGATTTCAAATCTGATCTTCTGATCGCCAACCGTCTGGTAACCGCACCGGTGCTGGAGGTGTCGGCCAGCCCGCTCGGGTTGGAAATCGCGGGCAATGGCGCGCTTGATACCTTGCCATTCAATGTCACGTTCACGCAGCCATTCGGGCCGGCGTCCAAGGGCAAATCCGGGATCAAGGGCAGCGTCAGTTTAACGGATGCGGCGCTGCGCGATCTGGGCGTCGCACTGCCACAGGGCATGATCCGGGGCGAGGGGCCCGCCGATATCAGGATTGATCTGGCAGCAGGGCAACCCGCGCAATTGACGCTGACATCTGATTTGCAGGGGATCGGGCTTGGACTGCCGTCGCTCGGCTGGTCCAAGTCGACCGAGCAGAGCGGGCAATTGTCCTTGACGGCCAGCCTTGGAAAAACACCGGAAATCACGTCCCTGACCTTTGATGGCGCGGGGCTGAAGGCAACCGGCAGTATCACCCTGCGGGATGGCGGAGAGTTGGACGCAGCGCAGTTTGACCGCGTGCAACTGGATGAATGGCTGGATGTTGCGGCAACGCTGCAAGGGCGCGGGCAGGGCCGGACGGTGGGCGTGTCCATCGTCTCGGGTTCGGTGGATTTGCGCCGCCTTGCGGTTAGGCCGTCCAACGCGAGCGCGGCCAAAGATGGCCCGTTGACCGTACAACTGAACAGGCTGACAGTCTCGAATGGCATCGCGCTGACCGATTTTTCCGGAGACTTCACGTCACAAGGCGGGTTCAACGGCAATTTCACGGCAAGCGTCAATGACACGGTTCCCGTGCGCGGGACGGTTGTTCCATCGCCTGAGGGCAGCGCCGTGCGTATCTTGTCAGAGGATGCGGGCAAGGTGATGGCGGCGGCCGGCATCTTTGCCGATGCGCGCGGCGGATCGCTTGATCTGCAACTTGTCCCGACCGGTGCGAAGGGTGAATACAAGGGCCGGGCGAAAATCGGCGCGATCCGGGTCCGCAATGCGTCCGTTCTAGCCGAACTTCTAAGTGCCATCTCGGTTGTTGGATTGTTGGAGCAGCTGAACGGCACGGGCCTCGTTTTTTCGGAGGCCGAAGTTGATTTCCGCCTGTCGCCGGAAGCTGTTGAAGTAACGCGCGGTTCTGCAGTAGGTGCATCACTTGGGGTCTCCATGGCGGGTATCTACGAGACCGGATCAAAGCGGCTGAAACTGCAAGGTGTTGTGTCGCCAATTTATTTGTTGAATGGCATCGGGTCGTTTCTGACCCGCAAGGGCGAGGGCTTGTTCGGCTTCAACTACAAGATCAGGGGAACCGCCGACGCGCCGAAAATATCGGTGAACCCGTTGTCGATCCTGACGCCGGGAATGTTCCGGGAAATCTTCCGCAAACCGGCGCCGGTCCTGCCCGGCGGCGCAGTCCCGAGGCTGCCCCGCAGCGATGCGCCTGACGGTGTCAGCAACGGGGCCCGGAGAGACGAATGAAGCTGTCCGATTTCGATTTCGATCTGCCCGATCACCTGATCGCGACGCGGCCCGCGCGCCCGCGCACATCGGCGCGGCTGCTGCTGGCGCGGCAAGACACCATCAGCGATCTGCACGTCACCGACCTGATCGATATTTTCCGACCTGGCGACCGGCTGATCCTGAACAATACCCGTGTGATCCCGGCGCGGCTGTCCGGCCATCGGGTTCGGGACGGTAACGCAGCGCGGATCGAGATTACCCTGCTGGAGCAACAAGACGGCGCGTGGCGCGCTTTGGCAAAGCCGCTGCGCAAACTTCGGGCGGGCGAGGAGATCGTGTTTTCGGATAGCCTGAAAGCCATCGTCACGCGGCGTGGCGAGAGCGACCTTGATCTGTGCCTCAACCTGAGCGGCGCGGAGTTTGATGCAGCACTGGCGGCGTCCGGGGCGATGCCGCTGCCCCCCTATATCGCAAGCAAACGCAGTGCTGATGCGCAGGATCAGACCGACTACCAGACCGTATTTGCAAGATATCCCGGGGCAGTTGCCGCCCCGACGGCCAGCCTGCACTTTGACGCGGCTTTGCTGCAGGCGTTGTGGCGCAAGGGTGTTGCCATCAGCGAGGTCACGTTGCATGTCGGGGCAGGCACATTCCTGCCGGTGAAGGTCGATAACGTGACAACGCACAAGATGCATGCGGAATGGGGCGAAGTGACCGCAGATGCAGCCGCCGAGATCAATGCGACCCGTGCTGCAGGCGGGCGCGTGATCCCGATCGGCACCACCGCACTGCGGCTGATCGAAAGTGCTGCGGCCACCGGCGTGGTTCTGCCATGGCGCGGCCCGACGGATATCTTCATTTATCCGGGCTACAGGTTTCGGGTGACCGACGCACTGATGACAAATTTTCATTTGCCGAAGTCGACCTTGCTGATGCTGGTGTCGGCCCTGATGGGGCAGGACCGCATCCGCAGGATCTATGATCACGCCCTGCACCGACAGTACCGCTTTTTTTCCTATGGCGATGCCTCTTTGCTGATACCCTAGGACGTTGCAGTTTGGCTGCACCCTGATCTGCATGCCGCGAATGACCCGACAGCCTTGCGACCGATAACGGAGACACCAAATGCTGAAAGTCCTCGCCAGTTCTTGGCCGCTGCTGCTGGGTGTCATGCTGTTGATGGTTGGAAATGGCGTGCAAAGCTCGCTTCTGGGCATCCGTGGTCTGATGGAGGGGTTTTCCACGCTTGAACTGTCCATCGTAATGTCGGCGTATTATGTTGGTTTTCTTGGCGGATCGCGGCTTGCGCCTGAAATGATCCGCCGCGTGGGTCATGTGCGGGTTTTTGCGGCACTTGGTTCACTGATCTCTGCGGTCTTGGTGCTTTACCCGATGGTGATCGATCTGACGGCATGGTCGGTTTTGCGGGTCATCATCGGATTTTCATTCTCGGTCATCTATGTGACGGCGGAAAGCTGGTTGAACAACACGGCATCCAATGAAACGCGCGGGCAGGCATTGTCGGCCTACATGATCGTGCAGATGCTGGGCATCATCGCCTCCCAGGCACTGCTGTCGTTTGGCGATCCCAGCGGATACGGGCTGTTCATCATCCCGTCCGTTCTGGTGTCACTCGCGTTCATGCCGATCCTGCTGGCCGCGACGCCTGCGCCGACATTTGATCAGATCCGGCCGATGAGCTTTCGGCGGCTGTTCAAGATATCGCCACTGGGGTGCGTCGGCATGTTGCTTACGGGTGGAATTTTTTCGGCGATGTTCGGAATGGCCTCGGTCTGGGGGGCGATGATCGGGTTGACGATTGGCCAGATCGCGGCCTTCGTCGCGGCTTTGTACACGGGCGGGCTGGTCCTGCAATATCCCATTGGTTGGATTTCCGACCGGCTTGATCGCCGCGTTCTGGTGCTGTGGATGTCGGCGCTTGGCGCCGTGGTGATGGGAATTGCCACCGTCGTTGACTTGCCGTTCAACCTTTTCCTGGTTGTTGCCGTTCTGTTGGGCGGCACCATCAACCCGCTGTATTCCCTTCTTATTTCCCACGCAAATGACTATCTGAATCGCGAAGACATGGCGGCTGCTTCCGCCGGGCTTATCTTCCTGAATGGGCTAGGAGCAATCTTCGGGCCGCTGATCACCGGTTGGTTGATGGGAGTGGTCGGCGCGCGCGGGTTCTTTTTGTTCATCGGACTGCTGTTTGCTATTCTTGCGGCGTATGATGCATGGCGCATGATGCGTCGGGTCAGGCGCACCCGGACAAGTGGCTTTGCCGGGCTGACACCTACCGCCTCGTCTCTGGCGGTTGGTGCCGTCATGGAGCGTGAACCGCGGCAAGTCCGCGACACCGATCAGAGCTAGGCATTGCGGGCTTTGCGGCTTCCTGTCAGGCTGCATTCCAAAGAGGCGAGGCGCGGATGGCGGACCCTGTTGAAGTGCTTGATTTCTGGCTGGGCGAAGTTGGCCCGGACAAATGGTATTCCGGCGGCGACGCGCTGGATGCTGACTGTCGCGCGCGATTTGCCGACGTTTGGCAGGCCGCACTTGACGGCGGGCTGGAGCATTGGGTCGACGGCGCGGTCGGCACGCTGGCCTATCTGGTGATCTGCGATCAGTTGTCGCGCAACATTCATCGCGGCGACGCGAAGGCCTTTGCCACCGATGCGCAGGCCCTTGCCGCAGCAAGGACAGCCTTGGAAAAGGGCTGGGACATGGACGCGCCGGAACCTGAACGCCAGTTCTTCTACCTGCCGTTCGAACATAGCGAAAACCCGGCAGATCAGGCGGTGAGCGTTTCGCTGTTCAAGGAAAAAATGCCGCAGGGCGGTGCAAATCTGGGCCTTCACGCCCTTGCGCATCAGGCAATCATCGCGCGCTTCGGTCGGTTTCCGGGGCGCAATGACGCCTTGGGGCGCCAAAGCACCGCCGAGGAAACCCAGTTCCTGACGGACGGCGGTTACGGTGCCATTTTGCGGGCCTTCAAGGCCAGCCATGCGCCGGGTGCATAGGGCCATACCCGCAGGCATGTTGCCACAAAAGTGAAAGTGGTTTAATGCCAAACTACTTTTTCCGAGGAGGACAGAATGGCTGCCCAGAGCTTTGACATGATCGTGATAGGCGCAGGCCCGGGGGGCTATGTGGCAGCCATCCGTGGTGCGCAGCTTGGCCTGAAAGTGGCCATACTGGAACGTGAGCTGTTAGGCGGCATTTGTCTGAACTGGGGCTGCATTCCGACAAAGGCGATGCTGCGATCCGCCGAAGTGTTTCATCTGATGCACCGCGCCAAAGAGTTCGGCCTTTCAGCGACCGGCATCAGCTATGATCTGGGCGCCGTTGTTGCCCGGTCACGCGGGGTGGCCAAACAGCTTTCGGGTGGCATTGGTCATCTGATGAAGAAGAACAAGATCACCGTCTTCATGGGGGTGGCGACCGTTCCTGCCAAGGGCAGTGTGTCGGTCAAGACGGCCACGGAGACGCACGAGCTGACGGCAAAATCGATCGTGCTTGCCACCGGCGCGCGCGCCCGCGAACTGCCGGGGCTGGAGGCGGACGGCGAACTAGTGTGGACTTACCGGCACGCGCTGGTGGCCAAACGGATGCCGAAAAAATTGCTGGTGATCGGATCGGGTGCAATCGGCATCGAATTTGCCAGCTTCTTCAACACGCTCGGGTCAGACACGACCGTGGTCGAGGTGATGGACCGCGTCCTGCCGGTGGAAGACGCCGAAATCTCGGCCTTCGCCAAGAAGGCGTTTCTGAAGCAAGGCATGAAGATCCTGGAAAAGACCACGGTCCGGAAGCTGGATCGCAGCCCGGGCAAGGTGGTCGTACATCTGGACTCCTCCAGCGGCACCACAACGCAGGAATTTGACACTGTCATTTCCGCCGTCGGTATCGTCGGCAATGTCGAAGGTCTGGGGCTGGAGGCGCTTGGCGTCAAGATCGACCGCACCCATGTGGTCACGGATGACTATTGCCGTACCGGCATCGACGGGCTGTACGCCATTGGCGATATTGCGGGTGCGCCATGGCTTGCTCACAAAGCCAGCCATGAAGGCGTAATGGTGGCCGAACTGATCGCCGGCAAGCATCCGCATCCGATCAAGCCCAATTCCATCGCCGGGTGCACCTATTGTCATCCGCAGATCGCGTCCGTTGGCCTGACCGAGGAAAAGGCCAAGGCCGCCGGATATTCCCTGAAAGTTGGCCGTTTCCCGTTCATCGGCAACGGCAAGGCAATTGCGCTGGGTGAAGCCGAGGGCATGATCAAGACGATCTTCGATGCGAAAACCGGCGAAATGCTGGGGGCGCATATGATCGGGGCGGAAGTTACCGAACTGATCCAAGGCTATGTCGTCGCACGCGGGCTGGAGACGACCGAGGAAGACCTGATCAACACGGTTTTCCCACACCCGACCCTGTCCGAAATGATGCACGAGTCGGTGCTGGAAGCGTACGGCCGCGCCATTCATATTTAGGGGGCTGGTTTCCAGACACGGTCTTTGCGCGGGAATCTGTTAAGTTCAATTTAGCCAGTCGCGGCAGGGTTTTCGCGCGGCATTTCCCGGCCAACAGGAATCTTTTTCACATGATCAATCAAGATTTCAAAACCGTCTTGATTGTTGGCGTGCTGTGGGCAGCCGGGTTGGGCGCTGCGGCGCAGTTCGGCAAGATCAGCGTTCTGTATGATCTGCTGGGGGAACGCTATGCCGGAGCGGGTGGTCCAGTCAGAATCGGGCTTCTGGTATCGGTCGTCGGTCTGGTTGGCCTGATATTCGGCACTACTGCGGGGCTGCTGGTGGCCCGCATCGGCGCTCGGCGTGCCATTGTCAGCGCGTTGCTGCTGGGGGCTGCGATGTCGGCGATCGAGGCCAGCTTTCCACCTTACCCCCTGATGATCGCCGCCCGGGTGCTGGAGGGGGTTTCGCACCTTGCCATCGTGGTGGTCGGGCCGACCGTGATCGCTGCTGTTGCGATGCAGCGCTATCAGGGGCTGGCGATGACGCTGTGGTCTAGTTTCTTTGGGGTCACCTATGCCGCGCTGGCGGTGTTTGCGCCGCCCTTGGTTGCCTGGGGCGGGGCGGAAAGTCTGTTCCTTGCCCATGCGGCATGGCTTGCGGTCTGTGCGGTGCTGCTTTGGAGGCTGTTGCCGCCGGACCCTGCCGCACCGGCCAACCGGTTCGGGCCCAGCCTGCTGCGCCAGCATCTGGCAATTTATTCCTCGCCCTATCTGGCCGCCCCGGCGATGGGTTTCTTCTGCTATACCATTCTTTATGTCGCCCTGCTGACCTTGCTGCCGCCACTTATGCCGGCGGGGCAGGTTGCTGTCGTGGCCTTCGGCATGCCGATTGTGTCAATCGCCGTTTCACTGACACTTGGCGTGTGGCTGCTGGGCAGAATGACCCCGGTAGCATTGGTACAGGCGGGCTTTGCCGTGGCGGCATTTGCCATGCTGGGCCTTTGGCTGGGATGGGGGCAGCAAACCGCGATGGTCGGCTTTGCCTTTCTGATCGCCGCCGCACTCGGGTTGGTGCAAGGCGCCAGCTTTGCCGCCATCCCCTATCTGAACGCCAGTCCCGAAGGCAGGGCCGGTGCTGCGGGAGCCATCGCACAGCTTGGCAATCTGGGCACAACCACAGGGACGCCTTTGCTGGCATGGATTTTGGCCAACACCGGGCAGGCGGGACTGGCGTTGTTCGTCGTGCCTTTCTGTTTGCTGGGCATTGCCGTGCACAGCCTGCAACAGCAACGCCGGGGCTGGCGTTGATTTCGACATGAAAGTTTGCTAAGCGACCGACGTTCATCTTTCGTTCGCAATTTTGGGTTGGAGACTCGGTTTATCTGGCCTATGTAAAAAATTCGCGGTGCAAGGGGCGGATTATGGCGGAACAGAAGTTCATCGAAGTGCGCGGTGCGCGCGAACACAATCTGAAGAATGTTGATGTCAATATTCCGCGTGACCAATTGGTGGTCATCACCGGGCTGTCGGGGTCAGGCAAATCATCGCTCGCGTTCGACACGATTTATGCTGAAGGCCAGCGCCGCTATGTCGAAAGCCTGTCGGCCTATGCGCGGCAGTTTCTGGACATGATGGGCAAGCCCGATGTCGATCACATCTCGGGGTTGTCGCCGGCGATTTCAATCGAACAGAAGACCACGTCGAAAAACCCGCGCTCTACCGTTGGCACGGTGACCGAGATCTACGATTACCTGCGCCTGCTGTTTGCCCGCGTCGGCACCCCGTTCAGCCCGACCACCGGTCTGCCGATCACGGCGCAGCAGGTGCAGGACATGGTTGATGGCGTAATGGCGATGGAGGAGGGCACGCGCGCCTATCTTCTTGCGCCAATCGTGCGGGACCGGAAAGGCGAATATCGTAAGGAGTTTCTGGACCTGCGCAAGCAGGGATTTCAGCGCATCAAGGTGGACGGGGAGTTTCACGATCTGGAGGACGCCCCGGTTCTGGACAAAAAATTGCGCCACGATATCGACGTGGTGGTTGACAGGATCGTCGTCAAGGACGGGTTGCAAACCCGGCTTGCGGACAGTTTTCGCACCGCGCTGAACCTTGCCGATGGCATCGCAATTCTGGAAACCGCCCCTGCAGAGGGGATGGGCGATCCGGTGCGCGTGACGTATTCCGAAAAATTCGCCTGCCCGGTTTCCGGCTTTACCATACCGGAAATTGAGCCGCGTCTGTTCAGCTTCAACGCCCCGTTCGGGGCCTGCCCGGTTTGCGATGGTTTGGGGGTGGAGTTGTTCTTCGATGAACGCCTTGTCGTTCCCGATCAAGGACTTACCTTGCTTCAAGGCGCACTGGCACCGTGGGCCAAATCGAAATCGCCATATTTCGTGCAAACCATCGAGGCGCTTTCAACGCATTACAAATTCGACAAAAAGCTGAAATGGAAAGACCTTCCCGAAGCTGTGCAGCGCCTGTTTCTGTATGGGTCGGGCGCTGAAGAAATCAGCTTTCGCTATGACGAAGGCGGGCGCGTCTATCAGGTTTCCCGCGTGTTTGAAGGCATTATTCCGAATATGGAACGCCGCTACCGCGAAACCGACAGTGCGTGGAGCCGCGAGGATATGGAGCGGTTCCAGAACAACCGCGCTTGCGGTGCCTGCGGCGGTTTTCGCCTGAAGCCAGAGGCGCTGGCGGTGAAAATCGCGGGCCTGCACGTGGGGCAGGTGGTGAAGATGTCGATATCCGAGGCGTTTGCATGGATCGGTACCGTGCCGGAAACCCTCAGCGGGCAAAAGAACGAAATCGCGAAGGCGATTCTGAAGGAGATCCGCGAACGGCTGGGCTTTCTGGTGAATGTCGGGCTGAATTACCTGACGCTCAGCCGCAATGCGGGCACGCTTTCGGGCGGTGAGGCGCAGCGCATCCGTCTGGCCAGCCAGATCGGGTCTGGTCTGACGGGTGTGCTTTATGTGCTGGATGAACCGTCGATTGGCCTGCACCAGCGCGACAATGACCGGCTGCTGACCACGCTGAAAAACCTGCGCGATCAGGGCAATTCGGTGCTGGTCGTCGAACATGACGAAGAAGCGATCCGCGAGGCGGACTATGTTTTCGACATGGGGCCGGGGGCCGGTGTGCACGGCGGATTTGTCGTATCACACGGCACGCCCTCGCAGGTGGCGGCTGATCCGGCCAGCATGACGGGACAGTATCTGTCGGGGGCACGGTCCATCGCGGTGCCGAAAAAACGGCGCAAAGGAACCGGGAAGAAGATCAAGATTGTCGGCGCGAATGGCAACAATCTGCGCAACATCACCGCCGAATTTCCGCTTGGGCAGTTTGTCTGTGTGACGGGCGTGTCGGGGGGCGGCAAATCCACACTGACCATCGAGACGCTTTACAAGACGGCTGCCACGCGGTTGAACGGGGCGCGGGAAACGCCGGCCCCATGCCAGACTATCCTAGGCTTTGAACATCTGGACAAGGTTATCGACATCGATCAGCGCGCCATTGGCCGCACGCCACGATCCAACCCCGCCACCTATACCGGCGCGTTCACCCCGATCCGGGACTGGTTTGCCGGCCTGCCAGAGGCCAAAGCGCGCGGCTATCAGCCGGGCCGGTTTTCGTTCAACGTCAAAGGCGGGCGCTGCGAGGCGTGTCAGGGCGACGGCCTGATCAAGATCGAGATGAACTTCCTGCCCGATGTCTATGTCACCTGCGAGACCTGCAAGGGCCATCGTTACAACCGCGAAACACTGGAAATAAAATTCAAAACCAAAAGCATCGCCGACGTTCTTGATATGACGGTAGAGGAAGCGCAGGGGTTCTTTCAGGCCGTGCCAAGCATCCGTGAAAAGATGGATGCGCTGGTACGGGTTGGGCTTGGCTACATCAAGGTCGGACAACAGGCGACCACGCTTTCGGGCGGCGAGGCGCAGCGGGTCAAGCTGTCAAAGGAACTGAGCCGTCGTGCGACGGGCCGCACGCTGTATATTCTGGATGAACCAACCACCGGTCTGCATTTCGAAGACGTGCGCAAGCTGTTAGAGGTCTTGCATGAACTGGTCGATCAGGGGAATACTGTTGTGGTGATCGAGCACAACCTCGACGTGGTCAAAACTGCGGATTGGGTGATCGACATCGGCCCTGAAGGCGGCGATGGTGGCGGCGAGATTGTGGCGACCGGCACGCCTGAGGATGTAGCGAAAGTTGATCTCAGCCACACCGGGCGATATTTGAAAGATATCTTGAAGCCGCGTCGTGTCGCGGCGGAGTAATTGGGATGACCCGTCTTGATGAAGCTTGTGCGACCATCATGCGCGACGATAACGATCACGCGGCCCGGCTAAGCTTTTATTCGCTACTGGCGGATACCTTGTTGTTCGTGATGCTGGAGGAAGACGCCGCCACCGCCGACCAAGTGCGCCCACGGCTTTTTGAGCTGGAAGACGGGCCGGTGGTGCTGGTCTTTGATCTGGAAGAGCGGCTGACAGAGTTTGTCGGTGGTCCGGCACCCTATGCGGCCCTTCCCGGCCGGGTGATCGCTGCGCAACTGGCAGGGCAGGGCATCGGACTGGGCCTGAATGTCGGTGTCACGTCGTCGTCGATCATGCTGCCGGCAGAGGCTATGGAATGGTTGACAAGAACGCTCGATACCCGACCGAAGCAGGTAGCGGCTATCGTGCTGGGGTTTTCGCCACCTTGGGGGATACCCGCCTCGGTTACCGACCGATTGCTTGAAAAACTGAGCGTAAACGCTGGCTTGGCGGATGCAGTGTTGTTGGCCGAAGTGGTGTATCAGGGCGGAAGAAAAGGCCACATCCTTGCTGTTCTGGGAACCGTGGAAGGCGCTGAAGCTGCGTTGAGCGGGGCGGTGTCAGAGGCATTGATATTTTCGGGTCTGGATATGGCCGAGATGGATGTCGTGTTCCTTGCCCCCGATGACCCCCGCGCGAAGATCATCGAAGATGTCGCGTTGCGGCTGGATCTGCCCAGGGCGATGATTGCCCCCAAGACCGCCACCCTTGGCCCCGGAGTGAACCGGCAAACGCCGCCCAACTTGCGTTGAAGCTTGTGGGGTATAGAGATACCTATTTTGCAAGCCGTTGATATATATAAAATAAATGTGATTGCCGTGCCTTGACCTGCGCATCTGCTTGCGACATACACCGTCATCGCAGATTTCGGGGCCGTACCCCGCTTCACTTGATAGGCTACCAACATGAAAACCTTTTCCGCTACACCGGCGGACATCGACAAAAAGTGGATCCTGATCGACGCCGAAGGCATCGTTCTGGGCCGCCTTGCGACGATCGTCGCCAGCATCTTGCGTGGCAAGAACAAGCCGACCTTCACGCCGCACATGGATATGGGCGACAACGTGATCGTCATCAACGCCGACAAGGTGCAGATGACCGGCAACAAGCGCGCCGACAAGCGCTACTACTGGCACACAGGCCACCCGGGCGGGATCAAATTCCGCACGGCCGCACAAGTGCTGGATGGTGCGCATCCTGAACGTGTTGTCGTCAAGGCGGTTGAGCGCATGATCACCCGCAACCGGCTTGGCCGCGTGCAGATGACCAACCTGCGCGTCTATGCCGGTGGCGAACACCCGCATGAAGCACAGCAGCCCGCCGTTCTCGACCTTGCGTCGATGAACCCAAAGAACACCCGGAGCGCATGATCATGGCAGATATCAAATCCCTCGACGATCTGAAATCCGCCGTTGGCACCGTTGAGACCGCCGTGGTCGTTGCGGCACCGCGCGTTTCGGTCAAGGACGCGCAGGGCCGGTCCTACGCCACTGGCAAGCGGAAAGATGCGGTTGCCCGCGTCTGGATCAAGCCGGGTTCCGGCAAGGTTGTCGTCAATGGCAAGACAATGGCAGACTACTTCGCCCGCCCTGTGTTGCAGATGATCCTGCGCCAACCCTTCACCGTGGCCGGTGTGGAAGGCCAGTTTGATGTGGTGGCAACGGTCGCCGGTGGGGGCCTGTCAGGTCAGGCCGGCGCAGTGAAGCACGGCATTTCAAAAGCTCTGCAACTGTTCGAGCCAAGCCTGCGTGGCGCATTGAAAGCGGCAGGCTTCCTGACCCGCGACAGCCGCGTTGTGGAACGCAAGAAGTACGGCAAGGCGAAAGCCCGCAAGAGCTTCCAGTTCTCTAAGCGCTAAACCACGTTTGCACTTTTGGAAAAGGCCCGCTGTTTGCGGGCCTTTTTCCGTTCATCTGCCAAAAAAAATGGGCCGGTTTGATCCGGCCCAGTCAGGGGATAGCATGGTCAGGCGTTATGTTTGCCAAAACCGTTTGGTGCATTCGCTGTAAGCCTCACCGGGTTCCAGCCCGATATCGTGCAACAGATGACCGTCCAGCTTGCGCAGGCTTTTCCGTGTCGCCCCGAGCATCTGCCACCTTGCAAGCGTGAAGGCCAGATTGAACGCCAACCGGGACAACAATGGCAATCGAACCAGTAGCGTGGGGTCGAAAAGTTCAAATCTGTCCGTCAATGTCATAATGAATTACCTATTGTGTTGATTCAGATCAACCGCACCGATACAAATAGGGGTACAAAATGCAGCAGTGAGTCGCCAGAGGAATCTTGTGCCTGATACAATATGGACCCCCGACTTGTCACAATTTCCGGGTCCAAAGTATCTGGGACTGTCGCGTGCACTGCGCGAAGCGATCCGCCAAGGTAACCTTGTACAAGGAGAGCAACTTCCGACTGTGCGCGATCTTGCCTGGGCAGTGGGTGTTACGCCGGGCACCGTTTCGCGGGCCTACCAACTGGCCACTCAGGAAGGTCTGCTTGCTGCGACGGTCGGGCGCGGGACGTTTGTCGCCTCCTCTGTGCCAAGACTTGGGCCGACACAATCCATCTATGTTGAACGCGAAACCGATACACCCGGCAACATTGTCGATCTGCGATCGCCACAGCTTCCTGATGTCGGGCAGGCGGGCGTCTTTGCCACGGCAATGCGGCAGATCGCTGACAGGATCGGCAAAGACTGGCTGGATTATTCCACTCAGCGGTCAGAAGCACCCCTGCGGGCAGCAGTTCGCGACTGGCTGAAGGACCGGGATCTCGGTCCTATATCGGCCGAGGACGTCGCCTTGACGTATGGAGGGCAGAATGCGGTCTCGTTGATCCTGCAATGCTGCCTGCGGGGCGATCGGCCGGTCGTGGTTACCGAGGATCTGTGCTATCCGGGTTTCGCGCGGGCTGCCCGCTTGTCGCGCGCTGATGTTGTCGGTGTAGAGTTGGACAGCGAGGGCATGAAGCCTGACGCGCTGGATGCTGCTTGCCGTCGCCACGGGCCACAGATTTTGTGCCTGACACCCGAAGCGCAAAACCCGACCGCCGCCCGGATGAGCCGTGCGCGCCGCGAGGATATCGTCAAGGTTGCCAGAAAGTATGATCTGCAAATCATTGAGGATGATTGCTATGCGATTGCGGACAGCAGTTTGGCAACCTTGCGTGCCTTGGCGCCGGAACGGACATGGTATGTTGGCGGCATCTCGAAAACCGTCTCCGCGGCCCTGCGCTTTGGCTATATCGTGTGCCCGACGGGCATGGGCGAGGCTGGGCGGCTTACGGCGCAGCACAGCTTTTTTGCGCTGGCCCGCCCTGTGTCGGACCTGTGCCTGGAACTTTTCAAGTCGGGCGCTGCGGGCGAAATTCGGGCGCGCGTTCAGGCGGAATTTGACGACCGGTTGCAGGCCATGGTCACGGCGCTGGCCGCCTATGATCTGCGCTGGCAGGCGGGTTTGTCATTTGCCTGGCTGAACTTGCCGATCGATTGGTGCGCCTCGGATTTCACGCGGATGGCAGAGGTCCGGGATGTGATGGTGCGGTCAGCGGATGTGTTTGCGCTTGTACACGGTCGCGCACCGAATGCCGTGCGTCTTGCCCTGGCGGGTGGCATTGCGCGGGCACAATTCGAAGGTGGGCTGTCAGCACTGTCGCAATTGCTGCGAAATCCGCCGCTTGAAACTGCTGTTTGATGCAAAGCTGTTGCGAAACGGGCGCGGTCACGCGGAATTGTAATCGCCGCAGTTGACGCGGCACCGGGCGCGGCTGCAAGACTGGCGGCAGAGCAGAATAATATAATGGACCCGAAAATGGGACATCAGGCTTCCTTTCACGCCCCTCATGGGGGTGCTGACTTTCTTGGTTTACGCACAAATCGGCTTGGCGCGACCGAAATCGTCTATGACGATGGCGTGGCGCGCCGCATGGTTTGGCGCGTGTCGTGCAGTGAGGGCAAAGAAGCCCGCATCAGCGATGCCCTGCGCGTGGCCGTTGGGTCGCTTCGCGTGGTGCCGACGCTGTATGACGAGCTGAAAAAGCGCGCAATCGGGATTGAACGCGTTCCGGGGTAAACGATACCACGCGGCACATCTTTTGATCAAATCACGCGTATTGCAGCTCTTGTGTTCCTGCGCCCCCTTGCGCGATTGGCCATCTTCCGGCTAGCCTAAACTCAAGAACCAGTAAATTGGGCTGCCAATAGGGGGCAAAATGGCTAAATCCACCAAGGTGGGGCGCTTCAGGGATACTGAAGCAGCCAGCGGTCTTGCATTGATCAGCCCGACAGCGTTGTACGCGATTCTGCTGCTGGCGGCGCCATTGGCCACGATCATCATCTATTCATTGTTGACCGACGGCGAGCTGACGATCATCCGCGACTTTACGTTTGCCAACTACATCGAAACGTGGACGAACCGCATTTACCGGTCGATCATGTTCCGGTCATTGTCAGTTTCAATTGCCGTTACGATCCTGACCGTCCTGCTGGCCTATCCGGTTGCTTATTTCGTCAGCTTCCATGTGGCACCTGACAAAAAATCCCTGTGGCTATTCCTGATCACCATTCCATTCTGGACCTCGTATCTGATCCGCGTTTTTCTTTGGAAGGTTATCCTCGGCTACAATGGCGTGATCAATTCTGGTTTGATGAGCGTCGGTGTGATCGATGAACCGCTGACTGCGATATCCTATAATGTGCAGGCTTTTGTTGTGACATTGGCGCATGCCTATGCGCCCTTTGCCATTTTGCCGATCTTCGTGGCGCTAGAGAAAATCGACCGGTCCTTGCTGGAGGCGGGGCAGGATCTTGGCGAATCCAAATTTCGCACCTTCCTTCGGGTGACCTTGCCACTGTCCATTCCCGGTGTTGCGGCGGCGGTGCTGATCGTGTTCATCCCGACCATCGGCGATTATGTGACGCCCAACCTGATTGGTGGCGGCAAGATCCCGATGATTGCGAACGTGATCGAAAAACTGATGTTGAAGGGCGATAACAAACCGCTTGGATCGGCAATTGCCGTTTCGGCAATGATTGTCGTGACGCTTGTCAGCCTGCTGTTCCTGTTCTTGATCCGCAAGTATCTGAGGGCAACGAAATGAAATTCTCGGGCCTTCGTGTTTATGCAATCGGCTATCTGATTTTTCTTTATGCGCCGATCCTGCTGCTGCCACTGTTTGCTTTCAACGACAGCAAGGTAATCGCTTTCCCGCTGTCAGGGTTTACCACATCGTGGTTTTCGCAGATGTGGGCAGATGATAACCTCTGGAATGCATTGAAGAATAGTGTGATCGTTTCCAGTTCTGTGGCGGTGCTGTCAACAGCGTTTGGTGTGTTTGCCGCGCGGGCAACCACCCGCTATGCGTTTCCCGGCAAGGGTGGAATTCTGGGGCTGATCATGCTGCCACTGGTCTTGCCGGAAATGATCGTTGCCATGTCTTTGCTGATCGTCTTGCTGGCAATCGGCTTTCCGCTGTCGATCTTCACGATCATTCTGGGCCATGTCCTGATCTGCACGCCGTTTGCGGTCGCCATTCTGAGTTCGGCGTTTCAGTCGCTTGATAAATCGCTGGAGGAGGCCGCCTATGATCTGGGTGAAACGCCGTTTTCCACCTTTCGGCTGATCATATTCCCGCTAGTGATGCCGGGCATTATATCGTCGCTGCTGATTTCTTTTACCATCAGTCTGGACGAGTTCATCATCGCCTTCTTTTTGGGCGGCAATGAAACAACATTGTCTGTCTACATCTTCGGACAATTCCGGTTTCCGGCAAAGGTTCCATCGATCATGGCCTTGGGGACAATTCTTGTCTGTCTTTCCATCGCCTTGCTTGCAACAGCAGAATATTTCCGCCGCCGCGGCATTGCCAAAGCCGGTGGAAAAGATACCGGAGGTTTCCTGTGACGTCTGAAAAACCGACCATGATCGAATTCCAGGATGTCCATAAATACTATGGTGATTATCACGCCCTGCGCGGTATTACGGCGACCATCAAGGCGGGCGAGTTCTTTTCGCTTCTCGGGCCATCGGGCTGTGGCAAGACGACGCTTTTGCGCACCATTGCCGGATTTGAAGGCATCTCCTCCGGGGCGGTTTTGATCGATGGCAAGAACATGGCATCGGTTCCCGCCAACGTGCGCCCAACCAACATGGTGTTTCAAAGCTACGCCATCTTCCCGCATCTGACTGTGCAGGAAAATGTCGGCTTCGGATTGCGGCGTGACAGCCGCAGCAAGGACGAAAAAGCCCGCGCGGTTGACGAGGCCTTGGAGATGGTGGGCCTCAAAGGCTACGGCCAGCGTGCCGCCCATGCCCTGTCGGGCGGGCAGCGTCAACGCGTGGCCCTTGCGCGGGCCTTGATCCTGAAGCCAAAGGTCTTGCTGCTGGATGAACCGCTGTCGGCGCTGGACAAGAAGATGCGCGAACAGATGCAGATGGAACTGATCAAGCTGCAACGGCAGGTTGGTATCACCTTCATTCTCGTCACGCATGATCAAGAAGAGGCGCTGGTCATGTCGGACCGGATTGCCGTGATGTTCGAGGGCGAGATTGCGCAACTGGCCGATCCTGAAACGCTGTACCGGCGGCCAAATTCGAAGAAGGTCGCGGATTTCATTGGCACGATGAATTTCCTGCCCGCGAAGATATTGTCGGAGATGAGCGGCAAGATCGAAGTCGAGGCTCAGGGGTTTGGCAAGGTCACGCTGGATACGGCCCAGGCATCGTCGCAGGTGGCGGACAATGGGGCGATGGTAGGCTTCCGGCCCGAGACGCTGACCATTCTGTTCGAAGGGCAAACGGCGGTCGATCGTGAAAGCACGGCGACGGTGGAAGAAGTCGTCTACTACGGTGACATGACCTATTATGATGTCAAACTGGACGGCACAGAAAAGCCGATGCGCATTTCCATGCGAAACGTTTTCGGACGGCCGGTTCTTGATATCGGCACGCGCACCAAGGTTGCCTGGTCGCCCGGTGCGTTGGTTCTGTTCAGGTAACGTACCAGGATTGCAGTCCAAGGCTTTGTTTTGGTTCCGCTTTAACAACTATCGATCGCACAGCGCCACTCACTGGTCATGCGGCAAAAGGCCCAGCCCACGTAGATAGATGCCGATGCCAGCCTCGAGCAAATCCTCGGGCGGGAAGGGCGATTTTGCGCCCGGTGCCCCGCGTGAGAACAATTCCACCACGCCGTGACTGAGCGCCCAGATATGGGCGGAAAACATCGAAGCAGGTGGGCGCTTTTCAGGCGGAATATGTTCGGACAGCTTGGTTGCAGCGCGTTCCAGCACCTCGCGCGCCTTGGCAGCAACATGGGCGGTTTCTGGATGCGCGTTCAGGGAAAGCCCGGATTCGAACATCGCCTTGTAATGGCCGGGGTATTTGCGTGCAAAGGCAAGATAGGCCCGCCCCGTCGCCTCGAACGCCGCAAGAGCAGTCGGCTTTCCCTGGTTATAGGCAAACTCCATCAGCGCGGCGAAGATGTCGTAGCCCTGCCTTGCGGCCTCAGCGATCAAATCATCGCGCCCTGCGAAGTGGCGATAGACAGCGGCGGGTGTGACATCGGCGGTCTTGGCAGCTTCGGACAAGGTGAAACCTTGCGGGCCTTTCTCCTCGATCAGTGCAAGGGCCGCATCGACCAGGGCCTGGCGCAGATTGCCGTGATGATAGCCGCGTTTAGTCATCCGTTTTGTCAGACCACAAGTCCATTCCGCCACAGATAAGCGGATCAATCTTGCCAATGGCCTTTGAATCCTTGCCGACGTAGTCGACGGCATGCAGCACTGTCTGAAGTGCTGCGATCCGCGAGCGGCCCTTGTCGTCAGAACGGATGACTGTCCAAGGTGCCGCATTGGTATCTGAACGGTGCAGGGTTTCTGAAATGGCGGCCGTGTAGGCATCCCATTTGCCCAGTCCGTCAATATCGATCGAGGACAGTTTCCACTGTTTCAGCGGGTCGCTCTCTCGGTCAAGAAACCGTTTCAACTGTGCCGCACGACCGACATTCAACCATAACTTGACCAGCGTAACGCCATCATCGACGAGCATCCTTTCAAAGCTTGGCACCTGCTCGAAGAACCGCTCGCGTTGATCCGGTGTGCAAAAGCTGAAGACATGTTCGACAATGCCGCGATTGTACCAACTGCGGTCGAACAGCACCATTTCGCCCGCAGCGGGCAACCAATCGATGTACCGCTGAAAATACCACTGTCCGGCCTCGCGGTCGGATGGTTTGGACAGTGCCACGATGCTTGCAACGCGCGGGTTCATGTTCTCGCGCATGCGTTCAATCGCACCGCCCTTGCCCGCCGCATCACGGCCTTCGAAGATCACGACAACGCGCTTGCCGGTGTTTTTCACATCCAGCTGCATCCGGACCAACTGCATTTGCAGGGCCTCCATATGCGCATCATACTCTTTGCCCTTGATCTCTTCGCGGTAGGGAAATGTGGTGGACAGGATGTCGTCCTTGTCGGCCTTTTCAATCGCTTTGCGGATGGCTTTGGGGGCATCTTCTTTGAAGTAGCGGCTGATTGCGCCGTCGAAGGGCAGGTCCATGGGGGGGCGTCCTTTGCGTGGGTTCTGTGGGCCGGGACTGCTGGTACGGTGCCGGTCTGCAATATGTATGCCAGTGTTACATATACCGTAAGTTCAAGACGCACCTAGCGCAATTGTGCCCGAGTGGCCGCGCGGTCAATTGCGGCGATGACGGCGTCGGCGTGTGAATGGTGCGGCAAGTGACCGGCGCCAATGACAATGGTCAAATTGGCGTTGGGCAGGATTTCAGACAGTGGGCGCGCGTGAACATTCGGCGGCACAGATATATCAAGGTCGCCATGCACCAGTTCGATCGGCAGTGCGAGGCTTGCGTAGCGGGCCTGCATGGCGACCAGTTGATCGCGAAGGATGTCGACCTGTTTGCCGTTCGCCCGCAGGCTGGACCGGCGCAGAGTGAGGCCGGCGCCGACGAACTTCTGATAGCCGTCGGGCACAGTGGCGGGTGCAAAGATGCCTTCAAGGCTTTTCTCGAGGTATGCGTCGGTGACGAAAGCGGTAAGAAGGGGCACCGCGAGCGCTGCACCGACAGAGTTGCCAGTGACGCGGTACAGAATGTCTATTGTGCCCGGCCATGGCAAAGTTGGGGCTGAGACCAGCACCAACGCGGCGGGCGGCAAGACGTCGGGGTGCAGGCCCCAGGAAATTGCGACGGCACCGCCAAAGCTTTGGCCCATCACAATCGGATTGGTGACGCCAATCTGCTTGGCGGCGGCTTGCAGCAACAGGGCTTGGGCTGCAAGGCTGGCTTCGGAGTTGGGCAGCGGGTCGGAATAACCAAAACCGGGGCGGTCAAACACGATGACGCGGTAGTTTGGTGTTAGTTGATCGCGCAGCGCAAAGGTCATGTCGCGCAGGTTGCCCAAGGCCCCGTGGATCAGGATCAGATCGGGGCCACTGCCCGCGATTTCGTAGTGAACTTTGGTGCCGCCGACGCTGACGAATTGACCGGAGGCCGGGTAGGCCGCTTCGGCAGCAGCCTCGCGCGCCGAGGCGAGGTG
Organism: Pseudorhodobacter sp.; assembly: GCA_031406155.1. Lineage (GTDB taxonomy): Bacteria > Pseudomonadota > Alphaproteobacteria > Rhodobacterales > Rhodobacteraceae > JACMNW01. Next base: position 161,829 of record JANOGW010000003.1, read on the forward strand.
ATTTACATAAATGCCTGCGCCACCAAGCAAAGCGACGGCTGCAACGAGGCTAACTACCAATTTCGTTAAGGTCATAAGGTGTGGACTGATAAATCTCGTTGATCCAATTACCATATAGAAGGTGGGCGTGGCTTCGCCACCGATTCAGGGGCGGCATCGCAGGATTGTCATTCGGATAGTAGTTGGAGGGCACGTTGATGGGTGTGCCAGCGGCGATGTCGCGGTCATATTCCAGCTTTAGCGTTTCGCTGTCATATTCAAAGTGGTTGAATATATAGAGCGCGCGGTGGCCCGGGTCTTCGACAAGGCAGGGGCCAACCTCGTCCGAGCCAAGCAGGGTGGTCAGGCCGGTGGCGGCGTCGATTTCATCAGCTTTCATTTCGGTCCAGCGCGACACCGGGATGACGAAATCATCCGAAAAGCCGCGCAGGTAGGGTGATGTGGGGGCAAGATTCCGGTGCCGGAAACAGCCGAAAGCTTTCGCGGGCAGCATATGTTTGGCGACGCCGTGGAAGTGGTTGATCATCGCCATGCCGCCCCAGCAGACGCCGAAGGTGGAATGGACGTGGGTCTGCGTCCAGCCCATGACCTGTGTGAGTTCACCCCAGTAAGTTACGTCGTCGAACGCAAGGTGTTCGATGGGCGCGCCGGTGATGATCAGGCCGTCGAATTTTTCACCGCTGGCCATCACGTCGGCAACCGGTCGGTAGAAAGTGGCCATATGTTCGGCGGCGGTGGTTTTGGTCTGGTGTTCGGTCATCCGGATAAGGTGCAGGTCGATCTGCAAGGGCGTGGCCCCGATCAGCCGCGCAAACTGGTTTTCGGTCTGTATCTTCTTTGGCATTAGGTTAAGCAGTGCGATTCGCAGTGGACGGATTTCTTGCGTGGCCGCACGTTCCGGCGACATCACCATGACGCCTTCGCCCTTCAGGACGTCAAAGGCGGGCAGGGAGGTGGGCAGGGTAATGGGCATATGCGTGATCCTGACGGCGGAACGTGGTATCTAGCGGCTGCTGGTGCGGCGATCAATGGCGTCGGCGATCAAGTCTTCGAAGTCTTGCGCGGATGCGACCCGGCGGACCTGTTCGGCGGTGACGCTGATGCCCCAGTTTCTGGCCATGGCAGCGTAGCGGGGTTGGCGATGGGCGAGGGCGCGGGCGTAAGTCCATCGCACGAAGACGTCAGGATCGACTTGGTTGGGAGTAAGCGTGTCTTGGGCCAGGTAGTCGGCCCAAGCTCGATGCAGGAATTCGGGTTGGTAATACATCGGCTTTGGCGCGCGATCAAAGCGGGCGATCAGTTCGGCAGTGTGGGCGTTCGATCCTTCGATCCACACCAGCAGCATGTGTTTGGACAGGGTGGTGAGCACCGGATCGGCGGGATCATCGGGATCGACCACCTCGCAGATCGACCCGCCACTGTCGCAGATGAAATGCGGGTAGCCATACAGGTCTTTGGCGCGCTGAATGAAGCGCGGGGTATCCAACAAGGCTGCCAGCTCGGCGTCGCGGTGCTGCGTCTGGCGGTGCAGATATTCGTCGAACGGCAGTCCGCCTTTGGCAGGATCACCCGGTTTTCCAAGATAGGTGGAAAGCGGAGCGAGATTGTCGAAGGTGATGTTCGACGTAATATAGACGGAGTCGGTCATCAGAAGATCGCGCAAAAGTGGTACTTTCATCGCCTCGCGCTTGAAGTTGTCGGCAATGTATTCGCCCATGTAGCGGGTGCCGATGCGATAATCGACGGAATAGTGAAACCACCCCCCCGCATCACGCAACTGATTGGCAAGGTGCGTCTTCCCAAGGCCGGACATGCCGAACAGCAGAACCCGTTTATTGGGCGAGGCGCGGAAATCCTTGCTGGAAATGGAAAGCATTCTGCACCCCTTGATTGGCCAGGTCGTTGGTAACGGGGCAACAGTCGGAATTCACCACAAAACTGCTGTGCGGCGGATCGCGGTACGGCGCTGTGTCGTGCAGGCAATGAAAAACCCCGCACAGTGGCGGGGTTGATCGGGTCATCCAACCAGATTGGCGTCAGAAACTGAAGCCGACCTTGATGCCGATGCCGAATGCATCGTTGTCAACGAAGTTGGCACGGGCCACATCCGGGGTGCCAGTTTCGGGCTGCGCGTCACCAAGGCGGGTGTAGTTGATGCCCGCGGTGATCTTCATGTTGTCCTTGGTATAGATGCCCGCAAGCGACGCGCCAAAGCGGCCATCGGTGGGGGCCAGCGGCGATGGCAACGGGTCGGTCGAATCCTCGTAGGTCAACGAGAATGCACCCGACCAGGTGTCATTGAATTTGCGCCCGACGCCGAGGGTGTAGGTGGTGGTATCCTCGATCTCAATCAGGCTGGCGCCGCCGGTAGCGCCGCCAAAGGCGGCTGGCGTCAGCACCAACTGCGACCAGTCAACCCAGCGGATCTGACCGAAAATCAGCGTGTTGGCAGCGATGCCGGTCTGGAAATCAAGGTTTACCGATTGCGGCGTCTTGACCTCGGTGACGCTGCTACCGATCAGCGTGGCGCCGAACCGTTCGGCAGAATCAAATTCATGTTCGACCGCGGAGTTGTAGGTAAGCGCGACCCGCAGCGCGATTTCTGGCTTTTCATAAGCCACACCAACGACATAGCCAAGGCCTGTGTCATCGTCGAGGGTAACGTTATAGCCGTTCAATGGACCGTAAGCGGCGCCTTGCAGGCGGATGAAGGCATCGGACCGCTGAGCACGCAGGCCGCCATGCACCGAGATTGCATCGTTGAACTTGTAGCGCAACAAACCGGTGACCGCAGTTGCCTTTGCGGACGCTTGGGTATTGCCAAGGTTGAACGAGCTTGTTCCGTAAAGAATGTCAGCGCCGAAAGGCCGGTCGACATTCAACGCGAATGACAACTTTTCGTTAAGATCATACTTGTAACTGAAACCGACCAGACTGAAGTCACCGGCGACGCCACCAGATTGACTGCCGCCGGGAAATGGGCCTAGCGGCAGGTCCGTACCAGAGACCTGAGGCTCAACATAGCCGAACGAAAATTCCAGATAGCGGCCCTTCTCGAACAACGCGCCGTTGCTTTGACCTGACCGGTCAATCCCGCCGGCGGTCGCACTGCCGGCGCACAATGCCACGAGGCCTGCGCTGCACAAATACTGCTTCATATTTTTCGTCCCCAATCGCACCACAGTTTTTCTTAAATTTACATTAAGACCGGATGACGAATCGGTCAATAAATGACGCCACGTCACGAAATCGTGCTATACTTTTGTGACATCTGGGTCGGACTTTTGTGACATCTGAGCCAGCTATGTCTGCGAAACAGCCTGCAGACACAATATCTGGCAAGTTCAGCAATTACCCCTCATCGGTCCGGGTCCGATCCCGCAATCTCGCAATGCTTGTGGAAATACGGGCGTTGTGGCGCAGACCCACATGTGTTCTGGCAAGAGTGCGGCGTCGTTGATTGATCTGCGGATGTCGCTTTGTGACAATTGGTAAAACAAATTTACCAAATGACTGGATGCGCGTCATCAAGTCTGCTAGACACGAGTGATTGATGAGGTGCGCACAGAATAGCCTTGTTTCTTGTGCCCAAGCCTCTACCTAGGGATGCAGGCCGCGTCAGATGGCCGCAAACAAAAGTCGGGAGGTCGACTCTGGAAGCTCTCATAAACGTGTCCGGTCTTATTGACCGGATCAATCGTTATTTTGCAGTCGTCGCGGCAGTGCTTGTTCTGCTGAGTTGCCTGATCAGCGCCGGAAATGCAGCCTCGCGCTATGCACTCAGCATCAGTTCCAACGCCTGGCTTGAAATTCAGTGGCAAATGTTCTCGGGCATATTCCTGTTGGGAGCGCCCTATGTGCTGAAGCTGAACGAACATGTGCGGGTCGATATCATTTACGGCGGGCGGTCGGACCGGACCAAGCTGTGGATCGATGTCTTCGGCATCATCTTCTTTCTGTTCCCTGCGACGGCGATGATGGCTTACATGGGCTACGGGTTCTTTGAGACCAGCTTTGTGCGGGGTGAGATGTCGTCGAATGCGGGTGGTTTGCCGCTATGGCCGGTCAAGGCAATCCTTCCGTTGGGGTTCGCGCTGTTGTTCCTGCAAGGCATATCCGAGTTGATAAAGCGGATCGCCGCGCTGCAGGGCGACGAACGGATGGCCGTCAGCTACGAAAAGCCGCTCCAATGACATCCCGCAGAACCGAGGTCGCATAATGCTGGAATACGGGTACATGGCGCCTGCGATGTTCGCGGGGCTGGTTGTTTTCATGCTGATCGGGTTTCCGGTGGCGTTTTCGCTGGCGGCACTTGGCCTGACGTTTGGCTTCATTGCCATAGAGGTGGGTTATTTTGATCTGTCGTTCATGCAGGCGATGCCGTACCGGGTGTTTGGCATCATGTCGAACGATCTGCTGCTGTCGATCCCGTTCTTCACCTTCATGGGTGTGATATTGGAACGCAGCGGTCTGGCCGAGGACCTGCTGGAAGGCGTCGGACAGGCGTTCGGATCTGTGCCCGGTGGTCTGGCCTATGCGGTGATTTTCGTTGGCGCGATCCTTGGCGCGATCACCGGCACGGTGGCGGCATCCGTCATCGCGATGGGGATGATTTCGCTGCCGATCATGTTGAAATACGGCTACGACATGAAGATCGGCACCGGGGTGATTGCGGCGTCGGGCACCATTACACAGGTCATCCCGCCATCATTGGTGCTGATCATTCTGGCCGATCAGTTGGGTGTGCCGGTGGGCGACATGTATCTTGGCGCCTTCGGTCCGTCATTGCTGCAAGTGGCGTTGTTCACGGCGTTCATCTTTCTGGTAGCGACGTTTCAACCCCACAAGGTACCCGCGCTGCCGCCAGAGGCGCGCACGCTGCATGGCTGGGCGCTGGCGTCCAAGGTGGCTTGGGGAATGATCCCGTCGCTGGTGCTGATCTTCCTTGTGCTGGGCACGATCTTCATGGGGCTGGCCACACCGACCGAAGCAGGTGCGATGGGCGCTGTGGGTGCGATGGTGCTGGCGGTACTGCACCGCCGTTTCAGCACGGCATTGCTGTGGTCGGCGATGGATCAAACCATGCGGATCACGGCCATGGTGCTGTTCATCCTGATCGGGGCTACCGTGTTCAGCCTTGTATTCCAAGGCGTAAATGGCGGCCGCTGGATCGAGCATCTGTTGTCGGGCATTCCGGGCGGGCAACTGGGCTTTCTCATCTTCGTCAACGTCTTCATTTTCTTTCTGGCGTTTTTCCTCGATTTCTTCGAGATCGTCTTTATCGTGGTACCGATGCTGGTGCCCGCCGCCGAGGCGCTGGATATCAATCTGGTCTGGTTCGGTGTCTTGCTCTGCGTCAACATGCAGACCTCGTTCATGCATCCGCCATTCGGCTTTGCGTTGTTCTATCTGCGCGGCATTGCCCCGCCAGAGGTGAAAAGCCGCGATATCTATCTTGGCTCCATCCCGTGGATCGGGCTCCAACTAATATTGGTCGCCGTGCTGATCTTCTGGCCGGAATCGGTGACCTACTGGTTGGGGCAGGAAGTCGTGCTGGATGCCGCGACCGTTGGCTCCACGCTGGATGCAATTCCAATGCCGGAACTTGACATGCCGACACTTGATCTGGGTAACTGAGATGACCAATCCACAGGGAGGATTACTATGAAAAGACGGAACTTTCTGACCACCGCAACACTGGGTGCCGCCGCAGGCGCGCTTGCCACGCCCGCACTGTCGGACGCGCATGCGACCAAAGTTGCGTGGCGGCTGACATCGGGGTTCCCGAAGTCGCTGGATACCATTTACGGCGCGGCGGAAACCTTTGCGGCTGCGGTCAAGGATGCCACTGGCGGCAACTTTGAAATTCAGTGCTTCCCTGCCGGCGAGATCGTCCCGATGCCAGAGGCGTCAGATGCCGTGGCCGGTGGCGTGGTCGAGATGACCCACACCGCATCCTACTATTATTGGGGCAAAGACGCGACCTTCGCGCTTGGCACCGCCGTTCCGTTCGGCCTGAACGCGCGCGGCATCAACGCCTGGTACTACCACGGCGGCGGCATGGATCTGATGAACGGCTTTTATGCCAAGCAGAACCTGATCGCGTTCCCCGGTGGCAATACCGGTGCGCAGATGGGCGGCTGGTGGCGCAAGGAAATCAACTCGGTTGCCGATCTGGCCGGGGTGAAGATGCGCATCGGCGGCATGGGCGGCAAGGTGATGGAGGCGCTTGGCGTTGTGCCGCAGCAAATTCCGGGTGGCGACATCTATCCGTCGCTGGAGCGTGGTACGATTGATGCAGCCGAATGGGTTGGCCCTTATGACGATGAAAAGCTGGGCCTGAACAAGGTGGCACCGTATTACTACTATCCCGGTTTCTGGGAAGGTGGCCCGACGCTGTCGTTCATGATCAACCTTGAAAAATGGAACGGCCTGCCGCCGGAATATCAGTCGATCGTCAAGACCGCTGCGGCCATGGCCAACGTGGATATGCTGGCCAAATATGATGCGAAGAACCCGGCGGCGCTGCGCAGTCTGGTGGCGGGCGGCGCGCAACTGCGGCCCTATCCAAAGGACGTGATGGAGGCGGCACTGGCCGCGGCGAACAAGCTTTACGCCGAAATCGCTGCGACAAACCCGGACTTCGCGACGATTTGGGCGCATCAAGAGGCGTTCCGCAACGAGTCCAACTTGTGGAACCAAGTGGCGGAATACACTTTTGACACGTTCCAGATCTCGAACCGTCCCAAGGGGTGATTTTGTCGGCTAATTGACGATGGGGGCGTGCCTGATTGGCGCGCCCTTTTTCTATAAGGCGGGGCATTGTATCAGAATTTTGGACCGGCTATTCTGCGCCCTGATCATGAGGTTCAAGATGGCAAATGGTCTTTTTCGTAAAGGGGATGGCCGCGTCGGGTTTGCCGAGCTGTTCTTTGATTTGGTGTTTGTTTTTGCGATTACGCAGATCAGCCATAGCCTGCTGAGCCATTACAACCTGCGCGGTGCTGTCGAAGCCGGGGTGCTGTTTTTGGCGATCTGGCTGGTGTGGATTTATACGACTTGGGTGTTGAATCAACTTGATCCAGACAATGTTGCGGTGCGGATACTACTGTTTTTGCTGATGTTGGGCGGATTGTTCGTGTCTATGGCATTGCCGCAGGCATTTGGCGACCGTGGCTTGGTCTTTGCTCTGGCGTTTGCTGCCATGCAGGTTGGTCGCACGGCATTCTTTTTGTTGGTATCCGGCAATAGATTCTGGGGGCGGCTGGCCTATGCAAGGATACTGATCTGGTTTCTGGCGGCGGCTGTTTTTTGGGTATTGGGCGGGTTGGCGGAACCGGAAGTTCGCCTGTGGTTCTGGCTTGCCGCCCTTGGGTTAGAGTTTATGGCAGCCCTTGTCGGATTTTTTGTGCCGGGCCTTGGGCGGGCAGTGACCACCGATTGGACCGTGAACGGCGGCCATATTGCAGAACGCTGTGGGCTATTCGTGATCATCTGCCTTGGGGAGTCGCTTCTGGTGTCGGGTGCTACCTTTGCAGGTATGGACTGGACAGCTGCGGGCTTGGGGGCATTTATTGCTAGCTTCAGTGTCACCATCGGTATGTGGTGGGTGTATTTCCATGTCGGGCACAAACGCGGCACGCATCAGATAGAGCATTCAGATGATCCGGGTCGATTGGCACGGATGGTCTTTAGCTACATCCATATTCTGATTGTTGCAGGCATTGTCTTGTCGGCCGTTGGGGCAGAGCGGGCAATCGCGCATCCGGGAGATGCCGCAAGCTTGACGGAATCTGCATCTGTCATCGGGGGGTTGGTGTTTTTCTTGTTGGGCAATGGGCTGTTCAAATGGGCGTCAGCGCCGTATTTCCCACTGTCGCATCTTGTCGGATTAGGCTTCTGCGTTTTGGCAGCGGTGCTTGGGCCATGGACCAATCTGCTGGTGATTAACCTTGCAGCGGCAGGGATTTTGTTTTTGGTCGCAGTCTGGGAAAACCAGACAGCGCCAATAGTTACGCACCAGTGACCTTGAAATCACGGACCACGGTTTGTGACATTTGCCACCAGATCGACGCGCGGTTGCGGGTTTGATGCGCGTCAAACGCGGTTTGGTCAACGTAGGTTTCGTCAATATACCAGACCAACGGGTTTGCAGTTTGGGTCACAGAAAATGTAAGGCAGCCCGGTTCGGCACGGCTTAGGCGGATGTGATCGGGCAAGTAGGTTTCGACGATTTTCAGGTCGTCTTGCGTCGCGCAGGTCAAAGTGCCGGTGAGGTGGATCATTCGAGTTCAATGGTGCCGGGTGGCTTTGAGGTGATGTCGTAGAACACGCGGTTAATCCCCGGCACCTCATTGATGATGCGGGTCATGGTTTCGCCAAGAAATTCATGGGTGAAGGGGTAGGTATCGGCAGTCATGCCGTCAACGGATGTGACGGCACGCAGGGCGACGGCGTAGTCATAGGTGCGATGGTCGCCCATGACGCCGACGGTTTTCATCGGCAGGATAGCGGCGAAGGCTTGCCAGATATCGTCATAAAGCCCGTGTTTGCGGATCTGGTCGATGTAGACGGCATCGGCGGCGCGCAGGATGTTCAGTTTTTCCGTGGTGATCTCGCCGGGGCAGCGGATGGCGAGGCCGGGGCCGGGGAACGGGTGGCGGCCGATGAAGCTTTGCGGCAGACCAAGTTCGCGGCCAAGGGCGCGGACTTCGTCTTTGAACAGTTCGCGCAGGGGTTCGACCAGTTGCATATTCATGCGGGCGGGCAGGCCGCCTACGTTGTGGTGCGATTTGATGGTGACGCTTGGGCCGCCCGAGAAGCTGACGCTTTCAATGACATCGGGGTAGAGGGTGCCTTGGGCAAGAAATTCTGCGCCACCAACGGCTTTTGCGTGTTTATCGAACACCTCGATAAACAACCCGCCGATGATTTTGCGTTTGGTTTCGGGATCGGAAACGCCTTCCAGCTTGCCAAGGAACAGCTCGGATTCGTCGGCATGGATCAGTGGCAAGTTGTAATGTTCACGGAACATCGAGACGACTTGTTCAGATTCGTTCAGGCGCATCAGGCCGTGATCGACATAGACGCACGTCAACTGATGGCCGATGGCCTCGTGGATCAGGACGGCGGCAACGGAGCTGTCGACGCCACCGGAAAGCGCGCAGATAACCCGGCCTTGGCCAACTTGGGCGCGAATTTTGGCGATGGCTTCTTCGCGGTAGGCGCCCATCGTCCAATCGCCTTTGAAGCCGGCCATGCGAACGAAGTTTGCGTAGAGCTGCGCACCTTTCGGGGTATGATGAACTTCAGGGTGGAACTGGACTGCGTAGAAAAGTCGGGCGGGGTCTGCGGTGATGGCGAACGGGGCGTTCGGCGAGGTGCCATAAACCTGAAAGCCGGGGGCGAGGACGGAGACGTGGTCGCCGTGGCTCATCCAGACCTGTTCGCGGGCTTGGTCGAACCAGCCGTCTAGCAGCGGCGACTTCGCGAGTGTGGGGGTGACGAAGGCGCGGCCAAATTCGGCAGTGCCATGGCCGCGTTCAACCTTGCCGCCGAGGCAGTGCATCATGACCTGCTGGCCGTAGCAGATACCAAGGACGGGCACGCCAAGGGTGAAGACTGACGCCGGGGGCATCGGTGCGCCGTCGGCAAAGACGGACGACGGACCGCCGGAGAGGACCACCGCTTTGGGGGCGAAATCGGCGAGGAAGGCGTCGGTGACTTTGTTGTAGGGATGGATCTCGCAGTAGACATTCAGCTCGCGCAAGCGGCGCGCGATCAGCTGGGTTACCTGGCTGCCAAAGTCGATGATGAGAAGGCGATCATGCTGGGTCATGGGGCAGGGGAATAGGCAAAAGGGGCCTCAAGGGCAAGGGGCGCGCGGGGCTGGCGGCGATGGGTTTGAGGTTTTGGTCGAAGAAAAAGCGATGTGTCGCAGCTGGCCGCCGGCAATGTCGGTTTTGGAGAGTATGCGGCGCATTCGGGGGGCAGACCGGAACGTTGAAGTTGCATAAGTCGACAAACAGTGTCGGAGGCTAAGATGAACGAAGTGGCAGGACGCAGGGCGCGCGGTGGCGGTGGCACAGCACGGCGGGCAGAGCGGTCGGCCATCAGCTTTGAGACGGCGCGGTTCATCAGCCGGAACATTCCGAACTTCGAGATATTGAACGAAGAAGCGCTGGCCATCATCGAATGGAACGCTGATACGGTGCTGGAAGAGATCGGCGTCAACTTCCTTGAGAATGAACCGGCTTTGGCGCTGTGGCGTGCGGCAGGCGCCGATGTGAAGGGCGAACGGGTCCATATTCCGCGCGGCCTTGCGCGCAAGTTGTGTGCGACAGCACCGTCCAGCTTTACCCAGCATGCCCGCAACCCGGAACGGAACGTCGACATTGGCGGGCGCAATATGGTGCTGGCCCCGGTCTATGGCCCACCCTTCGTGCGCGATCAGGCCGGCGGACGGCGCTATGCCACGATCGCCGATTTCCAGAATTTCGTGAAGCTGGGATATATGTCGAAGTGGCTGCACCATTCGGGCGGCACGGTCTGCGAGCCTACGGATGTGCCAGTGAACAAGCGCCATCTGGATATGGTGCTGGCGCATATGCTGTTATCGGACAAGCCTTACATGGGATCGGTGACCGAGCCAAGCCGCGCCGAGGATTCGGTGGCGATGTCAAAGATCCTGTTCGGCGATGCCTTTGTTGACGAGAACACGGTGATGACCAGCCTGATCAACATCAACTCTCCACTGACGTTCGATTCGATCATGATGGGCGCGCTAGAGGTATATGCGCGGGCAAATCAGGCCGCGATCATCAGTCCGTTTATTGTCGGTGGCGCAATGGCGCCGGTTACCGTGGCGGGGACATTGACGCAGGTACTGGCAGAAGTGCTGGCGGGCGTGGCGTATAGCCAGTTGGTACGCCCCGGTGCTCCGGTGATTTTCGGGGCGTTCGTCACGTCGATTGACATGAACAGCGGTGCGCCGACGTTTGGCACACCCGAAGCCGCGCATATTACCTATGGTGCGGGTCAGTTGGCGCGGCGGATGAACCTGCCGTACCGGTCGGGCGGTGCTTTCTGTGGATCGAAGCTACCCGATGCGCAGGCGGCGTATGAAACCGCAAACAGCCTGAATATGGCGCTGCTGGCGGGGGTTAATTTCATGCTGCACGCCTGCGGCTGGCTGGAGGGCGGCTTGGTCAGCAGTTACGAAAAATTCGTGATGGACGCGGACCAGTTGGGCACACTGCACCATCTGGCCAAGGGCATCATCATGGACGAAAACGGGCAGGGCATGGACGCGATCCGCGAGGTGGGGCCGGGGGGGCACTATCTTGGCTGCGAACACACTCAGGCCAATTTCAAGACAGCATTCTGGCGGTCTGATCTGTTCGACTACAAGCCGTTCGAGACTTGGGCCGAGGAAGGCGCGCGCGATACCGAAACGCTGGCCGCGGAACGGGTCTCCAAGATGCTGGGCGATTATCAGAAGCCGGACATGGATATTGCGGTGTCTGACGCGCTGGAGGATTACGTGGCGCGGCGCAAATCAGGGATGCCGGACGCATTCGTGTAAGCGCATCGCAGCCCCGCACCTGATCCGGGGCTGCAAACCGGCGTTATTTGCCCAACTTATGCCTTTCCCTGTCACTATGCCTGCAAAACGCGCGGCAAAAGGCGCGTCTCGGCGATCAGGGCGATCAGCACCTCAATGTGGCGCGACAGCGAATAGCCGGCATCACCCGCGCGGCGGGTTTGTTCCATATGCTCTTCGGCTGAGATCAGTTGTGGGATTGCGGCCTCGGGTGTGGCCCTTGCGGACGCATTGATCAGGCGGCGCAGGTCCCTTTCGCGCCGGTAGTCAGCCACCCCAAAGCGCGCGGCGCGGATCAAAAGACGTGGACGGCGCAAGTCGGCCAACAGGGTTCGGAAATCGGTCATCAAAGCCTCCAATAGATTTACAAGTCGCACCATGCGCCAAGTTCAGCTGGCGTTGCGCAACCGTGGGTTGTAGCGTACGGGGCTTTTTCGTTTGTTTAGAGTTTGGTTACCATTATGGCGCTAAGGCCTGAGATTAACCAACCAGTAACCATTCACACCCACGCTTGAGACTTCCTTTTCAAAGGTTTTCAGCCGTTTCGGTGGCACGGACATGAAATGAAAAGCCCAGACCTGTCAGACGACTTTGCCTTGCCATCATGGCTTCCCAGCGCCGTGCGACTGTATCTTGACCATACCGAGGAGGGGGTATCCCTGCGCGCACTTGCGCGGCGCGAAGGCTGCCACGCCTCGACTGTCATGCGCCATGTGCGACGCTATGAGAACCGCCGCGATGATCCGTTGATGGATGCGGCACTGGCGGCACTTGGGCGGCGTCAGGGGCGCGACATCATCAATTCAACCAACGAGGATGACGAACGAATGAGTCTTCAGATACGCACGGATGCGCTTGCCATGGACGAGATCACACTGGCGCGCGAGGGGCGCAGGATCTTGCGGCGGCTGATCGAACCGGGCGCAGTTCTGGCAATCGCGCCCGACATGGAAAAGGCCGTGGTCATGCGCGAGTTTGCCGATGGCCGGGCGGCGCGCACCGGGGTTGTTGACCGGCTGGTCGCTCAGGCGTTCGTGCTGAAAGACTGGATCTGTTGCCGCAAGCCAGGCCGGGTGGCGACCTATGAGATTACATCCGTTGGAAGGGCCGCACTGCGGCGGATGACGGGCGAGGATGACGGCCTGCGCGGTGGCATGGCCTAGGCGGCGATGCCCTTTGCTGGCCAGCACCGCAGTTACGACGAGCGGGCAACACGGGGCGAAGACGGCCTGCGCCGGGTGCGCTATAACCTTGCGGAAAGCCCGGTGGCATTGCTCGGGCGGCGGCGCGACAAGGATGGCAAGCTGTTCCTTGAGGCTGAACTGGTGGTGGCCGCTGAACGGTTGCGCGAAGACTTCGAACTGGCGCAGATGGGCCCGCGCGTGGCACAGAATTGGGATGGGTTTTTGACCGGCGGTGACAGGGGCGGCTTTCGCGCCGATGCGGGCGGCGCCGAAGGGCCGCGTGCCGCGCGCGACAGGGTGGCGGCCGCCTTGCGCGATCTTGGGCCGGGGCTTGGCGATATGGTGCTGCGCTGCTGCTGCTATCTTGAAGGGCTGGAGATCGCCGAAAAGCGCATGGGCTGGTCGGCGCGGTCTGGCAAGATCGTGCTGCGTATCGCGTTGCAGCGGTTGCGGCGGCATTACGACGACGCCTATGGGCGGTCGGGACCATTGATCGGGTAAGTCGCGGGTGCCACTATCGAGGTTTTTCGTGTTGACGTACAAATATGTCAGGCGTTGCGTTCCCGGTGGCGGATGCCTAAGTTGATCCTGAAAACTTGTTGGGGGAAAACCGTTGCGCGACATCAACATACCAGACCAGCGCCACCCTGAAAAAGCGCACCGCATCGACAATGCCCAACCGAAGAAACCCGACTGGATCAGGGTGCGGGCGCCAACATCGGAAGGGTACAAGCGCACGCGCGACATCCTGCGCGAGCAAAAACTTGTGACCGTCTGCGAAGAGGCAGGGTGCCCCAATGTGGGCGAATGCTGGAGCCAGGGCCACGCCACGATGATGATCATGGGCGAGATTTGCACGCGGGGGTGCACATTTTGCAACGTGGCAACCGGCAAGCCCACGACCTTGGACGTGTTCGAGCCGGGCCGTGTCGCCCATGCCGTTGCCCAATTGGGGCTGGCACATGTGGTAATCACATCGGTGGACCGTGATGATCTGGACGATGGCGGGGCCGATCACTTCGCCCAGACCATCCGTGCGGTGCGCCACCGCAGCCCGGCGACGACGATCGAAATCCTGACCCCGGATTTCCTGAAATGCCCACCCTCTGCGCTTGAGGCGGTGGTCGAGGCGCGCCCCGATGTGTTCAACCATAATCTTGAGACCGTTCCGGGGCTTTACCCCGAGGTACGCCCCGGCGCGCGCTATTTCCATTCGCTGCGGCTTTTGCAAAAGGTGAAAGAGCTGGATCCTGGCATGTTCACCAAATCCGGCATCATGGTCGGTCTGGGTGAAGAAGCGCAGGCCGTGCGTCAGGTGATGGATGACATGCGCGCGGCGGATGTCGATTTTCTAACCATCGGGCAATACCTGCAACCGACGCCAAAGCACCACCGGGTGGATCGTTTCGTGACGCCGGACGAGTTCAAAGCCTATGAGGCCGCCGCATTCGGCAAGGGCTTCCTGATGGTATCGGCCACGCCCCTGACCCGGTCATCCTACCATGCGGGGGATGATTTCGCGCGACTGCAGGCAGCAAGATCGGAAAAACTCGGGCGGGCTTAGACCAGCGGTTCGTCGCACCAAACGTCACGTCACCCCGATACGCCCGACTTGGGCGTTTATGGTCACTGGACGGCAGCCAACACCTTCAGATAATCGGCCACGGCGCGCCGGTCGCTTTCCGGCAGGCGCGCCATGTTTTCGACTACATGCGCCATTTGACCTCCGGCTGTGTCATAGTCGGGCGTGAAGCCGGTGGTCAGGTAGGCGACAATGTCATCTTCGGACCAGTCCAGCTTGCCCGGCGTGATATTGGGAACAGAACCCTTGCCAGACGGATTCGGTGCGCCAGCAAGCCATTTGGTGCGCCGCAACCCACCGATGGGATTGCGCAGCGTGTGGCACTCGCCGCAATGTGCCGCCGCCTCGACAATGTAGCGACCGCGCGTGGCTGAGGCGGGCAGGGTGCCGTCTACGACCCAATCGGATTTCACGAACAGCTGCTTCCACAGACCAAGGCCGCGACGAATAGTGAACGGGAATGACAATTGATGCGGCAGGGTGGGGGTCGCGGACACGGGCAGCGTATCCATGAAGGATTTCAGATCGGCCACATCTTGCAGGGCCAGCTTGTTATAGGCGGCGTAAGGCAGCACCGGATAGTAATGCTGCCCTTCGGGCGACACGCCACGCAGGACCGCGTTGGCAAACGAAGGCAGATCCCAGCCGCCTATGCCCTGATCGGGGTCGGGTGTGATGTTGGGGGCGATGAAGGTTCCGAAATCCGATGGGAACGCCTGCCCCCCGGTCAACAGCAGTTGCGCATCGCCCTTGGCCCCCTCTGCCATGTGGCACGAGGCGCATCCTGTCATCCAGAATACCTTTTCACCGCGCCCTGCATCGCCGGTCAAGCCGGCAAAGGCCGCATTGGGCAGGGGCGAAGGTTGCGTCAGAAACCAGAACGCAGCGCCACCGATGACGGCGAGAAACAACACCCAGCGGATCAGACGGCCCATTGTATCTCCTTTGCAAACAATCGAGCGACTTCGTCCATAATATCAATCAACATTAACACCAATGATCAGGCCATGTGTGACATGCGCAAGACCTGTTTCACGGCGTCGCGGCAGCGTTATCAGTGAAGCGGACCTTGCCGATGTAGGGCAGGTTGCGGTTGCGTTGGGCAAAATCGATGCCGTAACCCACCACAAATTCATCGGGGATCTCGAACCCGGTCCAGGTGGCGCGAATGTCAACCTCGCGCCGCGACGGCTTGTCCAGCAGGGCACAAACCTCCAGCCGGGCAGGTTCACGCGACTGCAACAGGTTGATGACATGATGCAGCGTGAACCCGGTATCGACGATGTCTTCGACAACCAGCACATCCTGACCGGCAATCTGCCCGCGCAGATCCTTGAGAATGCGCACCTCGCGGCTGGACTGCATGCCGTTCCCGTAGGACGAAGCTTCGAGAAAATCGACCTCGACGGGCAGATCAATCTCGCGCACCAGATCCGCGATGAACACGAAGGACCCGCGCAGCAGACCCACGACGATCAGCTTGTCGGACCCGGCAAAATGAGTGGTGATCTGGCGGGCCAGCGCCTCGACCCGCGCAGCGATGGCCTTGGCCGATATCATCTGATCAATCACGTAAGCGCGCTCTGACATGACATTCCCTTGATTTCCCCGGAACCAATACTCAATAAGGCCCATCAAGTCACGTCAAAGCAGCCACAATGCCCAAGCATCATGAAATCAAGGCCCTGCCATACTCCGCCCGGCAAATGTACGATCTGGTGGCGGACGTGGCGTCGTATCCACAGTTCCTGCCGTGGAATTCGGCGGCGCGCATCACATCACGCCGCCCAATTGCCGGAGGCGAGGTGATGGAGGCGGATCTGGTGATATCCTTCAAGGTGTTCCGCGAACGATTTGCCAGCCGGGTGATGCTGTTTCCCGACGAAAAACGGATCGAGACCGAATATCTCGATGGGCCATTTCGCCATATGAAATCAACCTGGGGATTTCGCGACATCGCCAGCGGCGGTTGCGAGGTCGAGTTCTTTGTCGACTTCGAATTCAGAAATGCCATTCTGCAGGGCATTATCGGCATGGTGTTCAACGACGCCATGCAGCGCATTGTGCGCGCGTTCGAGCGGCGGGCGGCGGTGCTGTACGGGCCAGCGGGCTGAGTTCTGCAACGAACCCCGGATCTTGCCAGATCACGCCGTCTCAAGCGCCTGAAGCAGCAGACCCAAAGCGAACTCCGTTGCGGCAGCACGCACCGCCGTTCGGCCAAGGGGGCCGAATTCGACGGTCCGGGCAAGGGTTGGATGGCCGCCGTGGGCAAGGCCAAAACAAACCCGGCCTTCGGGCTTGAACTCTGACCCGCCCGGACCCGCGATCCCGGTAATCGAGACGGCAAGCGCCACCTGTGCCGATGCAGCAGCACCATCGGCCATCTCGCGCGCGACGGGTTCAGAGACAGCACCATAAGCGTCAAGCGAGTCTTGCCGCACCCCCAGCATGTCAGTCTTGGCGGCGTTGGAATAGGTGACAAAGCCGCGATCAAAGACATCCGATGATCCGGCGATGTCGGTCAAGGCCGCAGCAACCATACCGCCCGTGCAGCTTTCAGCACAGGCAATGCGGATGCCTTTGGCGCGGGCGGCGGCAAGGATATCGGCGGCGATCACAGCATCACCGGAAGATGATAGGCGATACCGGCCAGAATGGTCGCCACGCCAGCAAACAGCCCGGCCCACAGATCGTCCAGCATCACCCCCGTAGCATCATGCCGGGCGTCGGCACGGCCGATCACCCATGGCTTCCAGATATCGAACAGGCGGAAAAACAAGAAAGCTGCGATCCAGCCGGGATAGGCATCAACCGCCCAATCCTCCATCCCGCGCGACCAGAAGGCGGCGGCGGGAAACAGCAGGGCAAGCCATTGCCCGGCAACCTCGTCAATCACGAATTCGGGTGGATCGTCACCGGGGCGGTTTGCCAATTCAACCTTGCAGGCCCAGAAACCGAGCAGTGTCGCAGCGACGGTGGCCGCGACAAGGGCCGGAAAGCCAAGATAGCGGTCAATGGCAATGCCCAGCACGATGGCCACGGCTGACGCCCAGGTGCCGGGGGCGGGACGCAGCAGGCCGACGCCAAAGAAGATCGCTATCAGGCGGGTCATGGTGCCACCAAAGCGGCGGTGGCAAGGGCAGCAATGCCTTCCTCGCGCCCGGTGAAGCCCAGCTGTTCGGATGTCGTCGCCTTGACGCTGATGCGACCGGGATCAACCCCGCAGATTTGCGCGAGCACAGCTTGCATGGCGGCGGCATGCGGGCCGATCTTGGGCCGTTCACAGATCAGCGTCACATCGGCATTGGCAAGAGTAAAGCCACGCGCGCGGGCAAGGTCCATCGCATGTTTAAGGAAGATGTGTGACGCAACTCCTTTCCATTGCGGATCAGAGGGCGGAAAATGCTGCCCGATGTCGCCTGCGGCAAGGGCCCCGTAGATGGCGTCGGTCAGCGCATGCATGCCGACATCGGCATCAGAATGACCCAGCAGGCCGCGCGGATGCGGTACTTTTATGCCGCAAAGCCATAGGTGATCGCCGGGGCAGAATGCGTGCACATCAAAGCCATTGCCCAGTCGAATATCCATTGCGGCGGGGTCCTTGTGGTTTGGTGCTGCCTTCAGGCGCGTGGCCAGAATTTGCTCGGCTCTGGCGAAATCGGCGGAATAGGTCAGCTTCAGGTTATCATCGTCGCCCAAAACAATGGCAATGGCCATCCCGGCCGAACGCGCAACTGCGACATCGTCAGCCGCAGGGCCTTTGTGGGCACGATGTGCGGCAAGGATGGGGGCGAAGTGAAAGGCCTGCGGGGTTTGTGCTCGGTACAGTCCATTGCGATCTTCGGTGCCCGTCACCAAACCATCCGCGCCCCGCCAAAGTGCATCTGAAACCGGCAGGGCGAGGGCCGCACCTTCGTGGTGATCAAGGGCCAAGAGCAGCCGGCGAACAAGATCGGTTGTAACCATGGGCCGCGCACCGTCATGGATCAACACATGGGCGACATCGGTATCGGCCAATGCCTCCAGCGCGTTGCGCACAGATTGATCGCGCGTGGCACCCCCTTCGACCAAGATCACTTCGCAGCCAAGCGACACTGCGAGCGCGCGATCGTCGGGGTGGATCACTAGAACGATACGGTCCGCCAGCGCCGTGAAGGCCGCGATGCTATGCGCGATCACCGGCGTGCCGGCAAGCGACTGCCACTGTTTGGGCACAGCACTGCCTGCCCGGGTGCCCCGGCCTGCTGCCACGATGATTGCTGCGATGGTCATAGTCGGCCCCGTGTTTGCGCACAGTCCTATGACAGGCTCGCGCACATGGCAATCTTGCGCGCAGAACAGGCGGATTTGATTAAATAATAGGCGTCGCCTGTTTTTCAGCCACAATTGCAACCCCTTGGTTTGTCTTTGGGCGCGAAGACGGCTATTTGTCACTGAGCGTAACGAAAGCAGGCCGTCGTGACCATACAACTGGGAGACATGACATTGACCCCGCCGGTGCTTTTGGCACCGCTTGCCGGCATTACCGATCTGCCTTTCCGTACCTTGGTCAGCAGCTTTGGTGCAGGGCTGGTCGTCAGTGAAATGGTGGCCAGCCAGGAAGTGGTGCAGGCAAAGCCTTTGGCGCGTGCGCGGGCAGACCTCGGGTTTGGCGTTGCAGCAACCTCGGTGCAACTGGCGGGATGTCAGGCCTACTGGATGGCAGAGGCGGCGCGCTATGTCGAAGCCATGGGTGCCCGCGTGATCGATATCAACATGGGCTGTCCGGCGAAAAAGGTGACCAACGGCTATTCTGGGTCGGCGCTGATGCGCGATCTGGATCACGCGCTAAGCCTGATCGACGCGGTGGTGGGGGCGGTCAAGGTGCCGGTGACATTGAAAACCCGTCTGGGCTGGGATGACGCGGTACTGAACGCGCCCGATCTGGCCCGCCGGGCACAAGGTGCGGGCATTGCCATGATCACCATCCACGGTCGCACGCGCTGCCAGTTCTACAAGGGTGCGGCAGATTGGGCCGCCATTCGCGCGGTCAAGGACGCGGTGACCATTCCAGTAATTGCGAATGGTGACATCGTGGACGCGGCCTCGGCGCGCAGCGCACTGACCGCGTCTGGCGCGAACGGCGTGATGGTGGGGCGCGGCGCACAGGGCGCGCCCTGGCGGTTGGCGCAGATCGGTGCTGCGCTTTATGGCACCGCCGAACCCTTGGTGCCGTACGGCCATGCTTTGGGCGATCTGGTGGTCGCACATTATGAAGAGATGCTGCGCTTTTACGGGTCCGGTCTGGGCGTGAAAGTCGCGCGCAAGCATCTGGGCTGGTATCTCGACGAGGCGGGTCTGGTGGCGCACCGCCCCGCGGTGATGGCGGCAATGACGCCTGCCGCCACCATCTTCGCACTTCGCCGCGCGTTCGGTGATGCGGACCGGGCTGCCGCATGACGCAGTTTCGCCCGCCCTATCCAGTTCCCGGTGTGATCTGGGCGTCGCTGCCGCTGCCGGCACTGCTGGTTGATCTTGCCGGCAAAATCCTAGAGGCCAATCCGGCTGCGGAAATTTTCCTGAACGCATCGGCCAAAAACCTGCGCGGCCAGCCAGCACTGGACCGCCTGCACATCGATGCGCCGATGGAGGAGGCGTTTGCGCGGGCGCGGGCCAACCAGTCGCCGCTGTTCATCAACGATGTCGATGTCACCAGTGGCGAGCGTGCGCCGATGCAGTGCAACGTGCAGATCGCCACGATGCTCGACAATCCGGGCATCACCATGGTGCTGATCTCGCCGCGCGAGATCGCCGAACGGCTGGGCCGGTCGATGAGCGTGAAATCGGCGGCGAGATCGGCCATCGGCATGGCCGAAATGCTGGCGCATGAAATCAAGAACCCGCTCGCCGGAATTTCCGGTGCAGCCCAACTGCTGTCGATGGGGTTGTCGGCGGAGGACCGCGAGATGACCGATCTGATCGTGGCTGAAACCCACCGGATCGTGAAGTTGCTGGAACAGGTCGAACAGTTCGGCAATCTGCGCGCACCGGACCGGCGGGCGGTCAATATCCATGATGCGCTTGACCGCGCCCGGCGGTCCGCATTGGCAGGCTACGGCGCGCATATGACGATTGTTGAAGACTACGACCCGTCGCTGCCAGCCACCTTTGCCGACCTCGATCAACTGGTGCAGGTGTTCCTGAACCTGATCAAGAACGCGGTCGAGGCGGCGGGCCAGACCGGGGGCACCATCCGCCTGCACACGTTCTATGATCAGTCCCTGCGGTTGCGCCAGAAAGGCGGACCGGGCCGCGCTGTGCCCTTGCAGATTGAAATAATTGACGATGGACCGGGCATAGCCCCCCAGATTACGGCGGATATTTTCGAGCCCTTTGTCAGTGGCCGGGAAAACGGCACCGGGCTTGGGCTGGCGCTGGTGTCGAAGATCATATCCGACCACGAAGGTTGGGTGAGCGTTGAATCTGCGCCCGGTCGAACAACCTTCAGGGTGTCATTGCCAGTTGCCAAATCGCAAAAGGAAACAAGCTGATGGATGGTACGGTTCTGGTTGCTGATGACGACCGCACCATTCGCACGGTGTTGACGCAAGCGCTGACGCGCGCCGGATGTAAGGTACACGCGACCTCCAGCCTGACAACCTTGATGCGTTGGGTTGAAGAGGGCAAGGGCGATCTGGTGATCACCGATGTGATCATGCCAGACGGCAACGGGCTGGAAACCCTGCCGCAGATCAGCAAACTGCGCCCCGGTCTGCCGGTGATCGTCATTTCGGCGCAGAACACCATCATGACCGCAATTCAGGCGGCCGAAGCCGAGGCTTATGACTATCTTCCCAAACCCTTCGATCTGCCGGACCTGATGAAGCGGTCGGCGCGGGCGCTGGATCAAAAGCGGCGGTCGGTGGCAAAACCCGCCACGCCGCAAGCGACGGGCGACGATTTGCCACTGGTCGGGCGTACGGCGGCGATGCAGGCGCTATACCGGCTGGTGGCGCGGGTGATGAACTCTGATCTGTCGGTGCTGATCACCGGCGAATCCGGCACCGGAAAATCGCTGATCGCGCGGGCTATCCATGATTTTTCAGATCGCAGATCGCAGCCTTTCGTGGTTGTGCAGGCGGCCGATCTTGCCGGAATGGATGGCCCTGCGTCGCTGTTGCAGCGGGCTCGGGGCGGCAGTCTGGTGTTTGACGAGGTGGCTGATTACGACGATGCCAGTCAGGCGCGCATTGTGCGGATGATGGATACGCTGAACGATACCTCGCCCCGGATCATGGCAACCAGCCAGTCCGATCTGACCAGCAAGATGGAAGCCGGTCAGTTCCGTCAGGATCTGTACTACCGTTTGGGCGGGGTCAGTCTGCTGGTGCCGCCGTTACGCGAACGGGTGGATGACATTCCACTGCTGGCCGATCACTTTCTGGCACGCGGCGAACGTGACGCAGGTCTTGTGCGCAGGCTTTCAAGCGAAGCCCGCGATCTTGTGCGCACTTATTCCTGGCCCGGCAATGTGCGGCAATTGGAAAACACCCTGCGCCGACTAATGGCGACATCGTTGGAAATGGAAATCACTCGGGCCGAAGTGGACGGGGTGCTGGGCAATCAGCCTGCCATGGAACCCCTGCGCGGCGGTAGCGATGGCGAGAAACTGTCGGCATCTGTCGCGCGGCATCTGAAGCGCTACTTTGACCTGCATGGCGGAAGTTTGCCACCCGACGGCGTTTACAACCGCATCCTGCGCGAGGTGGAACTGCCCCTGATCGAGATCGCGCTGGACGCAACCGCAGGAAATCAGGCGAAATGTGCCGATCTGCTGGGCATCAATCGCAATACTTTGCGCAAGAAGATCATGGAACTGGATATTCGCGTGACACGGCGGCGCAAACTGATGTAAAACCGCAACATCAAGCGTGTCTTCCGGGTTTACAGGCGGATGGCATACAAGATGTGGCGGTGGTGTTCACCCCGTCCTTGACCTGATCGGGGGCCGTTACACGTGCAAAGGGCTGCGCGCAGCACTACTTGGGTCAAGCTGTTGCGCCTGCGCCGTTTGCGTCGGTTTCAAACGGCGATGACGCTTGGGCTGGTGGTTCTTGGCCCGATACTGGCAGTTGCCACATTTCTTGCGCTCGGACCGTTCAGTCAGGGGGCAAGCTCGCCCGCCTTGCGCATCGTGCTGCTGGCCGACATGGTCTACATCCTTGTCGTGGCCGCACTGGTGTTGCAACGATTGGCCCGGATGGCAGCGGATCGGCGCATCCAGTCGGCGGGATCGCGCCTGCATTTGCGGCTGTCGGGGGTGTTCGCACTGATCGCCCTGATCCCGACCGTTCTGGTGGCGGTGTTCGCCGTTCTGACGGTGAACGTCGGGTTGGAGGGCTGGTTTTCCGACCGGGTTCGGCAGGTTGTCGGCAATTCGCTGGCGGCGGCACAGGCATACGAGGGCGAACATCGGCGCGACCTGACCGAGGATGCCGAAAGCCTTGCCGGCTTTATCGAAGTTGCCAAGCAATCGACGTTCTTCCTGCGCGATGACCAGTTGCGCCCGGTGCTGACCCAAGGCCAGGATGCCATTCAGCGCGGCCTGCGCGAGGCGTTCCTGATCGACGGTGCCGGTGAATTGAAGACACGAGGCGAAAGATCCTACCTTTTTGATTTCGAGAAACCATCTGCCGAGGATATGGCCCGCGCCAAGGCCGGCGAGACAGTGATCATTCAGGATGCGGCCAACGATGAATTCCGCGCGCTGGTGCATCTGGGTGCCTTTGCCGACCGATATCTTTATGTCTCGCGCAATGTGGACGGCGAGATTTTGGGCCTGCTGGACGAGACGCAGGAAACCGTCCGGCTTTATCAGCAACTGGAGTCCGAACGTGGAAAATTGCTGTTCGAGTTCGGGCTGCTGTATCTGGGCTTTGCCCTTATCCTTATTCTGGCCGCCGTCTGGCTTGGTCTGTGGTTCGCCGAGCGTCTGGCACGCCCGGTAGGACGGCTTGCCGGCGCGGCACAGCGGGTGGGCAACGGTGATCTCGACGTGACGGTTCAGGAAGAGGAAGGCGACGACGAGATTGCCATGCTGGGTCGCATCTTCAACCAGATGACGCGGCAATTGAAGGGCCAGCGCGAGGCGCTGATTTTAGGCCATAGCCAGACCGAACGGCGGCGTCGGCTGTTTGATTCCGTCCTGTCATCGGTAACGGCGGGGGTGATCGGGCTGGATGCGGGGGGCAGGATCGCCTTTGTCAACCGCGCCGCCGAGCGCCTGCTGGATGTCACCGATGGCGCAACCGAACTTCAGCTTGGTGTTGCAGTGCCCGAATTCGCGGACCTCTTCGAACGCTTGCAAGACGGGTCCGGGGCTGCGGTGCAAGACGAGGTGCGGCTAGCGCGCAAAGGCAATCTGGAAAGCCTGCTGGTGCGCATGTCGGTTCGCACCAATGATGCGGGGCGGCTGGAAGGCTACGTCGTGGCCTTTGACGACGTGACGCAATTGGTTTCGGCACAAAGAATGGCTGCCTGGGGCGATGTGGCCCGGCGGATCGCGCATGAGATCAAGAACCCGCTCACCCCGATCCAGTTGTCCGCCGAACGCATCAAGCGCAAGTTCAGCCCCTTGGTAGGCGATCACGGCGCGGATCTAGAGCAATATGCCGACGTGATCATTCGCCAAACCAACGACTTGCGACGCATCGTTGATGAATTTTCCAAGTTCGCCCGGATGCCGGAACCGGATCGCCGCGAGCAGGACCTGACCGCGCTGGTACGCGACGCTTTGATCTTGCAGGAAGGTGGCCAGCCCGGTGTGCACTTTGTCGCATCCTTGCTGGCGGAGCCTTTGCTGCTAGATCTCGATGCAACCATGATTTCGCAGGCGTTGACGAACCTGATCAAGAACGCGGGAGAAGCTATTGAAACAAAGCGTGAAAAGGGCATTGATGTTGAAGCAAGGCCGGAAGTTCGCGTCAGTATGACGGTGACGCCGCAGGAGGCCGTGATCGAGATTGCCGACAACGGTATCGGTCTGCCCGCGGATCGCGCGCGATTGTTCGAACCCTACGTGACAACCCGTGAAAAGGGCACAGGCCTTGGCTTGCCCATCGTGAAGAAAATTGTTGAAGAGCACGGCGGGACGTTGGCCTTGGTCGATGCGCCCGTCTTTGACGGCAACAGTCATGCAGGGGCAATGGCGGTCGTCCGTCTGCCCCGCACAACCAAGACCGCGCGCCCGCGCCCGAGCAAAGGCAGCATGGCAGGCCGCAGTGAAACCGCTGGAGGACAGGTATAGGTTATGACAAGTATTCTGATCGTTGACGACGAACGCGACATCCGCGAACTGATCGGAGATATCCTTAAGGACGAAGGCTATGCTGTCCGACTTGCAGGCAATTCCGACGACTGCATGGCAGAAATCAACGCCGAACCGCCCGCGCTGATGATCCTTGATATCTGGTTGAAAGACAGCCGGATGGACGGCATCGACATCCTGAAAGTCGTCAAGCGCGACAATCCGGATATTCCGGTGGTGATTATATCAGGGCACGGAAACATTGAAATTGCGGTCGCAGCGATCAAGCAGGGGGCCTATGATTTTATTGAAAAGCCGTTCAATATCAATCAGTTGATGGTTGTAGTGTCGCGCGCGATGGAAACCTCGCGACTTAGGCGCGAAAACAGCGAATTGCGCCGGCGCGATGTGGCATCAACGGAAATGCTGGGCAACTCACCTGCGTTCAAATCGCTGCGGTCCAATCTGGACAAGGTGACCAAATCCAATGGCCGCGTGATGCTGACCGGGCCGGCGGGTTCAGGCAAGGAAGTAGCGGCACGGTTCATTCATGCCAATTCCAACCGGGCATCCGCGCCCTTTGTTTCGGTTTCATCCGCGGCGATTGAACCCGACCGCATGGAAGAGGTCCTGTTTGGCCGCGAATCCCCGGGCCGTGGCATCGAGCAAGGCCTGCTGGAACAGGCGCATGGCGGTGTCGTCTATTTTGACGAAGTGGCCGACATGCCGCTTGGCACCCAGTCGAAGATTCTGCGGGTTTTGGTCGATCAGCAATTCACCCGGCTGAACGGGGTTGACAAGGTGCGGGTCGATCTGCGGGTCATCTCGTCCACCACACGCGATCTGCGCGCGGAAATCAGTCAGGGGCGGTTCCGGCAGGAACTGTACGACCGGCTGAACGTCGTGCCGATTGCGGTGCCGTCGCTGGAGGACCGTCGCGAGGATATCCCCGATCTGACCCGACATTTTGTCGATCTGTTCCACCGCACTCAGGGCCTGCCTAACCGCACGCTGTCGACTGAGGCAGAGGCGATGCTGCAAACCATGCAATGGCCCGGCAATGTGCGCCAGTTGCGCAACGTGATCGAACGCGTGCTGATCCTCGGCGATGGGTCGGGGGTGATCGAGGCGCGCGAATTGCCCGGGCAGGAGAGCACTGCGGATACCGGCGGCAGGCTTGTCCTGGGCGGCGCAATGGCGACGCTGCCGTTGCGCGAAGCGCGCGAGTTGTTCGAACGGGAATACCTGCTGACCCAGATCGGGCGTTTTGGCGGAAATATCAGCCGTACCGCGAATTTCGTCGGAATGGAAAGGTCGGCCCTGCATCGCAAACTGAAGTCGCTTGGCGTCATGACAACCTCCAAGACCGGCGCGCGGATGCCCCTTCAGGACGAGGATGACGGTGGCTCGGATGACGCGTTCGCGTAGGCGTGCGCGAAGATTGACCATTGCGGCTGCATCTGCCAAGGAATGACGCTTGACCTGGCATCGATCCGGGGCCGCCGGGGCCAAAATCAAAGAGGCGGACGATGAAAGTGATCATCTGTGGCGCGGGGCAGGTGGGCTGGCAGATAGCGCGCCATCTGTCGGGCGAAAAGAACGATGTCACTGTGGTTGACAGCAATGCCGATCTTGTGCGGCGTGCGACGGAAACGCTTGATGTTCAGGGCGTTGTGGGGTTTTGTTCATATCCGGATGTGCTGGACCGGGCTGGCGCGCGCAATGCGGACATGATCATCGCCGCAACCTATTCGGATGAGGTGAACATGGTCACCTGTCAGGTCGCGCATTCGGTCTTCAACGTGCGGCGCACTATCGCAAGATTGCGCAGCCAGAATTATCAGGATCCGCTTTATTCCGATCTGTTTCGCCGCGATCATTTGCCCATCGACGTGATCATCAGCCCCGAGCGCGAAGTGGCCGAGGCAGCCCTGCAGCGTCTTGCCGCCCCGGCGACGTTTGACAGCGAAAGCTTCATGGGGGGGAAAGCGCAACTGCTGGGTATCGCGCTGGATGACGACTGCCCGGTCCTTGCCACACCACTGCGCCAGTTGAACGAACTGTTTTCGACCCTGAAGGCCATCGTGGTCGGTGTGCGGCGCGGTGGGCGGCTGTTTGCGCCCGATCCCGCGGACGAGCTGTCTGTCGGCGATCAGGTTTATGTATTCAGCCATGCCGATGACATTAACAGATCGCTTGAAATATTTGGGAAGAAGACGAAAAAGCAAGAACGCATTGTCATTATCGGCGGTGGAAACGTCGGGCTTTCCGTAGCGTTGGCGCTGGAGGCGCGCAGCGACCGGACCCGCACCAAGATCATTGAAAAAGACCGCGCGCAGGCTGAACGGTCGGCAGACCAGTTGCAGCGCACAATCGTGCTGCACGGCGATGGCATGGATATGGATATCTTGATGGAGGCCAGCATCGACAGGGCTGACGCAGTGCTGGCGGTGACGGATGACGACAAGACCAACCTGCTGGTTGCGGTGCGCGCAAAACAGGCGGGCTGCCAGATGGCGATTGTGCTGGTCAATGACCCGACACTGGCCCCACTGATGGGCCCGTTGGAGATTGACGCCTACATCAACCCGCGGGCAACGACGGTCAGCTCGATCCTGCGCCATGTCCGGCAGGGGCGCGTTCGTGCGATCTATTCGATCGGCGATGCCGAGGCCGAAGTGATCGAGGCGCAGGTTCTGACCACATCACCAATTGCCGGTCGCCTGATCCGCGAGATAGAATTTCCCGACGGCGTTCTGGTCGGGGCATTGTTGAAGGGCGACAAGGTCATCAAGCCGACCGGGGACCTTCGCATTGATGCAGGCGATACGATTGCCCTGTTTGCCATGTCAGCGGATATCCCCGAAGTGGAAAGGCTGCTGCAGGTTACAATCGACTTTTCCAAATGAGGGGCCTGCAAAGCTTATCGGAGTTGCCGCTTCTGGTGATTTTGATGGGGATAGGGTCAGTCGGCATGATGATGCCTGCCGCTCATGCCGTGGCCATGGGGCACTTCGGGGTTGCAAGAGGCTTCTTTTATTCCAGTATCGTCGTTCTGGTTTTGACGGCAATGATTGCGATTGCCACAGCATCCTACCGTGGGCGTGCATCCGCGCAGGGCCAGTTGTTGTCGGTGATCGGGGTTTATCTGGTTCTGCCGGTCCTGTTTGCGTTTCCCATGCAGCAGGCGACCACCGGGGTTTCGTTTGGCGACGCGTGGTTCGAAATGCTGTCGGCCTTTACCACCACCGGCGCGACGGTCTTTGATACGCCTGGCGCGATTGCCCCATCGGTTCATTTCTGGCGCGCTATGGTCGGATGGTTGGGTGGGTTTTACAGCCTGTTGATTACGGCGTCGGTTCTTGTTCCCATCGGGCTTGGCGGGGTCGAATTGATGGGTGGGCGCGTTCCGGGCAAGGCCGGGGGTGGCGGTCAGATCACCCGGATCGCCGAGCCATCGCAGCGGATCGCTCATTACACCGCCCTGATGTTCCCGGTCTACGTAGGTTTGACGCTGATCTTGTGGGTCGCGCTGTTGGTGGCGGGCGATTCCGCGCTGATTGCGCTGTGTCACGCGATGGGTACGCTGTCGAGCAGTGGCATTTCCCCGCTGGTGGGTCTTGGCGGCACCGCGTCCGGCCTGACCGGCGAGATGCTGATTTTCATGTTTATGGCCTTTGCTTTGACGCGGCGGCTTTGGCCCGGTGCCGTGATGGTGGATCGGTCCTTGAAGCCCTGGCAAGACCCCGAATTGCGGCTTGCCGTAGGAATCGTGGCGGCGGTGACGGCTGTGCTTAGCTTCTATCACGCTGTTCTGATCTATAACGGCGTCGGCGTGGAGACGGTATTTGTAACGCTTCGTGCCATCTGGGGCACTGCTTTTACAACTCTGTCATTCCTGACCACCACCGGATTTCAATCGGGCACTTTGCCGGATCTGGGGTCGGCCGGGTTGGTCTTTCTGGGGCTTGCTATCATTGGTGGTGGCGTTGCGACGACCGCCGGTGGCGTCAAGTTGCTGCGGGTCTATGCTTTGCTGCGCCACGGCGAGCGTGAACTGGAACGCGTGGTCCACCCCCATTCAATCGGTGGGCATGGTCCGGTGGCGCGGCGACTTCGGCGTCAAGGGGCTTATTTGGCATGGATTTTCTTCATGATGTTCGGTGTATCGATTGGCGGGATCACTGCTGCACTGACGCTCGCCGGGCTGGGGGTGGAAGACGCCCTGCTGCTTGGCGTTGCCGCACTTAGCAACACCGGGCAACTGGCAACGATCATTGGCGATGCGCCGATCAGCTATGCCAGCCTCGAGGCAGTTCCAAAGGCCCTGCTGGGCAGCGCCATGATCCTGGGCCGGCTAGAGATATTGGCCATCTTTGTCGTCTTTTCGCGCGAAAGTTGGGCCCGCTAGCCGCCGTTGTCGCGCGCAGATTTAAGGGCTGGAAACTCCGACGTTCCCGCTTCATACTCCGCTTGCACCTTTGGGGATAGGCCGAAGGTCGGGGACACCAACCATAACAAAAAAAGGCAAAAGAAAAAATGGCTGCCGATAAGCAAAATTTACAAGATGCGTTTCTAAATCATGTGCGCAAAGCCAAAGTTCCAGTGACAATCTTCCTGATCAACGGCGTCAAATTGCAGGGTGTCATCACCTGGTTTGACAATTTCTGTGTGCTGCTGCGCCGGGATGGTCAATCGCAACTGGTGTACAAGCATGCGATTTCGACCATCATGCCCGGCGCGCCGATCAGCCTTTATGAGGGTGAGGACTGATTTCCGACCTGCCCAACACTGACGATCCGGATGACGATTTCGCCGCGACGGCGGCTGAAAGCATGCACAGCACGCAAGCGGTCGCCATGCGTGCCTATGTGCTGCATCCTGATTTGAAATCCTCCCGTTCGCGACGGTTGCCTGAACATGGCCTGGCCGAAGCGGTGTCTTTGGCCGCAGCCCTGCCGAACATTGACGTTGTTGGGGCTGAAGTGGTTCGTCTGGCGCGGCTGCAACCGGGCCTGCTGTTTGGCAGCGGCAAGGTTGAGGAGTTGAAAGAGCGTCTTCACGCGTTGGATGTCGGGCTTGTTCTGGTGGATGGGCAGGTGTCACCCGTACAGCAGCGTAATCTGGAAAAGGAATGGGGTGTCAAGCTGCTTGACCGCACCGGCCTGATCCTCGAGATTTTTGCCGATCGTGCGCGCACCCGGGAGGGCGTGTTGCAGGTGGAACTGGCGGCGCTCAGCTATCAGCGGACCCGGCTGGTGCGGGCCTGGACGCACCTCGAACGGCAGCGCGGTGGCTTTGGCTTTGTGGGTGGCCCCGGCGAGACGCAGATCGAGTCTGACAGGCGGGCCATCGATGATCAGGTGATCCGCATCAAGCGGCAACTGGACCGCGTGGTACGCACGCGCGAACTGCACCGCGCCGCACGCCGCAAGGTGCCGTTCCCGCTGGTGGCGCTGGTGGGCTATACCAACGCCGGAAAATCGACGCTGTTCAACCGCATGACCGGGGCAGACGTGTTGGCCAAGGACATGCTTTTCGCCACGCTGGACCCCACGATGCGCGCCATCTTGCTGCCATCTGGGCGCAAGATCATCGCATCCGACACGGTGGGCTTCATTTCTGATCTGCCGACGCAACTGGTCGCGGCGTTTCGCGCCACGCTGGAAGAGGTGCTGGAGGCCGACCTGATCTTGCACGTGCGCGATATCGCGCATCCCGAAAGCACCGAACAAGCCGCCGATGTGGCCGAGATACTGGCAAGCCTGGGGGTGAAGGCGACCACCCCGATGATCGAGGTGTGGAACAAGCTGGATCTGGTCGAGCCCAGCCTGCAAGCCAGTCTTATCGCTCAGGCCAACGGGCAAAGCGGGGTTTACGCGATCTCTGCGACAACCGGCGAAGGGCTGGACGATCTGCTGGCAGCAATGTCGGCGCATCTGGACGATGCGAAGACCGACATCACCTTGACGCTTGGCTTTGCCGAGGGACGCAGGCGGGCGTGGCTGCACGGCGAAGGTGTGGTCATGGCCGAGCGGCAGACCGATGCCGGGCACCAACTTGATGTGCGCTGGACCGCGCGGCAGGCGGCACGGTACGCAGCAATGTAAACTTGGCGCGGCCCTACGGCCCGGCCACGATGCCACGGTCCATCAACGCCCCGATCTGACCCGCCGCCAGCCCCAGCACATCGGCCAGAACAGCCTCGCTGTGCTGGCCCAGCGTGGGGGCCGGACGCGGGGGCAATCGGTCGAACGCGGTCGAGGTGACGGCGCTGCCCGGCACCGGATAGTGGCCGATGCCCGGTTGCAGCAGATCGGCAAACATCGGGTTGTCGGCCGATAGATCGGGATCCGTCCGCACCGCCTGCGCAAAGCTGCGAAACGGTGCCCATGTCAGCTTGGCTGCATCCATCCGCGGCGCGATGGTCGCCAGATCACGGGCCGCGAACCATGGCGCGAACACGGCGGTGATCGCGTCGCGGGCGAGGAACCGGTTGCCCTCGTCTGCCAGATCAAGGCCCAGCTGTGCTGCCAGCGCCGCAATCGCGTCTTGTGCCCCAAGGGCGCGCACCAGCCCGACCCATTGCCGGTCAGTCAGGCCGATCACCATCACCCGGTTGCCGCAGGCGGTGATAAAATCCTGGCCATAGGCACCGTACAGGGCATTGCCGGATTTTGGCCTGTCAGCGCCATTAACGCAAACCTCGCCAATGATGCCCAGATGGCCCATCATGGCCGCCGCCACGTCTTTCAGCGCAAGTTCGGCCAGCTGCCCCGACCCGGACCGCAGCCGGTGCCGTTCGGCGGCCAGCAGCGTGTTCACCACCACCTGACCCGCGATACAATCCCAGGCCGGGAGCACATGGGCGACCGGTTCGGTCGACCCGACCGGCCCGGTCGCCATCGGAAAGCCGAGGCTGGGATTGACGGTGTAATCCACCGCAGGCTCGCCCCGCCGCGTGCCCAGCAGCGACACCATGATCAGATCGGCGCGGCGGGCAGACAGGGCCGGATAATCCATCCATGACGGCCCGCGCAGATTGGTCAGGAACATGCCCGCATTCGGGCCGGGGGCGGTTATCAGGCTGGCGATGATCTCTTGCCCCTCGGGGTGGGCCATGTCGATGGCAAGCGAGCGTTTGCCCTTGTTCAGCCCGGCCCAGAACAGACTGGCCCCACTCGTGGTCACCGGCCATCGCCGGGCATCGAGCCCACCCTGCAATCGGTCAAACCGGATCACATCCGCCCCCATCTGGGCCAATGTCATACCCGCCAGCGGTACCGCCACGAAAGCCGATCCTTCGATCACGCGCATGCCGTGCAGGATGCCGTTGGTCATGGCGATGCCTTCCATGTGATATCGGCCTGCATGCAGACCAGATTGTCGGCAGTCGCAGTGCACAGGGCCTGAGTGGCGTTCAGGGCAGCTTGCGCCATCAACCGTGGGGTGTCGAAATGAAACATCGGCCGCACGCCGCGAAACTTGAAACCAATGGGGAAAGCTCCATCCGCATGCCGCCGGGCCGATTGCATCAGCAGCATCGCCTGCAACGGGCCGTGCACGATCAGGCCGGGATACTTTTCCACCCCGGTCGCATAGGGCAGGTCGAAATGGATGCGATGCGCATTGAAGGTCAGCGCGGAAAAGCGAAACAGCCGGACGGTGTCGATGCTGACGGGGTCTTGCCAAACGCAGGTATCCGGCGCCGTGACGGGTGGTGGTGGCACAAAGACCGCCGGCATCGCGACATAGACGATGTCCTGTTCTTCGGTCACGGCAAGGCCACCCGGGCCGAAGATCTGATGGCCCACAGTCACAAAGACCATGCTGCCCGCGCTGCCGGTCTTGTCTGAGATTTTCAGGATTTCCGACCGCCGCTGCATCGGTTCGCCGATCCGCAGGGGGGTGTGAAAGGTCAGCCGCCCACCCGCCCACATCCGGCGTTCAAGCGGCACCGGGGGCAGAAAGCCGCCGCGTGCCGGATGGCCATCGGGGCCAAGCCCGCTGATGTCGATATCTGGGGTCCAGCCCATCCAGTGCCACAGCGGCGGCAGGATTGCCCCCGCCTCCAGCCCATCCCCTGCACCGGGCGCGCCCAGTGTCGCGGCCATCTGGCGGGCCTGCCGGGGGGAAATGGTATCGGTCGCGTCCTCGCTGCGGCCGACCCAGGCGGCGTAGGTCTCCGACATGATCAATCCCTCCAGGAGGCCATCTTGAAATATTATTGCGCTACGTCGCCGCTTTTTGCGGAAAGGTCAATCCATTGTGGGCCCTTTGTGGTGGCAGACCGCAAACCCTTTGTCAGGGCAGTGGCACCAGATGGGTGATCCCAACCGCCGCCGCCCGGGCAAGGTCGGGGTCCAGCGACATCGGGATGTATTCGCCGCGTCGCCACATCTCACCCAGATCATCGTAATAGCGCGACAGCGGATGCCCGGACTGCCCGGTTGCGGTGATGAAGACCGAACTGTCGGGATCGGCAAAATCATAGACGCCCCGATACCCCGCACCATGCACGTTCAGGAACGGGTCGGGTTCGGTGCCCTTGGTGACGCCCCGCATCAGGGTACTGTCATCGCCACTGGTCGATTGGCGCAGGTTGACGAAGTAGCGCAGCACCGGCATCTCGCCCAAGACCGGATGATCATGAGTTGCCTGATGTTCATCCCCCCAACGCCAGCTTTCGATGCCGTCGCCGTGCCGTTCCTTCAGGCGCAACAAAGCCTCGTCCAACGTGATGCGCGCCAGTTCGGAACAGGTTTCCACCGCAGCAGACTGCAGGATGTCGCACCAGATCGCCGCCCCGTCGATGTCGCGGAACACCCGCTCGATCAGCACCGGCTGAATTTGGGTAAAATCATCCGCCATTGGCCCGATTTCATCGCGGATCATCCGGTCTTGCAGCGCACGCATCCACGCCATGTAGATCAGCGGTTCGGGCAGATGTTCGTTCATCTCGCCGTTCCATTCCGCCAATATGGCCAGTGCCTTCTGGCGAAACCGCTCGGGCGTGCCTTCGGGTGCCGGCTCGCCAGTGAACCACAGATCGGCCCCGATCAGCGGCAGCAAGGACCGCGCGGTGAAGCTGACCGTATCAAGCTGTGCCTCTATAAAGCTGTCGCGGGTGTGCACCTCGCGTGTTTTCATCAGGGTCAGCCAACGCTGGATACGTTCGGTATCGCCCCAGTCGAAACTGACGTGCTTTGGAAACGGGCGATCCACCGTCTTGTTGTTGGTATTGCCCAACAGCCCCGTCGGCGGGGCGATGACGCGGGGGTTGTCGTCGTAGGGCAGGGTGCCGATCCAGCGATTTGTACCTTCCCAGCCGGGCTGCGGCATGCGGCCTTTGGTCTGGCTTGCCATGTTGCGGTCCGGCATTGCGCCCACGGTCTGCATGGCGACGCCGGTTGTATCGGCCAGCATCAGATTTTCCGAGGGTGCGACGAACAGTTTGCCCGCCTCGATCGCCGCCGTCACCGACCCCGCCTGCATCAACCGGATCGAGGCCGACATGGTCGTGTCACTAGCACTTAGGGCTGTCCACGACAGTGCGGCCACGTGGCCCGCAGGCGTGATCGCGGCCAGATTGTAATGCGAGCCGGGCAGGACCGGCCCGCTTTTCGACCAGCGCAAGGTGATGGTGACGGGGTCGGCGTCTTTCACCGTGATGATCGACCGGCGTGTCAGGAAGGGTTCAAACCCGGAGGGCGTTTCATACTCTTCGGGGTTTGCCGGGTTCAGCCGTTCGATGATCACGTCCTGATCATCCAGATAGCTTGACGTTACACCCCAGCCCAGGCGTTCCGAACGCCCGATCAGAACCGCAGGCACGCCGGGAATGGTGGCCCCGATAACACCGCCGGTTGTCAGTTCCAGCCGCGCCAGATACCACAGCGTCGGCGCACTGAACCCCAGATGCGGGTCATTGGCCAAAAGTGAACCGCCCGCTGCTGATCTGTCTGGTGCTGCGGCCCAGGCGTTTGATGCGCCGGCGAAGGCCCGGTCAGGAAAGGGCGACAGTGGGTCTTGCGCGTATTTCACCGGCGCTGTCAGTGGCGGCAGGCCCGGCATCAGACTGGCATAGTCGGGCAGGGCCGTAATGCCCGGCCCAGCATCATCGGGCAGAATGTCGCGCACCCGGTCATCGGACAGCAGCAACGACATCCGCGCGCGCAGCACCTCAAACTCCAGATGTGCGGACCGTTGCAACGCCATCAGCTTGATGATCGCGATGGAATCGGCGGGCTGCCAGGCGGCGATTTCGTTCGAGAACAAGAAGAACTCCGGTGCGCCGCGCCCCAGCGAACGTTGGTTGATCTGGCCGATCCATGCGTTCACGCCCCGCGCATAGGCCACCAATGCGGCACCGGTCTGGTCATCCTGTGCCGCCACCGACGATTGCGCCAAGGTGTACAGATCGTAGCGGCGCAACAATTCGTCCGTCTGAAGCATGCGCGTGCCAAACACTTCGGACAGCCGCCCCTGTGCCGTACGACGCAGCATGGTCATTTGCCAAAGGCGGTCCTGCGCATGGGCAAAGCCGAGAGCATAGAATACGTCTTCATCCGTCTTGCCAAATATATGCGGCACATTGTTGTTATTTCGCACAATCTCGACCGGTGCGGTAATCCCGGACACGGCGAAGTCGGTTGAATAATCCGGCAGCGAGCGATCGAGAATGTAATAGGCGATCACCAGCGCCACCACTGAAACAACGGCCATGCCGGTGAAAAGACGCAGGAGCCAGCGAAAGGCGGTAATCATCGGTTGGCCTGTTCTTGACGCCAGAGGGTGAATGGTTTCCTAGTCGATCCACGCCGAAAGGGCAATGCAAGGGGTCAGACGATGGTGCAGGTCGCATTCTTGGGGTTAGGGGTGATGGGGTTTCCGATGGCAGGGCATCTTGCCGCCAAAGGGCGTCAGGTCACGGTCTATAACAGGTCCATTGGCAAGCAAGAGGCGTGGGTTGCCAAGCATGGTGGTCGGACGGCTGCAACGCCTGCCGAGGCCGCGAAAGACGCCGATTTCATCATGGCTTGCGTCGGCAATGATGACGATTTGCGATCCATCTGCCTGGGGGAAACCGGCGCGTTCGCCGGCATGAAGCGGGGGGCGGTGTTTGTCGATCACACCACCGTTTCGGCACTGGTGACCCGGGAGTTGGCGGCGGTTGCCACCGGACTGGGGCTTGGCTTTGTCGATGCGCCGGTTTCGGGTGGACAGGCCGGGGCCGAAAACGGCACGCTTTCGGTGATGTGCGGTGGCTTGCAGTCGGACTACGACCGCGCCGAGCCGGTAATCGCAGCCTATGCCCGCATCTGTCGGCGGCTGGGCGACAGCGGGGCCGGGCAATTGGCCAAGATGATGAACCAGATCTGCATCGCAGGCCTGATGCAGGGCCTGTCCGAAGCACTGGCCTTTGGCCAGAAGGCGGGGCTGGACGGTGCCGCGGTGGTCGAGGTAATCTCGCAGGGGGCCGCCGGCAGCTGGCAGATGGTCAACCGCCACAAGACCATGCTGGCGGACACCTTCGATTTCGGCTTTGCCGTCGACTGGATGCGCAAGGATCTGGGCATTTGTCTGCAGGCAGCCGATCAGATCGGTGCCAGCCTGCCGGTGACGGCGCTGGTCGATCAGTTCTACAAGGACGTGCAACTGATGGGCGGCGGGCGCGGCGACACGTCAAGCCTGATCCGACGGCTGAGGTAGGAAAGGCGGGGTAAAACCCCACGCCACGGACGCACCGACGTGTAGGGTGGGGTTTTACCCCACCCTACACCGGCCAAAAGTTGCGTAAGGCGGGTTATACCCCACCGCGCCTTAGGGAATGATCCGGCTGTACTTGGTGCCCGACAGCGTGGCACCCGCGATCAGGCCCTGCTGACCAAACACAAGCGCCACGACCGGATCAAGTTCGGTCGTCTCCTTGCCGATGCTGGCGCCTTGGTCGGGCGTGGCGTAGCGAATATCGGCCCCGGCGGCCCAACCAGACCCACGGCGGAAATCGGACAAGGCGGGCTCGGTCATGAAGAACAGCGCATGGGCATATTGCTGTGCGCCGATCTGGAACCCGAAGGTGGCCTTCGCGGTGGAATAGTAATCCACCGTCGCGTTGTTGATGCGCAAGGCCCCGCGACCGTATGCGCCGCCAAAGCCAAAGCCCGCTTCAGTGACCAGCGGCATGTACAGAACACCGTAGGCGCGGCTGGCCAGATCGCGGGTGCCGGGGTACTTGTCGAACAGGAAGTTCTGCGTGGCGTCAACGCGGGCGTCGATCTTCTGGCTGCCATCGCTGCCGATGCCATTGCCGCAGGCGGCTGTCAGCAAAAGCGCCGAGCCGGCCGTACCCAGAAAAATCCGTCGTGTCATTGGGGTCATGTCTGTGCCTCGCTGCTCGCCGGTCGGCTGCTTTGCAGCAGCCCTCCGGCCCATGTGGGTGGGGCTCTTTCGGCCCCGTACGCTACATATAGCGGTTCTTGCAGCCCCTGTCATTGCCGATATGCGCCATTGGCAGGCAACTGCGCGGGCTTCAGCGCCCGCGCTGCAAAATACGCGCCGCCTCAGGGGCGAAATAGGTCAGGACCCCGTCGCAGCCGGCACGCCGGAATGCCATCAGGCTTTCCATCATCACCCGCTCGCCGTCGATCCAACCGTTGCTGGCGGCGCCCTTGATCATCGCG
This sequence comes from Pseudorhodobacter sp., assembly GCA_031406155.1. Classification (GTDB taxonomy): domain Bacteria; phylum Pseudomonadota; class Alphaproteobacteria; order Rhodobacterales; family Rhodobacteraceae; genus JACMNW01. Next base: position 199,165 of record JANOGW010000003.1, read on the forward strand.
TACTCGCCCGACACCTGATAAGCATAGGTTGGCGCGCCAAAGGCATCCTTCACCCGCCGGCAGATATCCAGATACGGCATGCCGGGCTTGACCATCACCATATCCGCCCCTTCGGCCAGATCGCGGGCGACAAGGCGCAGCGCCTCGTCCGAATTGGCCGGGTTCATCTGGTAGGTCTTCTTGTCGCCCTTTAACGCACCCGACGCGCCCACGGCATCGCGAAACGGGCCATAAAAGGCTGATGCGTATTTGGCCGCATACGACAAGATCGCCACATGGCTATGCCCGGCACCTTCAAGGCCCGCACGCATCGCGCCGATGCGACCATCCATCATGTCGGACGGGCCCAGAATATCCGCCCCAGCCTCGGCCTGTACCAGCGCCATGCGCACCAGCGCCTCGACCGTGGCGTCGTTCAGGATGATGCCGTCGCGCACCAGCCCGTCATGACCATGGGCATTGTAAGGGTCCAGCGCCACATCGGTCATCACGGCAATATCAGGCACCGCCGCCTTGATCGCGCGGATTGCCCGATTTGCAAGGTTTCCTGGGTTCCAAGCCTCGGCGCAATCTTCGGTTTTCAGGGCGGGATCGGTGTAGGGAAATAGGCAGATTGCCGGAATACCCAAACCCGCCGCCTCTTTCGCAGCCTCGACCACCATATCGACCGACAGCCGATGCACGCCGGGCATTGATGCAATCGGTTCGCGCAACCCTGATCCGTCACGCACGAACAAAGGCCAGATCAGATCATCCACCGACAGCGTGTTTTCCTGCGCCAGCGCCCTGAGTGCGGCGGTCTTGCGCAAGCGGCGGAAGCGGGCGGCGGGGTAGGGGGCAGCAATCGGATGCATTGCGTTCCTTGGCACTTGCGAATTATTCCCCTGCCTGCCATGGAAAAGCGCGCATCTCAAGGGTAGGAATGCGCCAGATCAAGCGGTGCCAAGCCGCAACGACCAAAAGAGGGCCTTCTGTTGGACTGGTATCAAACAGTATTTGAACTTATCGACCTGCGGTCCTTCTCCAATCTGTGGTTCTGGATATCGCTTGCGGTGCTGTGGTCATCGGCCAGCCACTGGGTTGTGGGCGTGCCATACGATTCGATCCTGCGGGCCAAACGTCACGGCGGCATACATCAGGAGGATCTTGAGACGCTGGTCCGCATCAACGTGAACCGGGTTCTTTATATCATGAATACCGCCGGGCTGTGGTTGGTCGGGCTAACCGCGATGTTCGTGTCGGGGCTGCTGGTGTTGGGATTTTTCTATGACGTCGAGTTTGCGCAGGCACTGGCCTGTCTTGTGGTGCCGATGTGCATCGTGGGTGCACTGACGGTGCGCACGGCACGGCTGATTGCGGCGAATGAAAACACCGGGCCTGCGCTGTTCCGGCGGCTGTCGCGGCATCGGTTGGCGACCCAAGCCATTGGCATGCTTGCGATCTTCTTTACCTCTATGTGGGGAATGTGGCAAAATATGCAGATCGGTGTTCTGGGCAATTGACACCGCACAAACGCCCTTCACCCCGAAAATCAGAGTAGCAGCATGCAAAGCGCACAACGGCTTGTTCTTGGCGGGGCCCCGGAAGGCTTTGATGCGCGTCTGCTGGCGGCCGAGGTGCAGCGCGGCCAGCCGGTCATCCACATCGCGCGCGACGACAAGCGAATGGAGGCGATGCGCACGTCGCTTGCCGTCATGTCGCCGGGGCTTGTGGTGCTTGATCTGCCGGCTTGGGACTGTCTGCCCTATGACCGGGTGTCGCCCAATCCGGACATATCGGCGCGGCGGATGGCGACATTGGCCACCCTTGCCGAAGGGCGCGCGGGGCCATTTATCCTTTTGACCACGCTGAACGCCGCGACCCAGCGCATTGCAGCACGCGATGTTCTGCGGGCGTCGTCCTTCCGCGCCGATGTCGGATCGCGCGTCAACGAAAACGCGTTGAAGGATTTTCTTGCCCGGATGGGCTTTTCGCCAACTTCGACCGTCACCGAACCCGGCGACTATGCCATTCGGGGCGGCATCGTTGACATCTATCCGCCGGGTCCGGGCGGGCCGGTGCGGCTGGATTTTTTTGGTGACGTGCTGGACGGCGCACGCCGGTTTGATCCCGCAACCCAGCGCACAATCGAGAAGCTGAAAACGGTCGATTTTGCCCCGGTGTCAGAGGTAATTCTTGATCAGGCCGCGATCACCCGTTTCCGTCAGAATTACCGGATCGAGTTTGGCACCGCTGGCAACGATGACCCACTGTATGAAGCGGTCAGTGCCGGACGCAAGCATCAGGGGATGGAGCATTGGTTGCCCTATTTCCATGACCGGCTGGAGACGATCTTCGACTATCTGCCGGATGCGACCGTGATGCAGGATGATCAGGTCACCGCGGCCCGGTTGGCGCGCTGGGACGGGATTGCGGATCAGTACGATGCGCGGCGCGAAGCCCTTGGTGCCAAGGGCCGGATCGACACGGTTTACAAACCCGTCGCACCATCACTGTTGTATCTGGACGATGCCACCTGGGAGGCCTGCCTTGCGCCGCACCGCGTGATTCAGTTGTCGCCTCTGGCGCAATCGCCAGGGCCGGGCGTTCTGGATGCCAAGGGCCGTATCGGGCGCAGTTTTGCGCCCGAACGCCAGATCGAAACTATAAGCCTTTTCGGTGCCTTGGCTGATCATGTTCGTGCATTCAGCAGGGATGGTCAGGTGGTTATTGCCAGCTGGTCCGAAGGGGCCGCCGAACGCCTTCGTGGCCTGATGGAAGAGCAGGGCGTGAAAGAAATGCGCCAGTTGCACGACTTCCGCGATCTGCCCGCAGGCAAGGGCGGGGTGTTCGTGATCGTCTGGGCGCTGGAGCAAGGCTTTACCGCGCCCGGTCTTTGCGTGATCTCGGAACAAGACGTGCTGGGCGACCGGCTGATCAGCAAACCGCGCAAACGCAAGAAAGCCGACAACTTCCTGCGCGAGGTGGACAGCCTGTCGCCCGGCGATCTGGTGGTGCATGTCGAACACGGCGTCGGGCGGTATCTGGGGCTGGAGACGATCATCGCGCTGAAAGCGCCACATGAATGCCTTGCCATCGAATATGCCGAAGGCGCCAAGCTGTATCTGCCAGTCGAAAACATCGAACTTCTCAGCCGCTATGGCCACGAAGAGGGTTTGTTGGACCGGCTCGGCGGTGGCGCTTGGCAGGCCAAGAAAGCCAAGCTGAAGGCACGTATCCGCGAGATTGCCGACCGTCTGATGCGGATCGCCGCCGAACGCGCCTTGCGTCATGCGCCCATTCTGGAAGCCCCGCATGCGATGTGGGAGGCGTTTTCGGCCCGCTTTCCCTATACCGAAACCGATGATCAACTGACTGCCATTGCCGATGTTATTGCCGACCTCGAAAAAGGTTCGCCAATGGACCGGCTGGTTGTGGGCGACGTGGGTTTTGGCAAGACCGAGGTGGCCATGCGCGCGGCTTTTGTGGCGGCTTTGGCAGGCATGCAGGTGGCGGTTGTCTGCCCCACGACGCTGTTGGCGCGCCAGCATCATCGTAGTTTCGCCGAACGCTTTCGCGGATTTCCTATCAATATCAAAACTTTGTCGCGATTTGTTACGCTAAAGGATGCGAATGCAACCCGCGCCGGGCTGGCCGATGGGTCAGTGGATATCTGCATCGGTACGCATGCGCTGCTGGCCAAGGGAATACGGTTCAAATCTCTTGGCCTGCTGGTCATCGACGAGGAACAGCATTTTGGCGTGACGCACAAGGAACGCCTGAAGGAAATGCGGTCAGAGGTGCATGTGCTGACCCTGACCGCGACGCCGATCCCGCGCACGTTGCAACTGTCGCTGACAGGGGTGCGCGATCTGTCGATCATTGCGACCCCGCCGGTGGACCGGTTGGCGATCCGCACCTATGTGTCGGAATTTGACACCATCACCATACGTGAGGCGCTGCTGCGCGAACGCTATCGCGGCGGGCAGTCGTTCTATGTGGTGCCGCGCATTTCCGACATCCACGAGATCGAGCATTTCCTGCGCACGCATGTGCCCGAGGTAAGCTATGTGGTGGCGCATGGCCAATTGGCGGCGGGCGATCTGGATGACAAGATGAACGCCTTTTACGATGGCCGATTCGATGTGCTGGTCGCCACCAGCATTGTCGAATCCGGGCTGGATATTCCGACCGCGAACACGATGATCGTGCACCGGGGCGACATGTTCGGGCTAAGCCAGCTGTATCAGATCCGGGGCAGGGTGGGCCGCGCCAAGACCCGCGCCTATTGCTTCATCACCACCAAACCGCGCGCCAAACTGACCCCGCAAGCCAGCAAGCGGTTGCGGCTGTTGGGGTCACTCGACAGTCTGGGTGCGGGTTTCAACCTTGCCAGCCATGATCTTGATCTGCGCGGGGCCGGCAATCTGCTGGGCGAGGAACAGTCGGGTCATATCCGCGAAGTGGGCTACGAGCTGTATCAGGCCATGCTGGAAGACACGATTGCCAAGATCAAATCGGGTGAATTGCAGGGGCTGAGCGTTGCCGATGACCAATGGGCGCCGCAGATCAACTTGGGCGTGCCGGTGCTGATCCCGGAAAGCTATGTCTCCGATCTGGACGTGCGCCTTGGGCTTTATCGCCGCCTGTCGGGTCTGGCGACCAAGGTGGAACTGGAAGGCTTTGCCGCCGAACTGATCGACCGGTTCGGCCCGCTGCCGCGCGAAGTGAACACGCTGATGCTGGTGATCCGCATCAAGGCGATGTGTAAACGTGCGGGTATTTCGCGGCTGGATGCGGGGCCAAAGGGGGCGACGTTACAGTTTCACAATGACAAGTTTGCCAATCCGGGCGGTCTGGTGGAATTTATTCAGGCGCAAACCGGCGGTGCGCGCGTGCGCGACAACAAGATTGTGCTGGCACAAAACTGGACAACCGAAAGCGAACGCATCAAGGGCGCATTCGCCATAGCCCGTGATCTGGCCGAAAAGGTGGTCAGGCCGAACGGCTGAGTGCTGCGGCAAGTTACGCGACTTAGTGGCCGGTCGTTGCGGGCTTTGCGACCATTTCGTCGATCACGCGGCCCCAGAATTCAACCGATTGTGCGCCAGACAGCACGTACTGATTGGCGATCACGAATGTCGGCACCGCGTTTACGCCACGTTGGCGGGCGTGGGCGTCGCGGGCTGCAAGATCTGCGCGGTCGGCCTCGGTGGCAAGCAGCCGTGCCGCCAGGCTTGGGTCCATGCCTGCGTCACTGGCAAGGGTGGCGAGTGTCGCCTTGTCGCCTATATCCTTGCCATCGCGGAAATAGGCGCGGAAAAGGGCGGACACCATCGCCGTCTGCCGCCCTTCCAGCCCGGCCCAATGGATCATCCGGTGCGCGTCAAGCGTGTTGGGAACACGGGACATCGCCTCGAAGTTGATCGCCACGCCGGCGGCCGCTGCCGCCTCGGCTACGCGGGCATAGACGGCGACGGCGTTCTGTTTGCCGCCGAACTTCGCCTCCAGATAACTGCGCCGGTCAGCGCCTTCGGCTGGCATATCGGGGTTCAACTGAAACGGGTGCCATTCAATTTCAAACGGATGCCCGGCATGCGCCTCCAGCGCGCGGTCAAGGTTGGCCTTGCCGATATAGCACCACGGGCAGATCGGATCGGAAAATACATCAAGGCGGATCATGGCGCGGCTTTCAGGGCTTGGGATCGCATCTTTCTTGAACAGCCGGGGGAGGGGTGTCAAGCGCATGCAGCGGATTACACCCGTGGCATCCCTTGATCCAGGTCATTGACCGCAAGGATGGCATTGCGCAAACAATGCGTCGGAGTAGGCCATGGGGGGCGCTGCATGAGGCTTGCACTGCTGACGGATATCCATGCCAACCGCGAAGCATTTGAGGCCGTTTTGGCCGATCTTTCCATGCGAGCCGTCGACCGCGTGGTTTTCCTCGGTGATCTGGTCGGCTATGGCCCTGATCCCGAATGGTGCCTTGACCGGGTGGCGGACATGACAGCCGAGGGGGCAATCTGCGTGCGCGGCAACCATGATCGTGCCGTCGGTGTACCAGACCGTCTGTTGAACGACGCCGCACGCAAAGTGATCGACTGGACGGTCAACCGCCTGACTGCCCGACAAAAGTTGTTTCTTGCGGAACTGCCGTTGATCACGCGGCTGGACGACATGCTGTTCGTCCATGCCAGTGCCAATGACCCGGCGGACTGGATTTACATCACAAGCCCAAGCTCTGCGATGCCCAGCTTTCGGGTCAGCGACGCCCGGTTGATCTTTTGTGGCCATGTGCACCGCGCGCAATTGTACAGCTGGGATCTGAACAACCGGGTCGCAGGATTTGCGGTGCATGCCGGTGTCGCAGTGCCGCTGATCCGATCACGACGCTGGCTGGCGGTTGTTGGGTCGGTGGGGCAACCGCGCGATGGATCGGGACTGTCGGGATACGCCATTCTGGATCGGGACCGCAACGAGTTGACCTTTCGACAGGTCGGCTATGATGCGGCAACGACTGCCCGCAAATCGAGAGAACGCGGATTGCCCGAAACCTTGGCGCAACGGTTGATGAAGGGCGTATAGATGCAGATCAGACCGCATCAGGGACTGACGATTGATGGCTTCACCCTTGGCAGCCTTCTGCACCGTGGCGGCTTTGCCACCATCTGGGATGTCACCAGCGCGAACCATGCCGGGCCGATGGTGATGAAGGTTCCCACCATCCTGGACGGCGATGACGGACCAACGATCGTCGGTTTCGAAGTGGAACAGATGATCATGCCACGGTTGTCGGGCGCGCATGTGCCTGCGGTGATCGCGCAGGGTGATTTCGCGGTGATGCCGTATCTGGTGACCGAACGGATACCCGGCATGTCGCTACTGGCGCTCTTCAAGACAGCCCCCCGGCCGCTTTCAGAGGTGGTCGAAGTTGCGGCCCGTATGGCAGCGGCAGTCCATGATCTGCACTGCCAGCATGTCATCCATCTTGATCTGAAACCGGCTAACTTCCTGCAACGACCCAATGGCGATATGGTGCTGGTCGATTTCGGCCTGTCGCGCCATGACCAATTGCCGGATCTGCTGGCCGAAGAATTCACGGTGCCGATGGGCACCTTTCTTTACATGGCGCCGGAACAATATCTGCGCCAGCGCAGTGACCTGCGGTCTGACCTCTTTGCCCTGGGGACAATGATCTACGAACTGGCGACCGGGAAATTGCCGTTCGGGTCCCCCGAACGGCTTTCGGGCGTGCGCAAGCGACTTTGGCGCGATCCGGTGCCGCCGCGAGCGTTGCGCGCGGACATCCCTGAATGGCTGCAGGAAATTATCCTGCGCGCATTGGAAGTTGATCCGGCAAAGCGATATCAGTCTGCCGCACAGATGGTATTCGATCTGACGCATCCCCAGCAGGTGCGTCTGACACCGCGGGCCCACAAGACGGCGCGCGACAGGGCGTTGACCGTGTTCCGCCGATGGCATCGCATGCGGCGGTTGCGTCAGTTCGCAGCGCCGCCGCGGATGGCCAGTCAGATCAGCCGCGCCGCCATCATCATGGTTGCCGTAGATCTGAGCCCGGACATGGAAAGCCTTGCCGAACAGCTTTTGAGATCCGTGCAGCAAAGCCTGACTATTGAACCAGATGCACGGGTGGCCTGCGTCAATGTGATCAAGACCGCGCTGCTGGGGCTTGATCAGGGCACCGATGATGCGGGCAACAACCTGCATGTCGCGCGTCTTGTCGGCCTCAAGGCATGGGCGCAGCGGATCGATCTGGGTGAGGATCGGCTGACCTACAGCATTCTTGAAAACTCCGATCCTGCTGCGGCCATTATAGACTATGCCGGCGCAAACAAGGTCAGTCATATTCTGATGGGGGCGCGTGGCAGTTCCACGACCCGGCGTTTCCTGGGATCGGTGTCAGCCAAAGTCGTTGCCGAAGCGCCCTGTTCGGTCACGGTGATCCGGCTTCGCGACCCTGCCGTGCCGACTGCGGGGTGACCCAATGCCGTTGGCGTCGATTGAGGTTGCCCGGAGGGCCTCAGAATGCGTCGCGCACTGTTCTTGCCCCGGCACTGATATCTTGCCCGACCCCGGCAACGGTATTGCACCCCGCAAGGGCCAGCACGATCACAAGCAGACATATTCTCATTCTTGATACCACCATACTTCTGGAAGGAACCCCGGCCAGTCGCCAAACAGCGGCAAGCGATCGGGAAATTTCAGCTCTTTGCGATGTGCAAGCCGCGAGACATCGGCATACCAGATCGGAATGACATATCTGCCAGTGGTAAGCACCCGGTCCAGCGCCTGCGTGGCCGCGACAAAATCCGTGCGCGAGGCGGTGGCAAGCAGCGTCGCGATCATCGCCTCGGCGGCGGGGGAATTCATGCCCATCCAGTTGCGGGTGGCGGGTTCGGTCACACCGGCGGCCCCCCAGTACAGCGTCTGTTCATTGCCCGGAGACAGCGAAAGCGCCCGGATGTAATGCGTCATGTCGAAATCATAGGCGTTCGTGCGTTCCTTGTATTGCGCCGAGTCCACCGTCGTGATGCGCGCCTCGATCCCCAGACGTTTCAATGCCTCGACATAGATGCTGGCGATGCTGATCAGCTCGTCCGCGCCGTTGTTTAGCAGAATTTCAAAGGCGAACGGCGCACCATCGGCGTTCTTCAAGATGCCGTCCTGCACGGTCCATCCTGCATCCTCCAGCAGTCTGGTGGCGATGCGGATGTTGCCACGGTTCGCCTCGGTGCCGTCGGCGACAGGAAAACGGTAGCCATCCAGTGCACCGGGCAAAAGATCGGGTGCAAAGGGTTCCAGCAGGGCCTTGACGGCACCCTCTGCGGCGGCACCGGGGACCATGGCGAGGTCCGAGTTGGAAAAATAGGATGTGATGCGGGGCTGGCTACCACCGGTGACGATGTCATTGATCAACTCGAAGTTAAACGCATGGATCAGGGCCTCGCGCACGCGCGAATCGGCGAACAGCGGTTTGCGGGTGTTGAACACGAATCCTTCGATCCCTGAAGGGCGGCCATGCGGAATTTCTGACTTCACGATGGCGCCGGAGGTGACGTCGGGAAAGTCGTAGTTCGAGGCCCACTTGGGCGCATTCGTTTCGCGGTAGGTGCTGATATCGCCCGCCTTGAAGGCCTCGAACACCACGCCGCCATCACCAAAGTATTGGTAGGTGATCTGATCAAGATTGTGCAGGCCGCGATAGAACGGCACGTCCTTGCCCCACCAATCGGGGTCTTTGGCGAAGGTGATGGAACTGCCCGTCTCGAATTTGGCCACCGTGTAGGGGCCGGACCCGATCGGAGCCTCCAGCGTGGAGGCGGTGAAATCGCGCCCCTCCCACTGTGCCTTTTTCAGGATCGGGCGCAGGCCCAGGATCAGCGGCAGTTCGCGGTCTACCACGTTGAAGGTAAAGCGGATGCTGCGCGGCCCGGTGATTTCGGATGTGGCGATCTTGTCCCATGCTGCAGCGTAGCGAGGCTGGCCTTCGGTGCCGAGTTTTTCAAACGACCACAACACGTCTTGCGGCGTGACGGGACTGCCGTCAGAGAATCGGGCACCCTCGCGCAGGGTGAATTCGACATAGGTCCGGGCGTCATCCGTATCGACCGATTCGGCCAGCAGCCCGTAAAGCGTGAAGGGTTCGTCATAGGACCGGCCCAAAAGCGTTTCAACCGTAAGCAGAGCAACCCCAGCGGGGGCCGAGCCTTTGACGATGTAGGGGTTCAGGCTGTCAAAGCCGCCAGCCTCGCCAAAGACGATGCTCCCGCCTTTGGGCGCGTCCGGGTTGGCATAGGGCAGGGACACAAAATCGGGTGGCAGGGCAGGGTCGCCATACATAGCTATGCCGTGACGGGGCTCTGCCGACGCCATCGGCGCTGGCAGTGCCAGCAGCAGGCAAGTGCCAACTGCCCGCATCATTTGAATAATTTTCCCCCTCATTGCCCCACCCTGGTTGCCCCCCGCGTTTTTGCTGATTTTCAGACTATGCGGGCGGCGGGGGCAATTCAAACTTTTAACTTGGCCAGCGGCGGGGTTGTGCGTATAAAGATGTCACTGCTCGATAGGTTTCTTGCCTGTATGAAACCTGCCTCAATAACTTTACGCCGGCCTTGTGCCGGCGTTTTTTTTGCCCGGCGCTTTTGTGCCTGATGCCCGTGTGGCGTTTCCCTTTGCACCTGCAGCATGTATGATTGCGCAAACGCAGCATGGGAGGCTTGAATGACCCTTAAAGGCAAGATCGCCATCGTCACCGGATCAAATTCCGGTATCGGGCTTGGCATCGCAGAGGCGCTGGCCGGGGCCGGGGCAGAGGTCATCATCAACTCGTTCACCGACCGGGATGAAGACCACGCGCTGGCGGCAAAACTGGCCGCCGGGCACAACACCAAGGTCACCTACATCGCCGCCGACATGTCGAAAGGGGCCGCGTGCCGGGCCTTGATCGAGAAGGCAGGTGGCTGCGACATTCTGGTGAACAATGCGGGCATCCAGCATGTTGCGCCCATTGAAAGCTTTCCGGCCGAGAAATGGGATGCGATCCTTGCCATCAACCTGACATCCGCCTTTCACACCACGGCTGTGGCTTTGCCGATGATGCGTGCCAAGGGCTGGGGACGCGTGATCAATGTGGCCTCTGCCCATGGTCTGACCGCCAGCCCGTTCAAATCGGCCTACGTTGCGGCCAAGCATGGCCTTGTGGGCATGTCGAAGGCGGTGGCGCTGGAAACGGCGGGGCAGGGCATCACCTGCAACGCGGTCTGTCCCGGCTATGTGCTGACGCCGCTGGTCGAGGCGCAGATCCCCGATCAGATGAAGGCCCACGATATGGACCGCGAAACCGTGATCCGCGAAGTCATGCTGGATCGCCAGCCGTCAAAACAGTTCGCCACCACGCAGCAGCTGGGTGGCACCGTCGTGTTCCTGTGCTCGGCGCATGCCGACCAGATCACCGGCACCGCGATCAGCGTGGATGGCGGATGGACGGCGCTTTAGGGCACCGGAAGGAATCCTTTTTGACGGAGACGCTTCGGGCCTGAAAAGATTTCTGCACGTTTTTTTTCGACACCGGTCTGGTTTGCAAGGTGCTGCCTCCGGCGGGGATATTTTCGAACAGAAAAAGATCGGAGGCATGGATGACAGTACGGATCAATTTGGCCCTGCAGGGCGGTGGCGCACATGGCGCATTTACCTGGGGGGTGCTGGACAGGCTGTTGGACGATGACCAGATCGAGATCGCCGCGATTTCGGGCACCTCTGCCGGGGCGCTGAACGGGGCTGCGTATAAGGCCGGCCTGCGGACGGGCGGGCGGGCCGGGGCGAAGGCGAGCCTCGATCAGTTGTGGTCACAGGTGGGGCGGTTCGATCAGGCCCGCTTTGCCCAGTGGATGTTTCCAGGATTGCCGGTTGTCGCGGCAATGGCCGAAGCGATGGAAGACATGCTGGTTGTGTCGCCGCAAGGCATCGCGGCGCAGATGATATCGCCCTACGCTTTCGGAGCAGCATGGCGCAACCCACTGGAGCGGATGGTGCGGCGGCTGGATTTCACCGATGTCTGCGCCGCGGATGGACCCGCGCTTTTTGTCAGCGCGACCAACGTGCGCACCGGAAAGATCCGCGTGTTCAGCGGCGATGAGATCAGCCCCGAGGTCCTGATGGCCTCGGCCTGTCTGCCGACGGCGTTTCAGGCGGTGGAACTGATCGATCCGAAAACCGGCACGCTGGAGGCGTTCTGGGATGGTGGCTATGCGGGCAACCCCGCCCTGTACCCGCTTTATGCGAAGTCGTTGCCCGACGATGTGGTCATCGTGTCGATCAACCCGATGTACCGTGACGAGTTGCCCAAATCACCGATGGAAATTCAGAACCGTATCAACGAGATCAGCTTCAACGCGGCCCTGCTTGGCGAATTGCGGGCGGTCAACTTTGTCAAACGCCTGATCAGGCAAGGCAAGATGGAACAGGGCGCGATGAAGGACGTGCTGATCCATTTCATATCCGACGAGGCATTGATGACGGAACTTTCGGCCAGCAGCAAGCTTGGCCCCACGACGTCGCTGCTGACACGTTTGAAGGCCGCAGGGCGGCTCGCTGCGGACAGCTTCTTGCAGGGGCATCGCGGCGATCTTGGCAAGCGCGCCAGTATTGATCTGGCGGGGCTGTTCGGCTGATCACGGGGCCGGCAGGGCCGGGACATGGTCTTTGCCATTCGGGTAGACGAGCCCTGCCGAGATCACCAGCTTGAACGCATCCTCCAGCGACATGTCGAGCATGATCACGTCACGGGCAGGTACATAGACAAGAAATCCCGAGGTCAGCGGCGTCAGCGCAACGAAGACCGTGATCATGTCTTCCATATGCGGCAAGCGGGCCGCAATCTCGCCTTTTGGTGGAGCTGCGACAAAGCCTACCGCCCAGACGCCCGGTTGGGGAAACTGCACGAGGCAGGTGCGGTCAAAATTCTTTTCGGTCTTGGCGAATACGGTCTCTGCGATCTGCTTGATGCCGGTGTACACGGATCTGACCAGCGGCATGCGATTGACCAGACGTTCTGCCTCATTGATCATCGACCGCCCGATCAGGCCCTTTGCGATCCAGCCGACAATGATGGTAAAGATCAGGAAGACGATCACGCCCACGCCGCGCAGGCTGAAGGTGTAGTCTTCGCCGAAATAGACACGCAGCAACGCCTCGGGTTGCCATGATTCCGGTATCAGGGGCAGGATCCAACTGTCGATCCAGCCGACGACCGACCAGATTACATAGATCGTCAACCCGACGGGCAGCACGACCACGAGGCCGGTCAGAAAGCTGGTTCGCAGGCTGCCCGCCTTCTTGCGCAGAGGCAGCGGGCCGGGTGTTTCATCTGGCATCTTGGCATCCTATATGGCGGGGCGAATGTAGACATCCGCTGATCCAACAACAACGCCAAAGATGACAATCAGCCCCGCCCAATCAGGCTTTGGTGCGCAATCGTGCGATTTCCGCGGCGATCGCGGCAGCAAGCCGGGCGTTTGACAGGACAAGCGCAATATTTGCGGTCAGTGAGCGGCCTTCGGTCAACTCATAGATCCGCTGCAACAAAAAGGGTGTGACCGCCTTGCCAGAGATACCTTGCGCTGCGGTCTCGGCCAAAGCGGTGTCGATGATGGGGGTAATCTCGGCGCGCGGTATCTCTGCCTCCGCCGGGATTGGGTTGGCGATCAGCTGACCGCCGGTCAGGCCAAGGGCAGCACGTATCAGATGTGCGGCGGCGATCTGCGCAGGTGAGGTCATGCACAGCGGCGCGGGCAAGCCTGAAGACTGCGACCAGAAGGCCGGGAAATCGGACTGGCCGTAGGCAATCACAGGCACGCCGTGGGTTTCCAGCACCTCCAGCGTCTTGGGGATGTCGAGAATGGCCTTGGCCCCGGCGGCGATGACTGTGACCGGGGTTTGCGCCAGCTCCAACAGGTCTGCTGAGATATCGAAGCTGGTTTCTGCCCCGCGATGCACGCCGCCTATACCGCCGGTGGCAAACACCGCGATGCCAGCAAGATGCGCGCAGATCATTGTGGCGGCGACGGTGGTGGCACCGGTCTTGCCAGTGGCCAGACAGGCCGCAAGATCGGCGCGCGACAGCTTCATCACATCGCGGGCCTGGCCTAGCGTGGTCAGGTCTTCGGGCGTCAGTCCGATATGAATGAGGCCGCCCATCACCGCAATCGTGGCCGGCACAGCGCCATGGGCGCGGATTTCATCCTCGACCAACCGCGCGGTTTCGACATTTTGTGGGAACGGCATGCCGTGTGTAATGATGGTGGATTCAAGCGCCACCACGGGGCGGTTTTCGGCAATCGCTGCCGCGACTTCGGGGGTTAAGCTGAGGGGATGCATCATGAACCGATCTCTCCGGAAACATAATCAGCGGCGGTGCGCAAGGCGCTGGCAAGGGCGTCGGCAGGTGCGGCACCACGGCGTTCGGCGACGATGTGGGCGGCCATGAAGGTATCGCCGGCACCGGTCACCCGGGTTACCAGAACGGCGGGCGGGGTATCGGTGATGACGCCGGTTTGGCTGCCCATGGCGGTGGCTTGGCCGCCGTTGGTCACCAGAACGCGGGTGGCACCCCGGGTTAGCAGGCCATGGGCGGCGGTGAGGGCATCGGGGAAGCGGGTTTTGGCGAGGAGTGAGGCCTCTTCGAGATTGACGTAGATGGTGGCGTTTCGGTGGGAAAGGAGGGGAGCCAAGCGTTCGGCTTTGCCGGGGCTGGCAGGGGCGACGCGGAGGTCGGCTTTTTCGAACAGCGGTGAGGCAGCGATTTCGGCGAGCAGGGCCTCTGTCAGGTTGCCGTCCAGGGCAATGGGGCCAGGGTAGGGGGAAGCGGACGATCCAAGGCGACCGTCGGCAAGGGGGCGCAGGATCTTGTTGCCGGCAGCTTCCAGAGAATGGGCGTCGGCGATGGCGGCGATCAGGCCGTTCGCGCCCTCGATCGCCATGTAGCGATCTGTGGGCAGATCGTCGGAGCGGTAGATATGGGCGGTAATCAGGCCGATGCGGGCGCAGGCGGCGACCAGATCGTCGCCTTCAGTATCGCGACCGATTGTGGTCAGCAGGGCGGGGGTCAGCCCAAACCGGCGCAGGGTGATCGCGATATTCATCGCAACACCGCCGGGAAGGCGGGTGATGCGGCCCGGCACGTCAGAGGAAAGCCGCATCGAGGTGGGGGAGCGGCCGATCACGTCCCACAGGACTGAGCCGATGCAAAGGATATCCGGAGTTGTCATGGGAGAGGTTTTGGCTTGGATGGGGGAGGGGGTCAAGGGGCCGATACGCCCCGGGAAATGCTCAAGGGGTGCATTTTCACTATCGGACAGGTCGGGCCACTGCACGACCCCGGAGAGTATTCAGCCGAACAGGAAGCCGGAAGGATCGCAGAAAACCATATGTCAACGGCTCAGTCCGGTTTTCCTGACTTGGCACAACCAGAGCCTGTGCGACTATCACAAGGCCTGTTTCCAGGTTGCTACAAATTTTTCCCAAACGACTTTTAAAGGATACTCAGATGAAAAACTCTTTCGATTTTTGGAGCGACGTTTGTCTTGAAATCGTTCGCCGTGACTTCACCAAGAAGGCTGACGGATCGGAGGCGACCCCGGATCAGGGCGGGCCTACGCGCACCTCGCGTGCATTGGCGATCATCCATCTGGCAATGCACGACGCCTATCTTGGAACGACCGATCCCACCTCGACCTACCACCAACGTCTTTCGGTGCCGGTTGCCTTGCCAATTGCTGGTGCGCCGACAAGTGTTGACAGCGCAATGGGATCGGCGGCGGCCATCACCATGTTGACGCTGTATCCGACGCATGCGGGCTACATCAATCGGATGTCGGCAGTGTTTATCGATCCCGATCCCGATGCCCTTGCGCGCGATAATGGCCATCGCTACGGCGAGGAAGTCGCGATCAGCATGATGAACATGCGAACTGGCGATGGTGCGTCTGGCGGAATGGGATATCGCCCATCGTCCGCCTACGGACGCCACCGCGAAGATCCATTTGCTGTGGGGCAAGGCTTTCTGACGCCGCAATGGGGCAATGTTGCGCGCTTTTGCACGCTGGCACGCGTGCCGTTGGATCCGCCTCCGGGCTACAATCTGCCCGACTACCTGTCTGATGCGGATTACCGCAAAGATTTCAAAGAGGTGGTCGACGAAGGCGGCATCTCAAGCAGCAAACGCAATGCCGAGGAAAAGGTAATTGGCTATTACTGGGGTTATGACGGGGCCAACGAAATTGGAGTACCGCCGCGTCTGTACAATCAGATCGCGCGGGCATGGCTGGACCGGCATCATCCCGGTGATGTGGACAAGGCCATACGGCTAAGCGCGATGGCGAATGCGGCCATGGCTGATGCGGCAATCGATGCGTGGTACCACAAGTATGCATATAACCTGTGGCGGCCCGTTGTCGGTGTTCGCGAGGCCAGCCAATCAACCGGACCGGGCGCCGTGGCCGGGCCGAAATCGACGGCAACTGCGGGGGCGGACATCGGTGATCCCGGCTGGGCACCGCTTGGCTTGCCCACAACGAACGAGCCTGAACGCCGCGCATTAAGCAGAACCCCGGCCTTCCCGGCCTATCCATCGGGTCATGCGACTTTTGGGGCGGTGCTGTTTCAGGTCATGCAGCGGTTTTCGGGTGGTGCGGCGCTGACGTTGCAAGATGTGCTGGATGCCAGCACTTCAAACATGGTTGTCGCGGGGCAAGAGTTTGAATTTGTGTCTGATGAGCAGGACGGCAGGTCTGTTGACGCCGATGGATCCGTCCGCACCCGCCATTTGCGGCAATTCAACAACTTTGCCAAGCCCACCTACGAAAATTCGATCAGCCGCATCTATATCGGTGTTCATTGGCGGTTTGACGGATTGCCGCGCGCCGATGTGGCAGGCAAACGCTACGGCGGTGTGCCACTTGGACTGACAATTGGTGATCAGGCGTTCGATTTCTTCAACTAGGCCGCGCCGTGCAAGGCCGCCCGTGGTAAACCTGCCGCGGGCGGTTCTTACTTGTAATGCGCTGCGGTCGCTGTAACCGCAGAGGTTGATCCGACATATGAGCCAAGACGCAGGTCGCTCTCCCGGCAGGCCTTATTTCACTGA
Organism: Pseudorhodobacter sp.; assembly: GCA_031406155.1. Classification (GTDB taxonomy): domain Bacteria; phylum Pseudomonadota; class Alphaproteobacteria; order Rhodobacterales; family Rhodobacteraceae; genus JACMNW01. The sequence continues at coordinate 215,810 of JANOGW010000003.1, forward strand.
AGAAACGGCGTGCAGCTTACCTTTCTTGGTGACCTCGTACATTACATCGCCCAGCACAAATATCTTTTGACAGATCCAGGAACCGCCAGCGGTCTTTTCGGAGCAACTGGTGTCGCCTTTGATGATCCATTCGTTGTCAAACGTGCCCTTCTCGCCATTTGCCTCGAAATTGCCGCTGACCCGTTGACCTGCCAAGTCCCAGTTTGTGGTGGCTGTTACTGGCACCCCCGCATCGAAAATCTCGACCGACAGGGATTTCCCGTCAAGCCAAGCACCGATTTCGGCCCCCGACAACTGCTTTGCCTCGGCAGGAACTGTCGGAGTCTCCGAATGCGCAGCGTAGGCAAACATAATGCACGCAAGTAAAGTCAAACTGGTATGTTTCATATTTGTCCTCACGTTATGTGTTAAAGGGTAGAACAATAGAAAATCTTATATTAGTTGCCTGTTCAGGCAAACATTTTCCAGTTTTTTTGTACGGGCAAAAGTGACTAGTGTAGCGCTACACATCTCTTGCATCCCCTCTGCACTTCCCCTATACGCGCCGCACTTCACAGGTGAGGCTTGGGCTGAGCGGGGAGAAATCCCGCAATGTCCGCCGGTTGTCCCAGCAGGGATGAGTGGCCTTGCCGAGGATTGAAACCGGAAAGGATAACGACCATGGCTCTTCCAGAGTTTTCCATGCGTCAGCTGCTTGAAGCTGGCGTTCACTACGGCCACCAGACCGCGCGGTGGAACCCCAAGATGGGCGAATACATCTATGGGGATCGCAACGGCATCCACATTCTCGACCTGACGCAGACTGTGCCTTTGTTGGACGCAGCGCTGAAGCTGGTGCGCGATACGGTTGCCAAGGGTGGGCGGATCCTGTTTGTTGGCACCAAACGGCAGGCGCAAAAGCCTGTGGCGGAAGCGGCGGAAAAATGCGCGCAGTATTATATGAACCACCGCTGGCTGGGCGGCACGCTGACCAACTGGCAGACTGTTTCAAAGTCGATCCAGCGGTTGAAGCAGGTTGATGAGCAAATGGCGCATGGTGCCGAGGGCCTGACCAAGAAGGAACGGCTTAACATCGAGCGTGAGCAGGGCAAGCTGCAGGCATCCTTAGGCGGTATCCGTGAAATGGGCGCGCGTCCTGACCTGCTGTTCGTGATTGATGTGGGCAAAGAAAGCTTGGCCATTCTTGAGGCGCAAAAGCTGGGCATTCCGGTGATCGGGATTGTGGATACCAACTGCTCGCCCAAGGGTGTGGATCACGTGATCCCCGGCAATGACGATGCGGCACGCGCGATTGCGCTGTACTGCGATCTGATTTCGCGCGCGGCACTGGACGGCATGTCGGCACAGATGGGCGCTGCTGGCGTTGATCTGGGGGCGTTGGAAGACGCACCTGTTGAAGAAGCTGTCGCTGAGGCCTGAACCTAGGCTTCGCGAGACTGTTACCCGGCGGGGCTAGTGCCTTGCCGGGATATTCCCGTTTTATATTGAGGAGAGCCGCTATGGCCGTCACCGCTCAGATGGTGAAAGAACTGCGCGAATCTACTGGCGCAGGCATGATGGATGCGAAGAAAGCGTTGGTGGAAACCGACGGCGATATGGAAGCGGCGGTTGATTGGCTGCGTACCAAAGGTTTGGCCAAGGCCGCGAAGAAGGCGGACCGTGTGGCGGCTGAGGGGCTGGTTGGGGTTGCGGTTTCTGGCGGGCGCGGGGTTACGGTTGAGGTAAACTCCGAGACCGACTTCGTGGCGAAGAATGCGGAGTTTCAGGCGTTGGTGGCCAGCTTTACCAAGGTCGCACTGGGTGCTGCGGATACCGAGGCGTTGCGGGCGGCGGATTTGGGTGGCAAGACGGTTGAACTGACGTTGACCGAAGCTGTGGCGCGGATTGGCGAGAATATGAGCTTGCGCCGGATGGCATCGGTTTCCGGTGATTTCGTCGCATCCTATGTGCATAATGCTGCGGCGGATGGCATGGGCAAGATCGGGGTGTTGGTGGCGGTAAACGGCACTGACAACGGTATTGCCAAGCAGATTGCGATGCATGTGGCCGCGACGAACCCATTGGCGCTGTCGGAAGCCGATCTTGATCCGGCGGTTCTGGCGCGCGAATTGACGGTGCAGACGCAAAAGGCAATGGAAGAGAACGCATCATCGCCAAAGCCAAAGCCGGATGCAGTTGTGCAGAACAACATCATTCCGGGGCGGATGAAGCGGTTCCTGTCGGAGAATACTCTGATGGGGCAAAGTTTCGTGATGAACCCTGAAATCACGGTGGCCGATGCTGCTGCGGCGGCTGGTGTGACAGTAGTGGGCTTTGTGCGCATGGCCGTTGGCGAAGGCATCGAGAAAGAGAAAGAAGATTTCGCGGCGGAAGTGGCGAAGATGCACGCCAAGGCCTGATGGGCCCTGCAGTGTCTACATCTTAGAAGAAATAAACGGTGCAACCCCCAGGGCTGCACCGTTTTCTTTTGCCCGGCGCACTTGGCCATTGGGGATGGGGACAGTGCCAGGCATCAGGGGTTTGGTGCGCGGGGTCTAATGGACCCTTTCCACCTTAGCAGTCAACGTTCAGTGCGGGGAAGGGAGCTGCCCGGCACCGTTTGGTGCAGGCAGGGCGCTACGTAATCGCGTATCCACCCGGCCTGCTGTTCCTTTGGCTAAAGCCACCACTCACGGAACAAGATCAGGATGCCGCATTATGTGACGTGACGTAAGTCAGGGAATCCCTACCTTGGCGCTTGCTTTTTTCAAACCTCTGCAAGGTCGACAAAGGCGGGTCGATCCTTGGCCTGAAAGATCATGTTCAACATGGCGCCTTTTGCCACCGCCTGTGCGGTGGTTTCCACATCAAGCGCGTCACGGGCAAGGCGCAGGTGTTTTTCTATCATCGCGGCCGACACGCCCATCAGAATGGCAATGTCTTGCGCGGTTTTGCCGTCCGCCACCCATTCCAGCGCCTCGCGCTGCCGGTCGGTCAGCGGGCGGCGGCGGGTCGGCATCGGCAATTGCGAGATTTTGAGATGCATCATGTTGGCCACGGCCATGATTTCCTCGGAATGCTGCGCCCATAGGGCGTCAACATCATCATGTGTCAGGCCAGCATCAGCGATCATGCCAAGGGCCCCCTTGGACCGGGATGACGTTTCGGGAAAGCTGATTGACAGGCCTGCAACAACGCCAAGGGCGTGGTTTTGGCGCACGGCATCCATTTCGTCCGGGGTCAGGGTTCCGGCGGAATACGCGTCTTGCACCCAGCGCCATGTGCAATAGCCCACGTTCTTTTCCACCCAGCGATACACTGGCGTTCGGGCGTAAAGACCACCGCGGAAATAGCGTTGCGCATATTCGGCACTGCCCGTGGTTAAAAACAGCACATCATCCGGATCGCCGATGCCGCGATCATAGCGAAACTTAGTGAAACCATAATTCAACCGCGAAAACCCCAAAGGCCGCAGGTGTGAAACGGTAAGGTCCCAAATCTGTTCAACCGTAGATGCGGTTGCAATACGCCCAAGCAGCGCCAGAACACCTGACACAGGGTTTCCTTTCTGGTTTCTATTGCGCTGCCTCGAAACCCCGAAAAATATCGCTGGCTGTCAAAACAGGGCTGTTTGTCCGCATCCCACTTCCTGTAATACCCAAAACACCAGCATCGGTCGAGAGGATACGACTGACGCTGTGATGACGGTAGGGCAGGGCATGGAAAACGCACAAAAAATAGACGTTTTGGTTATTGGTGGCGGGGTTATGGGGGCATCGGTGGCGTTTTGGTTGACGCGGACGCGCCCCGGAATTTCGGTGATGGTCGTTGAACAGGACCTCAGCTTTGCCCGCGCGGCGACGGCGTTGTCTGTGGCGTCGGTTCGCCAGCAGTTTACCACGGCCGTGAACGTGGAAATCAGCCGCTTTGGAATTGAATTTATTCGCGATATTGCCCTTCATTTAGGGCCACAGGGCGACATCAAATCGCTTGGACTAAAGGAAAACGGCTATCTGTTTGTGACGGGAAATCCAGATGCCGCCGTGGTGATGCAAGAGGTCGCACAGATGCAGCGCGGTCTTGGCGCCGCAACCGAGGTTCTGGGGCCGGATCAGATTAAGGCAAAGTTTCCCTGGATGACCGTTGATGATTTGGTGGCGGGATCTTTTGGACCACGGGATGAAGGCTGGTTTGATAATATGGGGCTGCTCGGCGGCTTTCGCGCCGCAGCACGGGCGCAGGGCGCGCGGTTTGTAACCGACCGGGTGGTTGGAATTGTTGTTATTGCAGGCCAAGTTGCGGCTGTGCAGTTGGAAAAAGCTGGCCGCATGACCTGCGGTGCGGCGGTGAATGCGGCGGGAACCCGGGCCGCCGATGTGATGCGCATGGCAGGGCTTGATCTGCCGGTAGAGCCGCGCAAACGCACGGTCTTTGTGATTGATGCGCCCAATGCCCGGCATCCGTCAGCACCTTTGCTGGTGGATGCCGGGTTTTATTTGCGGCCTGAACAAAACCATTGGATCACGGCGACGGTACCATCGCAGGATGGCCCCTGCGCCGTGGATGATTTCGAGCCTGATTTGCATCTGTTCGAAGATGTGATTTGGGAACAGCTTTATGCCCGCGCGCCGGGGTTTGATGCGGTGAAGGTGATCCGTCATTGGGTTGGCCATTATGACTATAACCGACTTGATCAGAACGCCATTCTGGGGCCGCATCCAGACCTGCCGAACCTGTATCTGATGAACGGGTTTTCAGGCCACGGTTTGCAGCAATCACCTGCCGTGGGGCGCGGCGTGGCCGAGCATATTTTGACGGGTGGGTGGCAAACCATTGATCTAAGTGATCTTTCAGTGAACCGCGTGATCACCGGCACCGCGTTTTTGGAGCGAGCGGTGGTCTAAGGGCAGGAGGCTTAACCCCCTGCTGCCGCCCGGATGGCGCGGATGTTTTCGCCGTAAACGGCTGGGTTTGACACCGACCCGCCTTTGAACACAGCCGCCCCCGCGACCAGCACATCGGCCCCGGCGGCCACCACCAAGGGGGCGGTATCGACAGTAACGCCGCCATCAATTTCAATATGAATGGCGCGCGCGCCGATCATCTGGCGCAGGCGTTTGATCTTGTCGATCTGGGAATGGATAAAACTTTGCCCGCCAAAACCGGGGTTTACCGTCATCACACAAATCAGATCGACCATATCTAAAAGCTGTGGCACCGCGTCAAGCCCGGTGCCGGGGTTCAACGCCAATCCGGCCTTTTTTCCTGTGGTTTTAATAGCTTGCAAGGTGCGGTGAATGTGCGGACCAGCCTCTATATGGGCGGTGATAATGTCTGCACCGGCAGCGGCAAAGGCCGCGATATAGGGGTCCACCGGGGCAATCATCAAATGCACATCCATCACACCGCGGATATGCGGCCGGATGGCCGCGCACATGGCAGGACCAAACGTAATGTTGGGCACAAAATGGCCATCCATCACATCGACATGCACCCAATCGGCCCCTTGATCTTCAACGGCCCGGCATTCCGCACCAAAGTTGGCAAAGTCTGCAGCCAGAATGGACGGCGCTATTTTTACTGGCAATGACGGTTTTACTGGCAGTGACGGGGCCATGTTATCCTCTGAATTGCATTTCATTGTCCTACGGCATGTTGACTGGCTGTTTCCAGCAATAACTGTTCTTTTGGGCATATAGAGGCTGGAAAAGGTATACGGGTAATTGTATATTACATAATATGTATTATAAGATATAAATACCCGCCCCGGCTGTCCTAGCCCCTTGCATTGCCTTGAACGCCGCCGGACTTGCGTTCAGCCCTATGTGGTACTTCAGGCCTGCAATCACCGGCCCGCCACCGAAACAAATTTTTAACTAATCTTGCCCCCATCTGGGCATAGAAAGCAGCGCCTGGCTGATTCTTTTGCGTAGATTCGGCCTTGGCTGCGGATATTAAGCGCAAAAATGAATGATTGTTTCGTGTTGCCCAAATTAAAACACGCAATCGTCATCCGGTGGTCGCTGAAATACCGCTTAAACGCCCCGAGCCTTAAAAATACCTAGGAATTGCCATGATCGCGCCCCGTATGCAACTCTAAGTTGTACTTGTAAGTAAATGGTACCCTAAAAAAACCTCAATCAAACAAAGGGAAGAACGACCATGGACAATCTGTTGAACAAAGCTCGCGAAGGCCGTCATGTTGCTCTGGCTGGTATGGTACAGCGCAAAAGTGGCAATACATTCCGTATGTTGGCTGAATCCAATTGGGCGAATGCGTCTGGTGGCAGCGTGGCACTTTTCAAATCCACCCGCGCCCGGTGATGCGGTTTGCTAGGGTCGTTGATCAGATGGGCTGACAAATGACCCGACCCGATCTGCGGCACTTTATTGCCACAGGTGTTAACAAACAGGCAAATGACCGAGCAGTCACATCTTAGATTTGCCAAGCTGTTAAATCGCAAAAAGCGATTTTATCAGACCCGCAAAAGCAAAGCCCGTCGGCAGCCACTGCCCGCGGGCTTTTGCACGTCAACTTTGGTCTGTGGTGCACCCAACAAGATTCGAACTTGTGACCTCTGCCTTCGGAGGGCAAACGCTAGCGATGCTCCAATGTTTACCCTTGGTCTCCATCTCCCACAAACTACCGAAGTATCTTGATTTATTGCCTTTCTTGTGGGCACCTGTCAACTATCAACTGCGCTAGTGTTTGCTTACCTGTGCTTACCCAGCGCTTACTTGAGGTGACACATGCCCAAATTTACCAAAACAACCGTTGATGATACCGCCCCCTCTGCCAAAGAGGCGGTGTTGTGGGACACCGAGTTGAAGGGGTTTGGCCTGAGGGTGAAACCGACCGGCGTCAAATCCTACCTGATCCAGTATCGGCGCCCCGCCCGGCTTCTCGAACGGCACGCCGTCGGCGACGCCGATC
>JANOGW010000092.1:0-69240 GCA_031406155.1 Pseudorhodobacter sp.
TTTCAGATGCGCGAAAAGACCGTCCAGCGTGGCTTCATCGGCAACATCGCATTCATACATCTCTGTGGCACCGATGCTTGCCATCAACGGCTCGACCCGTTTTTTCAGCGCCTCGCCCTGATAGGAAAACGCCAGTTCGGCGCCCTGATCGGCGCAGGCCTTGGCAATGCCCCATGCGATGGATTTGTCGTTTGCAAGCCCCATGATGAGCCCGCGCTTGCCGTGCAGAAGTCCTGTTGACATTCGGCGTCCCTCGCCCATTTCTCGGTACCAGAAGCTTTAGGCGATCCGTTCGTGCGCAGCAAGTGCCGGGGGGGGGGGCGGCGCGTCGAACACGATACATTGGCTGCTAAGGGGAAAACATGGACAGGGCTGGAATTTTTGCGGGTGATGATCCGTTTGTCATCGCGAAGGAGTGGTTGGCCGCAGCGGATCCTGTGGAGCCCAATGACCCCAACGCAATTGCGCTGGGAACGGTGGATGCGGACGGCTTGCCGAATGTGCGTATGGTGCTGCTAAAGGATATCGAGCCCGATGCCTTCGTCTTTTACACCAATTACGAAAGCCGCAAGGGCCGGGAAATTGAAGCCTCCGGCAAGGCGGCGTTCGTGCTGCATTGGAAATCCCTGCGCCGCCAGATCAGGGTGCGCGGCGTGACCGAGCGCGAAAACGGGGCGGCGGCCGACGCATATTTTGCGTCAAGGTCGCTGAAAAGCCGGCTTGGGGCTTGGGCATCAGCGCAATCGCGCCCACTATCTTCGCGGGCGGCATTGGTGGCCGAAGTCGCGAAAGTCACGCTCAAACACGGCACCAGCCCACAACGGCCACCGTTCTGGGGCGGCATTCGCATTCGCCCGCTGGAGATCGAATTTTGGGCAGATGGCGATTTCAGGTTGCACGACAGATTTCGTTGGCAAAGAACAGGTGTCGGCGAAAAATGGCAAGTGGAGCGTTTGAACCCCTGAGGATCAAATCAACAACGGAAATGTATTCCCGCGAATAACGTGTTTTCGCTTGAAACCAACCGGGGATTGACTGCATGACTCGTGTATCAAGTCACTTTCTGGGGATTTGGCTCTAAATATGGACGAAAATGATGATGTCGTGCAGATTGTGCATGGCCAGGTAAAGTGGTTCGATCCGTCAAAGGGTTTCGGATTTATTGTGGCGGAGGGGTCTCCCTCTGATATTCTGCTGCATGCCAATGTGTTACGGAATTACGGCCAGAGCTCTGTTGCCGATGGTGCGGGGATCACAGTCAAGGTCCAGATGACGCAGCGCGGCATTCAGGCTGTCGAGATCGTGAAGATCGATGCACCGCTGTCGATGGCGTTTCCCTTGGGCGAGGATGCGGTCGAAATCTCGGCCGAGGAGATTGCCGCGCGGCCGTTGGAACCGGCCCGTGTCAAGTGGTTCGACAAGGGGAAAGGCTTCGGATTTGCCAATGTATTTGGCGATACCGAGGATGTTTTCATCCATGTCGAGGTGCTGCGGGTTTCGGGTTTCGCGGATTTGCAGCCGGGCGAGGCGGTGTGCTTGCGCATAACCAATGGCAAGCGGGGCCGCATGGCCTTGCAGGTGATGTCGTGGGAAGCCGCAGCGCGCCAATAGGGCAGGCGGCCCTTCTTTGTGCGGTTTGCGCCGCCGGTGCCGCTGGTGCGGCGTGTAGCGATACATCGGTCGAACTGCGCAGCGGCGAGGCTGTAGCAAAGTTTAATGTCGAATTGGCAGACACCGCCGATGAACGTGCCGTTGGTTTGATGAACCGCGATAATCTGGCATCGTCCGCAGGGATGCTTTTTGTCTACGACACGCCCGGACGGGCCAGTTTCTGGATGAAGAATACCCTGATCCCGCTGGATATCATTTTTGCTGATCAGACCGGGCGCGTGACACAGGTTCATGCGCAGGCCAGACCGTTGGATGAAACGCCCATCGACGGTGGCGAGGATGTCTCGCTGGTGCTGGAGATCAACGGCGGGTTGGCAAAACGGCTAGGCATCGAGGCCGGATCGGTGTTGCGCCATCCGGCGGTGGATCAGGCAACAGCAGTTTGGCCCTGCGACAGCGAATAGGTGCTTTCCAAGGCCGTCGTTCCTTGCTACAGGGCAGTCGTCGGGGCGTAGCGCAGCCTGGTAGCGCGACGGTTTTGGGTACCGTAGGTCGGAAGTTCGAATCTTCTCGCCCCGACCATCTTTTTAGGCTTCACTATCCGAGATAACCCTCCGTCTGTTAACCAGTAATGCCGTTGCCATTGTGCGGATACCGCTGGGCCGAAGAGAGTTTTCGAAATGTTGTCTTTTCAAGGTCTGCTCAGGTCTCTGTCGGCAGCGATGGCTTTTACTTTCGCAACACTTGTGCAAGCAGATCATGAGATAGCACCTGTGGGCAACATCATTTTGACGATCACCGGTCCGATGGCACAGACCAATATGCCCGATGGCGCCGTGTTCGATCTGGATATGTTGCAAAAGATAGGTGCAGTAACGTTCGCCACCTCGACCCCGTGGACGGAAGGTGTGCAGGACTTCACGGGTGTGCCGCTCAACCAGCTGCTGGTGCACATCGGTGCGCAGCCTACCAGTCTGAAGGTAAGCGCCATCAACGAGTATCAGATCGTGGTACCCGCGTCGGATGCGGTGGACGACGGACCCATCCTGGCGTGGGAACAAGGCGGAAAGCTGCTGTCTGTCCGCGAAAAAGGCCCGCTTTGGTTGATTTACCCCTTTGATTCCAGACAAGAGTATCGAACAGATAAAATTCATGCGCGTGCGGTTTGGCAGGTGGTGCAGATCGATCTGATGCCCTGAGGGGAGTTGGGACTTTGTCGGACATCGAAATCGCAATCGGTCAGGATGCCCCGGCAATGATCGCATTTGACAACAGCTATGCCCGCGATCTTGCAGGGTTTTATGTCGCACAGCGCCCGGCACCTGCGCCGGCACCTCGGCTGTTGCAGTTCAATCATGCGCTGGCGGGCGCTTTGGGGCTTGATCCCGCAATCGCAAATCACGCGGCGACGTTGTTTTCGGGTGCCGCCGTGCCGGATGGGGCGACACCGATAGCACAGGCCTATGCCGGGCATCAGTTTGGCGGGTTTTCACCGCAGCTTGGCGACGGGCGGGCGGTTCTGCTGGGCGAAGTGATCGATCGCACCGGCCGGCGGCGCGACATTGCACTGAAAGGGTCGGGCTGGACGCCGTTTTCGCGCGGTGGTGACGGCAAGGCCGCGGTGGGGCCGGTCTTGCGCGAATATCTGATGGGCGAGGCGATGTTTGCGCTTGGCATTCCGACGACGCGGGCGCTGGCAGCCGTGGCGACGGGCGAGGTGGTTTACCGCGAGGCGGCATTGCCCGGTGCCGTGCTGACGCGGGTTGCGGCCAGCCATATTCGGGTCGGCACGTTCCAGTACTTTGCCGCCCGGGGGGATTGGGACAAGGTCCGCCAGTTGGCCGACTACGCCATTGCGCGGCACCACCCGGATGCGGTGGATGCGGCTAACCCGTATCTCGCGTTCTTTGACGACGTGACGCGGGCACAGGCGCGGTTAATTGCACAGTGGATGGGGGCAGGCTTCATTCACGGTGTGATGAACACCGACAACATGACAATCTCTGGCGAGACCATCGACTATGGCCCTTGCGCATTTATGGAAAGCTATGCGCCCGGCACGGTATTTTCATCGATTGATCACAATGGGCGTTATGCCTATGCCAACCAGCCGTTGATCCTTGGCTGGAACCTTGCGCGGTTCGCCGAAACCCTGTTGCCGTTGATCGATGCCGACGAAGAACGCGCCGTGGCGATTGCCACCGAACGGTTGCAGGGTGTGGCGGATTCGTACCGCGCCGCATGGACCGAGGTCATGCGGGCCAAGCTGGGCCTTGACGGGGTAGATGCAAGCGACGGGGCGTTGGCCGATGGCCTGCTTGCGGCCATGGACGGGCAGAATGCCGACTGGACCCTGACATTCCGGCGTCTGGCAACTGCCGTGGCGGGTAACACCACGCTGATCGCCCCGCTGTTTGATGATCCGGGCGCGTTGCTGGCCTGGCTGCCTGCATGGCGCGCGCGGCTTGCCCCTGATGCGGCGGCGCGGATGGACAGGGTCAATCCGGCGATCATCCCCCGCAATCATCTGGTCGAAGCGGCACTTGCGGGGGCGACGGATGGCGATATAGCGCTGTTCCAGATGATGCTCGATGTGATCAGTGATCCCTTCGGCGCGGCAATTGGTGCGCGCGAGGCCTATGCCTTGCCCGCGCCACCGGGCTTTGGGCCCTACAAGACGTATTGCGGTACGTAGCCTGCGCCTTGCGGTGCCGGATCGTGTTTCCATCGGCAGTAACCTGCGCTACCACAGGGGCTTGGCTGCACCGGAACCAAGGGTGACCATCATGACCGCGAGTGCCTATTTTCTGGATCATCTGCGCCAAACCCTTGCCGGGATCGAGGCGGAAGGGCTGACCAAGCACGAACGCCTTATCACCTCGGCCCAAGGCGCGCATGTGACAGTGGCGGGGCGCGAGCTGATCAACCTGTGCGCCAACAATTACCTTGGGCTTGCCGATCATCCGGTGCTGATTGCCGCTGCCACCGGGGCGATGCACGAACAGGGTTACGGCATGGCCTCGGTCCGGTTCATCTGCGGCACGCAGGATTTGCACCGCGAACTGGAGGCGCGGCTGGCGGAGTTTCTGGGGATGCAGGATGCGATCCTGTTCGCGGCCTGCTTTGATGCCAATGGCGGGTTGTTCGAGCCGCTGTTGGGGGCTGAGGACGCGGTGATTTCGGATGCCCTGAACCATGCCTCGATCATCGACGGCATCCGGCTGTGCAAGGCGAAACGGTATCGCTACGCCACATCCGATATGGCCGATCTAGAGGCGCAACTGGTGCAGGCGAAGGCGGACGGTGCGCGCCATATCCTGATCGCCACCGATGGCGTGTTTTCGATGGACGGCACGCTGGCCAATCTGCCGGGGGTGACGGCGCTGGCCGCAAAACATGGCGCGCTGACGATGGTGGATGATTGCCACGCGACCGGCTTCATGGGGCCGAAAGGCGCCGGCATGGCCGCCCATTTCGGCGTGACTGTCGATATTCTGACCGGCACGCTGGGCAAGGCGCTTGGCGGCGCGCTGGGCGGTTATGTGGCGGGGCCGCAGCCTGTGATCGATTTGTTGCGCCAGCGCGCACGGCCCTATCTTTTTTCCAACGCACTGCCGCCAGCTGTGGTGGCCGCCGGGTTGGCCGCCCTTGATCTGGTCGAGGCGGCGGATGATCTGCGCGCGCAACTATTTGACAACGCAAGGTATTGGCGCAGTGGTTTGGCGGATGCGGGGTTTTCGTTGCTGCCCGGCGAACACCCGATCATTCCGGTGATGCTGGGGGATGCCAGATTGGCGCAAGGCATGGCTGCCGAGTTGTATGATCTGGGGGTGTATGTCGCAGGCTTTTTCTTTCCGGTGGTCCCCAAGGGCCAGGCCCGCATCCGCACCCAGATGAACGCGCGGCTGACCCTGCCCGATCTGGACCGGGCGCTGGAGGCATTCCGGGTGGCTGGCAAGCGGGTGGGGGCGATCTGATGTCGAATGAAATGAAGGCATTGGTCAAGGCACGCCCCGAACCGGGGTTGTGGATGGAGCGTCGCCCGGTGCCCGAAATCGGGCCTGATGACGTGCTGATCCGCATTCGCAAGACCGGCATTTGCGGCACCGATATCCACATCTGGAACTGGGATGACTGGGCACAGCGCACCGTGCCGGTGCCGCTGGTGACGGGGCATGAATTTGCCGGTGAAATCGTCGAACTCGGCCGCGATGTCGAAGGCTTGCACATAGGCCAGCGCTGTTCGGGCGAGGGCCATCTGATCGGCCACAAATCGCGGCAATCACGGTCGGGAAAGTTTCACCTTGATCCCGCGACGCGCGGTATCGGGGTGAATGAACCGGGCGCCTTCGCCCAATACCTGCGCCTGCCCGCCTTCAACGTGGTGCCGTTGCCCGATACGATTGACGATGAAATCGGCGCGATACTGGACCCGTTGGGCAATGCGGTTCATACGGCGTTGTCGTTCGATCTGATCGGCGAGGATGTGCTGATCACCGGCGCAGGACCCATCGGCATCATGGCGGCAGCCGTGGCCCGGCATGTCGGCGCGCGGCATGTGGTGATTACGGACGTGAACCCGGCGCGGCTGGCGCTGGCCGCCGAAGTCGCGGATGTGACGCCGGTGAATGTAGCATCAGAGGATCTGCGCGCCGTCATGGCCGGGCTGAAGATGACCGAAGGCTTTGATGTCGGTATGGAAATGTCGGGCAACCAGATGGCACTTGACCAGATGATCGAGGCCATGGTGATGGGTGGGCGCATCGCGATGCTGGGCATACCGCCGGGCAAATCGCCGGTCGACTGGTCGCGCATCGTGTTCAAGGCGATCACCATCAAGGGCGTCTATGGGCGCGAGATTTTCGAGACCTGGTACAAGATGATTGCCATGCTGGAAAACGGGCTGGATGTGCGCCGCGTGATCACGCACCGCTTTGGCGTGGATGATTTCGAGGCTGGCTTTGCCGCCATGCGATCAGGCCATTCGGGCAAGGTGGTGCTGGACTGGGGCTAGGCCAGCCTGCGCTTGATCTGAACCGGGCACACCAGCCTGTCTTCGGGTACCTCAGGTGCGGGGCGCGACAATCGGGGGCATGACAGCCGCCGCCAGGGCGGGTGGCTGTCATGGTCACATCGGGTTGCGGATCAGGCCAATTTCAGCTTGCGTCTGCAGATCTGGAACGCCCCAAGCCCGGCAAGGGCGGTCAGCAGCAGCGGCAAGGCCGCGGGAAGTGGCACGGGTGACACCTCGACATTGTTCAGCGCCCAGGATTCGTCACGCAATCCCTGATTGCGCTTGTTCCGCCAACCGGGCGAACTGAAATTGACGCTGAACACGTTGGTTCCGGCAAGCAGATCAACCAGCCCGTAGACACTTGTCACACCGCCCTTGAAGTGACCGCCCGGGTTGGTGAGCGTGTTGGCAACCCAGCCCAGTGAACTGGTGAAGACATTCGCCCCGCCACCGCTCATATTGAAAAAACCCGAAAAAACATCTGTACCGTTCAGCCTGACGGTGAACAGATCATCATAGCCATTGCCCGCACCATCAATGCTGTTGGCGCCAAACAGGTCAAACGAAATGGCGTTGGATCCGCCAGCCGAGTTGAAATTGAAGCTGTGCGTCCCGACGCCCCGGTAAGCCCGGTTCACGTCGTTGAAATCGCTGGCACCATCATTCCATACCGTCGCAGCGTTTGCTGCACCAAGGCCGATGATGATGCTGGTGAAGGTTGCGGCCAAAGCCGTCTTGATTACTGCGCGCACTCGTACTCTCCTTCGGGACGGCGGTCCTTGTTGGCAAGGCAGGCGCATCCGATACATACTTTACAGACCTATTTTGATGCCTCGACATTGTGTCAAAATCATGGCCCCCGGCCGCATTGAAGGCACTTTCGCCACCTTGCAACCCGCATACGGTCGCAATCCTCGGGTCTCGTACCAAACGTGCAATCCCCTTGAAATGTCCGCACACCATACCCCTCGCCGCACGCTTGCATGGCGACGGGTGCAGAAAGGCTGGCAGAGCGGTTTGACCGGGCGCGGGAAGCGGCGAAGCTGGCGGGGTTGGAGTGAGGAGGGGGGAACTCCAGCTTAAAGGTGACTATGGCGCATAGCGCTGCTAGCATTGCTTTGAAGGAGTTACGATGAAACGCAGAGTTGCGCTACGATTGCCCCGATCACTGAAAAAAGCGGAAGAGGATTTTGTCGATATGGATGGTGTGTCGTTGAACCAACATGTCGCCTTGGCGCTGGCTAAAAAGATTGGCGCACGCGGGGCGGTGGAGTTTTTTGCCGAGCGGGGGAAGGGTGGCAGTGCGGAAAGGGCGATTGCGTTTTTGGAGGGGCGGACAGAGTGAGGTTGGGGCGTGAACGCTACCGCACATATTGCCGTTTTGGAGTCAAGTAAATGGGACAAGTTTCAATACTTGAAGATATCGAAAAGGCTCTTCAAGACCTTCGTAGTCTCAAAGGACGGATTTCTAGTCCACCAACAGAAATAGCGATAGCTGCGCAATCTAAAAGACTAGGAAAAGAAGAAATTCGTCTGCGCGAGCTTCAAAGCGTGCTGACGAAGCTTGCAGATGCTTTGAAAAATCGAACGACTGATCCACAGTTTAAACAGGCAAGGCGCCTCCTAAACATCCAAGATGTGAGTCTAAACATTGAGCGACTAAAACAAGAAAAAGCCAAACTTCTAGAAGACTTGAAGCAAACCAAGACTAATATTAAATCAATTCCAATACTAGAAAAAAAGAACAAGATTCTCCAGCAAAAGCTAGATAAGTCATTTAAAGAACTCAAGTTGATTCAGGCCGTTTCTGAAAAATCTGTAAAATTCTCAAACTTGATAAAATCTATTGAAATATCTCTGAATGCGAACACGCATCCAACGACACTAGAGTTGAAACAGATTTTATCTATTTTCGAAGATAAGCTGTCAACACTAGACAAAGCCCTGAATTCTGAAAAAGCAAAGGTCAAGCGACTCCAAGGATTGCTCTCATCCAAATAATATTTCTAACTCGACCCAGGATAATTTAAGTAAGATCTCACCCCTGCAGCGTCCGCACCCCGTACCCCTCATCCCTAGCCTTCATCGCCGCCACCACGGCGATGCTCGCCGCAGCCGTCGTGAAATACGGGATCTTGTCCATCAGGGCGACGCGCCGGATATCGCGGCTGTCGCTCACCGCTTGCGTGCCCTCAGTCGTATTCATCACCATCGCGATTTCGTCGTTTTTCAGTCGATCCACGATGTTGGGGCGGCCTTCGTAAACTTTGTTGACCGGGGTGCTAGGGACACCGTTTGACGATAGCCAAGCGGCGGTGCCTTTGGTGGCGATGATTTCGAAACCCATCGCCACAAGATCGCGGGCGGCGGCGGCGAAGGGGGCGGTTTTGTCCATGTCTTTGATCGACAGGAACGCGCGGCCTGTGGTGGGAAGCTGGGTTCCGGCGCCCATTTGGGCCTTCAGGAACGCCAGCGCGAAGGTGCGGTCCCAGCCCATGACCTCGCCCGTTGAGCGCATTTCGGGGCCAAGCACGGGGTCGACGCCGGGGAAGCGAGCGAAGGGGAGGACGGCCTCTTTGACGCTGAACCACGGGGTGATGGGGTCGGCGAGGGTGTTGGGGTCGGCGAGCGGCAGTGGCGTGTCGGGGCCCACGCCAGTGGCGTAGGGCGCGCGCATCGGGAAGTTGGACAAGGGCTCGCCGGCCATCAGGCGGGCGGCGATGGCGGCGATGGCGCTGTCGGTGGCTTTGGCGACGAAGGGGACGGTGCGGCTGGCGCGCGGGTTGACTTCGAGTACGTAGATATCGTCACCCTTGATCGCGAATTGCACGTTCATTAACCCTATGACATTGAGGGCGAGGGCCATCTGTACGGTCTGGCGTTTGAGTTCGGCGATGGTTTCCTGGGTCAGGGAATGCGGCGGCAGGCAGCAGGCGCTGTCGCCGGAATGAACGCCGGCCTCTTCGATATGTTCCATGATGCCGGCGACATGCACGGCTTTGCCGTCGGACAGTGCGTCGACATCCACCTCGATGGCACCGGAAAGGTAGCTGTCGAGCAGAACCGGGCTGTCGCCGGACACCTGCACGGCGGTGCGGATGTAGCGTTCCAGTTGGGCGTCGTCACGGACGATTTCCATCGCGCGGCCACCCAGCACGAAGGACGGGCGGATGACGAGGGGGTAGCCGACGTCGGCGGCGACTTTGAAGGCCTCGTCACGGCTGCGGGCAGTGCCGTTGTGGGGTTGTTTCAGGCCGAGTTTGTGCAGCAGTTGCTGGAACCGCTCGCGGTCTTCGGCAAGATCAATGGCGTCCGGGGTGGTGCCGAGGATCGGGATGCCCTCATTGGCGAGGGCTTGCGCCAGCTTCAACGGCGTCTGGCCGCCGAGTTGAACGATGACGCCGTGTAGAGTGCCGTTTTCTTGTTCGACGCGCAGGATTTCGAGGACGGATTCCAGCGTTACGGGTTCGAAATAGAGGCGGTCTGAGGTGTCGTAATCGGTGCTGACAGTTTCGGGGTTGCAGTTGACCATGATGGTTTCATAGCCCGCGGCAGTCAGGGCATAGCAGGCGTGGACGCAGCAATAGTCAAACTCGATGCCCTGGCCGATGCGGTTGGGGCCACCGCCGAGGATAACGACTTTTTTGGCATTCGAGGGGCGCGCCTCGCATTCGACGTCGCCCATCGCGGGGGCTTCATAGGTGGAATACATGTAGGGTGTTTGCGCCTCGAATTCGGCGGCGCAGGTGTCGATGCGCTTGAACACCGCCTTGACGCCGAGGCGCAGGCGGGCGCGGCGGACTTGCGCCTCATCCCGGCCTGTCAGAAGGCCAAGGCGCGCATCGGTGAAGCCCATCATTTTGAGTTTGCGCAGGCCGTATTCGGTGACGGGCAGGCCGCCCGCGCGGACTTGCGCTTCGGTTTCGATGATTTCGCGGATACGGGCGAGGAACCACGGGTCGAACGCAGTGATGTGGTTGATCTGATCGTCGGTGAAACCGTGCCGCATGGCTTGCGCAATCACGCGGATGCGGTCGGGCGTTTGTTGAGCAAGGGCTTGGGTGATGGAAGCGGCGTCGGGCGCGCCGGGGATGGCGATTTCGTCGAAGCCTGACAGGCCAGTTTCGAGCGAGGCGAGGGCTTTTTGCATGGATTCGTGGAAGGTGCGGCCGATGGCCATGACTTCACCGACAGATTTCATCGCGGTGGTAAGGAAGGGTTCTGATCCCGGAAATTTTTCAAATGCAAAGCGGGGGATTTTGGTGACGACGTAGTCGATTGACGGTTCGAACGATGCGGGGGTGATGCGGGTGATGTCGTTGTCCAGCTCATCCAGCGTGTAGCCGACGGCGAGCTTGGCGGCGATTTTGGCGATGGGAAAGCCGGTGGCTTTGGACGCGAGCGCAGATGAACGGGAGACACGCGGGTTCATTTCGATGACGACCATGCGGCCGTCGGCGGGGTTGATCGCCCATTGCACGTTGGAGCCGCCGGTTTCGACGCCGATTTCGCGCAGCACGGCGATGGAGCCGTTGCGCATGATCTGGTATTCCTTATCGGTCAGCGTCAGGGCCGGGGCGACGGTGATGCTGTCGCCGGTATGCACGCCCATCGGATCGATGTTCTCGATCGCGCAGACGATAATGGCGTTGTCGGCGGTATCGCGGACCACCTCCATCTCGAACTCTTTCCAGCCGAGCAGGGACTCGTCGATCAAGATTTGGGCGACGGGGCTGGCGTCTATGCCGGAGCGGCAGATCGCCTCGTAGTCATCGCGGTTGTAGGCAACGCCGCCGCCCGTACCGCCCAGCGTGAAAGCGGGGCGGATGATGGCGGGCAGGCCGACATATTCGATGGCGGCGAGGCATTCGGCGACGCCTGCGTTAATGTCATATTTGCCGTTAGGCAGTTTGGGGGCGGCGATGATGGTGGCTTTCGGGTTTTCCAGACCGATACGGTCCATCGCTTCGCGGAACAACTTGCGATCTTCTGCCATTTCGATGGCCTTTTGCTTGGCCCCTATCAGTTCGACATTGAACTTTTCCAATATTCCCATGTCAGCCAGCGCCAGCGAGGTGTTCAGGCCGGTCTGCCCGCCCATGGTTGGCAGCAGCGCATCGGGCCGTTCCTTTTCGATGATTTTGGCGACGACTTCGGGCGTGATCGGCTCGATATAGGTGGCGTCTGCCAGCCCCGGATCGGTCATGATCGTGGCGGGATTGGAGTTCACCAGGATCACCCGATAGCCTTCTTCGCGCAAGGCCTTGCAGGCTTGCGCGCCGGAATAGTCAAACTCGCAGGCTTGGCCGATGACGATGGGGCCGGCACCGATGATCATGATGGATTTGATATCGGTCCGCTTCGGCATGTCAGCCCCCACCTATAGCGCAAAACTTCGCGGGTTATAGCGAGGGCGGGCCGGGGCGCAAGGGTAAACAGGTAAACCCGTCGATGGGTTCGCAGACAATGAATTGCTGAAAGTCTCTGCGTGGGCCAGCCTCTTGAAATCAGCCGTTGCGACGTGTTCGATAGGCATGCCAAAATGGTTCAAGCAATGGCAGGAAGGTCCCGTGGTCTGGTTCTTGAAGCGTAAACCCGCGCCCGCCCGCGCCCCGGAAGCCTTGGTCAGCCGGGTCATCGTGAGCCGATCAGACTTCAGCGCAGAAGAGACACCGGGCCGCCTGGTCCATGCGGTCGTGAAGTTTGTGAATGCGATGAACGATCAGGGTGCATGGCGGGCGGACGAGTTGCCAGTCGAAGCGCAGCGGGTTTATGCCTCGGACTACTACCTGGCTCAGGTCAACAATGGCGGGCATGCGCAATTCATCTGGAACGGGCGCAGTTATCTGGACAAGAACTGTGAACTGGCCATCGGCGCCTTTCGGGCGATGCAGGCCACTGATCACTTGGCGATCATGGACGATCTGGTAGCATGGCTGAAACTGGCGGACGAACAGGCATTCGCCCAAACGGGCCTGGTCGGATCGGGGGCGCGAGCCCCGGCTTTGGATGCACTCGACGAGCGCTTCTTCTCGGTACAGAAAACCGCCCCCATGACGGCGCTGAGCGCGGACTGGATCAGGACATGGGATTGCCTGACTGTCGTAGAGGATGCGGCCTATCCGGCTGCAATCGGTGAACTGGCGGCCCAGAACCCACGGCGGGCCAGCCGAAGAGAGATCAGGGCGCTGTTCCCGATCATCTCGCGCACCACGCAACATATGGAGATCGGGTTCGGACTTGCATTAAGCAACCTGCCCTTGCCAGCCATCCTGTCGTCGGTCCAGCCTGGACGATTTACTGTGCTTGGCGGTGAAGAACTGCCCGTCTTTCGCCTGATGACGACGCGGGGCGAGTTTCAGGGCGTGGCATCATCTCTCGGGGTCGCGATCTATCCGGCCCAAGAGGCGAGGAAAGGTTTTGGCCTGCCACCTTTGCCAACGGATACCGAAAAGCCACTAGCCGTGGTTCCGACGCAGGTGATCGAGGCGCTGGCAAAGCTGTCTGCAAAGTCCAATGCCGGCGTCGCGATCAACTTCCTTTTGCAGGACTGTTTTGCCGACTCGTCATACTTGGCCCTTGGCGCGCAAGGCGGGAACTTGGATCGTGCGCCCTACCATACCGAATGGCGGGTGGCGGCGAAGGGCAAGACGCTGGCCGTCATCGTCTCGGAAAGGGAAGCCAGTCTGCACGACGAGCGGGGAAAAGTATTGTAGCGGATTTCATCCCAAGCCGTGACGGACCGCTTCAAAGCCATGTCTGCATAGGCTGAAGCAAACATCGCCACGAAAAACGGCCGGGCAAACGCCCGGCCATTCTTCAAGGTTAAGGGTGGGTCAGACCCCTTCGCCCACCGCTGCCTCTGCTGCCTTGATCGCCGCAGCGCGTTTGGCGATGCGCTCGCCGGTGGGCGGGCCCTCGAAGCGGCGGTTTTCGACCGCGACCCACAGGACCAGCGCCAGCACGATGAAGCCGAGAACGACGTAAAGCACACGCTCGTTCGGTGGGGCGATGGCGATGAACAGGATCACCCCCATACCGACCACCGAAAGCACGGTGACCAGCTTGTAGACACCCGTTGACAGCGCCCATGGGCCGGGGTTTGGCCATTTTGCCGTACCAAAGGCGAACAGGCCTGCGACCAGTGGGATGGTGAAGCTGAGGAACAGAAACACCAGTGTCGAGTTCACCACGATGACGTAGATCGAAGTGCCCGCGATCTTGATCGACATCGCCAGCATCACGTAAAGGATGCACAGCACAGTTGCCGTCCAGATTGCGTTTACCGGCGTGCGATACTTTGGCGACACGCTGGCAAGTGCTTTGGACGCGAATGGCATGCCGTCATCGCGCGAGAAGGCGAAGAGCATGCGGCTGGCCGAGGTTACTGTCGCAAGACCGCAGAGGAACTGCGCGATCAGAATGCCAACGTAGAGCACGGTTTTCAGGCCAGCAGGCATGATTGCATCCATGGTGGCAAAGAACATGCCCCAGCCTTGGCTGGCTGCAACCGCCAGATCGGGAATGGCCAGCGTGATGGCGCAGATCATGATCCAGCCAACGATTGAAGACCAGAATACAGCCGTTACGATGCCGCGCGGCACCGACATGGCGGCGTTCTTGGTTTCTTCGGATGTGTGGGCCGATGCGTCATAGCCGGTAATGGTGTACACCGGCAGCAAGAGGCACAGCAAGAACAGGTAGGCTGTGTTATCCGACTGCGGGAAGACATTGCCGCCCGCTTCTCCCGAGAAGTTGGTAAACGTCCACAGCCGCGAGATGTCGATGGCCGGGGCGAAATAGAGGCACGCCAGCACCAGAACGGCAGTGGTGGCGAAGATGATGTAGCCCGATATGTCGGTCAGCATCGTGGTGACTTTGATGCCGAGGTGGTTGAACAGGGCTTGAACAGCAGTGATCGCCGCCACGAACGAGACGATCTGCCAATCGGTGCCGCTGAAGCCGAACATGCTGCCGAAGGTGCCTGCAAAGAAGTAAGCCGTACCGATGTTGATCGCACCCAGAACGGTGATCAGGCCGAGCAGGTTGAGCCAAGCCGTCAGCCAGCCCCAGAAGCGGCCGCCGAGGATGGAGGCCCAATGATAAAGCCCGCCGGCGGTGGGGAAGGCCGATGCGATTTGCGCCATTGCGAGGGCGAACATGCCAGACAGCGCGCAGCCCACGATCCAGCCGATGCCGGCCCCTGCGCCGCCAACGGAACTGATCGCCTGCGCGAAGGAGTTGATCCCCCCGGACAGGATGCAGATGATGGAAAAAGAGATCGCGAAGTTTGAAAATTTGCTCATACTGCGCGACAGTTCCTGAGCATAGCCCATGCCGTGGAGGATTTTTACATCCTCGTGGTGGTCCTTGTCGGTATAGTCATCCGATGCCATTGCCGTTCCCTCCGAACCATTGTTTGGTCGTTTGTTTTTTCAGAACAGCGGCTTTCCGCCGATCCTGTGGACAACAATGAAGAAAAATTTCAGTGTGGCAAGTCCTGAAAAATTTGTTTCAAACCTGATGCAGGCAAGTCGCGGTTGGCGGCGGGGGTCGCAAACCGGCAGCAAGGCGGGGAAATCGGCTGGTTTGGGCCTGGACTTTGGCATAGGTCTTGGGGCAAAGCGTCGGTGCAGATACGGCCCATGAAAAAGGCAACCCCCGGTGATTATTTGCGAAAATGGCCCAGATGGCGAGCCGGTGCTGTTTGCTCCGGCGCAGGAAACCGTGGTGGCGTGGGACGCGCAGGATGTGGTGCCTGCATTGGCAAGCCTTGATGCCGCGCGCGCGCGCGGCGGCTGGGTGGCGGGCTATGTCTCCTATGAGGCGGGATACGCGCTGGAGCCGCGTTTGGCGCATTTGATGCCCGCCGGGCGTGAGGGGCCATTGCTGGCCTTCGGAGTTTACGGCGCGCCTGTCGCCGCTGCGGCCCTGATGGACCGCGCTCGCACCGAGGCACGGGATGTCATCATGACCGAGCCTCGACCCCGGATTGACCAGACCAGCTATGCCACGGCATTCGCCAGGGTTGCGGCCTATATTGCGGCAGGCGATTGCTATCAGATCAACCTGACCTTCCCGATGCTGGCGCAGTTGACCCATGGCACGGCGTTGGGGCTGTATGGCGCATTGCGGGCGCGCCAGCGGGTGGGGCACGGCATGTTTTGCGATCTTGGGGTGGGGCCCGTGGTGGTGTCCCGGTCGCCCGAATTATTCTTCACGGTGGACGGCGGAGGCCTGATTTCGGCGCGCCCGATGAAGGGCACCGCACCGCGCGATGCCGACCCTGCGCGCGATGCCGCCCTTGCGGCGGACTTGCAGGCATCGCTCAAGGACCGGGCGGAAAACCTGATGATCGTTGATCTTCTGCGCAATGATATCTCGCGGCTGGCCGAGGTCGGGTCGGTGAAAGTGCCGGAATTGTTCAAGGTGGAAGCCTTTGCCACCGTGCATCAGATGTCGAGCCGGGTGGTTGGGCAATTGGTCGGCACGCCGGGCTTGGCCGATCTGCTGACGGCACTGTTTCCCTGCGGGTCGATCACCGGAGCGCCGAAAATCCGCGCGATGGAGATCATCCGCGAGGTGGAACCGCACCCGAGGGGGGCCTATTGTGGCGCGATGGGCTGGATGGCCCCGGATGGGCGGGCGGCGTTCAATGTGGCGATCCGCACCCTGCGTCTGTTTGAAGGTGGCCGGGTAGAGATGAACGTCGGTGGTGGCGTCGTGCATGACAGCACGGCGACAGGCGAATGGGAGGAGGCGTTATGGAAAGCACGCTTCGCCGAGGGGCTGGCGATACGGACCTGAGGCTGATCGAGACGCTGGGCTGGGATGGTGCCGCCTTCGTGCGCCATGATTTGCATCTGGACCGGCTGGCGCGGTCGGCGGCACAGCTTGGCTGGGCCTGCGGTCCGGGGCTGGTGGCATCCGCCTTGCGGGACGCCGTTGGCACAGTGCCGGCACGGGTGCGCCTGACACTGGACGTTGCAGGCAGGATCGAGATTTCGGTATCCGCCATGCCGGACGGGGCTGTGCTGTGGCAGATTGGCCTAGCAACTGAGGCTCTTCAGTCCACGGACCCTTGGCTGGGCGTGAAATCCACCCGCCGCGCCGCCTACGATACCGCCCGGGCCAGCCTGCCGATGGGGCTGGACGAGGTGATTTTCCAGAATGAGCGAGGCGAAGTTTGCGATGGCACCATCACCACGGTGTTCTTTGATGCCGGCGACGGTATTTGCACGCCGCCGCTGTCATCGGGGCTGCTGCCGGGCGTTCTGCGCGCCGAGTTGCTGGCGACGGGTGCGGCCCGGACCGCCGTGCTGCGCGCGGCTGATCTGGGCCGCGTACACCTGATGGTCGGCAATTCACTGCGCGGCCTGATTCCGGCGCGTTTCGTGGATTGACCCGGTGGCGTAGGGTTCGGGCGTATAGAGGTAGTCGCGCGTCAGGGGTGCGGCATTCTGATGATGGCCCAACTGCATCTGAAACACGCATTGACGCCCCTCGCGGAAGGTCATTTCCGACGCGATCAGGTAGTAGCGCCACATCCGGCAGAACCGGTCATCATACAGCGCGCGCACGGCGTCGATGTTGTGGTCAAAGCGTTGCAGCCAGTGGGCCAGCGTGGTGGCATAATGCTGCCGCCAAACCTCGACATCGGTTGGCCACAGACCCGACTTTTCAACCGCCGCTGCCATTTCGGACAGGGCCGGCACATAGCCGCCGGGAAAGATGTATTTGGTGATCCACGGGTTGGTGGCGCTTGGCGGTGCCGTGCGCCCGATGGTATGGATCAGGGCCACGCCGTCGGGGGCCAGAAAGCCCTTCACGCGGCGAAAATATTCAAGATAATGCGGCACGCCGACATGTTCGAACATGCCCACCGACACCACCCGGTCAAATTGGCCGACAAGTTGGCGATAATCGATCAGCTGAAACGACACCCGGTCCGACAGGCCCGCCTCGGCCGCGCGTTCGGTTGATCGCTTGTGCTGTTCTTGCGACAGGGTGACGCCCACGACCCTGGCCCCGTAATCGCGCGCAAGCGTGATCGCCATGCCGCCCCACCCGGAGCCGATATCCAGAACGCTCATCCCCGGCTCAAGGCACAGTTTCTTGGCAATATGCGCCTTCTTGTGAATTTGCGCCTGTTCCAGCGTGTCATCGGGATCGATGAAATAGGCGCAGGAATACTGGCGGTCGGCATCCAGGAACAGATCGTAAAGCGCACCTGACAGATCGTAGTGATGTTGGACATTGGCCCGCGACCGCTCTGAGGTATTGAATTGCGCCGCTCTGCGCAATGTCCGTCTGAAAGCGATTTGAATCCGCCGCCAGAAGACGTGCGGATTGCTTTCATGGGTATTGGCAATGACCAGCGCCAGAAACGAATGCAAATCATCATTGTCGATCGTCATGGTGCCGTCAACATAGGCCTCGCCCACGGTCAGATCGGGGTTGCGCACCATGCGTGCGGCAACGGCGGGGTCCAAAACCCGGACTGTGACGCGCGGCAGGCTGCCGTTCCCATGGCGTTGTGTCGTGCCGTCGGGGAAATGAATTTCAAGGGTGCCGGTCCGGATCAACTGCCCCAGCATCCGGTTTAAAATAGCATTCCACATCTGTTTTTCCTTCTGGCCTACAGCGGGCTACGTTTTAAATGCGAATGGCATAAAGGCGTACGAAATCTATGATAACACGGCAAGTCCGACATAAATACCGTGCACGCAAAAGTGTGGTCGTGTCACAAATGCGGGTGCCATTCTGCCGCCTGCTCTTGACTTCAAGGCATCATAGGGGTGTATCCGGCAGGACCTTGCCGCAGAACTTTGCCAATGCCCGGAGCCTGAAATGCACGCTTACCGCAGCCACACCTGTGCCGCCCTGACCAAAGCCCATGTCGGCGAACCCGTGCGCCTGTCGGGCTGGGTACACCGGGTGCGCGATCATGGCGGGGTACTGTTTCTGGATCTGCGCGATCATTACGGCATTACACAGGTGATTGCAGACAGTGACAGCGCCGCGTTTGCCGGGCTGGAGGGCGTTCGTGCGGAATGGGTGATCTGCATCGACGGGCTGGTCAAGGGGCGGGCGGCGTCGCTGATCAACCCAAAGCTGCCAACGGGTGAGATCGAGGTTTATGCGACCGGGTTTACAGTGTTGGGTGCGTCGGAAGAGCTGCCGATGCCGGTGTTTGGCGATGTGGATTACCCGGAGGAAACCCGGCTGACCTATCGGTTTCTGGACCTGCGCCGCGAAAAGCTGCATGCGAATATGATGCTGCGGTCCAACGTGGTGCGGTCCATCCGCAACCGGATGTGGGATCAGGGGTTCAACGAATTTCAGACGCCGATCATCACCGCGTCGTCGCCGGAGGGCGCGCGGGATTTTCTGGTGCCGTCGCGGCTGCATCCCGGCAAGTTCTATGCTCTTCCGCAGGCCCCCCAGCAGTTCAAGCAGTTGATCATGGTGGCGGGGTTTGACCGCTATTTCCAGATCGCGCCCTGTTTCCGCGATGAAGACCCACGCGCGGACCGGTCGCCGACTGATTTCTATCAGCTTGATATCGAAATGAGTTTTGTCGAGCAGGATGATGTCTTCGCCGCTGTGCAGCCTGTGGTGCAGGGGATATTCGAGGAATTTGCGCCGGGTAAGAAGGTTTATTCCGACTGGACCAAGATCGCCTATCGGGACTCGTTGAAATGGTATGGCAGCGATAAGCCCGACCTGCGCAACCCGATCAAGATGCAGGAGGTCTCGGAGCATTTCCGGGATTCTGGTTTCGCGATATTTGCGAAGTTGCTGGAGAACGAGGGGACGGAGATACGCGCTATTCCTGCGCCGACTGGAGGAAGCCGCAAGTTCTGTGACCGGATGAATGCGTTCGCGCAGAAGGAAGGCTTGCCGGGGATGGGGTATATCCTTTGGCGGGAAGAAGGTTACGGAGAAGGTATCGTTTTCGACGCCGTGGCAAATCCTCAAGATAAAGGTGAAAGCAAAGAAGCTTGGCACGAACGAATGGCCAGAAAGCTTGGTCAGTGGTCCAATAAGGTCTTGGGAGTAGGCCCCCTCGCCAAAAACATCGGCCCGGAACGTACCGAAGCCATTCGCCTACAACTCGGCCTAGGCCTTGGCGATGCGGCGTTTTTCCTTGGTGGGCGTCCGGATCAGTTTGAAGCGGTTGCGGGGCGGGCTCGGAATGAGATTGGGCGTGAGTTGGGGCTGACTGAGAAGGATTGCTTCAGGTTTGCGTGGATCGTCGATTTCCCGATGTATGAGAAAACCGATGAGGGCAAGATTGATTTCAGCCACAACCCCTTCTCGATGCCCCAAGGCGGGATGGAGGCGCTAAGCGGTGATCCGCTGGCGGTTTATGCCTATCAGTATGATCTGGCCTGCAACGGCTATGAGTTGATCAGTGGCGGCATCCGCAACCATAAGCCGGAGATCATGTTCAAAGCATTCGAACTTGCGGGCTACCCCGCATCCGAGGTGGAAAAGCGCTTTGGCGGCATGGTGAAGGCGTTCAAATATGGCGCACCGCCGCACGGCGGTTGTGCGGCGGGGATCGACCGGATCGTGATGTTGCTGGCGGATGAGGCGAACATCCGCGAGGTGATCATGTTCCCGATGAACCAACGCGCCGAAGATCTGCTGATGGGCGCGCCGTCGGAACCGCTGAATGCGCAACTGCGCGATCTGCACTTGCGTGTGGTCCCGAAGGAGAGCTGATGCCGCCCCTTTACACCGCCTCGGTCCCCGTCTTTCGGCATTACCTTTCGCAGGTTGCTGGAATGGTGGAAAAGGCGGGCGCAGAGGGGCTAGGCGCGCAGATCAGCGATGGGTTCACGGCGAGCCAGCATTTTGCTACGGCGGCGGGGATTGCAATGCGCACCGTCTATCCGCTCGCGGGGTTGGAGATACCCGATCTGCCACAAGCCCTCGCCCCCCGCATGGCGGTTGCGCGCGCGCATCTGGGGGCAATGAAGGCGGCAGATTTCGAAGGCGCCGAAGACCGCATCATTCTGCACCGAGCGGGTTTTGCGGATCTGGAGCAGACCGGGGCCGACTACCTGCACCTGTTCGGGTTGCCGAATTTCTTCTTTCACCTGACCATGGGTTACGCCGCCCTGCGCGCCGCCGGGGTTGACCTCGGCAAAGCCGATTTTGACGGCCTTCATTGGTATCCGGCTGATTTCTCGTACTGACTGCGCGGCGGTTCCGGCGGGTTTTCGCTGAAAGCTGACCGTCGTTGACGATCTTCCGTCGGAAAGGCGGGATAGACGCGTTCATGTCTTGTCTTGATAATGGCTGTGCGGGACGCCACCTGAACCGCAGCGATGTAAGAAAAGAGGCGGTAAATGGCCAAGGATCCTGCGACCCATGCGTTTCGCTTTGGTTTTGGCTTGCCGATGCCCGAAGGTGCGCCAACCGACACCGGCAGAGTGCTGGCCGCACTGGCCGCACCCGATGCGATCGTCATCCGCCATCCGGGCCTGGGGTTCGAGGCAGCCCATCCGCTGCTGCGCGAGATCGACATAACCCGCCGCGCCCGCCGTAAGGATCCGGCGCAGGAACAGCCCTACCGGGCAGCTATCCTCAAGGCCGAAACGGCCGGACGGCACGCCGCGCGAGCCGGTTTCGCCCGCGCTTTGGACAATCCCGATGGCTTTCGCGAACGGCTGGTGCGGTTCTGGGCGGATCATTTCACCACTGCGGCCAAGAACCGGCAGGAACTGGTGTTGCCGGGTACTTTGGTCGAGGATGCGATCCGGCCTAATCTGGCGGGACGGTTCACCAACCTGCTGAGCGCGGTGACCCTGCATCCGGCCATGCTGATCTATCTTGATCAGACCCTTTCGATCGGGCCGAAGTCAAAAGCCGCCCACAAGCGCGGCGTCGGGCTGAATGAAAACCTCGCGCGGGAACTGATCGAGTTGCACACCTTGGGCGTCGGGGCGGGCTACAGCCAGAACGACGTGCGCCAGATGGCGGAATTGCTGACCGGCTTGACGGTCGATCCCGAGCGCGGTTTCGCCTTCGAGCCGCGACGCGCGGAGCCGGGGGCCGAAGTGGTGCTGGGCATTTCCTATGATGGTGAAGGCACCGCCCCAATCCTGGCCGCACTGGAGGATCTGGCGATGCGGCCGGAAACGGCGGGGCATATTGCGCGCAAACTGGCGGTGCATTTCGTATCCGACACGCCCGATGCCGATCTGGTGGCGCATATGCGCCGTGCCTATCTGGACACTGGGGGCGATCTGACGGCGGTGTACCGCGCGTTGCTGGATCATCCGGCTGCATCGACGGCGCAGGCCACCAAGGTGCGGCAGCCGTTTGAGTTCATCGTGGCATCGCTGCGCGCGCTTGGGGTGGACGGCGACGCTCTGATCGCCGCCGGTGACACCGTTTTTCGCAGACTTGTCGCATCGCGGGTGCAGGCGATGGGCCAGCCATTGCTGGGGCCGGGTGGTCCGGACGGCTGGCCCGAAGAGGCGGCAGCATGGATCAACCCGCAGGGTCTGGCCGCGCGGATCAACTGGGCGATGGAGGTGCCGTCGCGGCTTTTGCGCACGCTGCCGGACCCGACCGACCTTGCCAACCGGGCCTTGGGGCCGCGCGCGGGCAAGCTGCTGATCCTTGCCGTGCAGCGGGCAGAGACGGTGCGCGAAGCGGTGGGGCTTGTGCTCGCCTCCGCAGAATTCAACAGGAGGTAGGCGATGAACCGGCGATTTTTTCTGCGAGGATCGGCGATGTTGGGCTGTTCGGCGGCGGCGCATCCGTTCCTTTCGTCAGTGACGCTTGCGGCGGCGGGCGGCGGGCATCCGCTGGGCGATCACCGTCTTGTGGTGATCATCTTGCGTGGGGCGATGGACGGGCTCGATGTCCTGCAACCGCTTGGCGACCCGCTGTTTGCCGGCTACCGCCCGACGCTTGCGCAAAACTCCCGTGCCAGCGATCTGGATGGATATTTTGCGCTGCACGCGCGGCTGGGCGGGCTGATGCCACTTTGGCAGGCCGGCGAGTTGGCCTTTGCCCATGCGGTATCCACCCCCTACCGCGACAAGCGCAGCCATTTTGACGGGCAGGATCTGCTGGAGGCGGGCACCGGGCTGGACGCGCCCTTGGGTGTTGCGCGCGATGGCTGGTTGAACCGCCTGTTGCAGACGGTGCCGGGGCTGACGGCGCAGACCGCCTACGCCATCGGGCGCGAGGCGGTGCCGTTGCTGGCCGGCAGTGCCGGAATGCGCAGTTGGGAGCCCGACACCGGTCTGGAGATGTCATCGCAAAACCGCCTGCTGCTGGAGGCGATCTATCACGAGGATGCGCTGTTTCGCGATGCCTCGGCCGAGGCGCTGGATCTCGCGGCCATCATGAAGGCTGGCGGGATGGACGCAGGACTGCCCGCAAAAAGCAAGGATCCCGCGGGTCTGGGCGATATTGACGCTCTGGTCGATTTTGCCGCAGCGCGTTTGCGCGAAGATACCCGGATTGCCGCGTTCTCGCAAAACGGTTGGGATACCCATCGCGGCCAGGCGGCGGGGATCGGGCGCAGCCTGACGCGGCTGGAACGCTTGGTATTGCGGCTGAAAGAACAACTCGGGCCGGTTTGGGGCAACACGACGGTGCTGGCGATGACCGAATTTGGCAGAACGGTACGCGAAAACGGCACCAAAGGCACCGATCACGGCACCGGCGGGTTGCTGGTGATGGCGGGCGGGGCGATCCGGGGCGGCAAGGTGTACGGGCGCTGGCCGGGGCTGGCGGAGGCCGATCTTTATGATCAGCGCGATCTGATGCCGACGTCCGATGTGCGCGCCTATGCGGGCTGGGCGATGGCGGCAGCCTATGGGCTGGATGCATCGGTGCTGGAGAGGTCGGTATTTCCAGGCCTCGATCTGGGAACAAATCCGAAATTCATGCTGTGATGACCCGTTGCGAACAGCCCTTGCCCCGCGCATAAACGGTGCGGGGCAGGGGGGCAATCATGGCTGACACTCGGATGCTTGGCGCACGTCTTGACGGCTGGGTGCCACCGGAAAGGCCGGGTCCGGGCCGGATTGACGGGCAGTATGTGGCGCTGGAACGGCTGGACGCCGATGCCCATGCGGGCGATCTGTACCGCGCCATCAGCGGCGATGCATCGCTTTGGGACTACATGCATGATGGGCCGTTCACCTCGGCCTCGGCCTTTCATTGCTGGGCGCGCGAGGCGGCGTCGAAGTCTGACACAGTGTTTTATGCACTGCGCGACGCGGACTCGGGCAATTGCGGCGGCATAGCCGCCTTCATGCGCATCGCCCCCGAGGCCGGGTCCATTGAGGTGGGCAGCATCTGCCTCGCACCCGAGATGCAGCGCAGCAGCGCTGCGACAGAGGCCATGTATCTGATGATGCGCTGGGCCTTCGAGGCGGGGTATCGGCGTTATGAATGGAAGTGCAACGCGTTGAACATGCCATCCCGGCGGGCGGCACAGCGGCTTGGGTTTTCCTACGAAGGGATTTTCCGTCAGGCGGCGGTGGTCAAAGGTCGCAACCGCGATACGGCCTGGTTTGCGGTCATTGACAAGGAATGGCCGGCGCTGCGCAAGGCCTATCTCGCCTGGCTGTCGCCGTCTAATTTTACCGATGCCGGTAAACAGCGCGAGTCCTTGTCAGACCTGACGCAGCTGGTACGCGCTGCCTCTGATCCGGTGCCGTAACGCAGGAAGAGCTGGCGCGGGCCGGATGGGTTCGGCATCTTGATCGCAGTACACCGCGCACCACCTACCTTGCGGATGTTCTCCGCCTCGATGCCCGCGAAGAATGCCCGCAAGGGCTGATGAACGGTCACGCAAGGGCGATGACAACGTGCTTCAGGGCAAGGCGCATTTGAACGCAGTTGCCGTGCGGCTGATCCGGCTGGCCAGAACTGCCCGCAGGCCGTCCAGCCCCTGATCGCCCGCCATGGCGTCGACCGCCGCTGCAAGCGCAGCGTCGTTCGTGCTGCGCGCAAGCCCGCCGACGAAGCCCGCAAGATATCTTCGTTGCAGCGCATCGGGATTGGCCTGCGACAGGCCTTCCGCATGTTCCAGATCATCCCGAAGCGCCAGCGGATCGGCGGTCAGCATGCTGTCGGGCGTAGTCATGGCGCTGCGTTGGGCGCGGTCGGGCAGATGCCGCACGATTTCGGCCTGAAACGCCAGCAAGCTGGAGAACGGCTTGTCCAGAAAGCCATGCGCACCGGCGTTCATCGCGTCGGCGCGGGCATCTGGGTCGCCGCTGATGCCGATGATCACGGGGCCCTGCGGGTGCCGCCCGGCCAGATCCCGGATCAGCGCGTCGCCACGGCCATCGGGAAGACCAAGGTCGATTACGATGACATCGGGGCGATAGACCCGCAGATGGCCGCAGGCCGCATGCAGCGTTTCAACCCGTCGCAGCCGCGCGCCGGACCTTTGGCACAACAGCCGCACCGCATCGGACGCGAACCGGCTGTCTTCAACCACCAGCACCGTCAGCCCCTGCAAGGGCAGCGCCGGGTGGGCCGGGTCCGCCAGCGGCACGCGCCCATGCAGAACGCGGTCCAAAAAACCTTGTGGGGAGGAAGTCGGCATGGGGGATGCTCCTGCCATCGGGGATTTCCGATATCTGAGCATCAAATGCTTAAGCAGTGGTAAATTGCCGACGGCCCGATGCCACTTTCCCGCTTTGGTCTGCGGCATTGCTTGCTCTTGCCAGCGTCGGCGCCGCGCCGCATAAAGCAGGCTGGTCCATTTGAGGTTGATCATGATCGGACGATTGAACCACGTGGCCATCGCGGTGCCGGATCTGGCAGCAGCGGCTGCGCAGTACCGCCAGACGTTGGGGGCATCGGTGGGCCCGGTCCTGGATCACCCCGATCACGGCGTCCGGGTGGTGTTCATCGATTTGCCAAACACCAAGATCGAATTGCTGGCGGTGCTGGGCGAGGGATCGCCGATCCAGGGGTTCCTCGACAAGAACCCCGCGGGCGGCATTCACCATATTTGCTATGAGGTGGCGGATATTCTGGCCGCGCGCGACCATTTGCTGGCGTCAGGGGCACGAGTTCTGGGTGGAGGCATCCCGAAGACAGGCGCGCACGGCAAGCCGGTGCTGTTTCTGCATCCGAAAGATTTCACTGGCACCCTGATCGAACTGGAGCAGGTCTGATGACGATTACCGCCGCATTCGTGCTGTTTTCCGTGACATGGTTCATGGTGTTTTTCGTCGTGCTGCCGCTGCGCTTTGTCAGCCAGGGTGACACAGGCGAAGTGGTGCCGGGCACGCCGAAATCGGCCCCGGCGGGCAATGTGGTGGCCCGCAAGGCCCGGATCACCACTTTTGTCGCCATCGTGATCTGGGGCGTGCTGGTCGCCATCATTCTGTCAGGCTGGATTTCGGTGCGTGATTTCGACCTTCTGCACCGGATGCTGCCAAAGACCACTTTGGGCGGTTAGGCCTGCTGCCATTCTACCAGCCGGGTAAGATCTGGGCGCGGGCGATCAGGGGCAAGGGCGGTTCCGGTCGCGATATGCACGATGCCCGTGACGGTTTCGTGCGGCCCGACGCCGAACGCCGCTTCGATGAAACCCCGGTCATAGGCAGGCCAGCCGGTCAACCAGTTGGCCCCCCAACCCGCCGCCTCTGCCGCGTTCAGGATACCGAGACAGACCGCGCCGGCGGATAGAACCTGTTCAATATGCGGGATTTTGTCTGAAAGTTTGGGCGACGAGATGACCACCACCGCAAGCAATCCCAGATCGAACTGCCCGCGCCCCTTGGCGGTTTTTTCGGTGTCGTAGCCAAGTGCGCTCGCGCGGGTTTCCACCAGACCGGCCAGCCGCGCCATGGCAGCACCCTGCACCACCAAAAAGCGCCAGGGTTCCAGCTTGCCGTGATCGGGCACGCGGACGGCGGCGGTCAATATCTGCGCCACCTCGGTATGCGACGGCACCGGCAGCGCCATGGTCTTGGCCGGGCGCGAGCGGCGGTTTTGCAGGAATGACAAGGCTGCGGGGTTGGGGCTGGGCATGGCGGGCGTCCTTGCAGGCAAAGGTTGATCTGGCTGCAAAGCGGTGTTCCGAATGCAAAGCCGGCTGGCTTTGTCTTTAGCGCCAACGTGCGGCGATGTCATCCAGCCAGCTTTCCACAAAGGCATCGAACCGGGCATCGGGCTGGCGCAGCGCAAAGGTGTCGGCAAGCGGATCGGGGGCGGTGATCGCGCTGCCAGACAGTTCCTCCAGTACGGCGTGGCCGCAGAAGGGCACGTACACCTCGGAATAGCCGCCTTCATGGGCCAGCACCAGTTTGCCGCCACAAAGGTCGTCGGCGGCGTCCATCATGCGCCGGGTCATGGCGCGGAAGGTAGCGGCGGTGGCAAGCATCCGGCCCAGCGGATCAATCGCCGCCGCATCAAAACCGCAGGCGACGATGATGAGATCGGGTTTGAAGCGGGCAAGGGCGGGCATCACGTTGCGGTCCATCGCGGAAAGATAGCCGCTGTGCCCGGTGCCGGGGGGCAGCGGGATGTTGAGATTGGCACCAAGCCCCGGCCCGCGCCCCCTGTCGGTAACGGCACCGCTATCCATCGGATAGTTGCGGTCCTGATGCAGGCTGATGGTTAGCACATCGGGGTCTTCGTAAAAGATCGCCTCGGTGCCGTTGCCATGATGCACGTCCCAGTCCACCACGGCGACGCGGCGGGCAAGCTGCGCCGTCTGTGCCGCACGGATGGCAATGGCAATATTGGCCAGCAGGCAAAAGCCGTTCGGGAAATCAGGCAGGCAATGGTGTCCGGGCGGGCGCGACAGCGCATAGGCATTGGGCGCGCGTCCTTCCAGCACCGCCATGACGGCTGCCTTGACCAGACCGGCGGACAGGGTGGCATGTTCATATCCGCCCTTGCCAAACGGGGTGCGCAGGCCCAATTCGCCGCCCCTGTCATCGGACAGCGCCTTGAAGCGATCAAGATACCCGACCGGGTGCACGCGCATCAGATCGTCGCGTGTGGCCGGAGCGGCGCTTTGCCGGGCAAGATCCCGCGCGAGACCGGTCACCTCGATCAGGTTCACCAGTCGGCGTTTGGCCTCCGGGCTTTCGGGCAGACCGCCACCCGGTTGCACAAGGCCGCCCACCGGCAGAGTGAAGGAATAATTGCCGCCGCCATGCCAAAAGCAGCGTTCGTCGGAAAAGAAGGCGGTTTTCACGGGTGGTATCCAGTCAGTGGCGTGCAGGCACCGTAGGGCAACGCCATACAGATGTGCCAGCGGAAAGCGCGGTTAGCAATGGATGCCTGCAATGGATTAGGGGCGCAAAGTGTCGCTACAAGGTGCATCGGCCGGAGGGGGTAATGGCGGGGCACTTGTTCAAAGCAGCCCCGCCACCTATCAAAACTGAACCCAAGGCAGAAAGGCCGCCCGATGCATGTCTCCATACCGTTTGCCCTTTTTCTGGTGATTATCGCCGGCGTTGCGCTTGCCACGCAGGCCCCGATCAACGCAGCTCTCGGGCGCAGTCTGGGCAGCCCTGTCGGGGCGGCGGCGGTCTCCTTCGCGGTCGGATTTCTGGTTCTGCTTTCGCTGACCTTGCTGCACGACGGGCCGGGTCCGTTTCTTCGGCTGGGCGCAACACCCGGCTGGCAGATTGCCGGTGGTTTTCTTGGGGCGTATTATGTGTTTGCAGTGCTTTGGGGCGTGCCGACGCTGGGCGTATTGTCAACCATGGCCGCGCTGATTCTGGGCCAGATGGGTGCCGCGTTGGTCTTGGACGGCGGGGGTCTGCTCGGGCTGCAAGTACAGGCACTTAGCCCGCAGCGGATTGCGGCTGCGGTGCTGGTCGCGGCGGGGCTGGTGCTGTTTAGCGCTGGTCTTAAAAAAATGGGTACCGATCTTGTCGAAAGCAGACGCAGGATGCGCTAGCCGCCTTTGGCAATCCTGTAGCTGCCTTCGGGCAGGTTCAGCGCCGCCGCAAGATCGGCCACCTGTGTCAGCGACAGGGTCAGGCGCAAGGGCTCATCGCGGCGCGGATCATGCTGGGTGATGGTGATGCAGTCTTCGAACGCCTCGATGATTACGTCCTCTTGCAAGGCATAGCTGCCCTCGTCAACCAGGGTGATCACGGTGGCGTCAAATTCGTGCTCGATGGTGAACATGGTTGCAGGTTAGGGCGGGATGCCAGACTGCTCAACCCCTTTGCTGCGATAGCAGTGAACAAGCTGTGAGCAGGGCTTTCCTTGGAAGTGTTTTTTGCTAGGTTGGGGCAAACAAGAACAAGACAAAAGGCAGGTCGATGCAGAGCAAGGGTATTTTGGCGGTGATGCTGTTGCTCGCCGGATGTGTGGACGTGCTGGACCTTTATGCGCCGCCGGATGGTCCGGTTGCCCAACGCGCGCCGATCCAGTCTCTGCCCGCCCAAACCGAACCACGGCCAACGCCGCAACAGGCGGTCAATAGTTTCGTGCAGGTCATCGAGCGCGTGGAACCGGTGGCCGAAGATCTGTGCCGTGCCCGCACGCGCCGGGTCAATTGCGATATCCAGATATTTGTCGACAGCCGCACCGATCTGCCCCCAAATGCGTTTCAGACCATCGACAAGGACGGGCGGCCCATCGTGGTGTTCACCACCGCGCTGATTGCGGATGCACGCAACGCAGATGAGATTGCCTTTGTCATGGGGCATGAGGCGGCTCACCACATCCTGGGCCATATTCCGCGACGCGAGGAAACCGTGCAGACCACCGCAATTCTGGCAGGCGTGCTGGCACAGGCGTCAGGCGCCGGCCCCGAGGCCGTGCGACAAGCGGCAAGCCTTGGCGCAGAGGTCGGCGCGCGGCAGTATTCGAAGGATTACGAATTGGAAGCCGACGCGCTGGGCACCGAAATTGCCTATCTTGCCGGTTTTGATCCAGTGCGCGGTGCGGCGTTCTTTTCGCGGCTGCCCGATCCCGGGGATCAGTTTCTGGGCAGCCACCCGCCAAACGCGCAGCGCCAGGAGCTGGTGCGCCGAACCGCCGACAGCCTGCGCTAGTGCACATTTGGCAAAGAGTGAACGGTTTCTGGGATCTGCGCTGCGCCAGACATGACTGAAGCGGGACTTTCTGTCCGCCCGCACATCAGCCGCTTGAAAGGCCCGAAACCGCGGCAATTGGGCAAGCGGGCCGGACTGCGTCGCCATCGCCGTTCGAGAGCCTGCGCATCGCACGTCGATGTCCTTGATGGTGTCGTCCGCTACCGCCGCGCCTGCCGGCGCTTATGCATCCAGTACAGCGCCGGCGCCAGCAATCGGTCATAAAGCGTCACCGCCGCCGCCCCGATGAAGGGCCGCCCCGTCAGTCGTGCCAGCCAGTGCAGATGCGGCATTTCCCCCCAAAGTGCGCGAAAAGCGGGGATGCCGGACAAGATCTGTCCCCGGTGCAGCACATGCAGCCGCCGCGCCGCTTGATCGGGTGTCAGGCCCCAACGGGCCGCATCGCCGAGGGTATCAAACCCGATCGGCAGGTCAGACGCCTCCGCCCGCTTGCGGTAAGCGTCAATCTCGAAACTGCAAACCGGGCAGGTCTCGTTGTACAAAACGCGGGTGTCTTCCATCCAAAAAAGATAGGATGCTGCGGACAAGCGGCAAGAGCCGCCCGAGGCTAAAGCGACTTGTGCGAGCCATCGCAAAAAGGCTGCTTCGACGTCCGCTTGCAGCCGCACAAAAAAGCCGTCTTGGTGGCTTCGGCGTTGAATTTGAGCGGTGTGAAGGGCGTCGCCTTGTGCGACCCGTCACAGAATGGCTGATTGGCCGACTGTCCGCAGGTACACCAGAAGTATGTTTTGCCTTTTTGTAGGTCCGCCTTGTAGGGCGCGGTTTGGGCAATCATTGGGGTATCGGACATTTGGCTCTCCTCTTGGCTGCGGATATGCAAACCGCCGGGGCCGCATTTGGCAAGTGCCTTGTTTGTGCTGACCCAAACAGAAGACCTGCTTCAGCGATGGTTCCAATCTTCAGGATTGTCGGAATTGCCCGGAGACAGGCCAAGAACATCGCCATCCGTTGAACAGCCAAGCCCCAGAACCGTGCGGTTCGCATAGGAAAAATAGGCGCAAACCTGATTGATTTCAAGGATTTCGCCATCGGACCAGCCTGTCATGCGCAGAGCGGTGGCATCGGCTTCGGTCAGATCCCACGGCGCGCGCGTCAGGGTCCGGGCATAGTGCATGGCTAGGATTTCACGCGGGGACAGCGGGCAGGCGGCAAGATCGCCCGCCTCCATCGCTGCGCGCAGTGCAAGGCCGCGGGGTGGGTCGCCCAGCAGCCGCTGCAGGCCCGCAAAGTGATGCTCTACACAATAGCTGCAGCGGTTCAGGATCGACACCCAGACGCCAAGCGTTTCCAAAAACCACTTCG
This sequence comes from Pseudorhodobacter sp., assembly GCA_031406155.1. GTDB lineage: Bacteria > Pseudomonadota > Alphaproteobacteria > Rhodobacterales > Rhodobacteraceae > JACMNW01. The sequence continues at coordinate 31,015 of JANOGW010000092.1, forward strand.
GCACCGTGTTGGCCGAATGGTGTAGGGTATATTTGTAAATCGCCATATGCCCCTCCATCGTGTGGGGGCGAAGCGAGTGCATCATCATGATGTTGTCGACGTTATCGCCGGGCCCTTTGACGCGGTCATAAAGCTGGCGGAGCTTGCCGGTGGATTGGTCGTAAGGGACGGTGTCGATCCAGGGCATTGGGCGAGGTCCTTTAGGAGATATTACGAAAAATCGGTAGGTAAGCATTATCAATGGGAGTATCTAAGTTTGCTATCCAACGCGGCTATGACGTCAGGGCTTTTGTTCACTTCTTGCAAGGCACGGCGCAACATCTTGGCGCTGCGAGGAGGTAGATAAGACAGTGCGGCGTCGGCTGAAATTTCGCGGATAGCCAAGAACAGAGCAAGCGCATGCGCCCTCGTCGGTTGGCGCAGGTATCCTTGCCAGCCCTGAACTTCTGCGCCAGCCATTTGAAAGATACCAAAACCGGTCGTGATGCAGTGCAAGTCAGTCGACAGTTCTTCCGCCTCGATTCCACCTGGAGGACGATCCTCAAAGCGATGCAGCACATGATGCATAACCTCGTGCGCCAGCATCCCGATGAACGCTATCGGACTCGCGATTAGATCGGCATTGTAGCGAATCAGAGCGTGATTGCCATCGCTTTGCCACGTGCCTGAAGTCTCTGAGGTGGCGTTGTAACTATGCCTATACTCGGCGGCCATCTGGTCGATTGGTAAGACACTGATCTGCGCATCTTGAATAGACAGAAGCGTTTTGATGTTCTCGACCAACGCCATGACAACCTCCGGTGATCGACCTGAAGGCGCACTGAAAAACGCTTTTGTCGGTGCAATGAGCGGCGTTTCGTGTGTCAAAATGCCCTTGTCGATGGCCCAATTAAAGCTTTCAACCAACCAATCGGAGACACCCTCGGAAACGTCGTATTTTCTAAAAAACATCTGTAGGCCTTGGCTCAATAGAACGCAGGCTCACGCTACCCGCCCCCAGAGGTCGTACTCTCCGGCTTCCTCTACCGTCACGGAAATGATGTCCCCCGGCTGCAGTTCCTCAAAACCTTCGTCGATGAACAGGTTGCCGTCAATTTCCGGCGCGTCAGCTTTGGTGCGGCAGGTGGCACCTTCGGCATCCACCTCATCCACAATCACCTCTAGCACTTTACCAACTTTTCCAGCCAGTTTTGCCTCGGATATGGCTTGCGCCTTTTCCATAAAGCGATCCCAACGCTCTTGCTTCACTTCTGGGGCCACATGGTCCGGTAGGGCATTGCTGCGCGCGCCGGCGACATTTTCGTATTGGAAGCAACCGACGCGGTCCAGTTGCGCTTCATCCATCCAATCTAGCAGGGTCTGGAATTCCGCCTCTGTCTCGCCGGGGTAGCCGACGATGAAGGTCGAGCGCAGGGTGATATCGGGGCAGACAGAGCGCCAGTTTGCGATCTCATCCAGCGTGCGGGCGGCGGCGGCGGGGCGGGCCATGCGGCGTAAGACCCCAGGGTCGGCGTGTTGGAACGGGATGTCGAGATAGGGCAGGATCAGCCCATCCGCCATCAGCGGGATCAGGTTTCTGACATGCGGGTAGGGGTAGACGTAGTGCAGGCGGACCCAGGCGCCGAGCGACCCCAGATCGCGGGCAAGATCGGTGATATGGGCGCGGTGATTTCGTTCGGTGGCGTGTTTGATATCGACGCCGTAGGCCGAAGTGTCCTGCGAAATCACCAGCAGTTCTTTCACGCCCGCCGCCACCAACCGCTCTGCCTCCCGCAGCACAGCATGGGCGGGGCGGGACTGCAGACGCCCGCGCATGTCGGGGATGATGCAGAATTTGCAGGTGTGATTGCAGCCCTCGGCGATTTTCAGATAGCTGTAATGGCGCGGGGTCAGCGTCACGGCACTGGCCGGCAGCAGGTCGATGAAGGGGTCGGGCCTTGCAGGTACGGCTTTGTGGACAGCGTCCAGCACCGCCTCGTATTGATGCGGGCCGGTCACCGCCAGAACGCGTGGATGCGCACCGGTGATGTAGGCAGGTTCCGCACCCAGACAGCCCGTTACGATGACGCGGCCGTTGGCGGCGAGGGCTTCACCGATGGCTTCCAGCGATTCTGCCTTGGCGCTGTCAAGAAAGCCGCAGGTGTTGACGATTACGGCGTCGGCACCTGCATAATCGGGCGAGATTGCGTAGCCCTCGGCGCGCAGGCGGGTGAGAATGCGTTCTGAATCGACCAATGCCTTCGGGCAGCCGAGGGAAACCATGCCGATGGTGGGCTGGCCGGGGCGGGCGGATTGCGGGCGGTTGAGGTCCCCGAAGGCGGGCTTCGGGGCGAGGTCGGGGCGCAGGTTTGGCGGATTCTCGGTCATGCGCGGGGATATACGCTTGTCGCAGGCTTTGGGGAAGGGGGGCCTCGGGGGGGAGTGTTTGGGCCAACGGCGGCGCGCAGGGAGCGAGCGGCGAGTATCGGCCGATTGCCCATCCGACGGGTAGCAGGTAGTGATGGCTTGCGGACGCTACATGCCGATCACCGTCGCAGGCCCATCCTTTGCATCACGCCGTTCTTTTCCACCACCGCATGCCAGATGGCGGCTGCGATGTGCAGGGCGACCAGAGCGATCAGTGCTTTGGCGACGATGCCATGGCGGCGCGGGCGGTGAGGTCATCGAATGTGGCAGGCAGGGTGCCCGTGCCAAAGAACAAGGTGCCGGGCAGGCCCGCTGCCAGTGACGTGGCGACGCCCGGTCCCGCCATCGCCAGCACCAGCGCATACAGGCTCTGATGGGCCTGCATCGAGGCCAAGTTGACATGCGGCGGCACGGCTGCGCGCAGGCGGATCACCAGACGTGCCCGCTTCAGGATCAATGCCGTGCCCCCGATGATCGTATGCCCCGTCCGCGCGCCGATCTTGGCCGGATCGTTGTTCTTCAGTTCCGACACCAAGGATTCCCCGCCCAGCAGGCCGAGGATAACCAGAACCGCCACCAGCCAATTCAGGACGATCAGGATGCGGCGGTATTTTGTGGGAACGGACATCGCAACCTTTGACACAGGGGTGGCGGTCATTTTGCTGCGCGCATCGGTTTGCGGCAAACAGATTACTGCGATGCGCGCCTTGGGATATCCGCCGATGACAGCGCGGACATGGAACTGCCGCTTGCCGTAATGCGTTGTCAGGCGCTACACTTAGCGTAAGCAGCCGGAGGGGTATCATCATGCGGTGGATCATTCGGGTGGCAATGGCGCTGGTGGTCTTTGCTGCCATCCTTGTGGGCGCGGTGTTCCTGATCCCGGCAGAACGGGTGGCGGGCCTTGCTGCGCGGGAATTTTCCAAGCTGACCGGGCGAGAACTGGTAATCTCGGGCTCGGTCAGGCCCAGCTTTTATCCGGTTCTGGGGGTCAAGACCGGCCCGATTTCCGTGGCCAATGCCGACTGGTCGGACGAGGGGCCGCTGCTGTTCGCGCAGTCGATGGAAATCTCGGTGGACATGGCCTCGCTGTTCTCGGGCGATGTGCGCATCACCGGCTTGCAGATTGTCGATCCGGTAATCGTGCTGGAACGCAGCAGCGATGGCCTTGCCAACTGGGATTTCCGGGCGATCGCAGAAGGTGGCGGCACGGCAGGGCCGGGTACCCCCGGTGCCGGAACGCCCTTCACCATCGACCGTGCCGCGATCAGCGGTGGCAGCCTGCGCTACATCGATCACGCCGCAGGAACCGACGTCGCGCTCGATCAGATCGAGGCCGAGGCGCGGGTGCCTGCCTTCGACGGCGCGGCAGAGGTTTCGGGATCGGCGCGGATGGGCGGGCAGGATCTGGCGATCACTGCCAGTATTGCCGAGTTCGCGCCGTTTCTGGCGGGCAGGCTGGTGCCGGTGACGATCAGCGCAGAGGCGGGGGCGGCGAATTTGGCCTTTGATGGGCAGGTCAGCGTCGGGCCGCTGGCCGCCGAGGGTGCGCTGACCGCGGATCTGTCGGATATGGCAGCCCTGTTCAGGCTGGCGGGCGGGGCGGCACCGGGTCTGCCGGAGGGGCTTGGCGCGCGATCTGTGGCGGTGACGGGCGCGGTTACGCTGACGCCCGAGGGATCAGCGCATTTGCGGGGTGGGGCGATCACGCTGGATGGCAACAGCCTGTCGGGGGATCTGGATCTTGTGACGGCGGGCGAACGTCCCAAGCTGTCTGCCAAATTGGTCGCTGGCGACCTGGTCCTGAGTTCCGGGCAAGGAACAGTCGGCGACGGCCAACGCACAGCGCCTGCGCAGGGATGGTCCACCGATATCATCGACGCATCTGGCTTGGGGGCGATGGATGCGGCGGTGGCGCTAAGTGCTGCTAGCGTTGATCTTGGGGTCACCCGACTGGGTGCGACCCGGGTGTTGATGACGCTGGACCGGGCTCGTGCCGTGTTTGATCTGCGCGAGGTAGCGGTTTATGGTGGTGGGGTCTCGGGGCAGTTTGTCGTCAATGGCCGCAAGGGCCTGTCCATGGGTGGCGATCTGCGGTTTGCCGGCATTGCGCTGCAACCCATGCTGACCACGCTGGCGGGCTTTGACCGACTGACTGGCACCGGCGATGTGGGGCTGAAGTTTCTGGCGGTCGGCAATTCGCAGGCGGCCCTGACGCAGGGGCTGTCCGGGTCTGGCACAGTGTCGCTGACGAACGGCGAGTTGGGCGGCGTCGACGTACCGGGAATACTGCGCACGCTTGACACTTCTTATGTTGGGGCGGGGACAAAAACCGTCTACGATGCGGTGACGGGCAGTTTTGTGATTGAGGGCGGTGTGCTGGCGAATGACGATCTGGTGCTGGCGGCACCGGGGTTGACCGCTACCGGCAACGGCACCATCGGCATCGGCGCGCGCGATATGAATTATCGGCTGCGGCCGACAGCCGTGGTCAAGGGCGGATCGGCGGACGGGGTATCGGCGCCTTTGCTGATCAGCGGGCCGTGGTCGAACCTGAAATACCGGCTGGATCTGGAGACACTGGCGCAAGAGCGGCTGGAGGCCGAGGCGGCAAAGCTGGAAGCCAAGGCCGAGGCGGCGCTGGCCGAAAAGCTGAAGGACGAGTTGGGTGTCGAAGCGCAACCGGGCGAAAATCTGGAAGACGCAGCCCGGCGCAAGCTGGACGAGGCGATCGAGGATGAGGCAGCGAAGGCGCTGGAGCGGTTGTTGGGGATCGGGGATTGAGGCGATGAAAAAAGGGCAGCGCGTGCTGCCCCAGATTTCGTCAAAGTGCCAGATTTTGGCGCGCCCGTTCAGCGCCGCCTGTCGCGGCGCGCCGACATCGGCTGAAACGCCACGCCGACATGCGCCTCGCAGTAAGGTTTGCCCGGCAGCGACTGAAGGCCGCAGAACCAGAAATCCTCGGTTGCGGGATCGCCGATCGGCCATTTGCAGGTGCGTTCGGTCAATTCCATCAGCGTCAGTTTCCGCGCAAGCTTTTCCACCTCACGCACCGAGGCCAGTACTTCGGGGCTGATTTCATTGGCCGAAGGCTGCGGCGGCAACGGTTGGCCCGCGGGGATAATGGCTTTGCGCAATGGAATTGGTGTAACCGTCGCACCGCTGCTGGCTGGGACCGCACGCTCAGGCACCGGGCGCGCTGCGGGTTCGGCGTGGCGCGGTGTCTCGGGTGCGCGCGGTGCTGTGTCAGACTTGGCTGGGGGCGCTACGTCTTCGCCGTCAGCCGCTCCGCCGTTGCCAACGCGGTTCGAAAGGCCAAGCCTGTGCACTTTGCCAATCACGGCATTGCGGGTGACACCGCCCAATTCCTTGGCGATCTGGCTGGCACTCTGGCCTTCGGCCCACATCTTTTTGAGCGTCTCAACGCGCTCATCGGTCCAGGACATGCGAAACTCCGGTCTGGCGGGCGGCCTGAAGGGCTGCCTTTGGCGCATTCTATCCGCGTGGGGGGGGCAGATACAAGTGCGATGCCCGAAGATCAAGGCATTGCGGGGCTATTCGCGCAAAGGAAGCCCGGTTTCGGTGCCCAGCAGCGAAGGCCGCGCGGCAATTGCCTGCCACCAGCGTGCGGGATCAGGGAAGTTGGGCAGCGTCAAGGTGGCTTCCGGGGCGGTGACAAACGCGGATATCATCGGTCGAAAGGATTAGTTAGCTGCTTCGAGCCCGGAGCAGTCAGGCCGCGCTTCCAGCGGCTGAGCCCGCACTCCGCTCGAAACAGGCCGCGACCCTGCCCGGGCAGCGTATGCCCGCCCCCCGGGCAGGCGCTTTGGCGACGCCAGCGTGACGATTCAGGTCGCCCGGATCTGCCACCATAAAGCAATGACCACATATTGCGGCACGCCTTCCCGCGGGCATGCGCCGCCCTGTGTTGCGGCGAGCGGTTGAATCCGCCCCGCAAAGCAGACATAAGGTGATGCGGATGAGTGGGTTCCGCACCCAACCGCACCCCGCAAGTTTACGCCCAACCGGCAATTGGGCAAAACCTGTTTGCAAACCATGCGCCATCTGCTACGCCAACCAAATGATCTCCTGGACCCGTCAGTTTTCGCGCGCCCGACGTCGACGCTAACCGCGTCTGACTGCTGATCCCTGCGCATTTGCGCAAAATAGCCCCCTCGCTTCGTTGACATGCCTTGCTGCCTTTGGCACGTCTTGGCTTTGCATAAGGATTTCTCGCATGATCTCGTCTGTATTGCCGACCTATAACCGCACCTCGATGGCTTTCGTGTCGGGTGCCGGATCATGGCTTACGGCAGAAGACGGCAGCCGGTATCTTGATCTGGGTGCCGGCATTGCGGTCAATGCGCTGGGCCATGCGCACCCTGCGTTGGTGAAAGTGCTGACCGAACAGGCGGGCAAGCTGTGGCATGTATCGAACCTTTACCGGATACCGGAGCAGGAACGGCTGGCGAATTTGCTGGTGGAAAAGACATTCGCGCAGACCGTGTTCTTCACCAATTCCGGCACCGAGGCGTGTGAACTGGCGATCAAGATGGCGCGGAAATACTGGTACGCGCATGGTCGGCCAGAGCGGACCGAGATCATCACCTTCGAGGGCGCGTTTCATGGCCGATCGACCGGCGCGATTGCGGCGTCCGGGGCGGAAAAGATGGTCAACGGGTTCGGGCCGCTGATGCCGGGGTTCCGCAGCCTGCCATGGGGCGATCATGACGCGCTGCGCGCTGCGATCACCGATCAGACCTGTGCGGTGCTGGTAGAACCGGTGCAGGGCGAGGGCGGCATCCGCGCCATGCCGGATGCCTGCCTGAACGGCCTGCGCGATCTGTGCGATGAGACGGGCACGCTGATGATATTGGACGAGGTGCAATGTGGCATGGGTCGCACGGGCCGGCTGTTCGCGCATGAATGGGCGGGGGTGGAGCCCGATATCATGATGGTCGCCAAGGGCATTGGCGGCGGCTTTCCGTTGGGGGCCGTGCTGGCGACCGAAGCTGCTGCGGTTGGCATGGTGGCCGGCACGCATGGATCAACCTATGGCGGCAATCCCCTAGCCTGTGCTGTGGGCGCGGCGGTGGTTGAAATGATCAGCGACAATGCGTTTCTGGCCGAAGTGGCCCGCAAGGGCGCGCTGTTCCGGCAGGGGCTGGAGGGGCTGGTGGCCTCGCATCCGACAGTGTTTGAGGCCGTGCGCGGGCAGGGGCTGATCCTTGGCCTCAAGTGCAGAGCGTTGAACACTGATGTGGTGAAGGCGGGCTATGCCCAGCATCTGCTGACCGTCGCCGCCGCAGACAATGTGGTGCGCCTGTTGCCCGCGTTGAACATCCCCGATGCCGATATTGCCGAGGCGCTGGCGCGGCTTGATCGGGCGGCAAGCGGTTTGGCCAGACATGCTGCCTGACACCTACGCGTTGCGCCCCTTTGACGCTGACGATCTGCCGATGATGGCCGGTTGGCTTGACCAACCGCACCTGCCGCAATGGTGGGGCGATCCGGCAGAGGAATTGGCGTTAGTGACCGAAGAGCTGGATAATCCGCTGATGGACCAGCAGATCGGTCTGCTGGGGACCCGAGCCTTTGCCTATCTGCAATCCTATCCGTGCCATGAATGGCCGGGTGGTGCGCCGCAGTTCGAAGACAGACCGCAGGGCAGCCATTCGGTGGACATGTGCGTTGGCCCGCCCGATATGCTGGGCCAAGGCCAAGGCCAAGGCCAAGGCCAAGGCCAAGGCCAAGGCCAAGGCCAAGGCCACGGTGCGGCCATCCTGCGGCTCTATGCAAAAACGCTGCTGGCACGTGGGGCGACGGATGTGGTGATCGATCCAGATCCGGGTAACGAACGCGCTGTCCGCTGCTACCGACGAGCGGGCTTTCGCGATGTCGCCATCCGCCCCTGCGAAGATGGCGATCCGGTACTGGTGATGGAGTTCCACCCTGAATCTGCTTTTTCTTTGTAAAAATACTCTCGGGGTCCGGGGCAGACAGCCCCGGCGACCCGCCAGAAAGACGAACCTATGAAGCACTTCCTTGATATCCATACCACCTCTGCCGCCGATCTGCGGGTGATGATGAATTCGGCCCATGCGATGAAGAACGCCCGCAACGGCCGCCCCAAAGGTACGCCTGATGACGACCAGCCGCTGGCTGGCCGTATGGTGGCGCTGATCTTCGAAAAACCCTCGACCCGGACGCGCGTGTCCTTCGATGTCGGCGTGCGTCAGATGGGCGGCGAGACGATGGTGCTTTCCGGCAAGGAAATGCAACTGGGGCATGGCGAGACGATTGCCGATACCGCCCGCGTCTTGTCGCGCTATGTCGACCTGATCATGATCCGCACCTATGAAGAAGCGACGCTGCTGGAAATGGCCGAACATGCCACTGTTCCGGTGATCAATGGGCTGACCAACCGCACGCATCCATGCCAGATCATGGCCGATGTGATGACCTATGAAGAACATCGGGGGCCGATTGCGGGGAAAAAGGTGGTCTGGGCGGGGGATGGCAACAACGTCTGCGGCAGTTTCCTGCATGCAGCCGGGCAGTTCGGCTTTGATTTCACTTTCACCGGGCCCGAAACCCTTGAACCCGAGGCCAGCGCCATCGGCTTTGCCCGCGGCAAAGGCGTGCGGGTGACGATGGAACGCGATCCAGACAGGGCGGTGCAGGGCGCTGATCTGGTAGTGACGGATACGTGGGTTTCGATGCACGATCCGGAATCCGCCAAGGAACGCCGCCACAACCAGCTGCGCCCCTATCAGGTGAATGAGGCGCTGATGGCACAGGCGAAACCCGACGCTTTGTTCATGCACTGCCTGCCCGCCCACCGCAATGACGAGGCAACAAGTGCCGTGATGGACGGCCCGCATTCGGTGATCTTCGACGAGGCCGAGAACCGGCTGCACGCCCAGAAGGCGGTGATGCGCTGGTGTCTGGGGGTGTGAAATCCGCTCCGGACGGCAGGGTTACTCCGGCAATCCCGCCAGCCGCAAAGCGTCCATGACCATCGCCATATGTGGTGGATGGCTAATCGGCAATTCCTTGATCAACCGGGTGATCGTGGCGTCCGGTGCCATGGCCTTAAACTTTTCGAACGCCGCCTGCGCCTCGGTCCTGCGGCCAAGCTGGGTATAGGCCGTACACAAGACCCATTGAATGCTGTCGAAACCGGGATTGAGTGCCGTCGCCCGCTCGAGCAGATCGACGCCAATATCGGAGCGGCCGTTGAACACATGGGCAGTGCCGCTCATCGTCAGCATCATGAAATAGCTTGGGTCCAACGACCCGATTGCCATGGCCCGATCAAGCAAGACGATGGCATTGTCGAGATCATTCGCCCACAGCATGGCCGCGCCTGCCAGAGTGGCGACAAACCCCGAACCGGGGGTCTGCTTGACGGCCCGGCGACAGGCATCCAGACCGGCCGCAAGGTCGATTGTCAACGTCACCAGCGCAAAGCCGCCAAGCGCCAAGACGACCGCGTCGTCTGCGGCCATCGCCAACGCCCGCCGGGCAAAGGTTTCGGCCATCGCCCGGTCATCGGCAAAGGCCGGCGGCCAACCACGGGTGATCCTCTGCACCAGGCACCAGGCCGCATAGCCAAGCGCCGGGGCGTAGCCCGGATCAAGGGCTATGGCCCGGTTCAGGTAGTCGAGCCCGATCTGGTTTTCCTGCGGTTGAACGATCGAGACATGGGGCAGGGCGCGCAGGAACAGATCATAGGCATCAAGATTGTCGGCGGGCTTGCGGCGGGCGGCCTCGATCTCGGCCCGGCGGATGGTCGGCACGATGGCGCCCACCACCTGTGCAGTGATCTCGTCCTGCAGATCGAACACATCTTCCAGCCCGCCGTCATAACGCTCGGCCCACAGGTGCGTGCCGGTGGCGGCATCGATCAACTGTCCGGTGATGCGCAGCCGGTTGCCTGCCTTGCGCACGCCACCTTCCAGCACGAAGCGCACGCCCAGTTCGCGCGCCACCTGCCGAATATCCACGGCCCGGCCCTTGTAGGTGAAGGACGAATTGCGCGCGATGACCAGCAGCTGGTTGAACCGCGACAGCGCCGTGATGATGTCTTCGACCATCCCGTCCACAAAGTATTCCTGCTCGGGGTCGTCCGACATGTTGGTGAAGGGCAGCACCGCAATCGAAGGTTTGCCCGTCAGGGCGATGGCTGGCACCACTGTCGCGGGTGCTGCCATCCCGACCTGCACAGCATAGACCCGGATCGGATCGGCGATGTTCTTCAGGTTGGTCGGCCCCATGTCCTGCACCGTCAGGTCAAGGCGCGCCTTGACCTGACGGTAGGCATCTTCGGAAAGGCAGATCGCCCCCGGTGCTGCAATCCCTTCCAGCCGGGCCGCAATGTTCACACCGTCGCCCATCAGATCGCCGTCGGCCTCCTCGACCACATCGCCCAGATGGATGCCGATGCGAAAGACGATGCGCCGGTCCTCGGGCAGGCCCGCGTTGCGTTCAACCATCGCGGTCTGCACTTCGATGGCACAGCGCACAGCGTCCACCACCGAGCGGAATTCCACCAGCACCCCGTCGCCCATCCGCTTGACCACACGGCCCTTGTGCAGGGCGATGGTCGGGTCGATCACGTCACTGCGCAGGGTGCGCAGCCGCGCCAGCGTGCGGTCTTCATCCGCGCCCACCATGCGGCTGAACCCCACCACATCGGCGGCAAGAATGGCGGCAAGCTTGCGCTGTTCGGACATCAGGCCCTCATGCCGTTTTCGCGCAAGTCATCACGGCGAGGGTTACGCATTGCAAGCACAAAGCGGCGATCAGGGTTTGCCTTCGATGCGTTCCCAGAATTCTGCCCGGTCATTGGTGCGCGGAAAATCTGTGGCCGGGATCGGCACATCAAGGAACTCACAAAGCGGTCTCCAGCCATCTTTCACCTGAAACACCAGCAGTTGATCCGGCGGAATGGCGGCCTTTACCGCCGCCACATGTGCGTCAAACGCTGTCATCAGGCCCGCCACATTCATCCCGTCAACAATGCCGGCCCTTGCGATTACGCCCGAACTCATCGTCAGCCAAGGTTGCATCGCGTCTGGTGCATGCGCCCGCCCCGCCAGCGCCTTGTAAATCGTGTCCGAAAAGCTTTCGACCCAGCTTTGCCTCGAACGCACCGTCAGAATGAATTTTGCCGTCGGATATTCCGCATGCAAGTCCCGAAAGAAAGTTGCCGTCGGCCAGTCCACTGCACTGGCATAACCCTTGTATGTCTCAGCCCAATCAGGGCGCCCGTCCACCGCGGCCTGCCACAAAGGCACTTGCCGCGCCATATCGTGCAACACTTCTTCCATGTGATGGCAGGGGCCAAGCCCAAGTTGAATAAGCGCAGATCGAAGGGAATAGGTCCCGGTCCGGCCAATACCAGCCCCGATTACTTTGACAGACATGCGCCAACGTCCTTCTGAAATCGACTTTCCGCAGCGGTACTTCGCGCGAAGGCCGCTTCCTTGTCAACAATCGGGATCGGGCAGACCGTGCTCTTCAGATGTTTCACATCCTCAAGCTTATTCAGTGACGAGGCGACCAGCGCCGTGACGGACGGCCCGCATTTGGTGATGTCCGACAAGGCCGGGAACCGCCTGCATGCGCAAAAAAACGTGATGTGCCGGTGCTTGGGGGTTCGACGCGGGCGGCCGTTACAGACCGGACAATGAAAAACCCCTTGCCTCGTCATGCAAAATCGAAACAGTTGCACCGAAAAAAGCCCGAAAGGATCGCCCATGGCCACAATAGCCAAGACCGAGGCCAACACCCAGACACAAGCCGCTCTGCCTGAAAATCTGACGGCGCTTGCCGATCGCTTCGGGTCCGACAAGGGGTCGCGCAAGCATCGGTATACCGAGCTGTATCACATGCTGTTTCATCCCTATCGCAACCGCGCGATCAACTTTCTGGAAATGGGATTGCTGATCGGCGGGCCGGAACACGGCGTCTCAGCCGACCGCGAAACCAAGGATCTTCCGTCGATCCGGATGTGGCTGGAATTCTTCCCCAAAGCGCAGATCCATGGCCTCGATGTGTCGGACTTTTCCTGGTTCAGCCACGAGCGTTTCACCTTCTATCGCTGCGACATGGACGAACGCGCGAATATCGATACGGCTGCCGCCGAGATGACCATGCTCGATATCATCAATGATGACGCCAGCCACGCCTCGCACCATCAGCAAAACGGTTTTCTGTCGCTTTGGCCGAAACTCCGCTCCGGCGGGCTTTACATCATCGAGGATCTGCGCTGGCAGCCGGAAGCCTACGAAAAACGTGGCATTACCAAAACTGGGGCCCTGTTTCGCGGCTTTTCGGAACAACGCGTGTTCAGCCACAGCGACCCTGCGACCGAAGCCGCCTTCAACGCGCTGGCACCCCAGATTTCGGGCTGTTTCGTGTTTCAGGTGCGCTACAACAAGGCCCGTAGGGATCAGATCGCGGTCATCCACAAAAAGTGACGTGTGGCGCGCCCCTGCTTTAAACCCGGCGAACACACCACAGGCCCGGCCTCGTACCCAACCAGTAGCAATGCCCTCCGGCGGCAAACCTTCGCCTCGATATTGCGAGAGGTGTTGAAGCGTGATTTGCGGTTTGTTAGGCTAATGGGATAATTTGACTCCGGCTTTTTTGCACTCCCGACCTTCCACGACCAAGGATTAACCGATGCGTATTCTTTTCACCTTGACCGGTGGCGCCGGTCATTTGCAACCGCTTTTACCCTATGCCGCTGCATTCCAGCGGTGCGGGCACGAAGTTCGGGTTGCCGCCCCCAACAGTGTTGCAGCGGTACTGGACAAGGCCGTGCTGCACCATATCGTGCTGGAGGATCCTGCGCCCGATGCGATGACGCAGGTGCGGGCGCGGATGGATGCGGCCAGTGGCGACGCGGCGTTTGCGCTTGCCATTCAAGACTGGTTCTACGGCATTCAGGCCCGGACCGTGCTGCCCGGCCTGCAGGCGGCACTAATAGATTGGCGGCCTGATCTGGTGGTGCGGGAAGCGTCCGAACCCGCCGGGGCCGTAGCGGCCGAAGCGGTGGGCATTCGTCACGCGCGCGTGGATGTCCAAAACCCCGAGATTGAGGCCCTGTTTATCCGGCTTGGGGCCGCGCCGGTCGACGCGTTGCGCGCATTGGCGGGCTTGCCCCCGGATGATGGCGCAGCCCTGCGTGCGGAACCCGTGTTCACCGCCTTTCCGCAGGCTTTGGACAGCACGTCGCCCGAGGTGCCGCCGTTCCGGGTGCGGACCGACGCGCCAAAGGCACTGGCGAGCAAAGATCCGGACCTGCCCTTAGTCTACATCACCTTCGGCACCATTGCCGGGCGACTGCCAAGATCGCAGGTCGCATACCGCACGGCACTGGCAGCGGTGGCTGACCTTCCGGTGCAGGCGCTGATGACGCTGGGGCCGGTGATGCCACGGGCGGAACTGGGCCCGGTTCCCGCCAATGTGACGGTCGAGACCTATGTACCACAGGCCGAGGTCTGGCCAAAGGCCAGTGCTGTCTTGTGTCATGGCGGGGCGGGCACCGTGCTGGGCGCGTTGGCGGCGGGGGTGCCATTGGTGGTGACCCCGCTGTTTGCCGATCAGCCGGCGAATGCGCGGTCGGTTGCTGCGGCAGGGGCGGGGTTTGCGGTCACTGAAGGCACCACAGACACCCTGCGCGCGGCCCTGCAATCGGTGCTGGCAGACCCCGCCTACCGGATCAGGGCGCGCCAGATTGCGGATCAGATTGCCGGGCTGAACAGCGTCGAGGCGGCGGTGGATGCGATGCTTGCGTCCGAGGTGCCGGTGCTGATCTGACGTCTGGTGCACGCGGGCCTACCGTGGCGGTGGCCCCGCAAGGTAGAACAGAACACGCGCAGGAATGCGCAAACCCTGATCCGTCTGGTAGGCGGCAAAGGCTTTGCCGACCTCGGCCTCGATAGCTTTGACATCAGCCTCGGTCGCCGAAAACTGCGCCATGATCCGCGCCGCTGGCCCAAGGCGCGTGGCAAATGCGGCAATGTCGGCAAGGCTGCCCGCTGGTGCGACATCAATCACCTCGGACAAGCAGCGCACATGCTTGAGCCCGGCTTGCTTCAGCAACTCCGTCACCCGTGCGGGGTCTTGAAAGGCCAGCGGGCCGGGCGCATCCGGGTCGGCCGGTTCCGGTTTGCCCAGATGGGCAATCGCCGCCTTGGCCGGTATGCTGAACCACGGCACGTCCGCCGCCGGCGCCCAGGCGGCAACCACCATCCGCCCCCCCGGTTTCAGTGCGCCCGCCATATTCCGGAAGGCGGCCACCGGATCATCGAAAAACATCACCCCGAACCGCGAGATCATCACATCGACTGAACCGGGCGCAAACGCATTGGTCTGTGCATCGGCCCGCACAAAATCGATATTGTTGCGGCCTGCCTCGGTTGCGCGACTGCGGGCGCGATCAAGCAATTGTGCCGCGATATCGATACTGGTGACCCGACCGCTGGCACCGACCGCGCCTGACGCCGCAAGGCTGCTTGCGCCGGTGCCGCAGCCAATATCCAAGACTGTTTCGCCGGTTTGCAAAGCCGCATGGTGCAAGACACGGGTCAGCACCCCGGACAGCAGCGCATCCATCAGCGTTTCCCGCTCGACCCAGGTCTGACCAGCGGCAGAGGACCAGTATTCGGCTTGCGCCGCGTTTGCGTCAGTCATGTCCGGGGCCTTCAAATTTTATCAGACCAAAAACTTTTGGGACCAACTATTTAACACAGTAGTGCCATTCCGCATGTGCCGAGAAAAACCTGCGGCACATGTCACCTGAGAACAGATTGACAGAGCCACGCGATACGGTCAATCACTGTGCTACGCTTCAATTTGGGATCCAAGTATGTACGCCCTGATCGTCCCGCCGATGGACCGCGCCCTTGGTGCATTGTCCGGCATCCTGACCAAAGCCGAGGCGCATTGTGCCGCGAAGAACATCAAGCCAGAGGCGTTGCTGACGTTCCGGCTGTTCCCCGACATGCTGCCGTTCACCAAACAGGTACAACTGACCTGCGATTTTGCCGCGCGCTGTGCGGCCCGTCTGGCCGGCGAGGTTCCGGCAAGTTTTCCTGACACCGAAACAAGCTTTGCCGAATTGCTGGCCCGAATTGCCGCCTCGCGTGCCTATATGGCCAGCTTTCCCGCCAGCGCCTATGAAGATGCCGCCACCCGCAGCATCACCTTCAAGGCAGGCCCGCAGGACATGACCCTGCCAGGTGCCGCGTTTCTGATGTCCTACGCCGCCCCGCAGTTCCATTTTCACTACACCACGGCCTACAACATTCTACGGCACAACGGCGTCGAGATCGGCAAACGCGACTACATGGGGGCCTGAGGTACGGGACCTGCCGTGTTGGTGGCCGGCATGCGGATGCTGACAGTCGATCACGTTGTGGCGGGCCGGTGGTCGCTGTTTGGTCGCAAGGGGTTGCTGATAGCCCATGTGATGCGCTTGGAACCTGATCTCAGTTCCGCCTTTCGCAAGGGAGTTCGGGCCGCAAAGCCGGTGGCCCGCGCTGGTTGCCTTTTGTTGCATCGCCTCAAGCGCACGTGCGGCGGCCGATCTGTGCTTCGAGATGATGCTGCTTGCCGACGTGCCGCTGGTCTTGGATATGATTGCGGGCGGTTGACGCAGCCGCAGTTCCGCGAGTGATGTTTGGCACGGACTTCGCACAGGCGGCGCGCGCGGATCAGGTGGCGAGGCTGCTGTCGCGGTTATCGCTTGAAATCCGCCGATGCGGCCCGACTTGCCATCAGCGCCACGACGATCAACAGCAGGCTCAGCGTGGCAAAGGTCACACGGAAGCCGATGTTTTCCGCAATATAGCCGATGCTGGACGGGGCGACCAGAATGCCGGAGTAGCCAAGCGTCGTGACGACGGAGATTCCCAGACCCGACCGAAGTCCCGGATAATTGCCGGCGGCCGAAAACATCACCGGGACCATGTTGGCCACGCCAAGGCCTGCGAATGCAAAGCAGGCAATCACCAATCCGGCAGAAGGGGCGATCGCGGCCCCCATCAGCCCGGCGGCGGCAACCAATGCTGACACGCGCAGCGTCTGCACGGCACCGTACCGGTTGCGAATGGCGTCGCCCAGAAAGCGCATAATGGCCATGGTCGCCGAGAACAGGGCAAAAGCAAGGGCTGCGGTGCTGACCGCAGTGCCATGTTCCTTTTGCAAATATAGCGCTGCCCAATCCAGCACCGCGCCTTCGGGGATCATCGAGCAAAAAGCCATCAGGCCCAGAATGTAAATCGACCACTCGCGTGGCCAGCCCCTTGCCGCGTCGCTTTGCGCATGCTGCACGGATGTCGCGGGATCCCCCCGCAGATAGGGCAGTGCCAGCAACACGCCACACAACGTCAGGCCGGCCACCACAATGGCATGTCCTTCAGCGCCCAGAAGGGTGATGATCCAGCCGCCAATTCCGGCCCCGACAAAGCCGCCAAGGCTCCAGAACCCATGGCTTGACGACATGATCGCGCGGCCCATTCTGCGTTCCAGTTCGACCGCATTGGCATTCATCGACACATCCATGCAGCCGATCAGCGCCCCCATCACCATCATGGTCAGCGCCAACACCCACACATTGGCGGCCAGCGCCACGGCGGCCAGGGCAAGGCTTGCCGCCAACGCAAAGCCGCGCAGCACAGGCCTGGTGCCATAGCGCCCGATCAGCCCGCCCGACAGCACCATTGCCCCCACCGCCCCGACGCCAAGCACCAGGATCAGCAGGCCAAGGGTGGTTTCGGTGATCTGGTGACGCGGCAACAGCAGGGGGATCTGCGGTGCCCACGACCCCATGATGAAGCCGTTCACCAAAAACATGGTGGCCGATGCCAGGCGCCAATTGCGCAATGCGCTGTCCCGCGTTGCCATCTGGCGCGGCCCCTCAGTTCTTTGTTTGCGCTAACCTAGTACTTGGCCGCCACGCACAGGGAAAGCCCCTTTGCGAACAAGGTTTGTTACGCCGGTTTCAGTCTTGGCCAAGGCCAGCGGGCATCTCGCAAGGGTTTTTGGGGGCATCCGAAGATGGCGGGCCAGCACCGGATTTGCCCGATTGTTCTCTAAAATACCTCTGCTTTGCCGCGGCCTCGCCATGCTTGCCTGACATGCCAAACGCAAAGATGCTGCCAACCCTCGCAGGAGGCCCGGAATGGCCACGATCAATACTGGTCTGGGTGGCCCGCAAGGTGTGGGCGAAGGGTCTG
Source organism: Pseudorhodobacter sp. (assembly GCA_031406155.1). Classification (GTDB taxonomy): domain Bacteria; phylum Pseudomonadota; class Alphaproteobacteria; order Rhodobacterales; family Rhodobacteraceae; genus JACMNW01. Next base: position 48,675 of record JANOGW010000092.1, read on the forward strand.
TGCGCGGCGGGCCGTTGACCACGGGCAATTATGACGACGGATCTTTGCAGGTGAACATCACATCGGTGTTCGGTGCCTCGGGGATCAACTATTTTGGCACCAACTATACCTCGATTTACATCAACACCAACGGGCTGATCACTTTTGCCGCCCCCAATACCAGCTATACGCCAACAGCGCTGGGCGGCCTGACACAACCCGCCATCGCGCCGTTCTGGACGGATGTGAACATCACCTCGGGCACGGCGACGGGCACCAACAACATCTATTACGATCTTGATCCGGCAACTGGGCGGGTGACGGTCACCTGGCTGGGCGTTGCGGCCTATTCCGGGGGCGGCGCCAACCGCAATACCTTTCAGGTGGTGCTGCAACACACCGGCGACGGCAATTTCGAAGTTGATATCATCTACCAGCAGATCCAGTGGACGAACGGCGGCTCGGGTATCGCGCAAACCGGGATTACCGACGGCGGCGCCAACGATTTCATCATTCCGGGGTCGGGCGTTTCGACATCATTGCTGGGATTTCCAAATGCCGTGATCGATCCCAATGATCCGAACGGGGTCTGGTCGAACCGGTATCTCGACGGCCGCGTCGTTTGTTTCGCGGCGGGAACGGAAATTGCAACGCCTGCGGGCGGCTGCAAGGTGGAGGATTTGCGCCGCGGTGACACGGTCCGGACGCTGGACAGTGGTCCGCAGCCCGTTCTGTGGGTTGGCGGCGGGCCCGTGCTGACCAATGCCATCAGCCAGCCTGTCCGCATCGCGGCAGGTGTGCTGGGGGCTGCGCGCGCTCTGCAGGTGTCCGGCCAACATCTGATCTTGTTTAAGAACCCCGCCGCCGAACTGCTGTTTGGCGAGGACGAGGTTCTGATTGCGGCCAAGGATCTGGTCGGCCTGCCCGGTGTCACGCAAGATGCGACACCACGCATCATGGGCTACTACCATGTGCTGCTGGCGCATCATCATTTGCTGATCGCCGATGGTGTTGCCAGCGAAAGCCTGCATCCCGGCAGGATGGCGCTGGCGAGCCTGTCGGCGCACGCGCTGGTCGATCTGCGCGCGACCATCCCCGAGGCGGCTCTGCTGCTGCTGGGCCGCCAGCCCGCCGCCCGCCGAATGCTGCGCCGTCACGAGGCGCGGGTGATGCTGGCGATGCTGCATCAGGGCTGCGCCAGATCGCGGGTCGAAGTCTTGCTGGGGCTCGCGGCCTGAGGTGCCGGGCTAGAAAAGTCTTCGTGCGAAAAATCTTCTTGCCAGCGGCTACGTCCCGCGCGGTTTTGCGCGCAGGGTCGGTTCGGCTTGCGTCGGATCCTCTGGCCAGGGATGGCGCGGGTATTGCCCGCGCATGTCGCGGCGCACGTCGGCATAGGTGTTCGCCCAGAACCCCGGCAGATCAGTAGTCACCTGTACCGGGCGCTGGCCGGGGGACAAAAGCGTGATGCGCAAAGGCAGGTGATTGCTGCCAACGACCGGATGCCGGGTCACGCCGAACATCTCTTGCAGGCGCAGCTCGATACCCGGAAAATCGCCGTCATAGTCGATGGCGACGCGCCGCCCCAGCGGCGTTTCGAAATGCGATGGCACCAGACGGTCAAGGTCCGCCGCTTGCGCCCATGTCAGACGCGCGCGCAGGGCATCGGTCAGGTCCATCGCGCGCAACTGCCTTTCGGTTTTCAGCCCAGTAAGATGTGGCAAAAGCCAGTCCTCGGCTGAGGCCAGAAGGCCTACATCGGTGCAATCGGGCCAGTCGTCGCGCCCCGCGCGGGCAAGTTCGATGCGTGCGCGCAGGCGGCGGGCTTGCGCTGTCCATGGCAGGCCGATCAGGCGCAGCCCGTCCAACGCCGCGCGGGCGGTTGCATCTGGCGGGGCATCTGTCCAAGGCCGGTCTGCCAATACCAACGCGCCAAGGCGTTCCTCACGGCGTGCCAGAACCCGGCCCTCACGCCGGGACCATTCGCACAGGCTGCGCCATGCGATTTCACTGTGATAAAGCGCGCGCAGGTCGGCTTCTGTTATCTGCACGGCCTGACGAACCGTGGCCTCGCGCGGATCGCCGTCAAGATCGGTGGCGACAATTAGGCGCGTCTCGGATAGCGGCAACCCTGCGGCCATCGCGGCGCCGGTGCCGCCTGACAGAACCCAGCGCGGTGCGTCACCCTTGCGACGCAGGCCGATGCGGTCGGGGTAGACAAGCGCAGCCAGCTGCCCCAGTGACAGCGGCTGTGCGGCAGCAGGCGGCGCGCGCAGGGCACGGGTCAGCCGACGCGCCTCGTGCCGGATCCGGTCTACCACCGGGCGGGAGACAGCGTAGGCGTGATCGGCCGCGAATTTACCCGGATCGGCAATGGCGGCCATGCGCAGCGCCAGATCGGGGGGGGCACCCCGCAAAGGATCGCGGTCGGCCAGTAGGGCGGCAAGCGTCACCGCCTGCGGACTGGCACCCGCGCGGATCAGCATATGGCCAAGGCGCGGATGCAGCGGCAGGGCGGCAAGTTGCCTGCCATGTAGCGTGATGCGGCCATCCCGCAGGGCCCCCAGATCGGTCAGCAGGCGGCGGGCCTCGGCAAGCGCGCCGGGATTGGGCGGGGTCAGAAACGCCAGCGTGCCCGCCCCCCACAGGCCTAATTCAAGTGCGAGGCCCGTCAGGTCGGTCGCCTCGATCTCGGCTGGCGGATAGGCGGCCAGACCGCCGTCTTCGCCGCGTGTCCACATCCGGTAGCACAAGCCTTCGGCCACCCGGCCCGCACGGCCGCACCGCTGTTCGGCTTCGGCCTTTGTTACCCGTTCGGTGACCAGCCGCGCCATGCAGGTGTTGGGATCAAACCGGGCACGGCGGGCGCGCCCTGCGTCCACCACCACCCGGATATCGGGCAGCGTCAGCGAGGTTTCGGCGATGGCCGTCGCCAGCACGATCTTGCGGCCATGAACCGGGGCCAATGCCGCGCGCTGGGCGGCAAAATCCATCGCGCCAAACAGCGGGCGGATCACGCAACCGGGCGGCAATCGGCCCGACAGCAGGCCCTCGACGCGCCTGATCTCGGCCTCGCCGGGCAAAAACACCAAAAGCCCGCCGCCTATATCGCGGCTTTCTTCAAGCGCCTGCACCACAAGGCCCACCACCGCTGCCTCCAGCCGCAGTTTTGGGTCGATGGGTCGCGCCAGCCAGCGCGTCTCAACCGGAAAGGCACGGCCCTGCGAGGTGATCACCGGCGCATCCCCCATCAGAACCGCCACCGGGGCCGCATCCAGCGTGGCCGACATCACAAGGATCATCAGATCGTCGCGCAAGGCACCGCGCACCTCCAGCGCCAGTGCAAGACCCAGATCGGCATTCAGGCTGCGTTCGTGGAATTCATCGAAGATCAGCGCCGCCACGCCGTCAAGGCCGGGGTCGGATTGGATCATCCGGGTCAGGATGCCTTCGGTTACCACCTCGATCCGGGTCTGGGCGGAAACAGCCGTCTCGCCGCGCATCCGGTAGCCGACGGTCTGGCCCACTGCCTCGCCCAGCGTCTGGGCCATGCGTTCGGCGGCACCCCGCGCGGCCAGACGGCGCGGCTCCAGCATCAGGATGCGGCCATGGGTCAGCCCCAAAACCCCGGCATGCGCCAGCATATCCAACGGCACGCGCGTGGTCTTGCCCGCCCCCGGGGGGGCCTGCAACACGGCCATGCGCCGGGCTGCAAGGGCGGTGCGCAAGGCGGGCAGGGCGTCATCGATGGGAAGCGGGTCGTGCATCTCGGCCTTATCGCCGTTTCAGGACTGCCTTGCCATAGATGGTTTCGGATTGCACCTCGATCAGCTGCATTTGCCCGGACTCAGCAGGGCCGAGGGTCAGCGTGACATCAAATCGCGACTTCTGCGCCATTTCTTTCGGCGTGAAGCCTTGAAGTCGCAAATAGGCGCCGGGGCAGATGATCAGATCGCCGGCAGGTTGCGGCGGGCCGATCTGCAACCGGCTGGCCCGTCTGCCGTCGAAGATATCCAGCGTCAGGTTGCATTCCGCCCCTTTGCCGACCGCCTGAAGGGTGGCATAAAACGCAGTCAGCGGGTCCAACGAGCCGCCCATCGTGGCCGCATCAACGGCCTCGCCCTGCGGTTCCGGTGTTGCCGCAAACGACACGATCTGCGGCACGCCGCCCTGATAATCCAGCACCGCATCCGATTGCCGTTTGCCGGTATCGGCACTTTCCCGGTAGCTTGACGGCAGGTACTGGCCGTTGCTGACGGTGCCAGTGGCCGCCCCGTCGTAGCGCAGCCGCTTGATCAGTGATACCAGCCCCGCGCTTTCAATCTGCCCGGTGACGGCATAGGCGCTGCCATCTTGCAGACCAGAGTACCGGATGCTTGCCGCCTTGATGCCGGCGATCTTCAGATCAAATTCGCCTGTGTCGCGCGCTGGCTGCGCCGCTGCTGGCAAGGCCAGCAGCAACCCGATCATCGCCGCACCAAGAACCGCTGTGGCAGCACGCATCATGAGACAGCCCCTTCTGCAAATTGAAGACAAAGCTAAGATGAAAACGTAACAAATCTTGCGATGGCGACGCAAATATCTGTCCAGCCTGCGCAGACGGGGTGACTTTTCCAATCCGCTGCCGCTAGAACGGTCGCAGATAGGCAATTCCTTGCCGGAGCGATGTATGGACATTTCAGGGCTGACCACGGATGTGGCGGCGGGCGACAGGCGCGCGCTGGCACGGGCGATCACGCTGGTGGAAAGTACACGTGCGGATCATCGCGCGCAGGCGCTGACTTTGCTGGATATGTTGGGAAAAACCGCGCGGCAAGCCCTGCGCATCGGGCTTTCGGGCACGCCGGGGGTGGGCAAATCGACCTATACGGAAAGCTTCGGGTTGATGCTGACGGGGCAGGGGTTGCGTGTTGCAGTGCTGGCGGTCGATCCGTCTTCGGCACGGTCCGGGGGCTCGATCCTGGGTGACAAGACCCGGATGGAACGCCTGTCGCGCGACGCGCGCGCCTTCATCCGCCCGTCGCCCAGCCAGACCCATCTTGGCGGCGTGGCGCGCCGCACGCGCGAGGTGGTGGCACTGTGTGAAGCGGCCGGGTTCGATGTGGTGCTGATCGAAACCGTTGGGGTGGGCCAGTCCGAAACCATGGTGGCGGATCTGTGCGATATCTTCGTGTTGCTGATGGCCCCGGCGGGGGGCGACGAATTGCAAGGCGTCAAGCGCGGCATCATGGAAATGGCCGACCTGATTCTGGTCAACAAGGCCGACGGTGATCTGAAGGCCGCGGCCCTGCGCACGTCGGCCGACTATGCCGGGGCCTTGCACCTGCTGCGCCGCCGCCCGCAAGACCCCGCAGGGTTTCCGAAGGCGAGGGTCGTGTCGGCGCAGGAACAGACGGGGCTGGCCGAGGCTTGGGCAGACATCCGGTCGCTGGCCGACTGGCGGCGCAGCCATGGCCATTGGCAGACCCGCCGCGCCGATCAGGCCCGCGCGTGGTTCGAGGCCGAGGTGCGCCATGGCCTGCTGGCCGACTTGCAAAAAGAACCGGCATCGGGCCTGATGGCAGCCCTAGGCGATGCGGTGGCGCGGGGGACCAAGACGCCAGAGGCAGCGGCGATCGAACTGCTGGGGTTGTTGGGGCGTTAAAGAGCGCGCCTTCTGGCAATGGCGCTCAGCCCGGACTCTATCCGCCCAAATTCCTGGCGACGACGCCCGCCGACATGCGTTATGCTTGATCCAACCCCTTCGGTCAAAAAAGGTCAATTCCCATGCCCACGCAATCTGACAAAGCCCGCGCATTTGCCGCCCTGCACCAGCCCGGCAATCCCATCGTCATCTACAACATCTGGGATGCGGGGTCGGCAAAAACGGTCGAGGCGGCGGGTGCCCCCGCCCTTGCCACCGGCAGCAGCCCCGTCGCTTCGGCGATGGGTTATGCCGACGGTGAGGTTGTCCCGCTCGACACGGTTCTGATGAATGTGCGCCGGATCGTCGCGTGCATTTCGGTGCCGCTTTCAGTGGATTTTGAGGGAGGTTATGCGGCTGATCCCGGAACCATCACCGCCAACACCCGCCGCCTGATTGACGCAGGCGCAATCGGGGTGAATTTCGAGGATCAGATCGTCGGGGGCAGCGGTGTTTATCCCGTCGCCGCGCAAACCGCGCGCATTGCCGCCGTGGTTGCCGCCGGCACCGCAGCCGATGTGCCGCTGTTCGTGAATGCGCGCACGGATTTGTTTCTCAAAGCCCCGGCAGATCAACACGAAGGCCTGCTGGCCGAGGCGATAAACCGCGCCACCGCTTATGCAAAGGCCGGGGCATCGGGTCTTTTTGTGCCCGGCCTTACCGATCCCGCGTTAATCTCGGCGCTGATCGCCACCACAACCCTGCCAGTCAATCTGATGATGAGCCCCTCAGCCCCACCCGCCGCAACGCTTGCCGCCTTGGGAGCCGCACGTCTAAGCCACGGGCCTTTCCCATGGCGAGCCCAGATGGCGGCATTAGCAGCGGGCTATGCTGCCGCAACGGCACATCAGGGGAAGTCTTAACGCGTGAAGATCAGCGCCAATCCGGCTATTGCCAAAGCCGCACCACAAAAGCTTGTTCCCGATGGCCGTTGCCCGGTGCGCAGCCACAGAAGCGGCAGGATGATCACCGGGGATGTCGCCGACAGCGTGGCGATGATCCCGGTTTTCGAGCCCTGAAGGGCGTACAGAAACAAGGTCATCCCGATCAGCAACCCGATGATGGCTGTCGTTGCCGTCAGGATCAATGCCGCGCGGCTGTAGGTCCTGGGGGCGGCAGGTGCCAGCGGTGTGGCCGCCAGCAGCCCCATGGTCAGCCCCGATGCACCAACCCGGATCAGCGACGCGAGGTAGGGGTCCAGCCCCGCCGTCATTACTGGGCGCGCGATCAGCGATCCTGCCGCCTGACCAAATCCCGCCGCCAGCCCTAACAGCACACCGATCAGGATCGTGCCTTGCAGGGTTTCAAACCGATGCGCATTTGCCTTTGGCCGCCCCAATATTGCCAGCGCCACACCGGTCACCGCTATGCCAATGCCGAGCACCGCCTGAAACGGCAAAGCTTCGCCCAGAAACGCCCAGCCCAGCAGCGCCGCCATCGGGGCGTTCAGGGCAAAGATCGCCCCGGCACGGCGCGGGCCTATGCGGCCGACGGCGGCAAAGTTGAACGTGTCGCCCACCAGAATGCCGATGATGCCGGACGCCACCAGAATGCCGACCGTTGGCCAGTCCATATCGGCCCACAGCCCTGCAGCCAGAACGATGATGGCCAGAAGGGCGCTGACGAACAGCTGCCGAATGAGGTTGAAATGAAACGCGCCCAAAGCGCGTATGGCATCCGCCGATATCAGCCCGGTGGTGGCCCAGCAGGTGGCGGTGCCGAGGGCTGCGAGTTCATGTAGCGGCAGGGCCATGGCAAACCTTGTTGACCGGTGCATGCGCACGCATCGGTTGGAAGCACCGGTATCAGGTTTTTCCCGACGCGCTTTTGACGCCTTATGCACCATTGCGCGGACCGAATGCTACGTTTATCATCAAACTATGAAAGACGCCCCGAACATCGCCCGGATCGCCGCCCTGATCGGCGATCCAGCGCGCGCCAACATGCTGCTGGCGCTGATGCAGGGCGGTGCCCTGACGGTATCGGAACTGTCAGCAGAGGCAGGGGTGGGCTTGGCCACAGCATCCTCGCATGTGGCGCAGTTGCATGCGGGTGGGCTGATCACGGCGCGTAAATCAGGGCGGCACAAGTATCTGGAACTGGCATCAAGCGACGTGGCAGCGCTGGTTGAACAATTGATGGCCTTGTCGGATGCCAGCCCCCTGCGCCACAGGCCCGGGCCAAAGGACGCCGCATTGCGCCATGCCCGCGTCTGCTATGATCATCTGGCCGGTGCGACGGGTGTCCAATTGTTTCAAAGCCTTACGCAGCGCGGGTTCCTCGAACATGGCCCCGATGGGCTTGCCCTGTCGCCTGAAGGCATGGTGTTTGCCATTGGCTTCGGCCTGCACGAGGCCGACCTTCGACCCGGCAGGCCGGCGCTGTGCCGCGAATGTCTGGACTGGAGCATGCGCAAAAGCCATCTTGCGGGTCGTCTGGGGCGGGCGCTGCTGGCCCATATGACACAGACAGGCTGGCTGCGACGCAGCGCCACCTCCCGCGCGATCCTGTTTTCGGCGCAGGGAAACGCTGGCTTTGATCTGGCTTTTCCGCCGATTATCGCGGGTCACCGGCTTGACGCCGCGCCCGATTCCCCTTAGACGCCACAAATCGAATTCTGACGCCGCCCTGCGGTTGGTGTCTTTTGCTGTTTACACGAAGGAATACCCCATGTCGCGCGTCTGCGAACTTTCGGGCAAGGGCCCGATGTCTGGCAACACGGTCAGCCATGCCAACAACAAGACCCGTCGCCGGTTCCTGCCGAACCTTAACGACGTCACGCTGATTTCTGATATTCTGGGTCAGGCATTCAAGCTGCGCGTGTCTGCCCATGCCCTGCGCACGGTCGATCACCGCGGCGGGCTGGATGCGTTTCTGGCCAAGGCCAAGGATGACGATTTGTCCGACAAGGCCCGCAAGATCAAGAAAGAAATGACCAAGGCTTCGGCCGTCTGATCATCCACAAATAACCTGATATTGGCCCTGCCCGGCATCGGTGCGGGGCTTTTTCATATGCTGTCAATTGGCCTGACTGCCGCTATGGGCGTTCTGCGGCAACGCTGCGAAGAATTGTCTGCTTTCGTTGTGCCTGCCGGATCGCTATATCAACACAATGCGGCATCTCAGACCCCTCTTTATATCCGCGCTGTGCCTGATCGTGCTTGCCACGTCAGTGACGCAGGCTGTTGCGCGGGGGAAGATGGCTGCGGGCCAGATGGTGCAACTATGCGCGGGCGGCAAAGTGGTCGCCGTGCTGATGGGTGCGCAGGGCAATCCGGTTGAACCGACACATCACTGCCCGGAGTGTGTGGCCGTCACCGCCGCCCTGCCGCCCGTGACCGGCGCAATTGTCCGCCCAATTGGCCCCGCGCGGCGCGCCTCCCCACCTGCGCTGGTTAGGACACATGCGAGTGTCGTGCTGTGTGCCCTTGCCAGAGGTCCACCTGTATTGATCTGAACCTTCGCCTTTCCCGGATCAACCAACAGGATAAAACATGACCAAATTCGCCTTGTTCATCGCCGCAATGACGGCGTTCTTTGCACTTTCTTCGGGCCATATAGCCGCCGCCCAAGATGACATCCGCATCGAAGACCCCTACGCCCGCGTAACGGGGCCATCCGCCAAATCCGGCGCGGTTTTCCTGACCATCCTGAACCATTCAACCCAAGCGGACCGGCTGATCGCTGCGCGCACAGACGCGGCGAAACGGGCGGAACTGCACAGCCATACCCAAGACGCGAATGGCGTGATGCGGATGGGTGAGGTGAAGGAAGGTTTCCCGATTGCGGGAATGGAGACGCACGTGCTGGATCGGGGGGGGAATCACATCATGCTGTTGGGCTTGACGCGCGCCATCAAGGCCGGCGATGTCCTGACCCTGACCCTGACATTCGAAAACGGCGGCGACCTGACAATCGAGGTTCCCGTAGACAATGAACGCGCACCTGCAGCGATGGGACATGGCGGCCACAGCATGCCCGCCACGAACTGAACGCCACTTCGGTGCGGGGGTTGCAGGTGCTAAGTCTGCGGGGACCGTCTAGCCCCCGCAGTATAACTCTGCCTGCGTGCCGAAACTTTCGTAGCGGTCCCAGAACGCCTCATCCGCTTTGCCATCGGCCGCGCGCGCCTTTTCGGCACGTTCAGGATCCTTGAAAAACCCGGCGACCTTGCGCTGGTCACCATCCTTCAAGGTGAAATCCGCAACGCCCTGAATGCAGTTGCACGCGGCCCGGTTTACCGCGTCACGATCCGACCGCATGCAGGCCTGATTAATCGGGCTGGCGGCTGCAAAAGCTGGATGTGTCACCAGGATCAGCCCGGCCGCACCGGCCCGCAAAACATGTCGGATCATTACTCTGCCTCTTGCCACGGGCCGGGAAATCCACATGCCACCGGGTCATTTCCTACCGCGACTATGACGAAAACCGGCACCAAGTTCAATCCGCCCCCCATGTACAGGCGGCCGGCACCGCTCGGCGCTTGACCGCCCCTCAAATCTTGCGCATATCCCCGCCCATGACCCAGCTTTCCCTCATCCGCAATTTCTCGATCGTGGCGCATATTGACCACGGTAAATCCACCCTTGCTGATCGGTTGATCCAATCAACCGGCACCGTCGCCGACCGCGATATGAAGGCACAGATGCTCGACAGCATGGATATCGAGCGTGAACGCGGCATCACCATCAAGGCCAACACGGTGCGGATCGAATACAAGGCCAAGGATGGCCAGACCTACATCCTGAACCTGATCGACACCCCCGGCCATGTCGACTTCGCCTATGAAGTCAGCCGGTCCATGCGCGCTGTCGAAGGCTCACTGCTGGTCGTCGATGCGTCGCAGGGGGTGGAGGCGCAGACGCTTGCCAACGTCTATCAGGCGCTGGACGCTGGTCATGAGATTGTGCCTGTGCTGAACAAGATCGACCTGCCCGCCGCCGAACCCGAACGCATCAAGCAGCAGATCGAGGATGTCATCGGCCTTGATGCGTCTGACGCGCTGCTGATTTCCGCCAAATCCGGCATCGGTATCCCCGACGTGCTGGAGGCGATCGTGCACCGCCTGCCTGCCCCCAAGGGCGACCGGGATGCGCCCCTGAAGGCGATGCTGGTGGACAGCTGGTATGACGCCTACCTTGGTGTCGTGGTGATGATGCGGGTGATGGACGGCGTGGTGCGCAAGGGCGACCGCGTCAAGATGATCCAGTCGAATGCGGTTTACGGCATCGACAAGCTGGCGGTGCTGAAACCGCAGATGGTCGACATTGATGAACTGGGGCCGGGTGAGATCGGCATTTTCACCGCCTCGATCAAGCAACTGCGCGATACCCGTGTCGGCGACACCATCACGCATGAGAAACGCCCCTGCACGCAGGCTTTGCCCGGTTTTAAGCCCGCGCAACCCGTGGTGTTCTGCGGCCTGTTCCCGGTCGACGCCGCCGATTTCGAAAACCTGCGCGACGCGATTGATAAACTGGCGCTGAATGACGCCTCCTTCAGTTCCGAAATGGAAACCTCCGCCGCACTAGGCTTCGGCTTTCGCTGCGGCTTCCTTGGCCTTCTGCACCTCGAAGTGATCCGCGACCGGCTGGAGCGGGAATATGACCTTGACCTGATCACCACCGCCCCCTCGGTCGTGTTCCACCTGCACATGAAAGACGGCGAGGTGCGCGATCTGCACAACCCCGCCGACATGCCCGACCTGACCTATGTCGACCATATCGACGAGCCGCGCATCAAAGCCACCATCCTTGTGCCCGACGAATACCTTGGCGATATCCTGAAGCTCTGCCAGGACCGCCGGGGCATTCAGCTTGACCTGTCTTACGCTGGCAGCCGCGCCATGGTGGTCTATGACCTGCCACTGGCCGAAGTGGTGTTCGATTTCTACGACCGCCTGAAATCGGTGACCAAAGGCTATGCGTCGTTCGATTATACCATTTCCGAATACCGCGAGGATTATCTGGTCAAGATGTCGATCCTTGTGAACGACGAACCCGTCGATGCTTTGTCGATGATGGTGCACCGCGACCGGGCCGAGGCGCGGGGGCGGGCGATGGTCGAAAAACTGAAAGACCTGATCCCCCGGCACATGTTCAAAATCCCGATTCAGGCGGCGATTGGCGGAAGGGTGATCGCGCGCGAGACGCTGAGCGCGATGCGCAAAGACGTAACCGCGAAATGCTACGGCGGCGATGCCACCCGGAAGAAAAAGCTGCTGGAAAAGCAGAAGGCCGGGAAGAAGAAGATGCGGCAGTTCGGGAAAGTGGAGATCCCGCAAGAAGCGTTCATCGCGGCGTTGAAGATGGATTCTTGATTGGTCAACGAACGAGGAGTAGGCTCATGACAGTTTTTATTCATGAGGCGAAGAGTGATGACAGAGGACGTGACGCCGTTTGTCGAAAGTGATGCTGCAGCAACTAAGAGCGAAGATTCGACCCAAACGAGTAAAGAAGCTGACTCTTCTACCAAGCCAACCCGCGAAGTAAAGGGAAATCTTCCCTACACGGCCTCTCCCGGTTCAATCAAGGGCGTATTGGACGCAGTGATTAAGGCGGAACGCCCAGACAAACTCAGTAACAACTATATGGAAACCGTCTTTGGCTTAAGCGGCGGCGGTGCGCGAGCGGTGCCTCCTATTCTTAAGAAAATGGGATTCCTTCAAAGCGATGCTGCACCTACAGAGCTTTACTCAAAGTTTAAGACTGACTCTGGCCGCGGCCAGGCGGCATTGGCCGGATTGCGGTAAGCGTTCCCTGAAATTTTTCGAAAGAACGAAGTAGCCCATCGCGCAAATGAAGAACAGCTAAAGGACATAATTATTGAGATTACTGGCCTCAAGAAAACGGACCCTGTACTCCGCCATATACTGAATACATTCACAACTATAAGAACCTATATTCCGGACGGCACGCCAGAATCATTAATTTTTAGCGAACGGGATCAAGAACAAGGCCGACCAAAGCCAGAAGACCGTGGGGAGGATATGATCGGTCGTATAGGATTAGCCTATCAAATTAACATAGTTTTGCCGGAGAGTCAGGATCCAATGGTTTATGATGCGATTTTCCGAAGCTTGAAGCGAAATCTGCTGACATGAACAACCTTCACTCACTTGAGCTCTTCTGTCTCAAAGGGTCAGTACTGTTTCGATCACTTCGAAGTGTGTTGCCATCGGGCGACCTCGTTGATGGTCGAACAGAACTTGAGCGTTATACAGATGCTTTAGTCGAGCGGCATCTTGGTCAGATCGATCAGTCAATCCGCTCCGATGCTCAACGTATGGGTGAGTTTTATAGAATGTTTTATGCTTTAGAGAATGACATAAGAGATCTAATTGCTATTACAATGGAAGAAGTTCATGGCGCAAATTGGTGGGGTAATAAAGTCCCAGAAGTTGTTAGACAGAATGTTAAGAAAAACAAGGAAAGCGAAGATAGTGAGGGCCTTCCACCACGATCAAATAGACGAATAGATTATACAACTTTTGGCGAACTGGGAGAAATAATCAAGGCTAACTGGGATGACTTTAGAGGCATGTTTTCAAATTGTAGCATCGCTCGATTTGAGCGCGTGATCAGGCGTCTAAATCTTGCTCGCGGGCCCATTGCTCACAGTGGCTACGTTCCTCCGGAGGAATCAGTTCGGCTTAAGATGGCAATCCGAGATTGGTATGCAATGCTTGAATAGAGACCAATTGGGGTAGCGAGCCGTAGGGTGGGTGAAACCCACGCCTTCTTAATTTCCGTCCGGCGCACCGACGGTGGGTTTCACCTACCCCACACCTTGCGCCCGGTCCCTATGACCGGGCAGCGCCCTCTCTCCCGGCCCTGCGCGTGGCGCAGGGCGTTCGGCGGGAAAACGGTCCACTGGACCGTTTTCTGATCCGCCTCACCCCCCACGGGGCGGGCGCTTTGCACCCACCGCTCAGTTTGGGCGCGGCCGTGTGTGGTGCGGATCAGACGTAGGTCGGGGCCTGCCCCGACTCTGCATCAATGTCGGAACAGGCCCCAACCTGCTTAAAACAACCCATCCCCGCCTTGGTCCTGCTCGATCGCTTCATCGGCGACCACGGCGGCACCGCCGCCGATCAGCAGGGGGGCGCAGGCCGAAAGGGCTACTGCCGTTACCAGTGCCAACATAGCTAAAACTGTCTTCTGCATCGCGCGACCTTTCTGTTGTTGACCGGTCAAAGACCGGCCTGAACGTCCTGAGATTCCTCGGTGATCACTTCGCCGGCGTTTTCCAGATCGCGGCCAGCGCCTTGGACGGTTTCGCAGGCAGCAAGAACCATCAGGGCAAGCAGCGGCAGCAAAGTGAGGTATCTCATCGGATTAGTCCTTCCAAGGTTTCGATCTGTCAACTCGTCAGACACCAAATCGTTCCCTTGCCACCTGAAATGGCACCGAAAGCCCAGAACTGGCACCAAAAGCGGTGTGTCGGGTGCTCCGCCGTTAACCGGGCCTTAACCATAGCCGGTCAGACTACCGCAATGAAACGCCTCATCCCCCTGATCTTCCTCGCCGCCTGCGGTGCGCAGCCCACGCCCCTGATGTTCGGGGCAGAACGGATCGAGGCGACCCGAAACGGCCGCCAGTACGTTGTTTTCAAGAAAGAAAAGACGGTGGAAATCATTCGCCTCGGCTATGCCTCACGCGGCCAGCACCAGGGCATCCGCCGCGATATGATCGAGTTGATCCCCGAGGTTACCGGTTGCCGCCTGGTAGAAAGCACCCTGCAGGGCGACAGCGGTGAAATGCGGGGCCGGATCAACTGTTAGTCGGCCCCTTGTAGACCAGTTCCCAAAACGCCCAGACCCCTGCTGCACCGAACAGAACCGCCCAGCCGGGGCTGTTGTAGTAAAGCTCGACCCCGCCCCAGATCAGCGGGAAAAGCGCCGTCGCCCAACGCCGCCACGCCGGGGCAAAGAACGGGTGATCTGCATCCAGAAGCTTTTTCATCACTGTCCCAAACCGCAATATCCGCGCCATCCTTAGCACAGATCAGCCCTTTGGCATCAAGCTATCATAGGCAGCACCCAGCCGCGCCGCAGTGAAGGAATGCTTGCCGTCAAACAGGCACAGATCAAGCCGCTTGCCTGCCGCGTTGCTGTCGTGCGAACAGGTAAGGTCGGCCACGGAATAGCTGCCATCGGGCGAAAAACTCTTGTCTTTGCGGTACATGGCCAGCACCTGATCAAGATCGCCCTGCCAGGTGTCGGCGATTTTGCGACCCTGCATCGGCACCGTCGTATCGCTGGTGCCATGCACATGGACGATGTCTTGCGCCTGTGCCGGGCAGGTCGCAGGCGGGCCGCGCCAGAAGGTGCCGGAATACGGGATATAGCCCGCAAACGCATCGCCGCGTTCGCAGATCACCGTCCAGACGAACATGCCGCCCGCCGAAAAGCCTGTGATGATGGTGCGCGCGGGATCAACGCCAAACCGGCGTGCCGCATCGGCCATCACGGCGTCAAGATAGGCCATTTCATCGCGCGGCGCGGTACTTTGCCCCGGCGCGCCCGGCAGGTTCCAGTCATCTGCGCCGGCATCGATGGCGATCAGGGCAAGGCCGCGGTCGGCGGCCATTCTGATCAGCCCCGTGTTCTTCATCGTGCCCGCCGCCGA
Organism: Pseudorhodobacter sp.; assembly: GCA_031406155.1. Classification (GTDB taxonomy): domain Bacteria; phylum Pseudomonadota; class Alphaproteobacteria; order Rhodobacterales; family Rhodobacteraceae; genus JACMNW01. The sequence continues at coordinate 63,963 of JANOGW010000092.1, forward strand.
CCCCTGATAGCCATGCGCAAACACGATCGCGCCGATGGGTTGTGCCGAATTTTCCGGCAGGCTGATCCGGTAGGTGCCGGCCTTTATGGTGCAGTCGGATGTTGCACCGCAGGCGACGGCGGTTAGCGGAGCAAGGGCGGCGAAAAAGGCAGTGAAGGCAAGGCGCAAGATCATCAATGGCTCCCTTGGTGAACGTGAGCAACTCTGCCATAAACCGGCACAGCGTCGACACGATTAAGCGCCACACGGGATGACAATTTCGTGTTTCAGCCTGCCCGACGGACCCCGTTCACCTACCGGCCGCGCCTTGACTTGCCGCCCCGCATGCCGGCCCGCCCGCCCGTGCTGCGCCCGCCTGATTTCACGGCGTTATCAACCGCCTCTTCAACCTCGGATTGCCGTGCCAGCGGATCGTCGGCAATGGCAAGCTCCACTGCCTCCAGCCGTTTCACCTCATCGCGCAGGCGCGCGGCCTCTTCAAATTCCAGGTTTTCCGCCGCTTTGCGCATGGTGACACGCAGCGCATCCAGATGTGCGGCCAGGTTGGAGCCTATCATCGGGCGGTCGACCTTGGCGGTGATCCGGGCCTGATCGGTATCGCCCTTCCACAGGCCCGCCAGAACATCCTCGACGTTTTTCTTGACGGTCGTGGGCGTGATGCCGTGCAGGGTATTGTAGGCAATCTGCTTGTCGCGCCGCCGATTCGTCTCGCCGATGGCGCGTTCCATCGATCCGGTGATGCGGTCGGCATACATGATCACCCGGCCCTCGGAATTGCGGGCGGCGCGGCCCGTGGTCTGGATCAGCGAAGTTTCAGAGCGCAGGAAGCCCTCCTTGTCGGCGTCCAGAATGGCGACCAGACCGCATTCGGGAATGTCCAGGCCTTCGCGCAGAAGGTTGATGCCGACCAGGACATCAAACGCGCCAAGCCGCAAATCCCGAAGGATTTCAATGCGTTCCAACGTGTCGATGTCCGAGTGCATATAGCGGATGCGGATGCCCTGTTCGTGGTAATATTCGGTCAGATCCTCGGCCATGCGTTTGGTCAGGGTGGTGACAAGCACGCGCAGGCCTTGCAGCGCGACGCGGCGAATTTCATCCAGCAGATCATCGACCTGCATTTCTACGGGGCGAATTTCGATGATCGGGTCGACAAGGCCGGTGGGACGGATCACCTGTTCGGTGAACACGCCGCCGGTCTGTTCCATTTCCCATGCCGCCGGGGTGGCGGAGACGAACACGGTCTGGGGACGCATCGCATCCCATTCTTCAAATTTCAGGGGTCGGTTATCCATGCACGAGGGCAGGCGGAAGCCATGTTCGGCAAGGGTGAATTTGCGCCGGTAGTCGCCCTTGTACATACCGCCGATCTGCGGCACCGACACATGAGATTCGTCGGCAAAAACAATGGCATGGTCGGGGATGAACTCGAACAGAGTCGGCGGCGGCTCACCTGGTGCGCGCCCTGTCAGATAGCGCGAATAATTCTCGATCCCGTTGCAGACACCGGTTGCTTCCAGCATTTCGATGTCGAAGGAACAACGTTGTTCCAGCCGTTGCGCCTCTAGCAGCTTGCCCTCGGATACCAGTTGATCCAGCCGCATGCGCAGCTCGCGTCTGATGCCGATGATGGCCTGCTGCATGGTCGGGCGCGGGGTCACATAGTGCGAATTGGCATAGATGCGGATCTGCGGGAAATGGTCGGTTTTTGCGCCAGTTAGCGGGTCGAATTCAGTGATGGACTCCAATTCTTCACCGAAGAACGAAAAGCGCCAGGCGCGGTCATCAAGGTGGGCGGGCCACACCTCAAGACTATCGCCGCGCACCCGGAATGATCCGCGTTGGAACCCCTGATCATTGCGCCGATACGCCTGCGCCACCAGTTCAGACATGATTGCGCGCAGGTCATAGGGCTTGCCGACCTCCAGATCCTGGGTCATGGCGGAATAGGTTTCCACCGACCCGATGCCGTAGATGCACGACACCGACGCCACGATGATCACATCATCGCGTTCCAGCAGCGCACGGGTCGCCGAATGGCGCATCCGGTCGATCTGTTCGTTGATCTGGGATTCTTTTTCTATATAGGTGTCAGACCGCGCGACATAGGCTTCGGGCTGGTAATAATCGTAGTAAGACACGAAATATTCCACCGCATTTTCGGGGAAGAAGCCCTTGAATTCGCCGTATAATTGCGCGGCCAGCGTCTTGTTGGGGGCAAGGATGATGGCGGGCCGCTGGGTCTGTTCGATGATTTTGGCCATGGTAAAGGTCTTGCCGGTGCCGGTGGCCCCCAGCAGCACTTGATCATGCTCGCCCGCGTCAATGCCCGCGGACAGTTCGGCAATGGCGGTGGGCTGATCGCCCGCCGCCTCGAACGGGGTGGACAGCATGAAACGCCGCCCGCCTTCCAGTTTCGGGCGGGTCAAGACGTCGGGGCGAAGGGCGGGGGCATTGGTATTGTTATGGGGCATGGCTGATTCCCTGTTGCCCAATAGATTTGATCTGTTTTTGTTCTGATTCAAGGGCCAATGCCTCGATCTGTTAACCAAGCTTAAAAGAGGGTTGACGAACGCATTTCAATTTTAACGAAAATGCGTCGAAACGGCGCATCTTTTGATTGAGTTCCGCCTTTGTTCAACGCATATTGGCCGGGCAAGCAGCCTACAAGCTGTCGGCTGGCCGCACCACACCACCCACCCCACACCCCAGTAGCCAGCCGACAGCGCCTTTCCCCGATCCGCCGCTTGCGTTACCCGCCAGATTTAGGAATATACGCGCATCTGTATTCGAGGTGTCCCATGCGTGCGAGACTCTATCAGCCGGCAAGAACCGCCATGCAGTCCGGCATAGCCAAGACGACGGGCTGGGTGCTCGAATTTGCCGCCTCTGCCGCCCGCGACATTGATCCGCTGATGGGGTGGACATCGTCCGGCGACATGGACAGTCAGGTCCGCTTGCGTTTTGAGACCCGCGAAGCAGCCGAGCAGTACGCGTCTGCCCGCGGGATCGAAGTTGACATCGAAGAACCAAAAACCCGCAAGCAGACACTTCGGCCACGCGGTTACGGCGAAAATTTTGCCACCGACCGCAAAGGTGCCTGGACACATTAATGCCCTATATGCGTGGTGCAGTCTGCCCCGATCGACAGAGCGGGCACTGCCCACAGTTGGTTTGACCGGCGTCACAATTCAGGATGCCTATTGATGGAAAAGAGATCATCATGTTCATTAGAAGTGCTTTTCTGGGCTCTGTCTTCATTGCCCTGACATCGGCCGCCGCCCTTTCCGGCCCGGCCACTCCGGAAGGTGCCAGTCGGCTACAGGGCGTGTTTCAGACATATCTTGGTGCTGAACCGGGCGTCGTGGCGGTTGACCTTATGGGCGACGGCTATCAGGTGACGGTTGATTTTGCACCGTTCATTGCCAAGGCGTCGCCCGAAACCCTTACCGGCTCGATCACCCCCTATGTGTTCACACTGACCGATCAAGGGGCGGGCAAATGGGCGATGGAGCAGGATCAAGAGTTTGCAATGACCTTCGCGACTCCTGGGATCAGCGAGTTTTCGATGAACTTCAGGTCAATGGTCTCTACCGGCGTCTTTGATGAAAGTCTTGCTGCCTTCGTCAGTTCGCGCACGGACATGACCGATATTGTGGTGAACCAAACAACCACAGTGCCCGATGCGCCGCCCTCGGTCAGTGCGTCATCGGCGGAGACCGGGTTTTATGAAACCACGGCAACCCAGTCGATCAATGGCGGGGTGGACAATACTGTTCGATATTCGCTGACCAATTACAATCAGGTGATGAACCTGCCAAATCCGCCGGGTGTGCCACCGACGGAGATCACGGTAACGGCGGCCAGCTATGGTGCCGAAGGATCGATGACCGGGTTTCAACCGGACGCGTTTTACAAGCTGATTGCCTGGTTCGTGGCGCACCCGTCGCAAGAGGCGATCAAGGCAGATGAGGCGGGATTGAAGGCCGTGCTGTCCGGAGGCATTCCGTTCTTTCGGAACCTGAACTCGACCGGTGGCATGGAAACGGTAAGTGTCACCACGCCGGTAGGTGTGTTTATGGCCGAAACCGTAGGTATCGATGTCGAGGCTAATGGCGTGGTTGACGATGGGCTTTTTCGTGAAGCGATCCGCGTCAAGGGATTGGTGATGCCGGAAGGCCTGTTGCCCGAGTGGTCGGCAGGTCTTGTACCGACCGAGTTTGCCCTTGACGTAAAGGCAACACGGTTCAACCTTGCGGCCCCGGCACAGGCCCTGATCGCCGCGTTCGATCTGACCAAGCCAGACCCGATTGATCCGGCAACCGAGGCGCAACTGCTGGCCGCCCTGATGCCGGAGGGTGTCGTTGACGTGACCCTTGCGCCAGGGTCCGTCAAGGCAAGTCTCTATGATCTGGCCTATGAAGGCACCATGACCGCAGGCCCCGGCAGCCTGCCTGTTGGCAAGGCGACGGTCACGATGGCCGGAATGGATGCCGTGATGGCGGCGTTGCAGGCCGGGCCACCGGAAATGACTGGGCAAATGGTGCCGATGTTCGGGATGGCATCTGGCCTTGCCAAACCCGGCGCAGATGGCACGCTGGTCTGGGAGATTGACGCGACGAGCCCCGGTTCATTGCTGGTCAACGGCACCGACCTGATGGCCATAATGGGCGGGCCGTAAGGGTGGCAAGATGATCGAGATCCAACGTGACCGGTCCGTTTCGCCAGATGTGCTTCCGCTGCTGCGCCGGCATCTTGATCTGATGCACGCCTCGTCGCCGCCGGAAAGCGTTCATGCTCTGGACCCCGAGGCGCTTGATACGCCCGACGTCGCGTTCTTTACGTTGCGCGAAGGCGAGGCGATCCTGGCGATGGGGGCTATCAAGCGGATAGACCACACTCATGCCGAGATCAAATCGATGCATGTGGTCGCCGAGGCGCGCGGGCGCGGTCTGGCACGGGTGCTGCTGGACCATCTGATGGTCGAAGCACGCGCCCTTGGCTATGCGCAACTTAGCCTCGAGACAGGGGTGGAGCCCGTTTTCGCCCCGGCCCGTACCTTGTACGAACGCGCCGGTTTTGGCCGTTGCGGCCCGTTTGAAGGCTATGCGCACGACCCGAACTCGGTGTTCATGACGAAGTACCTGGTTGACGCCGGGGCTTGATCTGAGGCCCGCTTTGGCCCAAGAAGCGGTCACGCGGATCCATAGCTCAGCTGGATAGAGCAGCCGACTTCTAATCGGCAGGTCGAGGGTTCGAATCCTTCTGGGTCCGCCAT
>JANOGW010000056.1:0-192959 GCA_031406155.1 Pseudorhodobacter sp.
GCCACGCGACGCAGAACAACGCCGTCATTCAGATCGGCTGACGCTTGCCAAAGCACCAATCCCACCCGCATATGCGGTGCCACTCGCTTCAGTCGGCGGATGTGCAGCAACGATGCCCGCGACGGCGCGGTATCAAGAAAATTCAGTATGACACAACTGGCATCCAGATCCGTGACCCCGGCGAACCTGCTGGGCGTCAGATCCGAGTGCGACAGGATCGTCACCTGCGCCCCATCTGACGCCGCAGCCTGCGCAAACATACCGGCGGCCACATCGTCAAGGCGCGTCCGGCCCCCAAGTACAACAAGACGCCGCCCCGTACCGGGAAGACCGGTCTTGCCGTCACCGGTGGGTGCCATGGTGTCACCACCTGCAAGTGCTGCAATCGCACCATTGGCGCCTGCCAGTTCGGCCGCCACGACCTGATCCAGTTCGGTTAGCAAATGCTCGGCTGTGTCGGCAAATCGGGTGAGCTGTTCTTGCGACAGAACCCCGCGTTCGTAATCGGCCTGTGCCAGCAACAATGCAGGAATGCCGACATCCCGATGGTAGTCTGCGATGAACTCTTCCTCCAGCAGTTCTTCTGCGCGCAAGGTGCTCTCTACCGTGTCACCGACCAGCAGGCGCTGGTACAGGCGGGAATGCGCGGCCAGTACCGGCCGATCGCCAAACAGTACATCAAACACCTCGAACTGCGGAATGTACCGGCCGACCACCACAAGACAGACGGTCAGCGGTGTTGACAGAACCAGCCCCAACGGCCCCCAGACGAAGGTCCAGAAAATCGCCGAGATGATGATGGCGAGCGGGCTGACACCGGTGCGCGAACCATAAAGCCAAGGCTCGATCACGTTCGAGCTGATCAGTTCGACGGTCAGGAACAACGCCCCCGTCCAAAGCACCATCGACCAGTCGGGTGACACCGCGAAGGCCAGAAACAACGGAAAGATCGCCGCCAGAATCGGCCCGATGTAGGGCACGAACCGCAAGACCAGCGTCAGCATACCCCACAGCACAGCATTCGGCACCCCGATAAGCAGCAGACCGATCCCGATCGGCACGGCATAGATGATGTTCACCAAAAGCTGGATCAGCAGGTAGGTGCCTACACGCGTGCCAGCATCTTCGATCACTTGGGTGGTGCGGTTTATATCGTTTGCCCCGACAAGACGGATAAAGCGGTCACGCAGTTCGTCCCGCTCCAGCAACATGAAGACGACGACGACAATCACCAGTCCCGCAGTTGCAATCGGCTTGACGAGGGGCAGCACCAGATCGCCGAGTGTTTCAAGCGAGCTGCGATTTTCAATGACTTCAACCGCCATCGGCTTTTCCGCGTCACCCGACGCCGCATCACTTTCAGGGGTGATCGTCGCGATCTGCGCATTGATCTCGCCGACCATCCGCGACAACCTTGCAACCAGACCATTCTCGGGCCCGGTATCTTGAAGGGCTTCCAGCTTGGTGACGATGTTGTCCTGAAACCTCGGCAATTCCTGCGCAAGCTGGCTGAACTGACCCGCCACCACCAGCCCGAACATCCCGATCACGGCAAAGGCGAGCGTAACCGTGGCGAGCACTGAGACGATCATCGGCAGACCGACATTTCGCAATCGGGTGACCAGCGGCGATAGCGCAAAGGTGATCAGCACCGCTATGGCAAGCGGCAAGAAGACGTCACTGCCAAAGTGCAAGGCCGCAACAATGGCAATCGTCGTTGTCACCACACTGCCCGATGGCCTTTGCGCGTATGACTGCCGCAACTGTCGCAATGCCATTCCACTGTCGGGGCGGCCATCTGCCGGTTCCGTGATTTTCGGCATACGCCAGACTCCCAATTTTCAGCAAAAACGCCCGGTGAAACGCTTTGGTTCCCGCCCGATCCGTGCGCAAGCCGAAGAGTTGCTTTCAAGCATCGACCGCTACGTCCGGCACATCGACCAGAACCTTTCCCAAGACGATGCAAAGTTCGTGCGACCCGTCCACCAGCGGAACGATCACGCCATTCGGGTCTGCCTGCATCGGCGCACCGTTCAGTCGCGCCGATGCAATACCGTTACCCGACTCATCCGGGTTCTGCACGGTAATTGCGAACCTTGCTCCGCCCAGCGTGACGGTCGCCGACATTTCGGGCCAGGCTTTCGGGAAGCTCGGGTTCAACCGCAAATTTTGTGCCTCGCGGGTGAGGCCCAGAAGGCCTTCGATCCCGGCGCGGTACATCCAGCCGGCGGATCCAGTGTACCACGTCCAGCCGCCACGCCCCTCGTGCGGCGCAGTTGAATAGACATCGGCGGCAACGACGTAGGGCTCGACCTTGTACCGGTCGGCGTCGGGCTGCTTCAGCGCATGGTTGACCGGGTTCAGCATGGCGAACAGCCGCCCCGCAGCGTCGCCATCGCCCAGTTTCGCATGTGCCATAATCGCCCACATCGCGGCATGGCTGTATTGCCCGCCATTTTCGCGCAAGCCTGGGGGATAGCCCTTGATGTAACCAGGGTCCAAGTGCGTCCGATCAAACGGTGGTGTGAACAACAGGGCAATACCGGGGTCAGGGCGGACCAGATGCCGGGTCATCGACGCCATGGCAATTTTGGCGCGCGCCGGATCTGCCGCACCGGAAAGCACAGCCCAGGATTGCGCGATGCTGTCGATCCGGCATTCATCGGACGCGGCTGACCCCAACACTGTGCCGTCATCGAAGGTGCCGCGCCGGTACCACTCGCCGTCCCAGCCTTTCGCCTCGATCGCCTTGCGCACCGCAGTTGCGTGCGCGCGCCACCGGTCTGCCCGTGCTGCGTCACGCGTGTCGGCCAGCGGTGCCATCATGTCGATTGTCGCGATCAACAACCACCCCAGCCAGACGCTGGTGCCGCGACCGGCCTCGCCGACGCGGTTCATGCCATCGTTCCAATCCCCGGTGCCAATCAGGGGCATACCGTTTTCCCCCGTTAGTTCAATGGCTTGATCCAGACCCCGGGCGCAATGTTCGAACAGGCTGGCGGTGGTTTCCGAAACCGTCGGCAGAAAGAAGTCGTCATGCGCGCCGGGGGGCACCGCAGGCCCGTGCAGGAACGGCACCGCCTCGTCCAGGATGCCAGTGTCACCCGACACTGCGACATAGCGCGCAACACCGTAGCCCAGCCAGACGCGGTCATCCGATATGCGCGTGCGTACCCCCTGCCCCGAATGTGGCAGCCACCAATGCTGCACGTCGCCTTCGGGAAACTGCCGACTGGCCGCCCGAAGCAAATGCGCCCGCGTCATGTCCGGGCGGCTGAACGTCAGCGCCATGCCGTCTTGCAGCTGATCGCGAAAGCCGTAAGCGCCGCTGGCCTGATAAAACCCGGCCCGCGCCCAGATCCGGCAGGCAAGCGTTTGATACAGCAGCCAGCCGTTCAGCATGATGTCCATCGACCGGTCCGGCGAGGTCACCTGGACGGACGTCAGCACGCCGGCCCAGTGTTGCTTTACCGTCGCCAGAATCTCGGTCGCGTTCGTCTCTCGCATTCGCAGGATCAGCGCTATTGCCGCTGCCTCGCTGTCGGCCTGACCCAGCAAGAATACCATTTCCACCGTCTCGCCAGGTTGCAAGGTCACGCGACGTTGAAGGGCCGCGCACGGATCCAGCGCCGGGCCGATGCGCCCGGACAGGGGTTTCGAGCTAAGGCCAAAAGGGGCGGCCAACGTACCGCCAGGCCCGATGAACTCCGCCCGGTCCGCCGTCTGACTGCTGGTGGCCGCACCAAAGTCGGCGAAGGCCACGCGGCCCGGAAATGCCGTGCTGAAAGTGTTCTGCGCCAGAATAGCGCCTGTTTCCGGCTCGGTCCTCGTCATCACATAGGGCGCCGACGCACTGCGCGATGTGCCCAACACCCACTCGGCATACGCGGTCACCGACAGTTGCCGTGCAGTTGGACCAGTGTTGCGCAGGGTCAGGCGGCTGATCTTTACGGCGGCGTCGAGTGGCACAAGCTGGATCATCTCGGCAGAGATGCCGTGGCTGTCGTTCTGAAACGCCGAATAGCCAAAGCCGTGCCGAGCGATGTAGGTACCGGGGCCCCGTATTGGCAATGCGGTCGGCGTCCATAGGTGACCGGTTTCCAGATCTTGCAGATAAATTGCCTCGCCCGCAGGGTCGGTCACCGCATCGTTCGACCATGGCGTCAGCTGGTTTTCGCGGCTGTTTTCAGACCAGACATGGCCGCTGCCTTCGGCAGAAACCTGAAATCCGAAGCCTTGGTTGGCAATGACATTTATCCATGGCGCGGGCGTGGTTTTCCCATCACGCAGCAACGTTACATATTCGCGGCCATTGTCGGCAAAGCCGCCGATCCCATTGAAGAACTCCAGTTCAGGCAGCCTCGGAGTTGGCGGCGTGGGCGCTGGTACCTGCACGCTCACGGCGACTGGTGTAGTGAGGAGGTTTGGCGCAAGTGTCGCCAGTTGTTGGCTTATGTCACCGCGACTGGCGACTAGCATCACCCGCGCCAACGACATCAGATGCGCGCGTGCACCCGGGTTCAGAAAATCGGCCCGCAGGGTGTGAATACTGCCCTGCGCCGCCGCATGAATACCCGCCGCGCGAGGACGCGAGCGTGCTGCGCGAACGGCGCTGTCGATGCCGATCTGAAGATCCTGCACATAAGACGAAGACCGGTCATTCAGGATCACCAGATCAACCGACAACTGACGCATACCCCAATATTCATGCGCGCTCAGTACCTGATGCAGAACGGCCATATCGTCAGCATCATCGATCTGCAAAAGCACTATCGGCAGATCACCGGAAATCCCTAACGCCCAAAGCGCCGATTGCGGCCCGGCCCCTTCGACAATCTGACTGGACGAAGCACGCAACCGCGCATCACCGCGCATCACCATGCCGCCCAGTGTTTGAAAATCGGCGGCGGCGGCGTGTGTAATACCCAGATGGCGCAATTGCACCTGCGCCTGGGTCCAAGCCAGCGTTGCCGCCCGCGAAAACGCCGATGCATCACGGTGACGATCAACCAGGTCAAGCAGCGCATCGGGGGACGACGCAACCAAGGTCCAGAACGTCACACGGGTTACCCCGCCGGCGGGAATACTGACGCGACGGCGGATCGAGAAGATCGGGTCCAGCACCGTGCCAATCGTGCCCGACAGCGGGCTATCGGCCATCATCGGCTGCCCGATACTTCGCCCGCGCCCGATAAACTTGGCACGGTCCGTCTCGATCTGCATGGGGGCTGTTTCGGCACCTTCGATAACGCTGATATGGGCTGCCCACACCTCGGGGTCGTGGGGTGACCGACGCCGCCGGGTGGCAATGATCACACCCAGTTCGGGCAGGTAGTCCGTCACCACGAACATCTTTGAAAACGCAGGATGCGCCTGATCTGATGACATCGGCGCCAGCACCAGTTCGGCGTAAGACGTCAATTCCACCTCTCGTGCACGTCGGCCGGTATTGGTCAGCGTCACGCGCCGCGCCTCAGCGTCGTCTTCGGCGGATACAACCACTTCGGTATGGCTGGTGAACCGTGGCGCCGAATGACTGAAGGTTACTTGATGTTCGCTGAAAACTGCGCGGTGTCGTTCCATATCGGCGCGGGTTGGCTGCACGCCTGCCGACCAGACCTGACCGGTGGTGGTATCGCGGGCAAAGATGAAAGAGCCAAGCGCGGCTTGCGTTTGTTCCTCGCGCCAGCGGGTAATGTTCATATCGCGCCAGCGGCTGAAGCCCTCGCCGGTTGGCGTCAGCATCACGCCATAGTTGCCGTTCGACAAAAGATGCGCCGTGGGGACGCTGTCGGCGGGCGCATCAAAGATGCGGACCGTTGGCACATCACTGGCGTCCTTGGCCGCCACCAATACTTCTTTGGCGCGCGGCGGAGCGGTTGCGACATCGCGCGGCACACGTTCCTGAAGCAGCAACTCGGCCCCTTGGATCATCGGTTCGGCATGGAACCGGTCGCGCAGCCGCCCGTTCTGCAGGGTGTTGGCGATGGCCGTGATCGTCATACCCTGGTGATGCGCCATAAAGCTGCGTACGATGGCATGGTCTTGCTTGTCTTGCAGCCGTGACAGCGTGAAATCGACTGCTTCATAAAACCCATAGCGCCCTTCGGCCCCCAACGCCGCCAGCCGCGCGTAGTTAAGTTCGGCTGCGACCGGGTCAATCATCGCGGCCAATCCAGTTGCATAGGGCGCGATCACCCGGTTTTCGCTAAGCCCGCGTTTCAGGCCAAGGCCCGGTACGCCGAAGTTGGAATACTGATAGGTCATTTCCAGATCGCGAGCGTTGTAGGACGACTCCGATATCCCCCATGGCACCCCAAGGGCGGCGGCATAGCTTTGCTGGCGCGACACGGTCAAACGGTTCGTCTGTTCCAGAACCGATCCCGCAGGCGCCCGCATTACCAGCGACGGCATCAGGTACTCGAACATGCTACCCGACCATGATATCAGCGCCGAGCCAGCGCCTATGGGCGTGGCGGCGCGGCCCAGCCGGAACCAGTGCCGGGTATCGACATCACCCTTGGCGACGGCAAACAGGCTGGCCAGACGCGCCTCAGACGCCAAAAGATCGTAGCAATTGGCGTCAAGACGGTTGGTTGCCAACGAAAATCCAATAGACAGCAGCTTTTTGTCCCGCTCCAGCAAAAAGCCAAATTCCATACCTGTGGCGAACGTTCGCGCCATCGTTTCAACTTCGGCCAACAACGCGGGGTCCGTCGGTTCAGTGAGATCAGCAAGCTGGTCTGTCAGGCACCGATGGATTGCGGTTGTCCAGAAAACGATACTGGCCCCCGGCTCGCCCAATCCTCGTGCAATTTCCACAGCCTTGGCCGCATCGGGCAAAAGCGCCCGCAACGTCGTGTCCGGTGCATCAATCGCCAGCGCAAGATCGTCCAGCACTTGGTCCAGTCCGGTCATAACGGGACCGTCCTGCAATGATTGCCGGGCAAGATAGATAGTGTCGCGAACCGCCTCGCGGCGCACCGTGTCGGGCACCGGAACGCGGCCCCACTCACGGCAGGCTTGTGCCACGGCAATCAGGTGGCCCGCCAGATTGCCACTGTCCACTGACGACACATACGCAGGCTCCAGGACCCGCAGGTCGCGGGTATCGTGCCAGTTGTAAAGATGCCCACGGTAGCGCGACATCCGCTGCATGGTTTGCAGCGTGTCTTTCATCCGCAGCAGGGCCGCCGTTTGCCCGATCCATCCCATGTCGCGGGCTACAACGGTGGACAGAAGATAAAGCCCGATGTTGGTCGGCGACGTACGGGTGGCAATTGCCGGTTTCGGGATTTCCTGAAAGTTGTCGGGCGGCAGAAAGTTTTCTTCCGCCGTCACGAAGGTTTCAAAATACCGCCACGTCCGCCGCGCAATCAGCCGCAGTGCCTGCGTTTGTTCCACCGAAAGCGGCGCAACTGGCCTTGCCGTTCTGGGCAAACTGATGTGCCGGGCCACAGCGGGTGCCGCAAGCCAAGCCAATGCAAACGGAGTCAAAAGCGGCGTGACAGCGGGATTAACCAGCCAAGCCACCGCACAAAGACCCAGACCTAACGCGAGGCCGGGTGCCATGCGCCGATACTGACCGAGCACCGACAACTGCGCGCTGCCGCCAGACCGCGCCGCTGTCACCCACTCCAACAAATGTCGCCGGGATACCGTCAGCCTCCAAACGGTGCGGACAGTTGCATCCAGCATGTTGGCAGCCGTATCCGCAAGCAACACCAGCGACAACGTAATGTGGCCAATTGCAATCAGCGCGTCATTGCCCAATGCAGCGAAATGGCTGCGCAACGTCACCCCGGCACGCTCTGGCACTATGCCGAACGGCAACGACAGAAGGCGCGGCAATGCCAGCATCGACACCACGATGATCGTCCATACGACCGCGACCGTCGGCGTCATAAGCCAACCCGCAAAAAGCGACGTTATAGCGAGCGGTGCCAACAGAGACCGCCGCAGATTGTCGATCATTTTCCAACGGCCGACGGCGGGAATGCCGCCGCCGTCGTGACGCCGCGCGCCAAAGATCCAAGGCAGCAACTGCCAATCGCCCCGCGCCCATCGGTGATGCCGCCGCACATCGACCTCGTGGCGGCTTGGAAAATCTTCGACCACCTCGATATCGGACGCCAGTGCCGCCCGCGCGAACACCCCCTCAAACAGATCATGACTTAGCAGGGTATTGTCTGGTACCCGACCCGCCAGCGCAGCCTCGAACGCATCGACATCATAAATGCCCTTGCCGGTGAAGGATCCTTCTTCAAACAGGTCCTGATAGACGTCCGACACCGCCGCCGCATAAGGCTCTATTCCGCCCTGACTGGAAAAGACTTGCTGATAAACCGACCCCTCCTGCCCGACCGGCAGTGCAGCCGTAACGCGCGGCTGCAAAATCCCGTAACCGCCAGTCACTCGCTTGGCCGCGTCGTCAAACCGAGGCTGGTTCAGCGGATGCGCCATCTTGCCGATCATCTGCCGCACGGTTCCGCGCAACAGCCGCGTATCGGCGTCCAGAGTTATGACGTAGCGAATGTCTTGCGGCACGACGCCGCTGATAACCGCAAAACTGGTATCTTTGGCACCGCGCAACAGCCGGTTCAGTTCCGCAAGCTTGCCGCGCTTGCGTTCCCAGCCCATCCAGACGCCTTCAGACGGGTTCCACAAACGACGGCGGTGCAAAAAGTAGAAACGATCCCCATCGTCAGACGGATAGGCTGCGTTCAACCGCGCAATCGCGTCGGTCGCCGCAGCCACCAATACGGCGTCCTGCGCCGTCGTCTCGGTATCCGCATCCATCGCGTCCGACAGCAGCGCATAATGCACCGAACCACCTGCGCTGGACAGATGATGCACCTCCAGCCGCTCGATCTGCGTCGCTAACTCCACCGTGTCATGCAACAGCACCGGGACCGCTACCAAAGTACGCAACTGCGCCGGAATGCCCTTCGCAAGATTCAGCCCCGGCAATGGAGTTGGCGGAACCGAGCGCGTAACGACAGTGTTCACAATTGCCGCACCAAGGTCCGCCGCCAGAGCAGTTCCAGCGATAGCAAGTAGTGCCAATGCCAGCAAACCTGCCCCTGCAGCACTCGCCAGTGATAGCCCAAGTACAAGGATCGCCAATGACACGACCGCAATCGCGGCCAGATATCCGCCCAAGCCCAGTCGCGCGATGCCACGCCAAAAACGCAGCCGTGCGGGAACCAAGAACCCCAGCTTTTTTTCAAGCGCCACGCGCCCTTGGCCAATCAGCCAATGCCCCGGGTCATGGCTTTGCGCCGTATCACCCTGCCCGGCAAGCGCCAGACATGCCTCTGCCACCGCATTTTCGGTCAGGCCCGACCTGCGCGCCAGAATCTCAACCTCGGTCCGGTAGCGGTTCCGCGTCGCGAAATCCATTTGCGCAAAGGTCGGGCTTTCCCGAAGCCGCGCGTCAACCAGACTGACTTCTTCAAAGAAGTCCGCCCAATCCATTTCAGACACCAGCCGCATTGAGGTAACAATATTCCGCATGGTGACGTTGGATGCGCCAAGTCGCAGCTGCGCATTCGCGATCACCTCATCAATCGAGCTGCCTTGCCGATGTAGCCGGTCCTCCAGCCATCCAAAAAGCGGCGTCTGCGCCGGATCAGATCCCCGCAGACGTTTGGCCAGCTGCGCGGCCACAATCTGTGATAACGGTGCCGCATCGTAGGGTGCGACCACCTTTTGCATGGCAAACAGTTGCGATCGCCCCGACGATTGGTGGGCTGCAAAAACTGCATCCACCATCGCATCTGCTTGCGCCCGCAATTCCTGACCTTCGACGATCTGCACGGCCAGACGGCGCATGTTTTCCACCAGCACAATGCGCAGGGTAATGGCCACGGCCCACAGCTCGCCGATCATCAGCGGCTGCACCTGTTGGTAGGCGCGGACAAAGCGGGCAAGGATCGGCCCCGACATCAAGCTGTCGGTGTGCGCCACATAGCCCCATGCCAACCCGAAAACACGTGGGTATCCGGCAAACGGCCCGTCTTTCAGCTTCGGCAATTGACGGTAGTAGCCGGGTGGCAGATCATCCTTGATCTGGCGCAACTGTTGCTCGACCAGATGAAAGTTATCCAGAAGCCATTCTGCTGCCGGCGTGATCGTTTGCTTGGCCTGCAACGCCTGCGCGCAGGTTCGGTAAGCCCCCAGCAGGAGTTCGGCATTATCGTTGACGCGGCTGCTTAACTTGCGAACCCGTAGCCGCCTGCCTGTGCTGATCTGCTGCGCCACCGCCAACGTCTGTGCGTGATGCTCCAGCCGTTCAGCACCGAAAAGATCAGCACGGATCGCAGCGCCATCTTCCCACAAATCGGCCGACCCAATAATGCTGTTCCGCGCAAGCAACTTTTGCGCGGCCTGCAGAACCTTGCCTAGTGTCACTGAGTCGACATCGCGGCGCGCTGATCACCATTTACGTTCGCTTGCTGCTCCACGCTGAGGCCGGACGCCGCATCGGCCTTCGCCATCTGACGCGGCATCCTGCCAGAAGCGTCCGGTGTCGTGAATGTGAGATCGCCACGAACACGGCGTGTCATTGCGGCCCACTTGCTTTCGATTTGGTCCCAGTCCATTTGGGTTGTCCTTTCAGCGCATGGCTTCGACATCGGGCATGAATGTGCCCACGTGCAATAAACGTGTCGGAAAGGCGGTTGGTTCCAAAGAATTTGTTGTGAATTCCCGTCACGCGGCAGTGTGCTCGACTGTGCAGATTATCGGTCGTATGCCCGATGTAATCGACAAAACATCAACTCAACAACACACGTCTGCGGTTACCTACCAGATGCGTTTGGCGTCAAAAAAAGCCGCGACGTCGCATAGATCGGAAAACCATCGCCGTTTCCGCATTACATTTTGGCAACTGGTTTTGAAACACCACGGTCAGGCAAATCCTGACCGGCGACCACAGCCGACCGCCCTACCGACCGTCTAATGCAGAGTACTCCAATTTGTCGGGTCGAACAACCGCAGTTTGGCGCATCCTGCAGCGGCAGGGTCTGGACAGCTTGCGCAGGCGCTGACGCACCCTACGGTTTGCGGAATACTTGCCGATCCGGATCGCCACTTCGTCTGATAACGATATTTGTCGGATCGACTTGCCTGCCCGAACCAGCATCGGTGCCGAAGACCTGAACAGACATCGAGATATTGTGGCTGGAAGTCCGCCAAAGCGGATCGCCCCGCGACAGCGCGGGGCCGTATCGACTTTGCGCGCAACAAAAACTGCCGCTGGCTTGTCCGCGGCAGACCTTACTGCAGGGCCTTTGCACCCCCCGGAAAAACGGCCTCGTTTGGTGCGGACGGCGGGACTTGAACCCGCACTCTCTTCAGAAGCAGATTTTCATACCACTTCGACTTTCGCCGCCGCCCTGCGCGGGCGTTCGTGGTCTGGACTGTCCCTTCACCATGGCCATCTCTGGCGTTAGGTGCCACCCGTCCAGTCTCTACACCTTCCCCCAACCGGGGGCTTGGCTCGGGATTGGCTTAGGGCGCAAAAGCCCGTTAGCGTTCCCCGACTTTGAGCGGTTCTACTCCACGGATTTCCCCGTGGGCACTCCAATTAAAGTCTGCTGCGTCTACCGATTTCGCCACGTCCGCATCTTTTGGCGTCGTGCCACATCGCGCCCGGTCGCGCAATCGCAGAGTTATGAGCGGTCGTCACATCCGGTCAGCCCGTGGTGCCATGAAGCCTGGAAACAGCATCGGCACGCGGCGGGCATAGTCACTGTATTCGGGGAAACTCTCGCGCAAGACCCGTTCTTCATTCTGGGCACGGCGGATTTGCAGAGCGAGCCACGCAAGACCCAACGCTATCGCTGCGGGTGATCCATCGCCGATCACAACGCCGACGATTGTCAGCACTTCCGCCCCGTAAGGCGGATGGCGAACGACCTTGTAAGGCCCTTCGGTAACAAGTTCGCGGGCAGTTGCCCTGATCGAGAATGATCGGCCAAGCTGGCGGATACAATAGACCGACAGGAGCGTGCCCACGATGATCAGGACGGTCGAGAGCACCTGCAACTCGGGTTTGATCCTGCCGGCCGGTAAAACGATCAGCACCATCATGATGAACGTGCCGACGACAGCCGTAATTCTGGGCTCCAACCCGCGGGCGGCAGGCGCGTGACGGTGAAACACAGAATCATGAACAAAAAGAGAGCCCCGAAGATCAGCGACGCAAGGGTCAGTTGCCACATCGGAATCTCGGTCCGATGCAGGAAAATAGTCGCAATCGCCATGGTCTGCTTGTAGGCCAGATATCCGAACACCAGCAACATCGCCGGCTTGCCAAGGTTGTCTTCAAGTTACTTGTTCATGGGGTTTTCCTTCATGAGTCCTGTTGCCCGCCCAGGTCTTGAGAATGGCATTGACCGGGTAGATCACTTGCTGGTGATAATGGGCCGGCATGTGTTCGGTCAGGCCATGTTTGTGCGGTTTGTGTTTGGGCATGAACATGGTGCCCGCCACGACATCAATGATCGACAATTGTGCAGCAAAGTTGCGGTCATATGCCTCGGGTTGGTTCGCGTGGTGCCAGTGATGGTATTCAGGTGACGCGAACACGTATTTCAGCGGGCCAAAGCTGATGCGGACGTTTGAATGCACCAGCAATGCCTTTGCCTGATATATCGACAGGTAAATCGCGACGGCTACCGGGGAAAACCCGATGAAGTAGATCGGCAGCAGAGACATGGCATTCGATAGAATTTGGTCGACCGGGTGCACACGGTGGGTGGCAAGCCAATCCATTTCCTCGATGCTGTGATGGACGGAGTGGAATTTCCACAAGAATGGAACGGCGTGAAAGCTGCGATGGGCGATGTAATACCCGATGTCAGCTATCAGGATTACCGCGATGACCTGCAGCCAGATCGGCTGGCCCGCGACCCATTCGGTATCAGAGGGGGACAAGTAGCTTCGATAGGCCGCAATGACCGCCCCGAACAGGACCGTCGAGCCGGCCCGCACAACGAACCCGTTGAACAGGAGATAGATCACGTCATTTGCCCCGTTGCGCCGCAAGGTTCCTTGATCCGCATGCAGTGGAACCAGCCGTTCCAGCAGAATGAAGACACAGGCAAGGATAAGAACGGCCGAATAGTCCACAGTTTGACCCAGAGTGTTAAGGCCCGAAGGCGTACGAGAGCCCTGCTCCTGCAGGCAAAGTGCAGAAAGTCGCCAGCGAAGCTGACGCAAGGGGCTTCGGGCGCTCGCCATCGATCTGTGGTTTCCAAAAGTGGGGCCGGCATGGAATTTGGATGTTGCTATGAAGGATTAAGCCACGCCGTCGGGAAGGCGAACAACCGGGTCGCAATGGGATGGGTCAAGTCAACACCACGACTTGGTCCATCCGCCGCAGTGCGGCGATTGACTTGGCATCCCCCCTTCGCCACAAAGACGACAACCGTTTCCGTCATGGAGGAGTGGCCGATGAAAAAGGTCTATGACACCGCCGCATCGGCCCTTGAGGGCTTGTTGTTCGACGGCATGCTCATCGCCTCGGGTGGCTTTGGCCTCTGTGGGATACCGGAACTTCTGATTGGCGCGATCAGGGACGCAGGCACCACGAGCCTTACGGTTGCGTCCAACAATGCTGGTGTCGATGGCTTTGGTCTTGGCGTGTTGCTCGAATCGCGGCAGGTCAGGAAAATGATCTCATCTTACGTGGGCGAAAATGCCGAATTCATGCGTCAGTACCTTGCGGGAGAGTTGGAGCTGGAGTTCAATCCGCAGGGGACGCTTGCCGAACGGATGCGGGCTGGCGGCGCGGGCATTCCCGGCTTTTACACCAAGACCGGCGTTGGCACGGTGATAGCGGACGGCAAGGATGTAAAAACCTTCGACGGGCAGGACTACATCTTGGAACGCGGCATCATCGCCGACCTGTCCATCGTGAAGGCCTGGAAGGCGGACCCATCGGGCAATCTGGTGTTCCGCAAGACCGCGAGGAATTTCAATCCGCCAGCAGCGACATGTGGCAAGGTCTGCGTGGTCGAGGTGGAAGAGATTGTGCCCCTGGGCGCGCTGGATCCCGACACCATTCATCTGCCGGGCATCTATGTGCACCGCATTGTGCAGGGCGACCACGAGAAGCATATCGAACATCGCACCGTTCGGAAAAGGGCATAGTCAATGTGGGATCGCAACCAGATGGCCGCGCGCGCGGCGCAGGAACTGCAGGACGGCTGGTATGTCAACCTTGGCATCGGCATTCCGACACTGGTGTCGAATTATATCCCGGAAGGGATCGAGGTAACGCTGCAATCCGAAAACGGCATGCTGGGCATGGGGCCGTTCCCGTTCGAGGGTGAAGAAGACGCCGATCTGATCAATGCGGGCAAGCAGACCATCACCGAACTGCCGCAGACCGCGTTTTTCGATAGCGCGCAGAGTTTTGCGATGATCCGCGGCGGCAAGATCGCGATGGCGATCCTTGGCGCGATGGAGGTTGCCGAAAACGGCGATCTCGCGAACTGGATGATCCCGGGCAAGCTGGTCAAGGGCATGGGCGGCGCGATGGATCTGGTCGCGGGCGTTGGCCGCGTGGTGGTGGTGATGGATCACACGTCCAAGCATGGCGAAAGCAAGGTGCTGCGCGCCTGCACCCTGCCGCTGACCGGCCGTGCGGTGGTGGACCGTATCATCACCAATCTTGGCGTGCTCGACGTGGTACCGGGCGGCTTGCGGATTGTCGAATGTGCGGACGGCGTGACCGAGGCCGAGTTGCGCGCCGCGACCGAAGCCACGATTGTCGGGTGAAGGGAGATGGGCAGATTGCCCATCCTACGGTGCAGTGTAGGATGGGCAATCTGCCCATTGCCGCATTTAGGCAGCTATTCGCTGCTGGCCGAGATGATCTTGAACACGCAAGGATCGGTCACCAGTTCCGGCGGGCTTAGGCACAGGCCCTGCGCCACCTGCCAGGCGGCAAGCACCTTGGGCACATAGTCGCGGGTTTCGGCATAGGGCGGAATGCCGGAATTGGCCTCTACCGCGCCCTCGCCTGCGTTGTAGGCGGCAAGCACCATCAGCGGATCGCGGTCGAACCGTTTCATCAGCCAGTTCAAATAGGCCACACCGCCCTTGATGTTCTGTGCAGCGTCGGTGGCATCGGTCACTCCGAACCGCTCAGCCGTGGCGGGGATCAGTTGCATCAGGCCCTGCGCACCGGCAGAACTGACCGCCGCGGGCTTGCCGGCACTTTCGATCCCGATCACGGCAAGCACCAGCGCGGGTGAGACATCGGTGCCTATGGTGGCGGTCAAGATCTGGGTGCCATAGCTTTCTGCGATTTCCTGCATGTGCTGCAGACGTGGTGCGGCAACGGATTTGCCGCCCGGCCCCTGTGACAGCATCGCCACGGCAAGGCTGAAACGGCCATCGCTGGCCTCTATCGCGGTTGGCACCGTTTCCCAGTACCAGGCATAGGACGATGGTGCAGGTGTTGGCAGCCCCGGCGCGGCGGCGGCACCCACTTCGCGCCGCACCGGATCGGCGGGGAATTTCGGCAAGGCGGCCAGCGCCCGGGCCTGTTCAGCAGGGTCGATCTGCACCGTGATGCGTTTGGTGACCCCCGGTCCGGGCACCTTGATGCGCTTGAAGGTTGGGGTTTCCGGCGTCGGAAGGGTTTCCGCCCGCACCAAACCACTGGCCAAGCCAAAAAGGGCCAGCGCCAGAATTGCTGTCTTGATCTGCATCGCTGTACTGCCCGCTGCCGTTTCTTTTTGTTGGCATCCTTGTCGCAAAGAAACGGCGTCTGGGCCAGCTTTTCCGCGCCAGACTGAGGCAAAGCTGCCAAAATCGGCGGGAAAGTCACGCTTCTTACCGGGTCCATACAGAAAGTTTCTGATTTTTATGCTGCATTTTCAAAGGTTTTAAAGAAATTTGGCAGTTATCTCATGGTGCCCAAAAATACCCTGCGCGTTCCCAAGTCTTGCCACTATTGGACGGCTATAAGTGTTCATACCGAAACGGAAACCGGACCGGAACAGAGACCGAGCCTACCGAAGCGGTTAGTAATTTTAGAGCAACCCCTGAGAAAGAGAAACACAATGACCTTCCTGAACACCTTCAAATCCTTTGCAAACGACGAAGCCGGCGCTGTAACCGTTGACTGGGTCGTTCTGACCGCAGCCATCGTTGGCCTGGGCATCATCGTTATGAACACTGTCGGCGGCGGCATCGAAGGCCTGGCCACCGCAACGGCAACTGACATCCAAGCACAAGCTGGCGGCTACCAGAGCCAAGCTACACCTTAATCTGATCTCGCTAGCGCGAGTTTCACAGGGCCGCATCCAGACCGGATGCGGCCTTTTTCGATTTGCGCGCCAAGCCCCGACGACAGACTTTGATCCGTTCATTGTTGACAAAACTGATCCGCAGTGTTTCCCTAAACCTCAATTTATTCGCCCCTTTATGACATGATTGCCCAAATTCGGCCACGGTTGTAGCGTCCTCTATTAAATGTGAAGCTGATGTTTGGCCGGACCAGAGACCGCGCCAATGTTACAGTGAATTAAGTGGTAAACCCCTTTGCAAAGAGTAGCATAAATGAGCAACCTCAGTCTCTTGAAGTTCTTTTTACTCGACGAATCCGGCGTCGTGACTGTTGATTGGGTCGTCCTGACATCTGCCGCCGTTGGCCTTGGCATCTATGTGATGGGCATCGTTGGTGATGGCATCGAAGATTTGGGCAACAGAATTGTGGATGATCTGAACAGCCGCAACCCTGGATACGTCGCGCAGGCTACACCCTAATATCTATTTGGAAATCTTGCATGGAATAGGCCGCGTCCCGCAGGGGATGCGGCTTTTCTCGTTACATCACTCTGCCAGCGCTGCGACTGGCTCCACGTGCGATTGTTTCCGTTCCTGACCTGCTCTGTTTCCGACAAAATCCTTTTGATCCATTTTTATCATTTCATCGCCCCAATGATACCACCTTTATCCAGCCATATGAGGTCATGCCAAGACGGAAACCGGACGGACCAGAGACCGCGCCAGACGCCAAGGCAATTAGTGAATTTACAGCAACCCCTGAGAAAGAGAAACACCATGACCTTCCTGAACACCTTCAAATCCTTTGCAAACGACGAAGCTGGCGCAGTCACCGTTGACTGGGTCGTTCTGACCGCAGCCATCGTTGGCCTGGGCATCATCGTGATGAACACGGTCGGCGGCGGCGTCGAAGGCCTGGCCACTGCAACTGCAGCCGACATCCAAGCACAAGCTGGCGGCTACCAGAGCCAAGCTACTCCGTAACTCGATCAACCGTCACTTTGGCTGACCCCGGGGGGGCTGCGCAACAAGATTACGCGGCCCCCTTTCGTTATGACGTTACGCCACACAACTGAAACGTGAACGAAGTCGGCTCCCGCCCCCAAATCTGGCCACAATTTCATATTAAGCCGTTTTTTGGCCACGGCACCACCCATGAGGATACCCGTAAGGAAGAAGCGATGCAGATAGAATTGTCAAAATTTTTCCGCGATGACGCCGGCGCTGTCACAGTTGACTGGGTCGTGCTGACCGGTGCGATTGTTGGACTTGGCATACTCGTCATCATTCCGATTGGGTTTAGCGCAGGCAACTCCGCGTCCGCCGTGTCGACCAGCATTGCCACAAGCAATGTTGGATACGTGTCACAAGCTACGCCCTGATCAGCACTGCAGCTACTATTGAGCCGACCAAATGTCCGTCGGTATCTACACCTGAAGGGGAATTGCGATGCGTATGGTATTTGGGCTGGTTTTGGTGGCGGGTCTGGCTTTGGCCGGTTTTGCTGTCTACATGGCCCAGGGTTTCATCAGTCAAACTCAAAACGCTCTGGCGGAAGAACGCGCGATCCGGGCAAAATCGGGGCCGCTGGTTGAAGTTTTCGTGGTCAACAAGCCGCTCAACTACGGTGATGTGTTGACGAAGGACGACGTCCAGTTGATCTACTGGCCAGAGCAGGCACTGCCCGAGACGATTTTCCGCGATCCCGCCTTGCTGTTTCCGGAAGGCGAAAAAGAACCCCGCTATGTTGTGCGCCAGATGGAAATGTTCGAACCACTTCTTGCGTCCAAGGTCACCGAGCCCGGCAAACCATCGGGCCTGACCGGCCAGCTTGCCAAAGGCATGCGCGCCTTTGCAGTCAAGGTCGACGTCGATAGCGGCGTGTCGGGTTTTCTGCAGCCGGGCGACAACGTCGACATCTACTGGACCGGCCAAACTTCGGGTGTTGAGGGTGACCTGACCCGCCTGATCGAACACTCGATCGAAATTGTGGCTGTCGACCAGGTTGCGAACAGTGGCCGGGCAGCGGCAGTGGCCCGCACCGTGACTGTGGAAGCGACGCCGGAACAGGTTGCACGTCTGGCACAGGCCCAGGCTACCGGTCGTCTGGCGCTATCGCTTGTCGGCGTCGGTGACGATACGCTTTCCGCCAGCGTCGAGGTAGACAACGCGGGCCTGCTTGGCATCGAAGATCAGCAAATTGTCGCCGCAGAAAAAGAGCGGGTCTGTACCATCCGGACGCGCAAAGGTGGCGAAGCTGTGGAAATCCCGATCCCCTGCACCAACTAAGCTGGCGCAAATACACGGGCGCAACCCCCAGATGCGGTGGTTGCGCCCTTTGCTTTGCGCGATGGCTTGCGGCCTGTTGCATGTTATCCACATAAGGTACGACCTTTAACCTTTTGATTCTTGATTAAAAAGCCAATCTACTGCATCTTGACTTCAAGTGCGGGCATTCAAGACCCGCTTTTGAGGCGTGATCGAAAGGGCAGGTCACATGAGCATGCGTAAAATATGGGCCGCCAGCCTGCTTGGTCTGGCAATGGCCACTTCGGCACTCAGTCCGGTTGCGGCAGAAACACTGCGGGTGTTGCAGGGTGCTGCGTCATCCGCACTGAACGTGCCGATGAACCGGGCCGTGGTTGTGGAAAGCGACGTGCCGTTCGCGGAACTTTCCATCGCTAATCCCGGCATTGCCGATATTTCCACCCTGTCGGACAAGACCATTTATGTGCTGGGCAAATCGCCGGGGCGCACAACGATGACGCTGCTGTCGCCCGATGGCAAGTTAATTGCCAACGTAGAAGTGCAGGTCACGCCGGATATCGGTGAATTCAAGGAACGCCTGCAACAAATTCTGCCCGGCGAAAAGATCGAAGTGCGTACCGCGAACGACGGGATCGTTCTGTCGGGGGTTGTGTCATCCACCGCGAAGCTTGACCGCGCGCTTGATCTTGCGAACCGCTACGCGCCAGAACGGGTCTCGAACCTGATGTCGGTGGGGGGTACTCAGCAGGTTATGCTGAAGGTGCGGTTTGCTGAAATGCAGCGGTCGGTTTCGAAGTCGCTGAGCGCATCACTCGCAATCACTGGCAATCGTGGCGGAGTAGAAACCGGCACTTATCTTGACGTAGGCAACGGTTTGGGCGGCCCCATTACTGTTCAACCGGGAACCGAAGGCGCCGCCAGCATCGGATTCTCAGCGGGATCGCTGGAATTTGAGGTGCTGCTGGAAGCGCTTGAATCCAAGGGCATGGTGCGCACATTGGCAGAGCCCAACCTGACGGCTCTGTCGGGACAGGAAGCCAAGTTTCTGGCAGGCGGCGAATATCCAATCCCAGTGTCTGACAATGACGGCATTTCGATCGAATATAAGCCTTTCGGGGTGGAACTGAATTTCACTCCCGTCGTGGTGGACGGTGACGTGATTAACCTTTTGATCAATGCCGCCGTGTCATCGATCGATCCCGCGATCACGGTTCAGACCGGCGGCGTTACGGTGAACGCATTCCGGCGCCGCGATACCTCGACCACGGTTGAAATGCGGGATGGCGAAAGCTTCGCCATCGCCGGGCTGTTGCAAGACGATTTTCGCGATCTGAACGGTCAGGTGCCTTGGCTGGGTGATATTCCGGTGCTTGGCGCGCTGTTTCGCAGTACTGACTATCAGCGTGCCCAAACTGAACTTGTGATTATCGTCACCCCGCATCTGGTTACGCCATCCCGGGGCGAGGCGCTTGCCCTGCCAACCGATCGGGTCAAGCTGCCCACCGAACGCGATCTGTTCTTGTTCGGAAATGTTTCGGGCAGACAGGGCCCTGCCGGTGAAGTGGCCCGGCAGGACTTCACCGGTTCCTATGGCTATGTGATGGAGTAGACGATGAAACATTCACTCCCTCTGATCGTTTCGGTGTCTTTGCTTGCGCTTACTGCCTGTGGCGATGGATTTGATCGCTCTGTCGGGGCCAATATCGACAGTGGCCAGTTCGGCAGCGCCACCATGAACAATTCCCTGGTCCAAACCGGCCAGCGGTCGTTCATGATGGCTTTGGGTGAACGGTTTGCCGCAGAAGTACCAAGTACGATAACGTTCGCGTTCAACAGCGCGGACCTTTCCGGGGACGCACAGGCGACCCTGCGACGCCAGGCAGACTGGATCCGCCAGTTTCCCGAAATCCGGTTCCGGGTGTACGGACATACCGATCTAGTCGGATCGAACGGCTACAATAAGGCGCTTGGTCTGCGCCGGGCCAACGCTGCAGTAGCCTATCTCAGCACTCAGGGCATCAGCACGGCACGGCTTGAAGCGGTTGTTTCGTTTGGCAAGACCCGCCCGGTGATCCAGACCCCCGGCCCGGAACAGCGCAATCGCCGTACGGTGACCGAAGTTTCAGGTTTCGCCGAAGGACACCCGACGCTTCTGAACGGCAAGTATGCGGCCATCATCTTCCGCGATTACGTCAGCAACGCCGAATGGCGCCATCCGCCTGCAAAGCCGCCAACGGCAGTATTTGCACCAGGTGGTTGATGTTTCGGGCCCGCGATTGCGGGCCCGACGCGTTCAGGCCTGTTGTTTCTCATCCAGCTAAAAATCAAAGATTAACGGCTTTTTAGCCCCAATATCGCCACCATTCCAGAGCATTCCTCACTCAGTGGGAACAGTCGCGCGGCCAATGTGCTGTGCACGGGGCTCTGGATGCATCATGGGGTGATCTGAAATAATGCTGATCAATTTGTGTGGTAGCCCGGATCCTCGTCTTAGGAAGGGCATGAGGCTATGACGAGCGTTGCAACATTACAGCCGGAACCGGCACCGATCGTTGCGTGCACGATTTCGCGCGATGTGCAGAATTTCGACCTTTTGATCGACGATATGGAACTGGAACTTGGCGAAAGCTGGGGCGATCTTTCGTTCGAGGACGCAATGGTCTTTCTGGATCAGCCAGAGGCGGCCATCCTAGAATTTGTGGCGATTGCGGTTGATCACCAAGACGAAGCAGATCTTACCAGAATCACCGATATCATCCGGAAGGCCAAGGCAAAAGGCATCAAGATCGTCCTGATCGCCGATCAGGTCAGCCCGATTGCGCTGCATCAATTGCTGCGATTGGGTGGCGACGATTTCGTGCCTTACCCACTGCCCGAAGGGGCGTTGCATGAAGCGATCGAACGCATCCGCAAACCAGCACCCGCACCCGCTCCGACTTTGTCGGCCGTGGCCAATACGCCCGATTTCGACGATGTCGCGCATCCGACCTTCAAGGCCAAGGGTGATCGCGACGGCGTCGTGTTGCCCGTACATGGGCTTGCGGGGGGAACCGGTGCATCCACTTTTGTGACTAACCTGGCGTGGGAACTGGCGAATATCACCAAAACCGATGCGCCGCGCGTTTGCCTGCTGGATTTCGATTTCCAGTACGGATCG
Source organism: Pseudorhodobacter sp. (assembly GCA_031406155.1). Taxonomy (GTDB): domain Bacteria; phylum Pseudomonadota; class Alphaproteobacteria; order Rhodobacterales; family Rhodobacteraceae; genus JACMNW01. Next base: position 21,734 of record JANOGW010000056.1, read on the forward strand.
GTTGCGACGTATCTCGATCTTCCGCGCAAGGATTCGGTTCTGGAGCTGTTGTCGGACACGGCCGCCGCAGACAGCGAAAGCTTTCTGCATTCCTTGCTGACCTTCAACGATAAACTGCATGTCTTCACCGCTCCCGCCGACATGGTGCCCCTTGATATCGTCACGGGCGAAGACATCGGGCGGATCATCGACATGGCGCAAGCCAACTTTGATTTCGTGCTGATCGACATGCCATCCACAATTGTCAGCTGGACCGAAACGGTGCTCACGCGCGCGCATGTCTATTTCGCGCTGATGGACCTTGACCTGCGCTCTGCCCAGAATGTGCTGCGTCTTGTGCGGGCCTTGAAGGCCGAGGGGCTGCCACATGAAAAGCTGCGCTACGTGCTGAACCGCGCGCCGCGTTTTACCGATCTTTCGGCAAAAAGTCGCGTAAAGAGAATGGCAGAAAGCCTTGATATAAATATAGAAATACAATTACCGGACGGCGGCGCGCAAGTGACTCAATCGAACGACCACGGTCTGCCTCTTTCGGAAAACTCCGCCAAGAACCCGCTGCGCCGCGAACTGCAGAAACTAGCAAAGTCGATTTATGATCTGAACAAGGCCGTTGAAACCGGCAAGGGCTGATCCGCCCGGGGGAATACATGTTTAGTCGCTTCAAGAAAACTGATCAGCCAGCCGGAAAACCTGGCCCTCATGCCACACCGGGGACAGGAACTCCTGCGGCGCGCGCGGCCACTTTGCCGACGAGCAAGCCCGCCCTTCCCGGCCGCCAGAATACCGGCCCAGTCGCGGTGCCCAAAGCATCGGCAGAGGTGGTGGCCGCCGAGAAAGAGAAAAAGCGCAAAGACCGCCTGATGGAACTGAAGGTAGAGCTGCACAAGCGTCTGCTGGAAAACCTGAACCTAGCCGCCCTTGAAAAAGCGTCCGAGGCCAGCCTGAAGGTGGAAATCGCGGCCATCGCGTCCGAAGCGTTGGACGAGATGAATGTCTCGCTGACCAAAGATGACCGCAGCATCCTGAACCAGGAACTGTACGACGAGGTCATGGGCCTTGGCCCGCTGGAACCACTGCTTAAGGATGACACCGTCAACGATATTCTGGTGAACGGGCCGAACCGCATTTTCATCGAACGCGCGGGCAAGCTGGTGTTGACCGACATCACCTTTAAGGATGAACGTCACCTTTTGCGGATCATTGACAAGATCGTGTCTGCCGTGGGCCGGCGCGTTGACGAAAGCAACCCGTATGTTGACGCCCGTCTTGCCGACGGATCGCGCTTCAACGCGATGGTTCCGCCGGTTGCAGTGGATGGCAGTCTTGTTTCCATCCGTAAATTCAAGAAGGAAAAACTGGCGATCAGTGATCTGGTCAAATTCGGGGCCTTCACCGAGGAAATGGCCGCTTACCTGCAAGCCGCTGTGTCTTGCCGCCTTAACGTAATCGTGTCCGGCGGGACGGGGTCGGGTAAAACCACCACTCTGAACGCGCTGTCATCGTTTATCGACAACACCGAACGCGTATTGACCATCGAAGATACCGCTGAACTTCAGCTGCAACAGATCCACGTTGGCCGGATGGAAAGCCGCCCGCCAAACGTTGAAGGCAAGGGCGCAGTTACCCAACGCGACTGTTTGCGCAACGCCCTTCGGATGCGCCCGGACCGGATCATAGTCGGCGAAACCCGCGGTGAAGAGGTGATCGACATGTTGCAGGCCATGAACACCGGCCATGACGGGTCGATGACCACCATTCACGCCAACTCTGCCCGCGATGGCATTTCCCGCCTAGAGAACATGGTCGCCATGGCCGGGATCGAAATGCCGCTTAAAGCCGTTCGCGCGCAGATCGCGTCAGCCGTGAACCTGATCGTGCAGGCATCGCGCCTGCAAGATGGCTCCCGCCGCATGGTATCGATCACCGAAATCACGGGCATGGAGGGCGAGGTTATCTCGATGCAGGAAATATTCCGCTACGAACGCCTCGGCCTTGCCCCCGATGGCAAGATCATCGGGCGCTTCAACGCCACCGGAGTTCGGTCGCACTATTCCGACCGTTTCCGCCAGTGGGGTTACGACCTTCCCGCCTCCATCTACGAACCGATCGTTTAAGGATAAATCATGCAGGTCAGTGCTGCCCCCCTTATCTACGTCCTGATTTTTGTCGCCGTCTTGTTGCTGGTCGAGGGCATCTATCTGACGGTATTCGGAAAATCCATCAGCCTGAACAGCCGCGTCAGCCGCCGCCTTGCCCTTTTGCAAAAGAATGGCAACCGCGAACAGGTGCTGGACCAACTTCGCAAAGAGATGGGTCAGCACATGGCCGCGCGGGGTATCCCGCTGTATTCGATCCTGGCAACCAAGGCACAAAAGGCTAACATCGCCTTTTCGCCAAAGGTGCTGATCGCCCTGATGGGCTTGCTGTCGGTGTTCAGCTTTCTTGGCCTGACCATAGGAACCGATACGACACCGGCCGTACGCGGTCTGATTGCCGTCATCATGGGGGTCGGTGGCATCTACACCTGGGTCAACAAAAAGGCCAAAAAGCGCATGGCGCTGATGGAAGAACAATTGCCCGATGCGGTGGAACTGATGGTGCGATCCTTGCGCGTCGGGCACCCTTTCTCGGCTGCAATCGGCATCGTCGCCAAAGAAGTACCCGACCCGCTGGGCACCGAATTTGGTATGATTGCCGATGAGGCCGCTTATGGCCGCGATGTGTCCGAAAGCCTCAAGGCCTTTGCCGAACGCATGGACAGCCAGGATCTGCGCTTTCTGGCAGTTGCGGTGACCATTCAACAACAATCAGGTGGCAACCTCGCGGAGATTCTGGAAGGTCTGGCAAAGGTTGTGCGCGCGCGCTTCAAGCTGTTCCGCCGGGTCAGCGCGATTACGGCCGAAGCGAAATGGTCGGGCATGTTTTTGTCGGCCTTCCCGATCGGAGCGCTGATCATGATCAACATCCTGAAACCCGACTACTTCGACGAGGTGAAGGAAACGCCCGAATTCATTCCCGCATGTCTGGTCGTGGCGGTGTTCTTGGTTCTGAACATCATCTTCATGAAAATAATGGTCAATATCAAGGTGTGATGGATCATGGAATTTCTTAATACTATCAACGCTACGCTGGTTTCTGCCATGGGGCCACTTGGGCCGCTGGTGGCAATCGGCGGGCTGGGGCTTGTGCTTATCCTGGCCGCCCTGCCGACCATGCTGAAGAAAAAGATCGAGCCTTTTTCCCGGCTAAAGGCCCAGAACGCGGCCATCAATATTCCAAGCAAGCCGAGCGCCGCGCTGCGCCGGGGTGAAAAAAACGACAAGCTGGAAAAGTTTGCCAACTTTCTTGAACCACAGAACGCTGAAGACATGTCAGCCGCGCGGCTCCGGATGTTGCGGGCAGGTTATCGTGACAAGAACTCGGTTCGGACATTTCACTTTGCGCAGTTTGCCCTTGGTATCGGATTTCTTGTCCTTGGCCTGATCTACGCCATGATCTTGTCCACGAAGGGCGAGGTCACGACCCAACTGATGATCATGTACACGATCGGCCCGGGTGCGGCGGGGTATTACCTTCCACAATACTGGGTGACGAGGCGTGCGCAAAACCGTCAGAACGAGATCATATCCGGCTTTCCCGACGCGCTTGACATGATGTTGGTCTGTGTCGAGGCAGGCCAATCACTGGATCAGTCCATCATTCGCGTCGCCAAGGAATCTGCTGCAGGCTACCCGGCGCTTGGCGAAGAGTTTGAGATGGTCGCCCATGAGGTGAAGGCTGGCAAGGAAAGGGTCATGGTTCTGAAAGACATGTCAGAACGGATCGGCATTTCCGACGTGTCGTCGTTTGTGACCACCCTGGTGCAATCGGCCACCTTCGGGACGTCGGTCGCCGAAGCCTTGCGTGTTTACTCGGCGGAAATGCGGGACAAACGCGTGATGCGGGCGGAAGAAAAAGCGAACAAGTTGCCGACGAAGCTGACGCTGGGCACCATGCTGTTCACTTTGCCACCCTTGTTGATAATTTTGATCGGCCCATCCATTCACGGTATTGCCAAGAACCTCGGCGGTGGTTGATACCTGAGGGTATGAAGTGCGGCATATTCGCGATCCTGGTTTTTGGTTCCTTGGTGGCGGCCTGTGGCAACACGGGCGGGCTAAATGCGCGTGACGTTTCTCGCAATGCGCCCTACGGGGCGGATGCCAATGGCCAAGGTGTCGACGGTCTGCTTGTCGGCCACCGGCTAATGGAAGCGGGCGAATATGATCTCGCGTTGAAATCCTACCTGCGCGCTGCTGGCGAACAGGGGATCAACGCCGATGTTCTGTCTGCCATCGGGTCCGCCAACCTGCAACTGGGCCGTCTCGGCCAGGCCGAGCAAATCCTTAGGCGCGCACTGGAGATAGAGCCGAGTTTCGTTCCAGCCCAGAACAATCTGGGTGTGGCCTTGATGGGCCGTGGAAAAGTGGGCGAGGCGCGCGTGGTTTTCCAGCAAGCCTACGCCTTGGACAGTGGCGAATCAGACGCCATTCGTGAAAATCTACGCCTCGCTATCGCAAAAAGCGAAAATGAGGCCTATGCTGATCCGGTCGAAAAGGCTAGTTTTTCTCTCGTGCGGCGCGGGCAGGGTGAATATCTCCTGCTGTCAAAGCTCTGAGGACTACGTGATACCGAGCAGTCAAAAGGACGCAAAATGCGCCACCCTATCCTATCCATCCTGTGCCTTGGCGGCGCAGTCGTACTAGGTGCATGCGCCAAGGAGTCTGATGAAGACGTTGAGCGTGCGATAAAGTCGGTCAATGTGATCGATGAGAGCAATCTTAACGACATCATGCTGACGGTCGGCGACCCGGACGAGGCTGTTGCCTATTTCCAGCGAACCAGTACCGAAAACCCCGAACGGGTCGATTTGAAGCGGGGGCTGGCGAAATCGCTGATCCGCGCAAGACGGCCGACCGAGGCGATTGGCGTGCTGGATCAGGTCGTAGCCTCGCCCGACGGCACCAACGAAGACCGGGTCGAACTTGCCGATGCCCTGATCCGCGCCAATGAATGGGACCGCGCCAAGGCAGAACTGAACCAGGTGCCACCGACCCATGAAACCTTTCAGCGCTACCGGCTGGAGGCGATGGTTGCAGACAGCACCAAGGATTGGAAAAAGGCCGACAGTTTCTATGAAACCGCCGCTGGCTTGACGACCAAGCCGGCGGGCGTTCTGAACAACTGGGGGTTTTCCAAGCTTTCGCGCAATGACTTTCCGGGCGCGGAAAAGCTGTTTCTCGAAGCAATCACCTATGATCCTAACCTGTTCACCACCAAGAACAACCTTGTCCTTGCGCGTGGCGCACAGCGCAAGTACGAACTGCCTGTCATCAAGATGACCCAGGAAGAACGGGCGCAACTGCTATATACGCTGGCGTTGACTGCGGTGAAGCAAGGTGATGTCGCGGTTGGCAAGGGCCTGCTGCAACAGGCCGTCGATACCAGCCCGCAACATTTTGAAGCCGCCGTAAACAGCCTCGCGGCCCTTGATGCGAATGTGCAGAACTGATCATGACCCTGACCCAAGCCCTGTCGTTTCTGCCCTTCGCCCTGCCCATCGCCATCTGGGTGTCCTGGTCTGACATGAAGTTCATGAAGATCCCGAACAACGCCGTTCTGGCGCTGGCCGCGGTCTGGCTGATCGTCGGGTTTCTGGTCATGCCGCTTCAGGCATGGGCCTGGGGTTGGGCGCTTCTGGCCATCGTGCTGGTGGTGGGCTTTCTGGCCAACATGATCAGCCTGCTGGGGGCGGGTGATGCGAAATTCGCCGCCGCAATGGCACCGTTTTTCGTACTAAGCGATATCCGCACGACGCTTGCGCTGTTTGCCGCGTGCTTGCTGGCGGCCTTTGTCCTGCACCGGGTTGCCAGACGCATCCCGGCCCTGAAGCCGATGACCACAGGGTGGGTCAGTTGGACGAACAAGGACTTTCCGATGGGTCTTGCCCTGTCGGGGACGCTTGTTTTTCATCTGGCGATACCGGTTTGGATGGCCCTGCGCGCCGGTTGACAAAATAACGACAATATTCGGGGGAATAAGGGATTAACCCGTATCCCTGTTCGCCCGAGGCCCGCTTCATGAACATCCAGACCACCCCGACCGTCCTGGCACCGCCGCAGCCAAGATCCCTTGCTGATGTTGGTATTTCCATCATCATGATGCGGGACATGCTGCTGAAGACGATGTTTCGCACCAACCTTGATCTGGTGACGGCGCTGTCGCGTGCGCTGTGCATACCATCAACCCTGACGCAGGAACTGGTCGATATGGCGCGCACCCAGAAGCTGGTGCAGGCCACCGGCACGCTGCATGCGACGTCGGGCAATGAAATGGGCTATCAGTTGACGGATGGCGGCAAGGCGCGGGCTTTGGATGCGCTGGCGCAATCGGAATATTACGGCGCGATGCCGATCCCGCTGTCGGCCTACAAAGAGCAGGTCAAACGGCAGTCCGTACGCAATATCAAGCTGTCGCGGACCGAACTGCTAAAGGGCATGGGGCACCTGATCCTGCCCGAAGATCTGATCGAGAACCTCGGCCCCGCGGTAACCTCGGGCCGTTCTATTCTGATGTACGGCCCGCCGGGCAATGGCAAATCGTCGATCTCCAACGGCATTCGCGATGCGTTGGGCGACAAGATCTATGTGCCGCGCGCGCTGGAGTATGCCGGTCAGGTGATCACGGTCTATGATCCCATCGTGCATTCGGCGGCCGAGGAATCCGTGGATGATCCCAATGCCATCCGCCGCTCCTCGGCGCGGTTTGACAACCGGTATGTCTATTGCGAACGCCCGACGGTGATCACGGGTGGTGAATTGTCACTGGAAATGTTGGATCTGACCTACAATGCGACGGCGCGTACCTATCAGGCGCCGTTGCAATTGAAATCCACCGGCGGCATCTTCATCGTCGATGACCTTGGCCGCCAGGCCGAACCACCGCAAAAGCTGGTCAACCGCTGGATCGTGCCGCTGGAAGAATCCCGCGATATTCTGGCGCTACAATCGGGCGAAAAGTTCACCGTTCCGTTTGACACGCTGGTGATCTTTTCCACCAACTTCCACCCGAACGAGATCTTCGACGGCGCGGCCCTCCGGCGTATCTTCTTCAAGATCAAGATCGACGGGCCGAACCAGGAAAACTTTCTGAAGATCTTTGCGATGATGGCGCGCAAGCGCAAAATGCCGCTGGACGAGGCCACGATGATCCACCTGCTGAAGGTGAAATACCCGACCATCGACAACAATTTCGCCAACTATCAGCCGGTGTTCCTGATCGACCAGATGATCGCCATCTGCGAGTTCGAGAACATGCCCTATCACATGACGCCCGCGCTGATTGACCGGGCTTGGGCCAATATGTTCGTGCGCGAAGAGAACATCGCGAGATAAGGAAAAGTGGAATTTGCGCGAATTCCGTTTCGATTTCCGCGCGGAAATCGGGCTTATGGCCGCAACGGCGGCAGACCCCGTTCTGTCACGATCACATCGAGCCGTTGATCATGTTCATCAACCGGCACTTGCAATATCTCTTGTGCCGAAAACGCAAAGCCCACGGCAAGTGTCGCATGCTTTGCCCGAAGGGTCTGCAACGTGCGGTCGTAAAAGCCGCCGCCATAGCCTAGACGGTAGCCGCGCGCATCGAACGCGAGCAACGGCACGATCAAAATCTGCGGTTCAATCCATGCGCCGTCGGCCGGGATCAGCGCGCCAAACTGGCCCGGTACAAGGGTGCAACCGGGGCTCCATTCGCGAAATTTCAGCGGCTGGCCTTTGCCAATGATCACCGGCACGCCGACCGGGCCCTGATGTGCGGCCATAGCACCCAACGGGTCAATCTCGGTGCGCATTGGCATGTAGCCTGCCAGAACTGCCCCACGATGATCTGCCAGCCAGTCGGCCAGAAGGTTTGCGGCTTGGCCCTGCCCAGCGGCGAAAGCCTGCTTTCGCACAGCGAAGGCCGCTGTGCGCGCCTCGGCCTTGAGGGCGTCAGTGGTCACAGCAACACCACTGTCGCAAGGCCCAGAAAGACGAAAAACCCCATCACATCCGTCATCGTGGTAACGAACGTTCCCGAGGCGAGTGCCGGATCAAAGCCGACCCGGTTCAGCGTCAGGGGCACCAGCACACCCGCCAAAGCCGCCACGAACAGGTTGACGATCATCGCCATGCCGATCACAACCCCTAACATGGCTGACCCATAGCCAAGCCACCCCACCACCGCCATGACCGCGGCAAAGCCCAGCCCATTTATGGCCCCTACCGCAGCCTCGCGCCTTATCACGCGCCCGGCGTTGGACCGCGTCAGATCGCGCGTTGCCAGGGCGCGCACCGCCACCGTCAGCGACTGCGTACCGGCGTTGCCGCCCATCGAGGCGACGATGGGCATCAGGGCGGCCAGCGCCACCATTGCACTGATAGTGCCGTGAAACTGCCCGATCACCAGCGCCGACAAATTGGCCGCGATCAGGTTCACGAACAGCCAGGGGAACCGCTGCCTGACCGTTTCGCGGATACCGTCCACGATCGAGCTTTCCTCACCCACGCCGGCCAGCAACAGCACGTCCTCGTGGTGTTCTTCGTCCAGCACCGTCATCGCGTCATCAATTGTAATGACGCCGACCAACCGATCATCGGCGTCCACCACCGGGCAGGAAATCAGGTGATACTGGTTGAAGATATAGGCAACATCCGCCTCTTCCTCTGTCGCCTTCACGGTGCGAAATCCGTCTTCCAGAATGTCGCGCAGCCTGATCTCGCGCCGCGACGACAGGATCCGGCCGAGGGTGGCATAACCCAGCGGTGTCATCCGGGGGTCGACCAGAATGACATGGTAGAACTGATCAGGCAATGTGTCGGAATTTCGCAAATGGTCAATCGCGTCACCCACTGTCCAGTGTTCGGGGGCAACAACCACTTCGCGCTGCATCAGTCGCCCGGCGGACCCGTCGGGGTAACCCAGCGCCTGCTGAACAGCAAACCGATCCGCATCTTCCAGCGCGTCAAGAATGATGCCTTGTTGCGGTGCGTCCATATCCTCAAGGATATCAACAACATCGTCGGTATCGAGTTCGCGCATTGCTTCGGTCAGTTCGGCGGGCGACAGGGCGGCGATCACCTCGTCCCGAATGGCCTCGTCTAGTTCTGACAGGATATCGCCGTCAATTTCACCCGACCACATCGCCAGCAATTCACGCCGCTCTGACTGGCTGATTTGTTCCAGCAGATCGGCAATATCTGCCGCGTGCAGCGGTTCCATAAGTGCGGTTAGCCGCCCGGTATCATCCCCGTCCACTGCCGCCAGAATTGCCGCGACACGGCGATCATCCAGCGTCTCTTCGTTCAGGTCTGCCGCGAAACTTTCCGCCATGATGCCCCCTGCGCGATTACCACAAGTCTAGGACAAGCTGTTTCAAAGAAACAGGGGGGCATGGCAAATTTACCAGTTCTTCAAAATCGCCTAAAGGGTATAGCGTTGCGTAAAAAGGGAAAATTGGCATGGCCGATCTGGTTTTGGGGCAAGTTCTGTCATTTGTCGGCGATCCGTTCCTGGATGGCCCGGCCGCGGCACGCCATTGGAACCATGGTGCCGTGCTGATTGATGAGGGGCGTATTCTGGAGGTGGGAGAGGCCGCCGATCTGCGCCAAAGCCACCCTGGCGCAACGGTGACCGACTATGGTGCCGCGCTGATTTCGGCGGGCTTCATCGATGCTCATGTGCATTATCCGCAGACCGCCATCATCGCGTCGTGGGGCAAGCGGCTGATTGACTGGCTGAACACATACACCTTTCCCGAAGAGAGGCGCTTTGCCGACCCGGCCTATGCTGACGAAATTGCAAACCGCTATCTCGATCTGGCACTCGCCCATGGCACCACGTCGATGTGCAGCTACGGCACCATTCATCCGGCCTCGGTGGACGCGTTCCTTACCGCAGCCCAGGCCCGCGGCCTGCGCGCCTATACCGGCAAAACCTGCATGGACAGGAACGCCCCCGATGGTTTGCGCGACACACCGCAAACCGCCTATGACGACAGCAAGGCCCTGCTGAACAAATGGCACGGGGTGGACCGGCTGTCCTACGTCATCACCCCGCGCTTTTCGCCGACATCCACGCCAGAGCAACTGGCGGCCCTCGGTGCACTCTGGCGCGAATACCCCGATTGCCTGATGCAAACACACCTGTCCGAACAGCATGATGAAATCGCATGGGTGCGCGATCTTTTCCCGCAAGCGCGCGATTATCTGGATACTTACGAGGCACAAGGCCTGCTGCGGGAAGGTGCCGTTTACGGCCACGCCATCCACCTGACAGCGCGGGAAAAAGACCGTCTGGCCGAGGCTGGGGCAAGCCTTGTGCATTGCCCCACCTCCAACACTTTCATCGGGTCCGGCCTGTTTGACATGGGCCTCGCCCACCACCTGCGCGTGGGCCTTGCCACCGATACCGGTGGTGGGTCATCGTTTTCCATGCTGCACACCATGGCCGCTGCCTATGAGGTGGCGCAACTGCGCGGCCGCGCCCTGCACCCGGCACAGCTTTGGTGGCTGGCCACCGTCGGATCAGCACGCGCCCTGCGTGCCGAGGGTCAAATCGGCAATATCGCGCCCGGGATGGAGGCCGATCTCGTGGTGATCGACCTCGCTTCCACCCCCGCCATTGAGCAGGCCACACGGCGGGCGGATGACATTTGGCAGGCGATTTTCCCCACCATCATGATGGGCGATGACCGCGCGGTGAAGGCGGTATGGGTGGGGGGTGTGGTGCGATGACCGGTCCAAACCCTGCCAAATATCACGCGAAGACAATTTGATCGGGCAAGGCACGGCCTCAGCCTGCTAAGGCTCGATATCAAAATGCATTACATCTTCGCGTTTTCCCAGTTTGGTATAAAGCGCCACGGCGGGACCGTCTTCGTGATCTGCCTGAACATAGACGACATAAGCATGCCGCTCACGGGCTATTTTCCGTATAAGATCAATTAGTTGCGTGGCAATGCCTTGCCTGCGAAACCGTGCGTCCACGGCCAGGTCATAGATGTAGATCTCGGATCGCTGCTGTTCCAGCTTGTCCAACTCATAGGCAACCAATCCCCCGATTGCCGCGCCCCTCACCGTCGCAACCAGTGCAATGATGTGCGGTTTCTCAAGGATTTCGGCAAAGTAAGACGCTTCGGGTCTTGCCGAAAGATAGTGTTCCGAGTCCTCAAAAGCAGTCGCAAAAAGGGTATTCAACTGCCCGCACAGGGCAGTATCACCCGTTGAAATGCGCCTGATGCGGACATCGATTGCCATTGGGCCATCATACTGCGGCCAGCATGCCGATCCAACAAGAAACCGTGGCCGCTGACCCCAAGACGACCCTGATCAAAATCACGGCAGGACTGCCAAAGTCCTGAAGCCGCCAGCTCTAATCCGCGAGTTCCCACCCATCGGGATAAAAATCATGCTTTAGTGCAATACCTGTCGCTGTGCGCTCATGCTGCCAGATTTCTTCCGGCGTAATCGCAATCGGCCCGAAGCTCGCGATCAGGGTTTCCTTGTCGCCTAAGCGCTTGGTGCTAAACCCTTCGGCTTGCATGGCTTTTTCTAAAGCCCCCCAGTTTGCATCCAGCTCTTCAATGAAAAAGATGAAATCAATCACCCCCGTTTTCGGCAGCTTCACGCCCTGCCCGATGTCCTTGAAACTGGCATAGGTTTCGCGCCGCTGGGTTTCATAGTTATGTGACATGGGCCTACCCTCCACCGGTGATTATCGCCCAATTATCACCCCATCAAAGCCCGCGCCAGACGGTTCTGGCGTTCCACCACCAAAGGCAAATCAATCGTCACCATCTGCCCGCCCCGCACCACCTGCCGCCCTTCAACAATCAAGTCCCGCACACGCATTGGCCCCGCCAACAGCAGCGCCACCCGGTCCCAAGACCCCGCCGCCTCGACCCCACTCAGATCCCACACGGCAATATCTGCCCGCTTGCCCACCTCAACCCTGCCGCAATCCCCGCGCCCCAAAACCTGCGCGCCGCCCAGTGTGGCTATCTCCAACGCCTCACGGGCGGACATCGCATTCGCGCCATTTGCCACCCGTTGCAACAGCATCGCTTGGCGCGCCTCGGCCACCAGATTACCCGCATCATTGCTTGCCGATCCGTCCACCCCAAGCCCCACTTTCACACCACGGTCGCGCATCGCCCGAACGGGGGCAATCCCCGACCCAAGTCTACAATTCGAACATGGGCAATGCGAAACCCCGGTGCCAGTACCGGCAAAAAGGTCAATTTCCGAACTATTCAGTTTGACGCAATGCGCATGCCACACATTCGCGCCAACCCAGCCCAGACTTTCCGCATACTCCCCCGGACGGCAACCAAACTGTGCCAGCGAATAGGCAATATCCTCGTCATTTTCGGCCAGATGGGTGTGCAGCATCACCCCCTTGTCGCGCGCCAGCAACGCCGTCTCGCGCATCAGATCACGGCTGACCGAAAACGGTGAACAAGGGGCCAACCCCACCCGCAGCATCGCGCCCTCCGCCGGATCATGAAACGCATCTACCACCCGGATCATATCTTCCAATATCGCCGCCTCGCGTTCCACCAGGCTGTCCGGCGGCAAACCCCCTGCACTTTCCCCGATGCTCATCGCGCCACGTGTGGGATGAAACCGCAGCCCAACCTCACGCGCCGCAGCAATCGTATCGTCCAGCCGCGCGCCGTGTGGATAAAGATACAGATGATCCGACGTCATCGTACAGCCGGAAAGTGCCAGTTCCGCCAACCCCACTTGCGCCGATGCAAACATCTCCTCCGGCCCAAAGCGCGCCCAGATCGGGTAAAGCGTTTTCAACCACCCAAACAGAAGCGCATCCTGCCCGCCCGGCACCGCCCGCGTCAGTGTCTGAAACAGATGATGATGTGTGTTCACCAACCCTGGTGTCACCACACAGCCCCGCGCCTCGATCACCACGCCGTTGGTCTGCAAGCCCTGCCCAACGCCCACAATCACGCCGCCCCGGATCAACACGTCACAGCCGACACGCTCTTCACGCGCGGCATTCATCGTCACCACCACATCGGCATTTCGGATCAGGATTTCAGACATGGGTTCCCCAAATTTCCACCCCCTTCGGTGGATGGGAACTCTCGCCGCAACAGAAGGGGGGCTGAAGGACTTACGGCCGTGTCAGATTACCGCATCAGTTGCCGATCTGACAATCCCAAGCTTCCTTTTCGCACAAATACTCAACTTTGGCTCAGGCGTCACCACACCCGCAGAACCGATACCCAAAATTTTTCCTTAAAAATTTTCCCGCTGCCCGTTCAGCAGCGCCAAAGCCTCGGCATGAATATCGGCGTTCGCAGCGGCCAGCACCTGCCCGCCGTGATGCACGGGCCGGCCCTGCCAATCGGTCACGATGCCCCCTGCCGCTTCTATCACCGCGATGGGGGCCTGCACGTCATAGGCCTGCAATCCCGCCTCGATCACCAGATCGATCTGACCGGCGGCAATCAAGGCGTAGGCATAACAATCCATTCCGTACCGCACCAACCGGGCTTTTGGCGCAACCCGGTGAAACGCGGCACCTTCTTCGGCCGTGCCTACTTCGGGGAATGTCGTGAAGAGAATTGCCTCGCTCAGCGCGCGCGCGGGCCTGCAGCGCAGCGCCTTCGTTCCCATCGGTCCTGCAACCTGCGCGCGCCCAAAGCCACCCTCGAATCGCTCGCCGATATAGGGTTGGTCGATGATGCCGTAGATCGGCCCGTGCTCGTCCGCGACGGACACCAGCACGCCCCAGGTTGGCGTGCCCGACAGGTATCCGCGGGTTCCGTCGATCGGATCCAGCACCCAGGTAAGACCGGAAGTGCCGGTTTTCGCGCCATACTCTTCGCCCAGGATCGCATCGTGCGGGCGGCGGCGCGCCAGCACATCGCGCATTTGGTTTTCGGACAGCCGGTCCGCAACGGTCACCGGATCAAAGCGATGATTTTCCTTCGTCTCTGCCGTCAACCCATCGCTGCGAAAATGCAACAACGTCGCACTGCGTGCGACATCCGCCAGTTCCGCAGCGGTCGAGATCAGATCAGCGATCTCGTCCTCGTTCCATTTTGCCATGCTCGCCCCCAGGTGCAACCTTGCCCTCCCCGCGCGCTAAAGTGTGCGGGGGGGGCAGGTCAAGGGCCAGCGTCACGCAGCGTCGCTCAGCACCCGCGCCAGATCGAACAAGCGGCGGCGTTGGGCTTCGGGAATCGCGTAGTACGACCGAACCAGCTCCAGCGCTTCACGGTCCGCCATGATATCACTTTCGCCCGCGTTCTGAGCTTCGCGCGCGTCATCAAGACCTTCAAAAAAGAAACCGATCGTTACACCAAGAGATTCAGCGATGTCCCACAGCCGGGATGCACTTACCCGGTTCATACCCGTCTCATACTTTTGAATTTGTTGAAATTTAATGCCTACTTTGTCTGCCAATTGTTGTTGGGTCATACCAACCATCCAACGACGGTGCCGGATACGTTTACCGACATGTGCGTCTACTGGGTGCTTCATCAAAAAATCTCCATTACTACTGTTACTTCCCCATATGGCTACAAGCAATTTTCGTGCCAAAACTCGCCTTTCGCGTGTTTTTCGTTGAAAATACCTCGTGCCCCCCGAAACCTGTCTTTTTAGATATGTCCAATTATACAGACGAAGAACAAAAAGTCACGCAGCACCATCTTTCGCGCATGGCGGGCTTTGAAATTCTGTCGCTCGCCTTAAGCGGTATTCCTAATTTGCATCGTATTTTGCAACGACGCGTCCGATATTTGCATTTCGCGAATGCCTTGCGCTGAACCGCAGATCGTCATTCACTGGTGCCGTCTCTCGATTCCTGCAAGGATATCCGAGCATGCGCGCATGGACTATTGAACAAATCGGCATCAGGGCGGTCCAAAAAGAGATTGGCCCCCTGCATCCGAAAAAAGGTGAGGCTCGCATCGACATCGCCGCTTGCGGTCTGAACTATGCCGATCTCCTGATGCAAGACGGTACCTATCAGGAACGGCCCTCGCTGCCGTTCATCCCAGGCATGGAAATCGCGGGCACCGTGCGGGAACTGGGGCCGAATACACCTGGCCCCGCTCCGGGCACACGAGTGGCGGTTCTGGCGGGCAGTGGTGGGCTGGCGCAATCGGGCTGCTTTGAGGTTGCGCGCATGGTGGCCCTGCCCCAAGCGATGCCCTTCACCCAGGCGGCGGGATTCCAGATCGCCTATTGCACCAGCCATCTGGCGCTGGATCACCGCGCACGCCTGCAACCCGGCGAGACACTGCTAGTGTTCGGCGCTGCTGGCGGCGTCGGGCTGACGGCGGTTGAACTTGGCAAGAAAATGGGCGCACGGGTCATCGGCTGCGCGCGCGGCGCGCAACGGCTGGCGGTGGCGCGCGCGGCCGGCGCCGATATTGTGATCGACAGTGACGACGGTACCCTGAAAGACCAACTGAAGTCGCTTGGCGGAGTTGACGTGGTCTATGATCCGGTCGGTGGGGCAGGCTTTGACATCGCCCTGCGCGCGACACGGCCAGAGGGGCGGTTGCTGACCATCGGCTATGCCTCGGGGACGATCCCGCAGATCTCCGCCAATCTTCTGCTGGTCAAGAACCTGAGCGTGATCGGCCTCTACATCGGTGCTTATCACAGCTTTGCGCCAGACCGGCTGAAATCATCGCTCGCCACGCTGTTTGGCTGGTACGAAAGCGGCGGTCTTGCGCCGCATGTCAGCCACGTTCTGGGTTTTGACGATCTGCACACTGGCATGGACCTTCTGCGCGACCGCAAGGCCACCGGCAAGGTGGTGATCACCATGCCATAGCCTGAGGTATCAGGCCGCTTCCGTCACCGCCGGGCTACGGTCGGCCCGCGTTCCCTGCCCGGCAAAAGCGCGCCGGATCAGGTCTGCCAACGCCCCAACCGCCGGGCTGTGCACCGGATCGGCCACGTACATGTTCACCTTCATTCGCACCAGTTCAGGCAGCGCGCCGTTATGCGAGATGCGTTCCAGATGCTGCGGCTCGGACCCGGCAAGCATGGTGTGCACCGCCAAGTCAGCGCTGACCGACGCCTCGATGGTGCGGGTGTTGTCACTTTCCACCGCGATTTCCCACGCAATGCCCGCCTTGTCGAGCGCACCTTGAGCCCATTGCCGAAAGATGCACCGATATTCATAGGCCAGCCGCAAGGGCCGCTGCCGCCAGGCCTGCCCGCCCGGCGCCCCGATCCAGACCAGCGGCAATTCCACCAACGTCTCACCCGCCGCCGCCAGTGCATCCTGGGTGGTCAGGATGATATCGCATTCGCCGCGCCCGAACTGATCCACCAGACTGCTCGTGAAGGATGACAGCAGCGTCACCTTCATCTTCGGATAGTCGCGGTTGAACCGCTGCAACACCTGCGGAATGTTTGGATAGACGACGTCATGCGGCACGCCCAGAACGATCTCGCCCTCGAAACTTGTGTGCGTCAGCCGCCCGAACGCCTCGTCGTTCAGCGCCAACATCCGGCGCGCATAGCCCAACAACTGCTCCCCCGATGCCGTCAGAGCCACTTTGCGGGCCGACCGATCCAGCAGATCAAGCTGCAACATTTCTTCCAGCCGCTTGATCTGCATCGACACCGCCGATTGCGTAAGGTTCAGGAACCCAGCCGCCCGCGTGACCCCGCCGGCATCGGCAATGGCCACAAAAGACCGCAGGGCTGTCAGGTCGAGATTGCGGATCATATCACATTCCTTGATGGCTGACGTCAAAATCATTCGTTTTTAAAATGTACCACAATAGCGCAGAGTGATCAAGTAATCGAATGCCAAAGCCTGACATCATCACAATACTGAATACTAAAACAAAGGAAACCAGATGACCCCCCGCATCAACTGCACTCACATGTTACCCGCCGGACACATCGCGCCAACTACATGGGTCCGCCGGGTCGTTCGCCGCCTGCAAGCAGCACAGATTCTGTACAAGCAACGCAATGCTCTTGCCAAACTGGACGACGCCCTTCTGCGTGATATCGGTGTAACCCGGGAACAAGCCAATTCAGAGGCCCTGCGCCCCGTCTGGGATGGCCCAAACCATTGGCGACGCAGTTGATTCAAGCCATTGCGACCCTATCTCCGCGTTATCTTCGGATTTCTGTCAGGAATGCTTGAAATCTGCCCCAATCGCACCGATATTTCAGTCACGAGGTGTCTTTGACGATAAGATGCCCATATCGCTCTCATTCGGAGGCTCTTGATGGCTGACTATCAATCAACACGGACTGTCGGCGTAGGCGCGCGGACAACCGAAATCGATGCCGGGCTTCGCGCCCATATGAACAAGGTCTACGGGCTGATGTCCGTTGGCATGGCGATCACCGGCGCTGTTGCCTGGGCGATCGGCACCAACGACGCAATGGTCAACGCGATCTTTGCGACCCCGCTGAAATGGGTCGTGATGTTCCTGCCGCTGGTGATGGTGTTTGCCTTTGGCGCGCTGATCCCCCGCCTGTCGGTTGCGGCCGCGCAACTGTTCTTTTACGTCTATGCCGCTGCGATGGGCCTGTCACTTAGCTTCATCTTTGCGGTCTACACCAGCACATCCATCGCGCAGACCTTCTTCATCACGGCAATCGCTTTTGCCGCGCTGTCGCTTTACGGCTACACGACGAAAAAGGATTTGTCCGCGATGGGCACGTTCCTGATGATGGGCGTGATCGGCCTGCTGCTGGCGATGGTTGTGAACATCTTTCTTGCATCCTCGGCGCTGGCGTTCGCGATCTCGGCGATTGGCGTGCTGATCTTCGCAGGCCTGACCGCGTATGATACGCAGACGATCAAGAACACCTATCTGCAACACGCGCAGAATGGCGATCAAGACTGGCTCGGCAAAGCCGCCATCATGGGTGCGCTGAACCTGTATCTTGATTTCATCAACATGTTCATGTTCCTGCTCAGCTTCCTAGGCAACCGCGAATAACTTCGCAATCCGCTTAGGTTAGATACGAAAAGGCCGGTCGCAAGATCGGCCTTTTTCATATAATATCGCGGATCATCTGAACCGCCGGAAACACGATCCCCGCCCGCAACGGCACGTCGACCGGCCCCAGCACCCGAAAGCCAACCGCCTCATAAAACGGAACCGCCGTCCGAGTCGAGAGACACTCCATCTGGCTGACGCCAGCCGCCTTGGCCGCCGCAAACACCACCTGCATCAACGCCCGCGCGACACCCTGCCGCACGGCATTAGGGTCAGTCGCCACATGCCGCACATGGCCCACACGCCCAATAGGCACCTGCCCCACAGGTTGATCCGACGGGCCAGGCGCACCCGCGCTCCACCCGCCCGCACCCAGCAATTGGCCGGTATCAGAAAACGCGAGGTAATACCGCCCCGACGCCAGCAGTTCCGGCCGCGCCCGATTGATGATCGGCAGTGCCAGCACCATCACCGAGGGTGGATAATTCGCAGCCAGCAGACGCGGATAGCTGCGCGCCAATAGCATATCCACCACCGCCAGATCAGCGCGCTTTGCTGTGCGTATGGTGATCGTCATTGGCATCGCTCAGACAACAGCTCCGAACATCTTGCCGACCAAAGCCGTAACAGCCATCGCAACAGCCCCCCAGAACACAACCCGCGCCACAGCACGCAGCATCGGCGCGCCCCCTGCTTTTGCGCCCACGGCGCCAAGTACAGCCAAGAATATCAGCGAAAGTCCCGTCACCCAAAGGCTTATCGCGGCTTCTGGCACCAAAGCCGCCGTCGCCATCGGCAAGGCGGCACCCAGTGCAAAGCTTGCCGCAGAGGATGCGGCAGCCACCAGCGGCTTGGCCTCTGTATGTTCAGAAAAACCCAATTCGTCACGCAAATGCGCTTCCAAAGGGTCCTTGGCGTGCAGCGCCTTCGCGACGTCTTGCGCAAGTGCGGGGTTTAACCCTCGCCGTTCATATATTTCTGCAAGGGCGCGCAATTCCTCGGCTGGATCGGCTTGGATTTCAGCCGCTTCACGCCGTCTGTCGGCTTTCTCCGTATCTGCCTGCGACGATACGGAAACATACTCGCCCGCGGCCATCGACAACGCACCCGCCACCAGTCCGGCCATTCCCGCGATCAGCACTTCGGCCCGGCCAGAAGCCGCTGCAACCCCCACAATCAGCGACGCAGTTGATACGATGCCATCGTTCGCCCCTAAAACAGCGGCGCGCAGCCAACCAACGCGGGCAACAAAGTGTTCTTCGTAATGGCCCCGTTCCACGCCGCGCCTCCAGCGATAGGTGTCGTTGCAAGCTTGCTCCAAAAACCATGCGGACGTAACAAAAAAACCGCGCCAAAAGGGCGCGGTTTTCTGAGGTCGTTAAAGCCCAGATCTTACTTGATCTTGCCTTCCTTGTATTCCACATGCTCGCGCTTCACCGGATCATACTTCTTCACAACCATCTTGTCGGTCATGGTACGTGCATTCTTTTTGGTCACATAAAAATGCCCGGTGCCCGCGGTCGAATTCAGGCGGATCTTGATCGTTGCGGGTTTCGCCATAGTGGTTTCTCCTGTGTCAGGGAAACTGCGGTCCCCTGCGAAAATCTTGAAGTCCGCCTTGTACCCGGCCAAGAGGCGGAGTCAACTGCAAATCCGCCGGATCACTGCCACATCTGCGACCGTAACTCCCACGGCGTAACCTTTCCGTCGCCGTCGCCATCCGCCGCATCATACAGTGCCTTTTCTGCTGCGAGGAACTCCGCCATCGTGATCTTTCCGTCGCCATCACCATCCCTCGTTGCGAAATGGGCGGCATGGCGCTCCTGCATGGCTTGTGGCATCGCGGGGTTCAGCGCGCGCATCATGCCCATGCGCCCGCCGCCGAACTCTTCGGCCACCAATGCGCCATCCTGATCGGCGTCCATCCCGACGAACATCAGTTCGGCATGTGCAGCCGCCTCTTCGGCCGAAATGCTGCCATCCTGATCGGTATCGATGGCGGCCATCATCATGCCGCCGCTGCCCATTCCCCAACCAGGCATCATCAGACCCTGCCCCCTGCCGGGACCACCCCATACCGGACTATTCCAGCCGGGACCACCGCCATAGCCGGGTTGCATCATGCCCCAGCCTGACCATCCATCCCACCATCCCGGCTGCCCCTGCGCGAGGGCCGTTGACGCAACTGCAATTCCAATGGCCGATGCAAGCATAAGCTTTTTCATTGTCTGTACTCCTTTTAGAAAGTAGGCCGCGGACAGCTACCCCAGCACCATGCAAGACCATGCACCCGCACGAAGATGGCAGCGTTGACGCAGATCAAATGCTGGAGCGTGGCGAGGAAAAGTGGGCACCGGTTTTCCTAAACAATCACGCGACCGCTCAGAAACGAGAGCAGGGTGATGTTTCCGTCCAACATCATCATGCTCTGGATCGCCGCAACGAACGATGCGCAGTTTGTGCCCGTATCGGTTCTTGGGAAATGCGTGCGGATGGCCTGTAAGCCGGGTTCTGTCCCGGGGGTTTCCCCCCATGGATGACCATTCCTCTGCCGCACCTGTTACCAGGGCGGTCAAGCTGCCAACCCGGGCCTCCGGGCTGAAGTGTCCCTGCGGCGGTACCCCCGGACGGTGGTCCGGGACCAGCCCGCATGAGGCCCCTATTCGGCATTGCTCCGGGTGGGGCTTGCCTAGCCGGTTCTGTTGCCAGACCCGCGGTGGGCTCTTACCCCACCGTTTCACCATCGCCCGGGATACGCCAGGGGCGAACCCCCGGCACCAAGGCAGTCTCTTCTCTGTGGCGCTTTCCCTCGGGTTGCCCCGGCCGGGAATTACCCGGCACCCTTCCTTCATGGAGCCCGGACTTTCCTCGAAACGTTGCCGCCCCGCGATCATCCAGCCATCCGCACGCATTGCGGGTTAAGCCAACGCAGGCGTTGCGTCAACGCCAAACCGCTCCGCCAGATCGGCGATCAGGCCTGCATCAATCGCGTCCAGTGGCCCCTTGGCCCATGGCCTGAACCGCAACCGGAACGCCGCCAGCAGCAGATCATTGCCCACATCAGGGTAGCCGAACCTGCGCGCGTCGGCAAAGAAATCCCCCGGCCGCCCGACATTGGGCCAGACCGACAGACCGGCCAGCGCCAGCCGCCGCCAGTCAAATCGCGGCCCCGGATCAATCTTTCGCCCCGGTGCCATGTCCGAATGACCGATCACCCGTTCAGGCGCAATAGCCCATCGCGCCATCACCTCACCCAGCAACGCCTCTAGTGCCAGCATCTGCGCCGCTGCGAATGGATGCCCACCGCCATTCGCCAGCTCAACCCCGATAGAGCGTGAATTGATGTCATCAACTGCGCCCCATTCCCCGGCCCCCGAATGCCAAGCGCGCTGGTCTTCGGGGACCAGCGCAAAGACCTGACCATCTTCCGATAACAGGTAATGCGCTGAAACTTCGGCAGCAGGATCGCACAGCCGATCTAAAGCCGCCTGACAGCTTTTCATCGCCGTATAGTGCAACACGATCAGATCAGGGCGTAGGCCACCGCGACGTTCGCCAAAATTGGGCGAAAGTGGCAGCATTGGCGCTTAGCGCAAGGCCGTGCGGAACGGTCGCGGGTCCCAACCACAGGCAAAACCATCGCCATCGGGATCAACCCCCAAACGGTCGCGGTCCGGCCCACCCTTGGCCAAAAACGCCTCTTGCGCCTGATCGGGTGAACCGTACTTGGCACAATTAGCCGCCGCCCGGTTGGCGCGCAACGAGGACCGCTTGTGCAATTGCGTGCCCGGTGCATGGGTCGTTGCCAGCGCATATTCCACGATATTCGGCCCGGTTTCACCCGGTCTTTGCGGCAACGCCCCCGGTTGCACCACCTGATATTGCGCACGGTTCTGGGCAATACGTTCCGCGTCGCTTTGGATCGTTTCGCGCGCCGCTACCGCCTCGAAGTCATTTTCGTCCGAGATACCGGTTCTGGCAGCCTGCGTCTCGCCGTCTTCGACCTTGATGCCCGCTGGTGCATTGCCGCGTGGCCGGTTCGGATCGGTTGACCCAATCACCACACCTTGCGAAGGCGCGCCCGGTAACGGAGTGACGGTTTGTGGGACCGCGCTGCGCCCATCGGCGGCATCGATTGCCGCACCAACGGCCGCAGTCGAAAATCCCGTTGCCGGCGGGATGACCGGCAAAACGGGACGGGTACTGGCCGCAAGGGATGCCTCGCGGCTGCGTTGATATGATGTGTAGTCCTGAAAGCCTACACCCTCACCAGAGTCTGGAACAGACGCGGCGCAGCCAAAAAGGCCAAAGGACAGCATCAGGGCAACGGGCAAACGCATAGCAAACCTATCTGTGGATAACATGACGAAACGCCCCTACCACCATTTTTGCGGTTTGGCCACAAAGCCTGCCGCGCGTTCCAGCACATAGGCGTGATTGAGCAGACCCGCCTCGTCCCAAGGCCGCCCGATCAACTGCAACCCCAGTGGCAAACTTTTGGCATCCAACCCCACTGGTACTGCAATTCCTGGCAACCCGGCCAAGTTGACCGTCACCGTGAACACATCATTCAGATACATCTGAATCGGGTCAGCATTGGCCATTTCACCCAACCCGAACGCCGCCGACGGTGTGGCTGGCGTCAAGATCGCATCGACGCCTGCCGCAAACACCGTCTCGAAGTCCTGCTTTATCAACGCCCGCACTTTACGCGCGCGGTTGTAATAGGCGTCGTAAAACCCCGCCGACAGCACATAGGTGCCAATCATCACGCGCCGCTGCACTTCCGGCCCGAAGCCTTCCGCGCGGGTTTTCTCGTACATCTCGGTAATGCCATCGCCCTGCGCCAGTTTGGCGCGGTGGCCATAGCGCACCCCGTCATAGCGGGCGAGGTTGGATGACGCCTCCGCGGGTGCCACCACATAATAGGTCGGCAAAGCATATTTCGTGTGCGGCAGCGAGATATCAACGATCTCCGCCCCCGCATCCTTCATCATCGCCACGCCATCAGCCCACAGCGTTTCAATTTCCGCTGGCATGCCGTCCATCCGGTATTCGCGCGGAATACCGATCTTCCTGCCGCGAATATCGCCTGTCAGTGCCGCTTCAAAATCCGGCACCGCCAAGTTCGCAGACGTCGAATCCTTCGGATCATGCCCCGCCATCGACCCCAGCATGATCGCCGCATCGCGCACGGTTTTGGTCATCGGCCCGGCCTGGTCCAGCGAAGACGCGAACGCCACAATCCCCCAGCGCGACACCCGCCCATAGGTCGGCTTGATCCCGACAATCCCGGCAAATGCCGCAGGCTGTCTTATCGAGCCACCCGTATCCGTCCCCGTCGCCGCCAGGCACAAATCCGCAGACACTGCGGCGGCAGAGCCACCCGAAGATCCGCCGGGCGTCAGCGCCGCTTCGTCGTTGCCGCGCCGCCAAGGGTTCACTGCATTGCCATAGCAGGACGTCTCGTTCGACGACCCCATGGCGAATTCATCCATATTCAACTTGCCCAGCATCACCGCGCCGGCGTCGAACAACTGCGCGGTCACAGTTGACTCGTATTCCGGCTTGAACCCCTTCAAAATGTTCGACCCGGCTTGCGATGCCACCCCCTTGGTGCAAAACAAATCCTTGATACCCAAAGGTATTCCACACAAAGACGGCGCATCGCCTGCTTTCAACCGCGCATCCGCCGCCCGCGCCTGATCCAGTGCAATCTCTGGCGTCTTGTGAACAAAGGCGTTCAAGCCATCGCCCGCATCAATCGCCGTCAGGCACGCCATTGTCAGATCGACCGCGCTCAGATCGCCCTTGCGCAGCGCATCCCGCGCACCCGCAATCGTCAGTTCATTGGCGTTGCTCATTCCACCACCTTCGGCACCGCAAAGAAGCCTTCCCGCGCATCCGGCGCGTTCTTCAATATCTGAGCTTGGATATTGCCATCCGTCACCACATCCGTCCGCCGTGCCAACCGCATCGGCGTAACCGACGTCATCGGCTCCACTCCGGTTACATCAACCTCGTTCAATTGCTCCATGAACGCCAATATCCCTGACAATTCGCCTGCAAGGGCGGGCAATGCCGCCTCTTCCACGCGAATGCGCGCCAGCTTGGCCACCTTGCGCGCGGTGTCGATATCAATTGCCATGGAGGTGCTCCGAACCTGATGTCGCTCCGTTTAACGACCCATACCGGCCTTCGCAAGCATATGGCGGCGGTAAACCTCGATCATCCAGCCCAGCATCACCGCGTTCAAGATATGCCAGTTGAAATGCAGGCCAACCGGAATGTCCGCGCAAAGCGGGGCATCGAGTGTGCGAAACGTCAGCGAAACCACCAACAGCCCCGCGCCAATCGCCAGCCCTTTGGCCGTGAGCGGGGTGGAGCGGTGCAAAAGCCAGGCGTAAAGCAGGATCAAAACCGGCACCGGGGCATAGCCGGCAGAAGATCCCAGACCGGGGACCATGGCCCACAACGGCACGGTCAGTGCCGCATAGGGAAGAAATGCAATGGCACTCAGGCCCGCCTGCCACGGTTTCAGGCGCAGAAAATCCCGGCTCGCAGCAAAGACATAAAGCAGAATGAACGCGGCAATCGGGGCCACGTCCATCACGCCAGTTAGCCGGTTGGCATGGGTGTGGAAAAGATAGGACCCGACCCCGATGACCGCCAGCACCGCCACCATCGCGCGGGCCAATGGCAAACCCCGGACCCGTGGCCACATCAGCACCGCCGCCAGCAGGAATGCCAGATTGGTCAGCGCGTTGACCGGCTCGGCCCAATACCCCGGACCAAGCCGCTCGCAATAGCCATCCACCGCCTCAAACCAGCCCATTTCAGTCGCCCCCTTTTGTGCACATATTCAAATAGCGCACATTGCGAGACCTGCGAAACGGTACTCGGAAAATACTGCGCCAGAACAAAAGGCCAAACCCGCATTCCGGGCGCTGCGGCAGGGTCAACCCCTACCGCAGTTCCCGATAATCGGGTATCTTGTGCACGGGCGGCAGCCCAAGGTCGCGGCGCAGATGCGCGTTCAACTCGGTATCATAAAGTGGTCCGGGTTTACGCTTTGCGCGCGCAAGCAAGGCCACTATGGTGAAAACCACTTTCCAGAAACCATCACGGGCAATCAACATTTCCATTGCCCGAAGAGTTGAATTTTCGTCACGGTTCAAAATTGCATTCATTTGCACACTCAAATCAGCTGCCATCCGGGGCAAACCGATCTCCTGTTTTGAATTTTTTGGGACGCGAGGCATCGGCAAAGGGGACAAAAAACCCGTCAGCATCAGGCCTGCGTTACGATAGGGTGAAGTAAAGCCGGGCGCTGCGGCCGGGCTTTAACCCAGAAGTGCCAATAGGCAGTTCTTTGGGGCGGTGTAAAACCAAGCTCCACGTCGGGCGGTGCAAGCATATACAGTCATTCTGCGCCTCCTCTATTGGCGTGGTTTGGGATTTCAGTTATACAGAAAACTCCGACAATTCCAAGATCGAATTTCCCGCACGTCACCCCATCCGCAAAGATGTGCCGTAACGGCAACGGCGCTGACCCAAGCCTACCGGCGTGCCGCAAAAAATTCCCGCAAGATCGCCTCCGCCTCGCCCGCCGCAATCCCCTCATAAACGTCCGGCACGTGATGACACTGCGCATGTGAAAACACCCGCGCCCCATGCGCCACACCGCCAGATTTCGGGTCCGCCGCCCCATAATACAGCCGCGCAATCCTTGCTGCCGAGATAGCCCCCGCACAAATCGGGCACGGCTCCAGCGTCACGTACAGATCGTGCCCTGCCAACCGCTCGGACCCCAGCGCCGCACAAGCGCCCCGTATCGCCAGCACCTCGGCATGCGCCGTCGGATCGCACATCTCGCGTGTGCGGTTCCCCGCCTGCGCCACCACCTTGCCATCCGGGCCTACGACAACCGCCCCCACCGGCACCTCGCCCCGCAAGCCCGCCGCCCGCGCCTGATCCAGCGCCACATCCATGAATGATCGAAACCTCGTCATCTTGCCTTCTTGCCCGTCGCGTCCCATCAAAACAAGCCTTCACCCCGGCGGCTTTTTCTTCGCACAAGTACTCATCTTGCAACCGGGGTGGAAAACATTGGCCCGATGCCCTAGAGACAGGCCTTCAACCCGCAGGAACATCCCCATGACCGATGCCAAGAAACCAGCCGCCCCGCCCGCCGGCGACCGCATCGCCAAAGTGCTGTCGCGCGCCGGCGTCGCGTCGCGCCGCGAAGCCGAACGCATGATCGAGGCGGGCGAGGTGTCGGTGAATGGCAAGGTGATCACCAGCCCCGCCCTCAACGTCACCGCATCAGACCGCATTTCCGTGCGCGGTGACCTCGTCGGCGCTGCCGAACCCGCCCGCCTGTGGCTTTACTACAAACCCGACGGTCTGGTGACCTCGACCAGTGACGAAAAGGGCCGCCAGACCGTTTTCGATACCCTGCCCGAAGACATGCCCCGCGTCATGTCGATCGGCCGCCTTGATCTCAACTCCGAAGGCCTGCTGCTGCTGACCAACGACGGCGAGCTGAAGCGCAAGCTGGAACTGCCCTCGACTGGTTGGCTGCGCAAATACCGGGTGCGCATCAAAGGCAACCCGACTGATCCCGATCTGGAGCCTTTGCGCAAAGGCATCACCGTCGACGGTGAACGGTTCCAGCCGATGATTGTGATCCTCGACCGTATCCAAGGCGCCAATGCCTGGCTGACGGTTGCCTTGCGCGAAGGCAAGAACCGCGAGATCAGGCGCGCGCTGAACGCCATCAACCTGACTGTGAACCGGCTGATCCGCATCAGCTATGGCCCGTTCCGCCTTGGCGACATGGAACCGGGTGCCGTCGAAGAGGTGCGCGGAAAAGTGCTGCGCGATCAGCTGGGCCTCGATCCCAACGCCGAAGGCGATGGCCAAGCGAAAAAGGCCCCGCCCAGATCGCGCGCGGTCACAAGGTCCACCACCGGTGCCGCCAAGCCCGCCAAGGCCCCCGCACCCAACGCCAAGCCGCACATTCCCCTCGGCAAGCCGCGCCCAACATCCGGCAAACCCGGCACTGCTCGCCCGCCGGGCAAAACGCTGCGTCCAAAGACCCGCAACACTTGAACAAGGGGGAATATTCCCCGCTCATTCCCTTTATCGTCTCTGGCATGGCAACGGACCATCGCCTATAGTCCGCCGGCAAACTGCCCGAGCAAGCCGGGTTCGCCAGACAGGGGCCCTCATGCAAAGTCGCAGCATTCAGACCCTCGCCTTTTTCCTGTTGCTGGCGCTGACAATCTATGTCGGCGCACTGGCGGGCGTGTGATGGCGCAACGTTATGGTGGTCCCTACAGCCCTGACGGCAGCGTCAAACCCGACGGCACGCAGCCGCAAGGCCCGCGCCGAGCCCGCAGCGACACGCGCCTGAAAATTCTGTTCCTCGCCCCTGTGATCATCCTGGTCAACGCCTTTCGTGGCGATCCTGCGACGCATATGATCCCAGGCCTCGCCGCCTTTGGCCTGCTCATCCTCGGTGCTTGGCTCACCCAATCTGGCACCGCCGCGCAGGCCGCCTACGATCTGCGCCGCGTTGCGCGCAAACCCGCCATCCCACGCAAACTGTTCGGCACGGCGCTTACCTTCGCAGGCCTTACCCTTGCCGGCACCATGTCGCAACAGGGCCTGCTGATCCCGCTGGGCTTTGGCCTCGCGGGTGCCATCCTGCATTTCATCGCCTTCGGCCCCGATCCGCTGCGCAACAAAGGCATGGAAGGCGTTGATGATTTCCAGAACAGCCGCGTCGCGCTGGCCGTCGATGAAGGCGAGAAATACCTCGCCGCGATGAAAGACGCCCTGCTGCGCGCCAATGATCGCAAACTGGATGCGCGGCATGATAAATTCGCCGCCACTGTCCGCACCATGTTTCGCACTGTCGAAGGCGATCCGCGCGATCTGACATCGGCCCGCAAGTATCTTGGCGTTTATCTGATGGGGGCGCGTGACGCGACGGTGAAATTCGTCGATCACTATGCCGCCACAAAAGATGTTACCGCCCGTGCGTCATATGAAGCGTTGCTGGATGATCTCGAATCCCATTTCGCCGCCAATACCAAGGCCTTTCTTGATGATGACCGCGTGGGCCTTGATATCGAAATTGACGTCCTGCGCGAACGTCTGGCCCGCGAGGGTTGATCTTTGTCCCCGTCCCGCCCGGCGCGCCATAGCCCGGCCTGAACAGTGAGAGTACCAAGATGTCTGATCTGATCCGTACCCAAGCCGCCACCGAATTGGCCGAAATAGAAAAAGTAACCGCAGTTATCCTGCCTGAACCCGGCACCGCAATTGTCGCGCTGGAGGCCGCACCCGCCCCGCAGGCCGAAGCAATCCGCAAGCGCATGGCCGAACTGGATATGGCCAACACGCAGTCGATCATCTCGTTCGGGTCACCCGCACAGGCCGAACTGCAAGTCATCAGCCAGGAAATGCTGGCCGATGTGAAAAACAAGGATGTCGGCCCGGCGGGTGACAGCCTGCGCGACATGGTCTCCACCATCCGCGGCTTTTCGGTCTCCGAACTTGACGTGCGCCGCAAAGCCAGCTGGTGGGAACGCCTGCTGGGCCGCGCCGCCCCCTTTGCCAAATTCGTGGCGCGGTTCGAGACTGTACAGGGCCAGATCGACAAGATCACCAATACTCTGCTGACGCATGAACATACCCTGCTAAAAGACATCAAATCGCTCGATGTGCTATATTCCAAAACCTTGAATTTCTACGATGAACTTGCACTTTACATCGCGGCGGGCGAGGCCAAGATCAAAGATCTTGATGCCAAAGATATCCCCGCGAAAGAGGCCGCCGTTGCGAAGGCGCCAGAAAACGAACAGGTCAAGGTGGCGCAAGAACTGCGCGATCTACGCTCTGCCCGAGATGATCTGGACCGGCGCGTGCATGATCTGAAACTGACGCGTCAGGTTACCATGCAATCGCTGCCATCCATTCGTCTGGTGCAGGAAAATGACAAAAGCCTCGTCACCAAGATCAACTCCACCCTCGTCAACACGGTGCCGCTGTGGGAAACGCAACTGGCGCAGGCGGTTACCATCCAGCGGTCACGCGAGGCGGCGGAATCCATCCGGTCGGCCAATGATCTGACCAATGAACTTCTTACCTCGAACGCCGAAAACCTGCAGATTGCCAACAAGGTTGTGCGCACAGAAATGGAACGCGGCGTGTTTGATATCGAGTCGGTCAAAAAGGCCAACGCCACGCTGATCGCCACGATCAACGAAAGCCTCGCAATCGCCGACGAAGGCCGCACCAAACGCGCCGCTGCCGAAGCAGACTTGAAAAAGATGGAGGCTGACCTGCGTGATACCCTCGCCTCCGCCCGCGCCCGCAACACCGGATTGGGTGATGCAGCCGGCGGCGCTTTGGGCCGCAGCTGACAGGTCCGGTGCAGATGCAAAGTCCGCAGGCCAATCGCCCGTTCAGGGCACTTGTCATCGCCTCGGCGATGCTTGGCCTAGCGGGCTGCGATCTGCTGCAATCCCCTGCAGCGCGGCTGCCCGGAATTCCAGCCGTCCCGGCGGAAACCCCTGTCGCGCCACCCTCCGCGGCTAGTCTGGCGCTGACGGCCTATTATGCCCGCGTCCAGTCCGGGCTTGTCGCGCAGGGCCTTTTGCGCACCGATGGCGGTCAGCGCGACGCGCCCTTTTCTGACTGGATGTTGGCGCAAAATTTCATTCGTATTGCCGCGTTCGATGAATATACCTCTGGCTCGAAAGGTCCAATCCAGTCCGAAACGCGAAGCACCATCCGCCGCTGGGCAGGTCCGGTGCGCATTGGCATTCGCTTTGGCGCCTCGGTGCCCATGGATGTGCAAGCCACCGACACTGCCCGCATAGCGACCCTCGTCAACCAGCTTGCCCGCGCCACCCGTCATCCCATCAGACTGGACAACACCAATCCGAACTTCATCGTGCAGATCGTCAACGAAGACGAACGCATGGCGCTTGGCCCTGTGGCTGCTGCCGCCCTTAGCGGTGCGACCGAAGCCGATATCGCCGGCATCACCAACATGCCGCGATCCACCTATTGCCTCGTCTACGCACAATCCGAGGCGGGCAAAAGCAACTACACACGCGCTTTTGCCGTAATCCGTGCCGAACACCCCGATCTTTTGCGCCTGTCCTGCCTGCACGAGGAAATCGCCCAAGGTCTGGGCCTCGCCAACGACAGCCCGCAAGCCCGCCCCTCGATCCTCAATGACAACGAAGAGTTTGCTTTGCTCACCCCGCAGGATGAGCTGATGTTGCGCATTCTTTACCATCCCAGCCTGATCCCCGGCATGACTGCCGACCAAGCCCGCCCGATTGCCGAAGCCCTGTCCACGCGTTTCCTCGGCGGCGAAAGCTGACCCTCGTTTCCACTTGAAGGAGCTATCCCCATGTCGATCTTTGATTTCCTGACTGGTGAGTTTATCGACGTCATCTCTTGGGTCGATGACACACGCGACACCATGGTCTGGCGCTTTGAACGCAAGGACCACGCGATCAAATACGGTGCCAAGCTGACCGTTCGTGAAGGCCAATCCGCCGTCTTCATCCACGAGGGCCAGTTGGCCGATGTCTTCGGCCCCGGTCTTTACATCCTTGAGACCAACAACATGCCGATCCTGACGACCCTGCAACATTGGGATCACGGCTTCAATTCGCCCTTCAAGTCAGAGATTTACTTCGTCAACACCACCCGCTTCAATGATCTCAAATGGGGCACCAAGAACCCCATCATGTGCCGCGACCCCGAATTTGGGCCCGTCCGGCTGCGCAGCTATGGCACATATTCCATGCGCGTGTCCGATCCCGGCCGCTTCATGACAGAGATTGTCGGCACCGACGGCGAGTTCACGTCGGATGAAATCAGTTTCCAGATCCGCAACATCATCGTGCAGGAGTTTTCCCGCAGCCTCGCCGCATCGGGCATCCCGGTGCTGGATATGGCTGCCAATACCGCTGACCTCGCCAAACTGGTCGCCACTGCCATTGCCCCGAAAATCGCAGAATATGGCCTGACGCTACCGGAATTCTACATCGAGAACATCTCGTTGCCGGAAGAAGTTGAAAAAGCGCTGGATAAACGCACCTCGATTGGCATCGTCGGGGATCTGAACAAATACATGCAGTTCAACGCCGCCGAAGGCATGTCGGCCGAAAACTCTGCAGCGGGCGGTGCCATGGCCGCTGGCATGGGCGCTGCAATGGGCCTCGGGATGGCGCAGAACGCAGGACCTTGGGGGGCATCGCCAAGCGCCCAGCCATCAGCACCTCCGCCAGCCCCGCCCGCCGCAGCCGCCGCAGTCTGGCACATCGCTGCCAATGGCGAGACCACCGGCCCGTTCGATCCCACCGCCCTTACGCAAATGGCAGCCAAAGGTACCCTCACCACCGCAACCCTTGTCTGGACGCCCGGTCAGGACGGCTGGAAAGCCGCCGGCACCACAGCACTTGCCAGCCTGCTGACACACCAGCCGCCGCCCGCCCCCAAGGGCTGATCGATGCCCGCCGAGCCGCAAGAATTCCGCTATCCCTGCGATACATGCGGCTCCAGCCTGCGCTTTGCGCCGGGCCAGACCGATCTGGTCTGCCCGAACTGCGGCAACGCGCAACATATCGAACGCGCCACCCCGCGCGCCGTTACCCGCGCACTGGGCGAGTTGGACTTGCAACGCGGTTTGCGCGACGACCTGCCGCAAGACGCGATGCGGGATATCCGCACCTCTCGGTGCCCCAATTGCGGTGCGCAGGTTGAATTTGACGGTGCGGCGCATGCGATGGATTGCCCGTTCTGCGCTTCGCCCGTGGTGGCAGATACCGGCACCCACCGGCAGATCAAGCCGCAGGCGCTGGTGCCTTTCGCGCTGACCGAAGCCCGCGCCCATGATGCGCTGACGGCATGGCTGGGTAGCCTGTGGTTCGCGCCCTCCAGCCTGCTCGAATATACCCGCAAGGGCCGCGCGATGACTGGCATCTACGTGCCGTTCTGGACCTTCGACGCCGATACGCAAAGCCGGTATCACGGCCAGCGTGGCGATTATTACTACGAAACCCGCACTGTCACGGTGAACGTCAACGGCAAGCCGGAACGGCGCCAGCAACAGGTGCGCCACACGCGCTGGTCCGCTGCGTCGGGCACGGTGGCACGCCCCTTTAACGACGTCATCGTCATGGCATCCACCAGCCTGCCGCAAAAACTCGGCGATGACCTGACCCCGTGGGACTTGGGCGCACTCGAACCCTACAGCCCCGACTATATCGCGGGCTTTCGCGCCGAGGGTTACACCATCCCGTTAGCCGATGGCCATCAGATGGGCCGCGCAAAGATCGACGCCGTCATCCGCCAGGACGTCGCCCGCGATATCGGCGGCGACGAGCAACGCATCGACACCGTCTCAACCGAGTACGGCACCGAGACTTTCAAGCACGTCTTGCTGCCAATCTGGACCGCAGCTTACAAATACAACGGCAAAAGCTTTCGCTTTTTGGTCAACGGCCAGACCGGCGAAGTGCAGGGCGAGCGCCCCTATTCGATCTGGAAGATCGCCCTCGCGGTAGTGGCGGTAGCAATCGTGGTCGCAGCCGCCGTCTACCTGACCGACCCCGAGGCGCTGGGTCTGCCGCCACCGGACTGGTTGCGGTAAGGATCTTCCAGCAAACCAAAACGTGCCCGGCTTCAAGCCCCCTGATCGTCGAGGCGAAAGACAAGCGCCTGGACCGGATGCATCACGGGACCCATGCAGCGCATAAGTCGAACCCGCGATCCGGCGGCGGCCTGTCCGGGTTTTACGTCAAGTCTTGCCAGCAGCCGCGTATCGCTGCCAGTGATCTGCACCAGTGCGAATGTGGGGGTGCCCGGCCCTTGACCCAAAAGACTGCTTGCAGCCCCCGTGGTCAGCTGCGTGACAATTCCAGTTGGCGGCAGGTCGATCTGCTGCATGGGCGCGCCGTCCGATCCACACCGTGTGCGCGGCGGTGTGGTAACGAGCCCGCAGACCGGGCAGCGCGCGCCGATCAGCCGGCCCTCGCGCAACGCCTCAAAGAACGGTGTCAGCGCGCCGTAGCCGTGACGCCAGGTCAGCAACAGTGAAAGATCCGGCGGAAGCTCTTTCACGGTCACGGCTCGCACCTTTCCAGCACATGAGTAAAGTTGACAGTCGCAACTCCGCCATGGCAATCGACAACGCCTTTCTGAAACACACGGCCGGCCTGAAGGCCCCCGTGATAGCGCCCTTCCAGCAGGCGGCTGACCGTGATCGCCTGCGCTATCCCGGTCGCCCCCGGCGCGCCGCCCTGCCCGATCAGGCCGCCCGAAAGATTGATCGGCAAGGCCCCGCCAAGCCCATAACATCCATCGACCAGCCGGGCCGCAGCCCCGCCGTCGGGTGCCAGGCCCAATGCCTCGATCCCCTGCAGTTCCGCGCCGGTGTAGCTGTCATAAACCTCGGCCACGTCGATCTGGCGGGCGGGATCGGTGATGCCTGCCATCACGTAGGCAGCCTGCGCCGCACGCCGCTTTGCCACGAACAAGCCCGGCGTCGCACGCTCGCCCAACCGCATGGCATCGGTGGAACTGCCCGATCCGGTGATCTGCGTCCTTGGCCGGTCTTTCCGCGTCGGTGCCGCGTCCGGATGCGCCAGCACAAGGGCGGCAGCCCCGTCACTGATCACGCTGCAATCAAGCCGTCGATAGGGTGTGCTGATCATGGCCGAGGCCAGAACATCCTCAACCGAGATCGCCATTGGCGCATGCGCGAGGGGGTTGAGGCAGGCATTGCCGTGGTTCTTGACCGACACATGCGCCAGTTGCCGCATCGTCGTGCCGTGCCGGGCCATGTGATCTTGCAACGACAGTGCGTAAAGCATGGTTGCCGTCACACCGGCCCAGCCTTCAAGATCAGCATCAAACGACAGGCCGTAAACCGACCTCGTATCATCGCCTGTCAGATGGCTTGCCGCCTGTTCAAAGCCGATCACGAGAACACGCCGTGCAAACCCCGACAGCACATGCATGACCGCCATCCGCAAAGCGGCCCCGCCGCTGCCACCGCCTGCCTCCACCCGGACAACCGGCACCCCGACAAGGCCAATCTCGTCCACCAACAGGGGCGCGGGCGACACCTGCATTGAAAAAAAGTCTGTCTCCGACGCGACGACAACGGCGTCAATCTCGTGCCGGTCAATCTGCGCATCCTCAAGCGCGGCAGCACAGGCCACGCGCACCCAGTCGCGAAACCCGGTGCCGTCCTTGTTCCGCCGGAACGGCACCTGACCACAGCCCAGAATAACCGGATTTGATGCTTGCACGCGCCTTCACCACCCCTGCGTCGCCTGATCGACCGACCTGAGAGCCAACTTCATTCTGCCGTGCGTGGCACGCAACCACAAAGTCAGATGCCGGACGGAATTCTTCTTGACAAGGGGAACTCTTTCCAACGAATTTGTAAATACAAATAGTGCCCACGCCGCGCCCATCGTGCCACTTTGAAAGAGCCTATGGCCATACTCGATCTGCCGTCCGATTGCTGGCACAGCGCCTTGGGTATCGCCAAGGGGCAGCAGCCGACAGCACTGGTGCTGGAAGGCACCTGGTGGCGCGAAAGGGCCACGCGCAATCGGCTGGCCTGTCTCAGCGATGTTCGCGAAACCGCCTTTCCCGACATCTTCATCGGGCGGCATGGCAACTTCGAGGTAGCTTATTGCTGCGCCTACGGGGCCGCCCGCGCGGTTGAGCCGGCGCATATCTTCGCCCAGATGGGGACCCCTTTGCTGATCCAGATCGGCACCTGCGGGGCGGTGGATGCGGCACTGGAAACAGGCACCGTCATGGTGCCGGACCGGGTGATCGGCCGCGACGGCGTCTCACAGCATTATGCTGCCACCAACGGCATAATGCTGGATGCAGCCAATTCAGTGCTCGCCCGGAAAATACTGGACCGCAATGCAGTGCCCGCCACCAACGGTCTGCATCTGACCTGGCCAAGTCTGTTTGCGCAGTCAGACGCGATGTGCGCAGAATGGGCCAATGAGGGGGTACGCACTGTCGATATGGAAACCGCAGCCGTCGCCGCCGTGGCGCATCGGTTTGGTGCAAGTGCCGTGGCGACGCTAACCGTCTGGGACGCGCTTTCGGCTGGCAAAAGCTTTCTCGACCCGCTGACAGCGGCGCAATCGGCAGCCTTGGCGAAGGCCGACACATTGGTCTTTGACGTGGCGCTTGAACTGGCCGCACAGGTGGAACAGGCGCGAAATTCTTACAACAAAAACCCCTGACAAAGCGAATAACAGGGGGCAACCACATGAACCGCAACCAATCCGGGAGGACCAAGACATGACACTGACAAGACGCATTTTATTGTCCACGGCCGCTGCACTGACGGTGTTGTCGGCACAGCAGGTCACCGCAGATACCGCCGATGGCGACGCCCTGAATGCGATGACCTGGGATCAGGTGGTCGAACAGGCCAAGGGCGGCACCGTAAACTGGTTCCTGTGGGGCGGGGCCGACAATATCAACCAGTATGTGTCCGACTATGTTGGCGGCATTCTGAAAGACCAGTACGACATCACCCTGAACCGTGTCGGGCTGACCGACACGGTCGAGGCGGTGAACATCGTGCTGGGCGAAAAGGAATCCGGTGTGCTTGATGCCGGATCGGTCGACATGATCTGGATCAACGGCGAGAATTTCCGCACCATGAAGCAAGGCGGGCTGGCCTATTGCGGCTATACCGAACTGCTGCCGAACAATGCGCTGATCAACTGGGACAATCCGGCGATTGCGAACGATTTCGGCGTGCCGGTCGATGGCTGCGAAGTGCCGTGGTCCAAGGCGCAGTTCGCCTTTGCCCATGACAGCGTCAAGACCCCGAACCCGCCCAAGTCTATTGCCGAACTGATCGACTGGATCAAGGCGAACCCCGGCCAGTTCACCTATCCAGCCGCCCCGGATTTCACCGGCGCCGTGTTCGTGCGGCATGTCTTCTACCATGTCGCAGGCGGCCCCGCCAACCTGCTGGGCGAATTCGATCAGGCCAAATACGACGAGATTGCCACCAAGACCTGGGCACTGCTGAACGAGCTGGAGCCGTTCTTGTGGCGCGAAGGGCAGACGTATCCGAACTCGATCACCCAGTTGAACGAGCTGTTTGCCAATGGCGAGGTCGCGCTCAATTTCAACTATGAACCGTCACAGTTCGGCATTGCGGTACTGGCCGGCACCTATCCCGAAACCACCCGGTCCTACGGGCTGACCGATGGCACCATCGGAAACACGAACTACACCATCATCCCGTTCAATTCGCCCAATAAGGCGGCAGCACTGGTCTTGCAAAACGTGCTGCTGTCAGGCGAGGCGCAGTATGAAAAGGCCAGACCGGATATCTGGGGCACCGCACCTGCGATCGAGGTCAGCCGCACCTCGCCAGACATAAAGGCGCAGTTTGCCTCGATCGTGGCGCCGCCTTCGGTGGTGTCTGATGAAGAACTGGGCAAGAACGCGCTGCCCGAACTGCAATCGGGCTGGATCTCGGCCATCGAACGGGGCTGGATTGAAAACGTCGCCCAGAAATAGCGGCAGTCACAGCACATCATAATCCCCCGCGGCGGCGAAAGCGCCGCGGGGGCCCGCGCGCGTGGAATGTTTCAATGCCAAAGAAAGGCCGTCCAACCCGATGACTGACCGCATGCGCATCGTTCTGCTGCTTGCCCCGGCGATGCTGGTCATCACAGTGCTGTTTTTCGGCGGCCTGGCGGTGGGGTTGATGCGGTCCTTCAACTACATGCCGGTGATCGGGCTGACAGAACCCAATTTCGACGCCTATGTCGCGGTGTTCACCTCACGCGAGTTCTATCAGTCGTTCCTTTTGACCTTTCACATCGCGTTCACCTCGACCGTCATCTCATCGGTGCTGGCGATCTGGGCGGCACTGCTGCTGCGTCGTCAGTTTCTGGGCAAGGCCGTCATCAACTTTCTGTTTCAGTTGAACCTGACGGTGCCGCATCTGGTCGGGGCCATCGGCATTCTGTACCTCTTTTCGCAATCGGGCAGCTTTGCGCGGCTGGCCTACGAATGGCAGCTGATCGCCAAACCCGGCGACTTTCCGGCTTTGGTGTTTGATCCCTATGCCATTGGCATCATTCTGCAATATGTCTGGAAAGAGATCCCCTTCATCGGCGTCATCGTGCTGGCCAACATGCAGGCGATCGGGACGGATTACGAAGCGGTGGGCCGGTCGCTGGGCGCAAACCGCTGGCAGGCGTTTCGCTATGTGCTGCTGCCGATGATCTTTCCTGGTGTTCTGTCGGCGTCGGTGATGGTGTTTGCCTTCACCTTCGGCGCGTATGAGATCCCCGCGATCCTTGGCCAGAACTTCCCCGCCGCCCTGCCGGTGCTGGCGTACCGCAAGTACACCGATGTCGATCTGGCCGCGCGCCCCGAGGCGATGGCGATGGCGATGGTGATCGCCGTGCTTAGCGCCGTCATGATCTTTTTGTACCTGCGCTATTGGCGCCGCAGCATCCGGAGATAGGCCATGCGACGCGATCCCCTGGCCCTTCGCAGCTTTCGTGTCCTGACCGGGGCGCTGCTGATCGTCTGGCTGGTGCTGCCGCTGGTGCCGCTGGCGATCTGGTCATTCGCCCGCGGCTGGCGCTTTCCGGATCTGCTGCCACAGGAATGGTCGCTGAAGGCATGGAGCTATGCGCTGTCTGATACCTCGGGCGTGGTGGGCAGCCTCGGGTTGACCATCGGCATTTCGGCGGGGGCGACGGTGCTGTCGATCCTTGTGGGCGTGCCTGCAGGCCGCGCCTTGGGGATGTACCGGTTTCGCGGCAAACAGGTGGTCGAACTGATGATCCTTGCCCCCACCATTGTTCCCGGCATCGCGGTGGCGCTTGGCATCCACTCGGTCTTTATCGCGATGGGACTGACCAATACCGTGACCGGCGTGATGCTGGTGCATCTGGTGCCGACATTGCCCTACATGGTGCTGGTGATGGCCGGCATCTTCGCCAATTTCGACCCCTCGTTCGAGGCGCAGGCGCGCAGCCTTGGCGCAAGCCCGGTGCAGACATTCTGGTACGTCACCCTGCCCGCCATCCTGCCCGGCATCATCGTGGGCGGCATGTTCGCCTTTCTGGTATCGTGGAGCCAGTACATCCTGACCCTGCTGATCGGCGGCGGGCGCGTGGTGACCCTGCCGTTGTTGCTGTTCAACTTCGCCACGTCCGGGCGAAATGACATCACCGGGGCGATCGGCATGATCTATATCCTGCCCGGGATTCTGATCCTTTTGCTGACCGCCCGGCATCTGTCGGGACAAAGCGGCGCAGTCGGGGGATTTGGCCGGCTATGACCCATGTGTCGATCAAGGCGCTAAGCAAGACCTATCCGGGGGCGTCAAAACCCTCGCTCGACCAACTATCACTGGAAATTCCGTCGGGCGAATTGACGGCCCTGCTTGGCCCCTCGGGCTGTGGCAAGACCACGACGATGAAGATGATCGCAGGATTGCTGGAACCGACCTCGGGCGATGTCACCTTCGACGGACGCTCGATCCTGCACGAAAAACCCGAACATCGCGGCGTCGTGATGGTGTTCCAGAACTACCTTTTGTTTCCCTACATGTCGGTTGCCGACAACATCGCCTTTGGCCTGAAGATGCGCAAAGTGCCAAGGGTCGAGATTGACGCCCGCGTCGCTGACATGCTGGCGCTGGTCAAACTGCCCGATCTGGGCACGCGGCGGCCTGCGGATCTGTCGGGCGGCCAGCAACAGCGCGTGGCATTGGCCCGCGCGCTGATCGTGCGCCCGAAGGTGCTGCTGCTGGACGAGCCGCTGTCGAACCTTGATGCGCATCTGCGGTTCGAAATGCGTGATCTGATCCGCGGCTTGC
Source organism: Pseudorhodobacter sp. (assembly GCA_031406155.1). Taxonomy (GTDB): domain Bacteria; phylum Pseudomonadota; class Alphaproteobacteria; order Rhodobacterales; family Rhodobacteraceae; genus JACMNW01. Next base: position 60,709 of record JANOGW010000056.1, read on the forward strand.
AAAAGGATCTGGGCATCACGACCATCTTCGTGACCCATGATCAGGAAGAAGCCGTGGTGCTGGCCGACCGGGTGGCGTTGATCCTCGACGGATCGTTGCGCCAATACGCCCCGGCGGACATGTTCTACAAACGCCCAGCGGACGAGGCAGTGGCGCGGTTCTTTGGCGGGCACAATTTCATTACCGGCATATCTGACGGGGTATTGTTCCAATCCGCCCTAGGCCCGCTGCATCTGCCTGACGGCGCGCGCAAGGGCCCGGGAAAGCTGACATTCCGACCCGAAAACGTGAAGGTCGGCGTGGCCGCTGAAAACACCATCACCGCGCGTGTGGTCGAGCGGGTTTATCTGGGCACCCAAACCCGCCTGCGCCTTGTCGTGGGCGAGGTGGCGATCGAGGCGGTTCTCAGCCCTGATTTGGTCGAGGGGCTGGCGGTAGGCGCGTCGGTGCAGGTCACCCTGCCCCGCCAGACGTTGTGGGTGCTGGAATGACAAAGGGATGGTCATGAAATTCGGGGTACATGCCGGGTTGTGGATGGCGCGCTGGACCGATGAGGTAGCACCCATCTTGCGCGCGGTGGCCGATCTTGGCTTTGACGGCGTTGAAATCTCGCTTCTGGGCATGACGGATGACCGTGCTGTAGCCATGGCAGGGCTGCTCCGCGACCATGGGTTGCAAGTCACCTGCTCGGACGGCTTGTCGCGGGCGGCCGATATCACCTCAGAAGATCGCAAGGTACGGCAGGCGGGGCTTGACCATCTGAGATGGGCCATCAGGACGACGGCGAGACTTGGCTCTGCCGGGTTGGCCGGGGTCGTCTATGCCCCGTGGGGCGTCTTTGAGCCTGCGCGCAAACAGGCGCGGACGGCGCGGTCTGGCGAAATTCTGGCTGAGCTAGACAGCGATCTGCGCGACCATGGCGTGACCTTGGGGATCGAGGCTATCAACCGTTTTGAAACCGATCTGGTGAACACCGCGGCCGAAGCGGTGGCCCTGGCCCGCGCCACCGGATCACCCCGCATCGGTGCCCTGCTGGACACCTTTCATCTGAACATCGAAGAAAAGGATATCCGCGCCGCCATTGCCAGTGCTGCCGGCCACCTTGTACATTTCCACGTCTCCGACAATGACCGCGGCGTGCCGGGATCGGGCCATGTGCCATGGGATGATGTGGTACGGGGCTTGGCCGACGCGCGCTACGACGGCTGGATCGTGGCCGAAATGTTCGTGCGCCCCGGCAATCCCGCAAGCGCCGATCTGAACATCTGGCGCGACATCGAACCGGACGCCACCGCCGCCGCCCGTGCCGCACTGGCCTTCATGCAGGCGACGTTCAAATGACCGCCGATTTTCTGAGCAGTCTGGTCGCAAGGTTCACCGAACTGGAGCCGCAACTGAACACGCTTGATGCGGCCACCGGCGACGGCGATCATGGGGCGACGATCCTGAAAGGCCTGCGGGCGGCAGCGGCGGCCCCGGATGCCCCGGGTGCCGCATTCCGCAATGCCGCTGGTGGTGCATCGGGCACGATTTTCAGCTATCTGATCGACGCGCTGGCGGCCGAACCGCCGCTGCCGGCGGCCCTTGCCCGGGCCGCCACCCGCATAGCGCAGATTGGCGGCGCAAAGGCTGGTGACAAAACCATGCTGGACGCGCTGATCCCCGCCTCGCTGGCCGCAGACGAGGCAGGCGCGGCACGTGCAGCCCGGACCGGGGCCGAGGAAACTCGCGCCATGGCCGCCAGACGCGGCCGCGCCCGCTATGTCGAAGGCGCTGGCGTGGGCCATCTTGATCCGGGGGCGGTATCCGTCGCCGAGATACTGGACCTCTTTGCCGCGACATCGGGCAGGAACCCATGAAAAAGCTGTTCAATTCCAAAGACCGGATGCCCGACGACATGATCGACGGTTTTATCGCGGCCTATCCCGGCCTTGTGGCGCGCGGGGTCCATCCGCGCGTCGTGCGTCGCGTCACGCTTGACCCCGGCAAGGTGGCGGTCGTGATCGCGAACGGGTCGGGGCATGAACCCATCGCCATGGGTTTCGTGGGCAAGGGCTTGCTGGATGCCAATGTGGTGGGCGACGTGTTCACAGCCCCGCCGCCCGATATGATCTTGGCCGGCCTGCGCGAAGTGACCGGGCCTGCGGGGGCGGTCCTGCTGGTTTCGCGCCACGAAGGCGATGTGATCAATGCAATGGCCGCCGTGATGATGGCCGACGATGCCGGCCTGACCGTGCGCCCGTTGCTGATGTATGACGATATCTCCTCTGCGCCCAAGGGTCATGAGGAAGACCGGCGCGGCGCGGCTGGCACGATCTTCATCTACAAGATCCTCGGAGCTGCGGCGGAAACCGGCATGGCGCTGGACGATCTGATCGCGCTTGGCGAAGACGTTCGCGCGCGCACCCGCACGCTTGCCGCCGCCGTCAATCCGGGTATCTCGCCACTGACCGGCCAGCCGATGTTCACCCTGCCCGTTGACGAGATCTACATCGGCATGGGCGTGCACGGCGAACCCGGCGTTGGCCGACGCAAGGTCGGGCCGGTGGCCGATCTGGTGGCGTTCATGCTGGAGGCGCTGCTGACTGATCGGCCCATCGCGCCGGGCACGCCCACGCTTGCCATCGTAAACGGCATGGGGGGCGCCACGATGATGGAGTTGTTGACGATCTACCGCGAACTTGCCCATGGGTTGGACGCGCGCGGCATCCCGCATCTGTCACCGATCGTCGGCTCGTTCTCGACCACGCAGGAAATGGCGGGCTTTTCGATCTCGCTGATGACGCCCACGCCGCAGATGCTGGGGTTTTGGCAGGCCGCCCATGCGGCCCCGCTGTTTCCGGTCATCCATGGCAAAGGGGCCTGATGATGCCCGCACCGCGCCAGTTCCACGGGGTCGCCGTTGATGCAGGCAGCGGGCTTGCCGCAACGATCAAGTCGGCACGCGGCGACAGGGCAATGCCGGATGATCTGGTGCATTTCAAGCGCGCCGTGCTGCAAGTTCTGGGTCCGCATTCCAGCACCGTGCTACTGGATGCAACCTGCGGCCCCGGCCTGCTACCCGATTTTCCGGCGCATTGCGCTCCCATGCTGGCGTACGAGGCTGATGTCTACCGCATCGCCGAACCCGACCGGATCACCGTCCTGCCTGACACCCTGACGACTGCGGATTATCCTGGCTTGGGGGTGCGGTACCTCAAGTTCTTTTTGTATTACGCGCCCGACGATGACCCGGCGCTGAACGCGCGCAAATGCGATCTGGTGGCATCGGTTGGCGCGCAATGTGCGGCGCACGGCCTGCATTTCCTGATGGAGCCTTTGGTGTTTGACCGCGCCCTGCCCCCCGGCACGCCGGCATTTGCCCACGCCAAGCCCGGCCTTGTGCGCCGCGCGGTGGAAACCTTTGCCGATCCGCGCTTTCAGGTCGGCACCCTGAAAATCGAAGTGCCGGTCGATCTGGCCTTTGTTGCAGGCTATGGCCAGCCCCTGATGTCGCGTGATCAGGCCCTGCAAGCGTTTCGCGATGCCGCCGAACCGGCGCGCGGGTTGCCGATTGTCTATCTGAGCGCGGGCGTGCCGTTCGACTGGTTCGAAGCCTCGTTGCAGATGGCGCGCGCGTCGGGCGTGGCCTTTGCGGGCTTCATGTGTGGGCGGTCGATCTGGTCGGACGCGGTCGGGGTTTTTGGCGCGCAAGGTGACGCAGCGATGCGGGACTGGCTGGCACACACCGGCCTTGCGCGATTGCGCCGACTGATTACTGCGGTCACATGAGGGGGGGGTGTCATGGCTGACGACATGCTGGCCGGAAAAATCGCCATCGTCACCGGCGGCGCCAGCGGCAATGGTCGCGCGATTGCCAAAGCGTTCGCGCGCCACGGTGCCCGCGTGATCGTGGCCGACCTGCGCCTCGATCCGCGCGAAGGCGGGCTGCCTGTGGTCGAGGCGATCAACGAAAGCCAGCCCAGCATGGCGCGGTTCTTCCAATGCGATGTGTCCCGCGTGGCCGACCTTGAGGCGGCAGTTGCCGAAGCCGAGCGCTGGGGCGGGCTTGACATCATGATCAATAACGCGGGCATCCTGATGAAACAGCCGATCCTTGAGGCGACCGAGGCGGTGTTTCAAAAGATGATCGACGTCAACGTCAAATCCGTGTTCTTTGGCGCGCAGGCGGCAGCGCGGGCCATGGTGCCACGCGGGCATGGGGTGATCCTGAACATGTGCTCCATTGCAGGGATGCGTGGCACCGGGGGGTTCACGCATTACAACATGACCAAAGGTGCTGTGCGATTGTTGTCCCTGGCATTGGCCGATGAGCTGGGCCCCCTCGGTATTCGTGTGAACAACGTCAACCCCGGCATCATGCGCACCCAGATGAATGTGGTCGATGACCCGGTAATCGGCACTGAGGTCGGCGAGGGGTATCTTGACATGATCCCCGCCCGCCGCTGGGGCGAGCCGTCAGAGGTGGCCGATGCCTGCGTGTTTCTGGCCTCGGACATGGCGAAATATGTGATGGGCACGTCGTTGGTGGTCGACGGCGGCTATCTGCGGATTTGAAAGGGCGGGCGACATGACACCCCTGACCATCGGCTTGATCCGGGCGTCATTGCCCAGCTACTTCCCCGAACGCCATGGCGTCTGGGATCGGGCGGAAGCCGCGCTCGGTGCTTTATGTGACGATCTGGGCGCGCGGCTGGTACTGATCCCCGGCATCCCGATGAACGGGGCCGACACTTCCCGCGCGTTAGCAGAATGCCGGGCTGCGGGGGTTGAATTCATCCTCCTTTTGCACGGCGGCTTCACCATGGGCGATGTCGCCCGCACCATCGCCGCATCCGAGTTTCGCGCAGGCTTCTGGTCGGTGCCCGAACCGGTGCGCACTGGCGACGTGCAACTGAACAATTTCGTGTCGTTGAATATGTCGATGTCAATTGCCCGAACCGTGCGCGATCTGCGCCAACACCCGGTGCAATGGTATCACGGTGCCCCCGAAAGCCCGGCGTTTCAGGCGCGGCTGACCACCACCCTGCGCGCGTTGAAAGCCGCCAAGGCACTGGATGGTGCAAGGATTGGCGTGATCGGTGGCCTTGCCATGACGTTCTACAACATGGAGGTGTCGACCAACACGCTGCGATCACGGCTGGGGGTCGAGGTGGCGCATCACGACATCCACGATCTGACCGGGCGGATGGCGGCGATTGCCCCGGACCGTGCCGCAGCCGAGGTTGCCGCAATGGCCAATGCCGCCCGGGTTGACGGCGTGTCGGACCACCAGATGACCCTGACCGCCCGCTGTGCATTGGCCCTGCGTGATATGGCTGCGGCGGGGAATTACGCGGCGCTGGCGGTCAGCGACTGGCCCGCCCTGCAGGCCGATCCCGGCATGCATCCGGGTGCGGCCTTTACCTGGCTGGAGGAACGCGACGCCCTGCCCGTGGCGTCTGAGGGCGATGTGCTGGGGGCGGTCAGTCAGCTGGTCGCAAAATCCCTGACTGGGCGGGTGGGTTACCTGCTGGACATGACCGAACCCGATCTTGACGCGGGCCAACTGCTGGTCTGGCACGGCGGCGGCGGGCCACTTTATCTGGCAGACACGGCTGGGCCCGCTTGGGTCAATCACCCGATGATTGGGCGTGGTACGGCGCAAGGGCCCCGCTTTGGTACCATCGCCGATCTGGTCTTCCGCGACGGCCCGGTGACCCTGCTGCGCATCGCGCGCGACGGTGGTGCGATGTTCCAGATGACCGCAGCGGTGCGGGGCCGCGATCCATCCGGCTTTACCGGCTGCCGGGGCTGGCTGCAGGAGTTCTGCATCGCGGGCAACCCCGCCAGCCTTGAGGATGTCGTGGCCACCGTCATGGCGCACGGGCTGGAGCATCACTTCGTGCTGATCCCCGGCGACCACGCCGCCGCCGTGGCCGAATTCGCGTCGTGGACAGGCTTGACGGCCCTGAACCGCGTCCCGATGCGCGATCATCTATTGGCCGTGGATTACACCTGACAGAACATGACCGCATCGAGCCCAAACCTCCCAACATGCGTTTGGAGAGCGAATGGCCGCATTAAACGACGGAAAGGAAGGCCAGAACGATCATTTTGTGCGACTACACGAGCGAGCGCTGCATGAAATAGATTTTGTCGCGCCACACATCCGGGAAGTCTTGTGGGTGTGGCATGCCGACGAAACCGGCGCTCTCATACATTGAGCGTGCATGCGTCAAAAACTTTGCGGACGAGAAAAACACACTTTCATATCCGTCAGCAACCATCTGTACGAACATGCCTTCCAACAATTTGCGACCAAGCCCATTGCCCCGGCCAGCGACGCTTACGAACATTCGTTTGAATTCAGCGACACCCGGACCCGCCTGGCTGTACATGACACATCCGGCAGGATTCCCGTTCACAGAGGCAACAAGGATGCCGCCACGCGGTCGTTTATGTAAGTCAGGCAGGTCATCAAGGATCGCTTTGAACTTTTTGGGATCCATCGGATGATCGGCTCCTGTGGGCCAATCGGGGGGGTAGTTTTTCCAGTGCCAATCCAACCACTCTTCGCAGAGTGTACGTGCCGATTCGATATCGTTTTCGTCGCGGGCCATCCGCACTAGAATTTCAGTCATTTCCCCAGCCTTATGGCGCGATATACCAAAAACCATCACGTCGTAACCGAAGGAAGTCAATCGAGTGCAATATGAGAGCGAACATTGGTTCGATCACAACGACCGGCCGCTTCGTCCGCAAAGCTGTCTTAGAACGCTTGACTCGCGCGGTGTTCAACTCCGCGCCAGACAATCATAGAAATTCAGGAAGACCTCATCGCGCTGCACGTCATGGGCTTCGCGCATCAGGTGGCGGTGGGGATCTTTGCGCCAGAACAGATCGTCGTCCAGCCGGGGCGATGTGGTCAGGTGCGTCGGCACCCAGTCGGGGTTGATCAGCCAGGCGATGTTGATGATATCCCAGATCACCCAGGTCCGCCGCGCGGTATCGTCCAGCGCGAACATCGCGTGCAGCGGGTTGTGGGTGAACAGATGGTGCAGATAGTCGCCAATCGCACCGCGACCCTGAACGAAACGCTCCATCTCGGGCAAAGATATCTTCAACTGCGCGCCCACATGATAGCCCGGCAGATAAACATGCGGCACGCCGCAGTCGAACAGCAACCGCGAGGCGTATAGATCCTGCACCATGTTCAGCGAGGGTCGGTTGCAATGCGGTGCAGCGGACGGATAGCCCGAGGTCCAGATCACGACGATGTCACGGATGATCTCTGGCGCCATCAGGATTGCGCTGGCGATATTGGTCACGCAGCCGAGCGCCGCAATGTACAGCGGGGCACCACCGCTTTTGGCCAGATCGACGATGGCAGTTGCGGCATCGGTCACAACGGGGGTTTCTGGGCCGGTCATGTAGCGATCCGCACCGCGAAACACGGTTCCGCCCGGCGCCAGGCCGCAGGCGTCGTACACCCTCAGAATTTCCTGATAACTCAACTCCATCCCTTCGGCCGGCCCGACCAGTTGCAGATCGGCCGCCCGCCGCCCGGCCTTGTGCAGCCGCGCAAGCCAACCCTGAAAGCCACCCACAAGATGCTCGGGTTGGCCCTGCCCGTTCAGCAGAGCCGCCTCTGCGCGGCGCAATCCGGGCAGATGATGGGCAAAGGAAAACGGTTCTGCCGTTACCGCCACAACGTCCAGCTTCTCTGGCGACAACAGCGCCCAGGCCAAGGCGAACTGATCGTCGATTTCGTTGGCGGTGTCGGTGTCGATCACCACCCGCGGCCGCCCTTGCGGCAAGGCAAGGCGCTCGGCCATCAGATCGGGCGGAAGGAATGGAAACTGCGACATCGGTCTTCCTTCAAAAGCGAGGCATACGGCCCTGACGGGACAGGGCAAAGCTGACAGTTCCGGTGCGAAAGACATCTTCGTGAAACGCCACCGATCCGTCATCGGCGAATGCCGAACAGGCTTGGCGCAACAGGGGGCTGCCCTCGGCAATACCAAAGGTCGCGGCAATCGCGGCACTTGCGACGACAGGGCTGATATCCTCGCAGGCGGCAGACCATTCCAGCCCGAAGCGATCGCCCAGAATACGCAGGATCGACTGGCCGGCCCCGGTTTCGGGAAAGTCCGACGGCGCGGCATCGGGCATCAGGTGCGCGGGCGCATAGGTCTTGACCAACATGCGCGGCTGCCCGTCCACCAGTCGCAACCGGGTGATTTCGATCACCGGGGTGTCCGCCATGCCAGGCGGCAGATGTGCCAGTTGCCCCGCGCCATGCCGCACGATAGCGATCAGGCGTGAGGTCGGCTCGTGCCCTGCGCGCAGCATCGCATCGGTGAATGAGGTCAGGCAGGTGTCCGACGCCGGCGACAGCGTGATCACCCGGTAGCCCGACCCTTGCCTGCTTTCGACATAGCCATCCTGCACCAGCATATCCAGCGCGCGGCGAATGGTGACCCGGCTGACGCTGAAACTCGCGGCCAGCTCACCCTCGGTGGGCATCCGCATCCCGACCGGATAGCGCCCCGCCTTCAGCCGTTCCAGAATGGTTCTGTAGGCCTGTTCATATTTTGGCGCATCGAGGGCATCGACCATGCTGGAACCTTTCAAGACAGTAAGACGCTTCGCGCCCGGGACTGGTGGGCACGACCACGCTAGCCAACCATCCCGTCACCACGAACGAAACGCGCATCGTCATGCCATGCCCGCCGTCGCCAGTTCCGCCTCGCGCAGCGCACGGCGGTTGATCTTGCCCGACGAGGTCAGCACGAAGTCAGCCACAAACTCCACCTCGCGCGGGGCCTTGTAGCCTGCCAGCCGGGTGCGGACATGCTCGCAGAGCGCGGTCTTCAGCGCGTCGTTTTCGGCCACGCCCGTGCGCAGCCTGACGAACGCCTTCACGATCGACCCCCGATCGGCGTCGGGCTTGCCTACCACGGCGCATTCCGCCACAGCGGGGTGCGATAGCAGGCATTCCTCGATCTCTGCCGGGCCAATGCGAAAGCCTGATGACTTGATCAGATCATCCGACCGGCCCTTGTACCAGAAATATCCGTCGGCATCCTGCACCGCCAGATCATGGGTGCGCAGCCAGGGGCCAAGGCGCATGTCCGCCTCTTTTTCCGGCGCATTCAGATAACCCAGATAGCGTGTCGGCGCGTCTGCCGGGGTTACGATCTCGCCCGGCTCGCCCGCAGGTAGAGGGGAGCCCTTGTCATCGACCAGCATCACCTTATGCCCTGGATAGGCCCGCCCCATTGACCCTGCCTTGCGCGGATAAAGTGCTGCACAATTGCCGATCAGGTGGTTCACTTCGGTCATGCCGTAGAATTCGTTGCATACTACGCCCAGCCGGTTTTCCGCCCAGTCCAGTGTTTCGGCGGCAAGCGACTCGCCCCCTGTGCAGATTACCCGCAAGGCCAGATCGTGGTCATCGCGCGGATGCGCGGTCTGCGCCAGCCGCTTGATCGCGGTGGGGGCAAGAAAACTGTGCGTCACCCGATGCCGCGCCATGAAGGCATAGGCACCTTCGGCACTGAACCGGTCCAGCGAGGTGGCAACCGGGCGCCCCGCCATCCAAGCCGGAAACAGCATGTCCAGCAATCCGCCGACCCAAGCCCAATCCGACGGCGACCAGAACACCGCGTCGGCGTCCTGCATCGACAGGTTAAAGAACAGATGGATCGAAGGGGTATAGGCCGCCAGAATGCGGTGGCCGTGCAGAATGCCCTTGGGTTTGCCGGTAGAGCCGGAGGTATACATCAAAAGTGCGGGATCATCCGCGCCACCGAAGTCAGGGATGAAACCGTGCACTTCGTCGGCAAAAGCGGCCGACAGATCATGCTCGCCGGACACAGGGTCGCGCGTCAGCACATCCACCAGATCGGGAAACAACGTCGCCCGTTCGCTGCGCAAATCGGCCCAGCACCGATCGCCGGTCAGCAGAACGCGCGCCTGACAGTCCTGCATCGCGTGCGCCATCGTGTCCGGGCCGTAAAGCTGCGACAGTGTCACCGCAACGGCACCCAGCTTGGCAATCGCCATGTGCGCCACTGCGGTATCCGGATGCTGCCCGGTGTGCAGCCCGATCCGGTCGCCGCGCCCGTAGCCAAGACCGCGCAGACGAGCGGCAAGACTGGTGGCAGCACGGTTAACCTGCGCAAAGCTTTGGCGGGTTACTGTGCCGTTCGGTTCCTCATAGATCAATGCCGCCTTGTCGCGCATCTGCGGCCCAAGATGCCGTCCCAATGTCATCGCGTGAATGTTCACATCGGCGGGCCAGCCGATAAGATACCCACCCCCGCTTCGGCACAGGTTCATCCCGGCCAATTCCGCATCGGAAAGCGCATCCAGTCCGCTCACGCTTGGCCCCGCGCAGGTTTGGTCCAGCATCCCGACGTGATCTGCTTTGGACGTTGCAAGATATGATACAATATTGACCTACTAAATTTGTTCCTACAAGTCCGTTTTGCAATGCGGGCTTTTGTGCCCATGACAGGGCCACGACCGGACCTGCCTGTCCGTCTGATCCCGGTCGATGTAACCTTGCCCAAACGGTGTGCGAGCCTACAGGCAATGCACCGGACGAACACTGTTCTGACCGGTTGACTTGCCGCCCCCCGCATCCGATAGAGGCGCGTCCTTTGAGAGGCCACGATGCCCGACCTGACCCGCATCCTCGATCACGCCCATATCCCGGAACTGCCGAACCCCTATTTCGGCAAGGTCCGCGATTGCTATGATCTGCCCGCCACCGCCAGCCATGGTCCGCGACGGATCCTGATCGCCTCTGACCGGATTTCCGCCTTTGACCGGATACTGGCGGCGATCCCCTTCAAGGGTCAGGTGCTGACCGGCGTCGCCCGGTTCTGGTTCGATCATACCGCCGATATCTGCCCCAATCATGTGATCTGCTACCCCGACCCGAACGTCGTGATCGGGCAGCATCTGACGATCCTTCCGGTCGAAATCATCGTGCGCGGCTATCTTGCCGGCACAACCGGAACCTCGATCCTGACCCGGTACAAGGCGGGGCAGCGGGCGATGTATGGCCATGTTTTCCCCGACGGCCTGCGTGACAACCAGCGTCTGCCGGCGCCCATTATCACGCCGACGTCAAAAGCCTTCGACGGCGGCCATGACGAACCCCTGACCGCGGCCCAGATCATCGAGACCGGCCTGCTGACCGCCGCGCAATGGGACCGGGTCGCCGACATCTCGCTTGCGCTTTTTGCGCGCGGCCAGACGATGGCGGCAGAGCGTGGCCTGATCTTGTGTGATACGAAATACGAATTTGGCACGGATGCCGCAGGTAACATCCTGATCGCGGACGAAATCCACACCCCCGACAGTTCGCGCTACTGGATCGCGTCGGGCTACGAGGCTGCGTTCACGGCAGGCACGCGCCCACCCTCGTTCGACAAGGATGTCATCCGGGCCTGGGTCGCTGCACGATGCGATCCCTACAAAGACCCGATCCCCGCCATCTCGCCCGAGATGATCGAAGCCACCAGTGCGACCTATATTGCCGCGTTTGAGGCGATCACCGGGCAGCCCTTCGTGCCCGATCTGTCCGGCACGACGCCGCTCGCCCGCATCCGCGCACGTCTGGCACCTTTTTTCACCGCCTGACGGACCATGGTTTGCGCCCCCGTTGCGACCTCCGCTATGGTTGGGCTGACATCTGGCAAAGGACCCTTCCATGATTCTGAGCGTTGGCGAAGCCCTGATCGACATGCTGCCCCGAACCACCACTTTGGGCGAGCAAGCCTTCGCCCCCTATGCCGGTGGCGCGGTGATGAATACGGCCATAGCCCTAGGGCGGCTGGGGTCGGCATCGTCTTTCCTGACCGGGCTGTCCACCGACCTGATGGGCGACGTGCTGCGCGACACACTATTGGCGTCGAACGTCACGCTTGATCATGCGGTGCAATCGGACAGGCCGACAACGCTGGCCTTCGTCAAGCTGACCAATGGTCACGCCAGCTACTTCTTTTATGATGAAAACACCGCAGGGCGCATGATGACGCCCGCCGACATGCCTGCACTGCCGGAAACCATCCGCGCCTATTTCACCGGCGGTATCTGGCTTGCCGTCGAACCCTGCGGCAGCGCACTTGAGGCTCTGATGACCCGGGAAGCCCCCAAACGCCTGACGATGATCGACCCGAACGTGCGTCCCGGCTTTGTTGCGGACAGGGCCGCCTATACCGCACGCATCGACCGTATGATCGGCCTGTCGGATATCGTGAAACTGTCGGATGAAGACGCCGAATGGCTTTATGGCACCTGCGACCCGCAGGCTCTGCTGGCCAAGGGTGCCAAGGTGGTGCTGATCACCGAAGGGGCGAAAGGCGCCTCTGCCTACACGGTCCGGGGGCGGGTGCAGGTTGCAGCCCCCAAAATCACCGTTGCCGATACGGTCGGTGCGGGCGACACCTTCAATGCGGGATTTCTGGCATCGCTTGACCGCGGCGGCTGGCTTAGCAAGGACGCGGTCGCGACCTTGTCGGACGATGCCCTGCACGAGGCGCTGTCGCTTGGCACCCGCGCCGCCGCGATCACCTGTTCGCGCGCCGGGGCCAACCCGCCTTGGGCCAATGAGCTGTGAGGGCGCTGATCCAGCGCGTCAGCCAAGCCTCGGTCAGCGTTGACGGCAAGATTGCCGGTCAGATCGGCCATGGCCTGCTGATCCTGATCTGCGCGATGGCGGGCGATAGGGATGCGTCAGCGCAGACGCTGGCCACCAAAATCGCGAAGCTGCGCATCTTTCGCGACGACGCCGGCAAGATGAACCTGTCGATCCGCGATATCGGCGGGGCCGCACTGATTGTCAGCCAGTTTACCCTCGCCGCCGATCTTCGCGGCAACAGGCCCGGCTTTTCCACCGCCGCAAACCCGGCAGAAGGCCAGCGCCTCTATGACCGCTTCACCGCAATGATGGCCGCCGAAGGCATCGCCACCGCCAACGGCATTTTCGGCGCGGATATGGCGGTCAGTCTGACCAACGACGGGCCGGTGACGATCTGGATCGATACCGCCGGCACATCCGTCTGATCGAACTGTCTCAATATCCGCAGAACGTCATAATCCTACATTGCCCTCTGCACCGCCTACAAAAACAGACATTCGGTTAACTTCAGCTTTTCCATTCCCAGGGATTGACGAACTGACCCAGCACTTCCGCGACTGCGCGATCCTCGGCTAGCCCGGTTTTGCGCAATTGCGCCACCAGCCCGCGTTTCTTGTCCTCGATTACCTTGTCAACTTCCGCTGGGATCCCCGCATCCGCCAGCGCCGCGTTGTAGACGCGCGTAATCGCCCTGCGGCGCAGATCAGGTTTGAACACTTTACCGACGGCGGTCTTGGGCAGATCGTCCAGCAATTCTATGTACTTCGGGATGGCCGCGCGTTCGAGGACATGGGCCTGCGCATAATCCAGCAGCGCCTGCACGGTCACGTCTGCGCCCTTGATCAGTTCGACATAGGCGCAGGGCAATTCGCCTGCATGCGCATCGGGCTGACCAATCGCACCGGCAAAAGCAACCTGCGGGTGACGCGCAAGAACCTCTTCAATGATCGCGGGGTCGATGTTGTGCCCGCCCCGGATGATCAGGTCTTTCGCCCGCCCGGTGATGAACAGGTAGCCATCACCGTCCAGCCTGCCCAGATCGCCGGTCCGCAGATAGCGACCATCGGCATAGAGCCCCTTGTTCTTGTCCGCCTCGGTGTAGGTCTGCCCGACAAACACCCCCGGACTGTGGATGCAGATCTCGCCCACCTCATCCACCGCGCAATTTCGGATCACCGTGCCGGTCGCGTCTAGATGCAGAATGCGCACATCACTGAACGGGGCGACCAGACCGACAGAGCCGATCTTCTTGACCCCCGTCGGCGGCGACATCGACACGATGCAGGTGCATTCGGTCAACCCGTAGCCTTCGACAACCTGAACGCCCGTCGCCTTTTCGAACCGGGCATAAAGCTCCTGTGGCAGGGCCGACGACCCCGAGAACGCCCCACGCAGCGACGAGATATCGGCATCGATCGGCCGTTGCATCAGGGCGGCAAGGGCGGTCGGCACCGTGATCACCTGCGTGACCCGCCAGCGTTCGATCAGTTTCCAGAAGTTGTCGAACACGCCCTCGCCACGATAACCGGCGGGGGTGGGAAAGACGACATGCGCGCCGCTGGTGATCATCGACATCAACACCGGATAGGCGGCAAGGACGTGGAACAGCGGCAGTGGGCAGATCACCACATCGGCGGGCACGAAGATCAATTCGCTTCCCGTCCAGCCGTTGTAGATCATGCCAGAGACGCGGTGCTGCGCCACTTTTGGCAGCCCCGTCGTGCCACCCGTATGGAAATAGGCGGCAATGCGGTCTTCGGTGGTATCTGCGAACGTCAGCTTGTCGGCGGGATGGCGGGCCAGTTCGGCCATGAAATTCTTGACCGTGGCGGTGTGGGTAACCGGGTTCTTCGGGCGCACCAGCGGCACGATCCACGATTTGGGCGGCGACAGATAGCGGTTCAGATCAACCTCCAGCACGGTGTGCACATTAGGCGCCAGACGTACGGCCTCGCCGACCCGCTGCGCCAGTTCCGTTTTCGGGAAAGACCGCAGTGTCACCACAACGCGGGCGTTCGTCTCACGCAGGATCGAGGCGATCTGTTCCGGTTCCAGCAAGGGATTGATCGGATTTACAATTCCCGCAACCGCGCCGCCCAGAAGGGTGACAACGGTTTCCATGCAATTGGGCAAGACATAGGCCACCACGTCTTTTTCGCCAATCCCGAGGGACCGGAACAGATTGGCAACCTGCGTCACACGGCCGTGCAATTCGGCCCAGTTCAAGGTTTCGGCACGGTCCTTCGGACCTGCAGTCAACTGAAACGTCACCGCGTCCTTATGGCCATGTGCTGCCTTGGTGCGGCTGACCAACTGATAGATGCTCTTGGCCACATCCAGTGTGTCCCAGCCGCCTTTCGCCTCAATCGCAACCACGCTTTCGCGCGACGTAAACGCAACCATTTTCATCCTCCCCCAAAATCCCCTGTTGTTGCCAAGGGTATTTTCCGAGCCTCAAGATGGTCCGAATTAGGATTTGAGACAAGCATTGCGTTTGCCTACGACGTCAGGTCACAGAAAGCCCGGGACAAGGGTTGCATCCAGCACCTTTCCCGCCACGTTCCGGCTAAATCTGTCCGTCAGTGAACTGCAGCCGGGCAAGCCGGGCGTAAAGCCCCCCTTCGGCGACCAGCGCGTCGTGCGTGCCGGTGGCCACGATACGGCCCTGATCGAAGACGAAAATCCGGTCCGCGCGTTTGACCGTGGCGAGCCTGTGCGCAACCACAAGCGTCGTGCGCCCCTTTGACAGCGCCTCGACCGCCGCCTGCACATCACGTTCGCTTTCGGCGTCCAGCGCACTTGTCGCCTCGTCCAACAACAGAACGGCCGCATTGCGCAAGACGGCGCGCGCGATTGCGACGCGTTGTTTCTGGCCGCCGGACAGCATCACGCCGCGTTCCCCCAGCCATGTTTCATAACCGTCTGGCAACGCCGCCAGAAAGCCATGCGCCGAAGCCGCTTTGGCCGCAGCCTCGATTTCGGCGTCGGTGGCCTCGGGTCGTCCGAACCGGATGTTTTCCCGTGCAGAGGCGGCAAAAATCACCGGGTCTTGCGGCACCATGGCGATAGACCGGCGGAAATCGGCGCGCGCCATATCCCGCAGATCAATGCCGTCAAGCCGGATAACCCCGGATTGGGGATCGTAAAACCGCATCAGCAATTGCAGGATCGTGGTCTTGCCGGCACCAGACGGGCCGACCAACGCCACCGTTTCACCGGGGATCACGGTCAGGCTGACACTGTCCAGCGCCGAAATCGTCGGTCGCGTCGGGTAGTTGAACCGCACCGCTTCAAACTCGATTGCCCCGCGCACGGGCCGTGGCAATGGCTTTGGTGCCAGCGGATCGCTTACGTTATCGGTGGTGTTCAACAATTCGACCAGCCGTTCGGTAGCCCCGGCGGCCCGTTGCAATTCGCCCCAGATTTCGGACAAGGCACCAACAGCACCTGCAACCAGAACGGCGTAGATCAGGAACTGAACCAACTCGCCCGGCGACATGCTGCCCGCCCGCACATCGCGCGCGCCGATCCACAAGACGCCGACAATTCCGGTGAAGGTCAGAAAGATCACGATCATGGTCAGCACCGCACGCGTCCTGATGCGGCTTTGCGCCGACGCGAACGCCTTTTCGGTGACATCGGCAAACGCCGCCTTGGTGCGTGCCTCGTGGGTGAAGGCCTGCACGGTCTGGACCGAGGTCAGGGCTTCGGACGCGGTGCCAGACGAATTGGCGATCCAATCCTGATTTTCGCGCGACAACACTCGCAACCGCCGCCCTAACAGCACGATCGGCACGACGACGGCCGGCACGATCAGCAACACGAGCCCCGTCAGCTTTGCCGATGTCAGCATCAGCAGAACCAGTCCACCCAGCAACATCAGTATGTTGCGCAGCGCAATCGATACCGACGATCCGATGACCGACAAGATCAGCGTGGTGTCGGTAGTCAGCCTGCTTAGCACTTCCCCCGTAAGGGTCCGTTCGAAAAAGGCCGGGCTCATCGCCATGACGCGGTCGAACAAGGCGCGGCGGATGTCGGCCACCACACGTTCACCCAGCCGGGTGACAAGATAGTAGCGCAGGCCGGTTCCAAACGCCAAAAGCGCGGCAATGCCGAGGGCCGCCGAAAAGTACTGGTCCAGCAGGCCGGTTTCGCCCGCATTGAAGCTGTCCACCACCCGCCGGACGGCCAGCGGCAGCACGAGGCTGACCGCTGCCGTCAGAACAAGGGCGGCAACCGCGAACATGCCAAGCCCGCGGTACGGTGTCAGAAACGGCAGCAGACCCCGCAGCGACCCTACCCGTTTCGATGCTGCGCGTTCTTCGCCGTTGTCTTTGGCCATGTCATCCGCCTTTGCTTTCGGCTTGCGGTTTAGGCGCTGTTGCGCTTGCCTTCAAGCATCCCGTTGCCACCCCCCCTTTCACCCGCCGCAAGGCTGTGCAACGCTTGGCGTAAAGGGAGGCGGGTCATGGCGATAACTACGGTCGTGTTTGATGCGTACGGCACGCTTTTCGATGTGGCGGCTGCCGCGCGGCTGGCCGCAGCCGAACCGGGCCGGGAACGGCTTGCCGCCCTGTGGCCACGCCTTGCCGAAGACTGGCGCCGCAAGCAGCTGGAATACACCTGGCTGCGCAGCATCATGGGACAGCATGCCGATTTCGCGCAAGTGACCGCAGATGGCCTTGACTGGGCGCTGGCGGCGCAGGACCTCGACGACCCGGTCCTGCGCGCGCTGCGCAAGACGGGCCATGCAACCGCCATTCTGTCGAACGGCACCCCGGGCATGCTGGCATCTGCGGTTGCCTCGGCTGGCATTGGCGGCGATCTGGATGCGGTTCTGTCGGTTGAAAGCGTGGGTATCTACAAGCCAAGCGCGCGCGTCTACGGTCTGGTACAGACCCACTTCGGCTGCTCTCGGGATGAGGTGTTGTTCGTGTCGTCCAACGGCTGGGATATTGCCGGCGCGTCCGGGTTCGGATTTGTCACCGTCTGGGTCAATCGCGCCGGTCTGCCGCAAGACAGGCTTGCGCATGGCCCGGCGCATGTCGTGCCCGATCTTACGTCAATCCCCAAACTGGCGGCATCGCTATGACAGACAGCTTCACCACCCCCGACTTTACCACCCCCGACGGCGCACGGCTTGCCTTCTCTGATACGGGCACCGGCATGCCTTTGTTATGTCTGGCCGGATTGACCCGCACCATGGCGGATTTCGACTATGTCGCTCCGCACCTGCCGCCCTGCCGATTGGTCCGGATGGACTACCGTGGTCGGGGCAGGTCTGACTGGACTGGGGCCGATACCTATACCGTGCCGCAAGAAGCGATGGATGCGCTGGCGCTGATGGATCATCTGGGGATAGCCCGGTTCGCTGTGCTGGGCACATCGCGTGGTGGCCTGATCGGGATGCTGCTGGCCGCGATGGCCAAGCCGCGCCTGCTGGGCCTGTGCCTGAACGATGTCGGCCCGGTGATCGAGCGCGCGGGGCTGGAGCGCATCTTTGCCTTTGTCGGTCGCGATCCCTCTGCGCGCAGCCATGTGGCACTGGCCGAGGCTTACGCCAAATCCCTGCCCGGATTTCACAATGTGCCCGCCAGCCGCTGGCTGGAAGAAGCCCATCGCCATGCCGCAGCCACGCCGGACGGCCTGAAGGTCACCTATGATCCCACCCTGCGCGCGGCGTTCCTGAAAGCATTTGAAGGGCCACCCGCCGACCTTTGGCCGCTGTTTGATGCGCTTAGCGGTTTGCCCGTCGCCCTGATCCGGGGGGCAAACTCCGATCTGCTGTCGCTTGCCACGGTGAACGAGATGCACAACCGCCACCCCGACCTGATCTATGCCTCGGTGCCCGACCGGGCGCATGTGCCCTTTCTGGACGAACCTGAAAGCCTGACCGTCCTGAACGCCTTTCTGAAAGCCGTGCGATAATGACTGACATCACGATGATCGACGCCGCAGCCTGCCGTCTTGCCGGGCATGCAAGGGTGACGCCGCTGCTATCATCGCCCTTCCTTGATGACATTGCCGGGCGGCGGGTTCTGGTCAAGGCCGAATGTCTGCAACACACCGGGTCGTTCAAGTTTCGCGGTGGCTGGTCGGCCCTGTCTGCACTGACGCCCGACCGGCGCTCGCGCGGTGTGATCGCGTTTTCCTCGGGCAATCACGCGCAGGGCGTGGCGCTAGCGGCCAGATTGCACGGGGTGCCTGCCGTGATCATCATGCCAGACGATGCGCCCCGCATGAAGATCGACAACACACGCGCACTGGGCGCCGAAGTGGTGCTTTATGATCGCAACACCGATGACCGCGATGCGATCGGGGCCGGCCTGTCTGCGGCGCGCGGCCTGACGCTGATCAAACCCTACGACGAGCCGCAGGTGATTGCGGGGCAAGGCACGACGGGGCTTGAAATCGCGGCGCAGGCGGCTGCCGAAGGCGTCACCAAAGCTGATGTTCTGGTCTGTTGCGGGGGTGGCGGGCTGACTTCGGGCATTGCCCTTGCATTGGAGGCCAGAGCCCCGGGCCTGCGCGCGCGGCCTTGCGAGCCAAGCGGATTTGATGATGTGACCCGCAGCCTGGCCAGCGGCACGATCCAGCGCAACGCCCGGCTGTCAGGCTCGGTCTGCGATGCCATCATCACGCCCCGCCCGGGCGATATCACGTTTCCGATCCTGCGCCGCCTGTGTGGTCCGGGCCTTGTTGTCACCGATACCGAGGCGATGCAGGCGGTCGCACTGGCCTTTGCCCGGCTGAAGATCGTGCTCGAACCGGGGGGTGCTGTCGCCCTTGCGGCCGCTCTGTTTCGCCCTGACCAGATTTCGGGTAACGCAGTGGTCGTGGTGGCGACGGGTGGCAATGTCGATGCGGATGTGTTTGTCCGATGTCTGGCCAGCGGCGCCTGACATGCCACATGCCTACTCCTTGCCGAACGCCCGCATGCCTATGCCGACCAATTGCCACATTCCTGAGGGAGATCTGCCATATCTGACACGCCACTGCCTGACAGTGCAGCGATGAAGGCCCCGGCCGCGCCGCGCCTGGCACTTGCCTTCATCCTGTTCACCGTCACGCTCGATGCCATCGGCATCGGCCTGATCTTTCCGGTGATGCCCGACCTGCTGGAACAGGTCACCGGCGGCACGCTGGCCCGCGCGGCGCTTTGGGGCGGGCTATTGTCGACGTCCTTTGCCGTCATGCAGTTTCTGTTCGGGCCCATCGTGGGCTCGCTGTCGGATCGTTACGGTCGCCGCCCGGTGCTGTTGATCTCGCTCGCCGTCATGGCGGTGGATTACATCGTTCTTGCCACCGCGCAGACGATCTGGCTGTTGCTTGTCGCGCGCATCGTGGCTGGGATTGCCGCCGCGACCTTTTCTACCGCCACCGCCTTTATCGCCGACATCACGCCACCGGAGGATCGTGGCCGCCGGTTTGGCCTGATCGGGGCCTGTTTTGGGGTGGGTTTCGTGCTTGGGCCTCTGATTGGCGGATTGCTGTCAACGCTTGATCTGCGCGCGCCCTTCTATGCGGCGGCCTGCCTTGCCGGCGCGAACCTGATCTTTGGCTACCTTATCCTGCCCGAAACCGTCACCGACGCCACTCGCCGCGCCTTTACCCTGTCGCGGGCCAACCCGCTTGGCGCGCTGCGCGCCGTCAGCCGCCTGCCCGGCTTGAAGCGCCCGCTGATCTGCTTTCTGGTGTTGGGCATCGCGATGAACGTCTATCCGGCGATCTGGGCCTTTTACGGTCAGGCCCGCTTTGACTGGGACAGCCGCATGATCGGCATTTCACTGGCGGTCTACGGCGTTTCCTTCGCTCTCGGTCAGGCACTGCTGGTTGGCCCGCTGATCCGCCGCTTTGGCGAACACCGTGCAGCACACTATGGAATGTGGGTGGATTTCACCACTCTTGCCGCCCTCGGCCTTGTCACCTCGGGGCCTATCGCGCTGATGATCACGCCGCTGACAGCCCTTGGCGGCGTGGTCACCCCGGCGCTGCAATCGATCCTGTCGCGCTCTGCCCCGGCCAATGCGCAGGGAGAATTGCAAGGCGTGCTGTCCAGCCTCAATGCGCTGGCGATGATCACCTCGCCGCTGATCATGACGGCGACGTTTTCGGCCTTCACCGGCCCTGCGGCCCCGGTATACTCCCCCGGCGCGCCGTTCCTGCTGGCCTCCGCCATGATGCTCATTTGCGTCATCCTGCATGTCGGCGGCTCACGCGAAACACCCAAGGACTAGCCCTACATTTTCATTTTGGCCCAGATATCCCACGGGGGTGCGGGGGTGTGAAACCCCCGCTCCTCGCCACCAGCGAAAGCCCTGTCATGCGCCTCAAAGACCTCGAGATTTTCGTTGTGGCCCCGCCAGCCCCGGGATGGGGCGGGCGCTACTGGATCTTCACCAAACTGACCACCGACGACGGCATCGTCGGCTACGGTGAATGCTATGCCTCTACCGTCGGCCCCAAGGCAATGATCGCGGTAATCGAGGATGTGTTTTCGCGCCACATGGAAGGCCAAAGCCCGGAAAGCATCGAATGGATGTACCGGCGGGCCTATTCATCGGGCTTCACCCAGCGCCCCGACCCCACCGTCATGGGCGCGTTTTCGGGGCTGGAGATTGCCTGCTGGGATATCCTTGGCAAGGCCCGCAATCGCCCGGTCTGGGCACTGCTGGGCGGCAAGATGAATGACCGGATCCGGTCTTACACCTATCTTTACCCCGCACCGGGCAAGGAAACCCCCGGCTTCTGGGTTGACCCCGATGCCGCCGCCGAGGCGGCACTCAGGTTTGTGAACATGGGCTTCACGGCGGTTAAGTTCGACCCCGCCGGCCCCTACACCATCCGGGGCGGCCATGAGCCCGCAATGTCGGACATCACCCGGTCGGTTGCCTTTTGCAAGGCGATCAGGGATGCGGTGGGCGACCGCGCAGATCTGCTGTTCGGCACGCATGGCCAGTTCACCACACCCGGCGCCATCCGGATGGGCAAGGCGCTGGAACCCTACAACCCGCTTTGGTATGAAGAACCCTGCCCGCCCGACAATCTGCTGGAATTTGCCGAGATCGCGAAACATGTCTCGGTTCCGCTGGCAACCGGCGAGCGGCTGACCACCAAAGCCGAGTTCGGCGCGCTGCTGCGGCATGGCGGGGTGCGTATCTTGCAACCCGCACTGGGCCGGGTCGGCGGCATCTGGGAGGCCAAGAAGATCGCCGCGATGGCCGAGGTGTTCAATGCCGAAATGGCCCCGCATCTGTATGCAGGCCCGGTAGAATGGGCCGCGAATGTGCATTTTGCCGCCTCTATCCCGAACCTGCTGATCGCCGAAACCATTGAAACCGGCGGCGCGTTTCATCTGGCGCTGATCAGGAACACCATCAAATGGGAAGACGGCTACATCCTGCCGCCCGATGCTCCCGGACTTGGCATCGAGTTTGACGAAGACCTCGCCCGCGCGCATCCCTATCTAGGCAATGCCCTGCATTTGCAGATGCAAGAGGCCCCTTGCGACTACCGGCATGGCAACCGGTTCGAAGGCGGGGCACCGGCGCAGGTCGCACCGACCTGACCCGGCGCCGACGCGCACGCTGATTTCGGATGCCTTCGGCGAGGATATTTGGACCAAAATGAATGCCGCGGGCAGTCGCCCTGCTGGGCAGTATTTGGGTGGTGTGCGACAGGCCGATCACAACCCCTAGCGGTAAGACCTGTCGAAACAGACATATCCCAAACGCCAAGATGTGCGTGAACCAGATTTGGCGTATGACTTGGGCTTGTAACCAGTGACTAATTCTTCAGCAGGTGTATTTGTGAGCGACCAAGACCGTATTTTCACGCTGGAGCGTGAAGTGATCGATACGCGCAAGGCGGCAGTTGAATTGATTGTCGGCTGGCTGGAGCACAGTCATTCCACACCCGCCGCGCGGCGGCTTGCGGCCCAATGGTTTGATGCGGCAGCAGTAGGCGCCGACATGGATGTCGCGCGCTTGGCACGGCTGGTCGCGGGCGCATTACGCAGGAACTAGCACGCGGCGCAGTCGGATCGACATGCTGATCGCCATTGGCGCCGCAACGGGCCAATGGCCGCCGTCAATCGTCGGAAGAGCCCTGAACGATGATTGCATCTGCGCTTGCGAACGCCAGACGCACAGCTTTTGCGCCTTGGTTTTCAACGCTGTTGTAGCAATCCATGGCATCCTGCACCGTCGCGAATTCGACTACAATAGTGCGGCTCTTCAGGTCGCCGACCAGAAGTTGCTGCGCGCCACCACGCACGATGTAGCGGCCGCCATAACGCGTGAAAGCATCTTCGTCGACATCGCGGTAAAGTGCGTAACGCTGCTGATCAGTGATGTCGATATGCGCGATGAGATACCCCTTTTGCGGCTGCTGGGTGATATCAGTCGCCTCGGTACTGTCCTGTGCAAGGTCGCCGGCGCCTGGCCGAATGTGAGTCGTCATAGTCTAGCTGCCTTCCATATGCCGAGAGGGTCTGCCGGCCAATGGCGTATGCAACCCTCTTTGAAAACGCGACCGACGGCTGTTAGGTTCCGCTCACGATTGAAATTGTGGTTTCATGGCCGGGTCGCCACGCGCGACGGATTTCCGACCGAATCTGAACGCTTACCGCGCCGCAAGCACCCGTTGCACGATGCCGGGGTCTTTTTCGATCAGCGCCAGCAGGACCTGCGCCGGGCCGTCGGGAACGCGGCGTTTTTGTTCCCAATTCAGCAAGGTAGCACGCTTCACGCCAATTGATTTTGCAAAATCCGCTTGTGAAAGCCCTGTGCGGGCCCGGATTGCAGGCACATCGGGGGTGGCCACCTCGACCGGGCGGATGGGGGCGCGGCGCGGTGTCGTCAGCGGGTTTTGCAAGCCGCGCATGATGCCTTCCAGAAACTCAGCCATGATATTTTCCCAATCCTGAGAGTTGCCAGCTTGCGCCAGTGGCGCATCAAATCAATCGCCGCGAATTCCGGCAAAAAAAAGGCGCGCCGGACTGGCGCGCCGATGTTTTTTATCTTTTTCCTGACCTAGCCCATAAAGGTTGCGGCCATCGGCTGCACCTCTTCCCAGCCGCGCCATATCATGTCGATGGCCACATACAGGATGACGGCAAGACCGACATAGGCAATCCAGTGGTGCTTGTTCAGCAGGCGCGCGACAAAAGACGCCGCAAGCCCCATCAGCGCGATGGACATCACCAGCCCGATGATCAGAACAGTAGGATGGTCGCGGGCAGCACCGGCCACCGCCAGCACGTTATCCAGCGACATCGACACATCGGCGATGACGATCTGCAAGGACGCCTGCCTCAGCGTTTTGGTTGGCCCGCCGCCGGCTATCGTGCCGTCGGCGTTCAGGTCCATGCCCGTCAGCGCCTCTTCTGCGCGGTCTTCGGTCGCACGGCCGTCGCGCAGTTCGCGCCACATTTTCCAACAGACCCACAGCAGCAAGATACCGCCGGCAAGCAACAAACCGACAATGGCCAGCAGTTGCGTCGTGATCAGCGCAAAGAATATCCTCAGCACGGTGGCGGCGATGATGCCGATCAAAATCGCCTTGCCCCGCTGTTCTTTTGGCAAGCCGGCCGCCGCAAGGCCGATGACGATCGCGTTATCGCCGGCCAATACCAGATCGATTGCCAAGACTTGCAAGAGGGCTGCAAACCCTTCGGCTGTGAATATTTCCATAAGGTTTCGGTTCCCAGAAAGACGCAAGTTGCCGCCTTCCTAAGGTGCCGGGCGGCAAAACTCAACGGCCAAAGCTGATTTCGCGCGCCCGCCCTGTTGCACAGCAGGGCGATCCGCACTACCGACCACTGATGCTGTCTTACCAACACCATTTTCACGCTGGAAATCTGGCTGATGTGCACAAGCATGCTTTGTTGTGCCAGATGCTTGACTATCTGACGCAGAAGGACAAGCCGCTCAGCTACGTAGAAACCCATGCCGGGCGCGGGCTTTATGATCTGGCGGCAGCCGAGGCTGTGAAAACCGGCGAGGCGCGGGCCGGGATCTTGCAGGTCGAGCACAGGTTTGCAGCGAATCACTCTTACCGGCTGCGTCTGGCAGAGGCGCGCGCGCAGGCGGGACCGATGGCCTATCCCGGATCGCCCCTGCTCGCGGCGCTATCTTTGCGGGATAGCGACACCATGCATCTGGCCGAACTGCACCCCGGCGAAGTGCAGCATTTGCGCCAGACCATGATGCCATGGGGCGCGCATATTTACCAAAACGAAGGGTTCTCGACCGCCCATGCGGTCTGCCCGCCAACGCCGCGGCGCGGGCTGATGCTGATCGATCCGTCCTACGAGGTGAAGGCCGACTACGAGACCATTCCAAAGGCCATCGGCCAGTTGCACCGAAAATGGAATGTGGGGGTGATTTGCCTGTGGTATCCGATTCTGGATACCGCGCCACACCTGCCGATGCTGGCAGCACTTGTCGAACAGCACGAGGGCGCGTTGCGCCATGAGGTGCGATTTGCGCCGGTGCGCGACGGGCACCGGATGGTCGGGTCGGGAGTGTTCATCCTCAATCCTCCTTACGGCATTCAGGCCGAGGCTGCATGGCTGACAGACCTTTTTTCGTCGTTGTAGGCCGCTGATCGGCCTGCCTGCAGCACGATGAAAATCGTCATGTTCGGGTCGTGCTTGGCATTGGCAGCGGGCGATTGAAAGGCTATCTGATGGAGATGTTTGATGCTTTGCTTCGCCGCCTGACCGCCCCGAACCCCGGCCGCCTGCCGGTGGCGGATGCGCAACTGTCGCTGGCCACGTTGCTGGTCCGGGTGGCGCGTGCCGACGGGCTTTATGATCAGGCAGAGGTTGACCGGATCGACAGGGTGATCGGGCTGCAATTCGGGCTTGACCCGTTTTCGGCCGCCCGCCTGCGCCGTGACGCCGAAGGGATGGAGGCAGAGGCCCCCGATACCGTACGCTTTACCCGGGCGCTGAAAGACGCCGTCGCCCCGGAAGACCGCGCCGGCATGATGCAAGCGCTGTGGTCGGTGGCACTGTCGGACGGCCTGCGCGACGACAGCGAGGATCAGTTGCTGCGCCTAGTGTCGAATTTGCTGGGGCTGTCGGATCAGGATTCTGCCATTGCCCGCAGGCGCGCAGAGGCGCGGCTTTGATCGCGTCGCTGCCGATGTACGACCTGCCCGATTGCCGGGCTGCGAATGATCGCTATTGGGCCAGGATCCGGGACAGGGTGCGCGCGGCAGGCGGTACGGCTCCGGATGCCATCAGCCGCGAATTGCCCGATCTGATGGCGCATTGGCAGCGGCCCGATCTGGTCCTGTCACAAACCTGCGGGTTTCCGTTCCGGGCGGTGCTGAAGGATAAGGTCACGTTGGTCGGAACGCTCGATTTTGGCCTCGATGGCTGCCCGCCGGGGTACTACCATTCCGTTTTCGTGGCGCGGGCAGATGATCCGCGCAAGGAACTGGTAGCGTTCAAGGATGCGCGCTTTGCCTATAACGATCCACTGTCGCAATCAGGCTGGGCGGCTCCGCAGATCCATGCGGCGGGGCTGGGATTTCAGTTCAGCCCCGATGTGCGGACCGGCGGCCACGCGCTGTCTGCCCGCGCCGTGCTGGACGGGGAAGCCGACATTGCCTCGCTCGATGCGGTGACATGGCGGCTTTGTCTGCGTAACAATCCGGGCATGCGGGCGCTGAAGGTGGTTGATCGCACTGAACCGACGCCCGGCCTGCCCTACATCGCGGCCCTCGGGGCTGACCAGCCGATGCTGCTTGCGGCGCTGGAAGCCGCAATCGCCGCGCTGGACCCGGCGGATCGCGCGATTTTGGGCATAGTGGGCGTGCTTTACATTCCCGCGGAGCGCTATCTGGCGGTGCCTACCCCGGCGGCACCTGCCGCGCTTGCAAGGTAAGTCAATTTTCGGTTTTTGTTGGTCAATCGCACATCATTTGGGGTGGCAACGACGCAAACAGCCCCGCCGACAGCAGCCGTTATCGATCATCCCCGCCACCAGTCGCGGTGCCCTGCGTGCAAAACTGCTGCGACCCACTGTCAGAATTCGCTTGCTTCGGCACATCATCCACGGGTATCTTAAATTTGATCAAATTCTCCGGACAATCGTTTGGGGCCACTTTCAGTGTGCCAGACCCGAGTTTGACCAATACGGGAGAAAGGGACCAAGGGCATGGTCCCCACCCCGCCAGATGGCCCCCTAATGGGTCTGGTCCGGCGTAGCGGTGGTCACTGTGCCATGGCCTTCATGTGAGTGAATGAAAGACTGGCTTAGAAAGCACCCCGAAGTGCGTACGATCCGCGTGGCAGCGGCGGACCTGAACGGCCAAGCGCGGGGCAAGCGGATACCGGCGCGATTTGCCGACAAGGTCGTCAAGGATGGAACGCGATTTCCGTTCTCGGTTCTGAACCTCGACATCTGGGGCGAAGACATTGATGACAGCCATCTGGTCTTTGAACAGGGCGATGCGGACGGGGTCCTGAAACCCACCGAACGCGGCTTCATGCCCATGCCATGGCTTGAGGCGCCAACCGCGCTGCTGCCGATCTGGATGTTCCGCGAAAACGGTACGCCTTATGATGGCGATCCGCGCCATGCCCTGCGCGCGGTGGTGGACCGCTACAAGGCAAAAGGCCTGACGCCGGTTTGCGCGATCGAGCTGGAGTTTTTCCTGATCGACGACAGCGGCAAGACGCTGCAAGTGCCCCCGTCGCCAAGGTCCGGCAAGCGCAGGAAAGCGGCGGAAACGCTGTCGATCCGGGCGCTGGATGCGTTCGATACTTTCTTCACCGATCTTTATGATGCCTGCGAAGCGATGGATATCCCGGCCGATACCTCGACCTCGGAAACCGGGCTTGGCCAGTTCGAAGTGAACCTGATGCACTGCGATGACGCCCTGCGCGCCGCCGACGATGCTTGGTTGTTCAAGATGCTGGTCAAGGGTCTGGCGCGCCGTCACGGCTTTGCCGCCAGTTTCATGGCGAAGCCCTACCCGGAATATTCAGGGTCTGGCCTGCACACGCATTTTTCGGTGCTGGATGAAAAAGGCGACAACGTGTTCGACAGCGGCGGGCCAAAAGGCACGGCGTTGTTGCGCAACGCAGTGGCGGGTTGCCTGAACGCAATGCACGACAGCGCCTTGATCTTTGCGCCGCATGCCAACAGTTATGAACGGCTTGTGCCGGGCAAACACGCGCCAACCGCCATATCTTGGGGGTTTGAAAACCGCACGTCCGCCATCCGCATTCCGGCTGGCAATCCTGCGGCACGGCGTATCGAACATCGTGTAGCAGGGGGCGACGTGAACCCCTATCTTATGCTGGCGGCCATTCTTGGTGCCGCATTGGACGGGATAGAAACAGGGGCCGAACCGCCTGCCCCGGTTACCGGCAATGCCTATGCGATGGAAGATCTGCCGCAGATCCCCGTTAGTTGGGAAGCCGCCATCGATGCGTTCGAAGGCAGTTCCATCGTGCCGCGCTTCTTGCACCCGGAACTGATCCGCAATCTGGTGCTGACCAAGCGGCAAGAGCTGCACTATATTGCAGAGTTAAGCCCCAGCGAGCAGGTCGAACTTTATCTCGATACGGTCTAAGGAGGCAAATCCAAGTAAGGTGCAACCACCGCCCGCGTTTCTGTGCTGGTCAGCACCGGAACTATTTCAAACGATGTGCCCGACCCGCGCCATTTCAGAACCCATTCCTGCAAAAGGCGCAGGTCGTCACACCGCATAAGCTGGAAACATCTGGTAAAGCCCGGTTCGACCCAGCTGTCAACGTACTCTAGCCCTTCGGGGAACAGCCTGCCTTCGTCGCGCACGCGGCGGTAAATCGGGACCATATCATCATCGCGGAAACGTTCTATCACCATGAAAAGCATAGCGTCGCCCCTTAAAGATAACTGTCTGTCCAAGTATAAGATTTTGCTTCTTGGTGTCACCCCTCTTGCCCGGCGGGGTGGAGCAGAGCTAGGCTTCAACGGTTAAACACTGGAAACTTCATGCGCATCGGTATTTTACAAACTGGTATAGCCCCAGACGCACTTTCGGCGGATATGGGCGATTATCCTGATATGTTTGCCCGGTTGCTGGCAGGCCAAGGGTTCACCTTTCAGGCCTACCGGGTCGTCGAAATGCAGTTCCCCGACGACGTGCACGACGCCGACGGCTGGCTGCTGACCGGATCCCGGCATGGCGCCTACGAGGATCATCCCTTCATTCCGCCGCTGGAACAGTTCATCCGCGATGCCTATGCTGCCGCCATACCGATGGTCGGTGTCTGCTTTGGTCATCAGATCATCGCGCAGGCTCTGGGCGGCCGTGTGGAACGGTTCAAGGGCGGTTGGGCCGTGGGCGCCACCGACTATGATTTCGGCGGCGAAAAGCTGACACTGAACTCCTGGCACCGCGATCAGGTGACGCAACTGCCGCCCGATGCCGAAGTGGTGGCCAGCAATGACTTTTGCGCCAATGCCGCGCTTGTTTACAACGACCGCGCCTTTACCGTGCAGGCCCACCCGGAATTTCGGCCAGAATTCTTGGATGGCCTGATGCAGACCCGCGGCAAGGGGTTGGTGCCCGACGATCTGATGGCGAAAGCCACGACCCGTCTGGCGGTGCCACTGGACGACGGCAAGATCGCCAGCCGCATCGCCGGATTTTTCAAGCAGCCCCGGGGTAAAGCCCCGCAACCCAGAGTGTGACCCATGGCCGACTGGATCAGCAAATTGCCGGAAGCCGCCCGCGACTATATCGCCGGACGCCGCATAGACGAGGTTGAATGCGTCACCGGCGATATTGCCGGGGTGGCGCGCGGCAAGGCGATGCCGGCGGCCAAGTTTGCGCATCAGACGAATTACTACCTGCCGAACTCGATCTTCCTGCAGACCATCACCGGAGAATGGGCCGACAATCCGTTTGATGCCTTCACCGAACCCGACATGATCATGGTGCCCGATTTCACCACTGCCACCGCTGCCCCCTGGACGGCCGATGTGACCTTACAAGTGATCCACGACGCGATGAACCAGGACGGTACCCCGGTGGCCTATTCGCCGCGCAACGTGCTGCGCCGCGTCGTGCAGTTGTATAACGAACAAGGCTGGACCCCGGTGGTGGCCCCGGAGATGGAATTTTTCCTGACCGCCCGCAATATCGACCCCAACATGCCGGTGATCCCGCCGATGGGCCGGTCAGGTCGCAGGGCGGCCGGAAAGCAGGCCTATTCGCTGTCAGCAATCGATGAATACGGCAAAGTGATCGACGATATCTACGACTTTGCCGAAGCACAGGGGCTAGAGATTGACGGCATCTTGCAAGAAGGCGGTGCCGGCCAAATCGAGTTGAACCTGGCGCATGGCGATCCGGTGCGGCTGGCAGACGAGGTGTTCTTTTTCAAACGTCTGATCCGAGAAGCCGCGCTGCGCCACGATTGTTTCGCCACCTTCATGGCAAAACCCATCGGCGGCGAGCCGGGATCGGCCATGCACATCCACACTTCGGTGGTGGACAGCAAAACCGGTAAAAACATCTTTTCCGACAAGAAAGGCGGCGAGACGGACGCTTTCTTGCATTTCATCGCAGGCATGCAGAACCATCTGACCGGTGCCGTTGCGGTGCTGGCGCCTTACGTGAATTCCTATCGCCGTTACGTGCCCGATTTTGCGGCGCCGATCAATCTGGAATGGGGCCGCGACAACCGCACCACGGGATTGCGCATTCCGATCTCCAGCCCCGCCGGGCGTCGGGTGGAAAACCGGTTGCCGGGGATGGATTGCAACCCCTATCTCGGTATCGCCGCGACACTGGCCTGCGGCTATCTTGGTCTGATGGAAAAGAAGAACCCGCGCCCCGAATTCACCGCGTCTGCCTATATCGACAGCGACGACATCCCCACCACGATGGGCGACGGGCTTGACTGTCTGGAAGAGGACAAGGCCTTGTGGGATGTGCTGGGGGATGATTTCTGCAAGGTTTACGATTCCGTAAAACGCAACGAATACAAAGAGTTCTTGCAGGTCATCAGCCCGTGGGAACGCGAACATCTTTTGCTTAACGTCTGAATTGGCGATGAACCTTCTGCATGTGAACGACAGGGCGGGGGAATACCCTGCCTCGTATTATGCCGCCACCGCCACGCCCTTGGCCCCGTTCGAGACCCTGCGCGGCGAGGTGACGGCGGATGTCTGCATTGTCGGTGGCGGCTACACGGGCCTGTCGGCGGCGCTGCATCTGGCCAAGCGTGGCTACGGTGTTGTTTTGCTGGAAGCGCACCGTGTGGGCTTTGGTGCTTCGGGGCGCAATGGCGGACAGCTTGGGTCCGGGCAGCGGCTGGATCAGGACGATCTGGAAAAGCTGGCCGGGCGCGACGCGGCACAGCAATTTTGGCAGATGGCCGAAGACGCCAAAGCGCTGGTCCACGACCTGATCGCCGAACATGCAATGCCGGTCACCGTTTACCCTGGCGTCGCCCACGCCTGCCGATCCGCGGCCGAGGTTCGCGCAGCGCACCTTTACGCCGAGAAATTGCGCCGCGACTACGGCTATGACAAAGTAGAGCCGCTGACCCCTGCTGGCATGCGCGCGCTGGTCGGATCTGATGCCTATCACGGCGGCGGCATTGATTGGGGGGCGGGGCATCTGCATCCGCTGAACTATGCCATCGGTCTAGCAGTGGCATCGGCGCGGGCAGGCGTGCGCATCATGGAACGATCCGAGGTGGTGGGCATCGATCATGGCGCAAAGCCGGTGGTGCGAACCGCTGCAGGACGTGTCGTTGCATCGCAGGTGATTTTGGCCGGCAACGGATATCTTGGCAATCTTGACGCTCAGGTTGCCGCACGCGTTATGCCGATCAACAATTTCATCGTGGCGACTGAACCCCTTGGCGCGCGGGCAGCCAGCATCCTGTCGAGGCCCGTCGCGGTGGCGGATACCCGGTTCGTGGTGAATTACTGGCGGCTGTCGGAAGACAACCGCCTGCTGTTTGGTGGCGGCGAATCCTATGGCTACGGCTTTGGCGATATTCTGAAAACCGTCTCGAAGCCGATGTTGCAAGTCTATCCGCAACTCAAGGGCGTCAAGATCGACTATGCTTGGGGCGGGACGCTGGCCATCACCATGAACCGGATGCCCTGCTTTGTCCGAACCGCACCCAATGTTCTGTCGGCGTCAGGCTATTCCGGGCATGGCGTGGCAATGGCAACCGTGGCCGGCAAGGTTCTGGCCGAGGCGGCGGCCGGGCAGTCGGAGCGTTTTGATCTGATGGCCAACCTGCCGCAGCCCCGGTTTCCCGGCGGCGTTGCGATGCGCTGGCCGCTTCTGGCGCTGGCGATGACCTGGTATTCGTTGCGCGACCGGCTTGGCGTCTGACCAAGCCAACATCATTCTGGCTATAATATTGTCATGCACGGTGCGTCCCGTACCGACCGGATGCGCAGAAACCGGCCGGTTTTGCCGCTGTCATGATCTTGTCACTGGCCAAGCACCACGCTGACAGATACACATTTCCCGAAGATCAGTTTCAGGAAAGCCGCGATATGTCACTTGATGAAGCTTCTGCAAAACCGCAACCCGCCCCGAATGTTTATGACGCCGAACCCATTCCCGATGCCGCTCGTGCCGCGATTGACGCGATGCTGACCTCGGGCGATCTGTTTCGCTACACGGCGGCAGAAGGTGCGCCAGTGGCGTTGCTGGAGGCGGAGTTTGCGACCCTGATGGGCAGCCGGTACGCGCTGGCAGTGGCATCGTGTTCGGCGGCACTGTTCTTGTCACTGAAGGCGCTTGATCTGCCACGCGGGGCGCGTGTGCTGATCCCGGCATTCACCTTCGCCGCCGTGCCATCCGCCGTCGTGCATGCCGATTGCGAGCCAGTGCTGGTCGAGGTCGGGCCGAACTACCGCGTCGATATGGCGGACTTCGCCTTGAAACTTGACGACAGCATCGCGTCGGTGCTGATCAGCCATATGCGTGGCCACACCTCCGACATGGATGCGATCATGGCTTTGTGCGACGCGCGCGGCGTGCCGGTGATCGAGGATGCGGCCCATTCGCTGGGCACTACCTGGGCCGGGCGCAACATCGGCACCATCGGCAAGATCGGCTGTTTCAGCTTTCAGTCCTACAAACTGGTGAATGCCGGCGAAGGTGGCATCCTGATAACCGATGACCCGGACCTTGCCGCGCGATGCATAATCATGTCGGGCGCTTATGAACAGAACTGGAAAAAGCATCCCGGCTTGCAGAGCAATTTTGGGCACTGGCAAAACCGGCTGCCGCTTTACAACATGCGCATGCAGAACCTGTCTGCCGCGGTGATCCGCCCGCAATTGCCGGAAATTGCTCGCCGCGTGGCGCAGGGGCGTGCAAACCATGATCATGTTGCCGACCTGCTGAATAACAGTCCCTGGCTGGACGTGCCGCCGCCGCTTGGCCCCGAAAACCGCGCGCCGGATTCGATCCAGTTCAACCTCGCCGGTGACTGGTCCGATGATGACGCGCTTGCCTTTCAGGCGCGGGCGAAAATGCTTGGCGTGTCGGTGCAGGTGTTCGGCCTTAGCGAAGGCAATGCACGGGCGTTCTGGAACTGGCAATTTCTCGGGCCGCAACCGGACCAGCCGCAAACCCGCGCCATGCTGATGCGGGCCTGCGATGTGCGTCTGCCGACCCGGCTTGCGCGCGCAGATCTGGATTTCATCGCCGCAGCACTGGTTGCTGCCGCGGATCATGTGATGGGCGCCGCGTCACAGCACGCGGAACACGCCGCCTAGCCAAGGCATCGCGGCGACCGACGGGCCCACCACGCGCGCCTGCAACAGGGCGCGCAGGTTTTCGGCAACTTTTTGTGGCATGTCGCGCAGAACGCCGGCACGTGCTGACAGCGATATCCGCCGTTCCAACGGCGCAAAGGGCATCGGCATAACTTCGATTGCAGGGTGCAGGGGCTGGGCCGCCTGCACGCCAAGCGGGGTCAGGATGGTCCAGCCGGTGCCTGCCGCAACCATGGCAAGGATCGCGGAATAACTGTCCAGTTCAAAGCGGTGTGCAAGCCGCAGGTTCTGACGCGCCAGATGCGCCCCGATCAGCCGCCCCATGTGATGGCGGGCGGAATATTGTATCAGCGGCAGGGCCTGCAATTGTGCTGCCACGTCCGCCTCCCGGCAGATCGCGCCCAGAGGTGCCACCACCACGAATGGCTCTACCAGCAATGGGTGCACTTCGATCCAGTCGGCATCGGCGCTCAGTTCGCTGCCGGTATCCGCCGCAACCACGATGTCCAACGCGCGCGCCTCCAGCTGATCCAAAAGCCGGTGACTGGCCCCGGTTTCCAGCAAGAACCGGCAGCCGCGCAGATCGGTTGACAGCGCGGTCAGCAGGCATGGGGTCACCTCGGCATCGAAATCCTCGATCATGCCGATGCGCAGGGTGGTCAGGGCCGACATGTCGGCAAGGGCCAGTTCGGCGCGCGCCTCGGCCGCCGAATTCACGATGGCCTGCGCGTGCCTGCGAAACATTGCCCCCGCCGGGGTGATGCGCATCGGGCGGGCGGACCGGTCCAACAGCACCGCGTTCAACGCAGCCTCTAGGCCCGATAATTGCTGGCTGACGGCAGACGGGCTTGCGCCCAACCGGCGTGCTGCCGCCGAAATTGCCCCCTCTTCCGCCGTGGCCAGAAACACTTCGATCCCCCAAAGAGTTATGCGGCCGTCCTGATCCGCCATGCACTGCCTCCCAAGGGATTATCAGATCAAAGCTTGGACAGCTTGCGTTGCAGCTCTTCCAGTTGCTTCTTGATCGCGGCGATTTCATCCGCCGATGTCGGCGCATCATCGCCTTTGGCAGGGCCACTTGACGCCCAGCCGGGCATGCCGCCAAGCATGGACTTCATGAAGGCCTCTTGCTGCTTGCGCATGGCATCGAAGCCCGGCATCGCGGCCAGCGGGTTCGGAATGCCGCCGATGTTTTCAAGGATCTTCGACTGGCCTTCGCGCAGCATGTCGAACGAAGCTGCCAGAAACTGCGGAACCACGGATTGCACGTTTGTGGTGTAACTGCGCACCAGATCTGTCAGCACATTGATCGGCAGGACATTCTCGCCCTTGCTTTCATGTTCGGCAACGATCTGCAGCAGATATTGCCGGGTCAGATCATCGCCGGATTTCAGATCGATGATCTGCACCTCACGGCCCGACCGGATGAAGCCCGCAATGTCTTCGAGCGTCACGTAATCCGAGGTTTCGGTGTTATAGAGCCTGCGGCTTGCATAGCGCTTGATCAACAGCGGCTTGTCTGTCTCGGCCATTGGTCACGCTCCCCGGAATGTTGCAGTGCAGAATAAGTCTAGGGCAGGCCTGCACAAAAAGAAAGGGCGGGCACAAGGCCCGCCCAACGCATTCCACCTGTCCGGGGGGAAAAGGTGGTCTGCGATGTCGCTCGATCAGTTCGCTGCGGTTGCAGCCGCTTTCTTGGCAACGGTCGTTACGTCTGCAGTTGCTTTCTTCACAGCGGCAGTTGCGTCTTCCGAGATGTCCTTGCCAGCAGCAAGCATCAGCTCGACAGTTTCCATCTGCACTTTTTTCGCGATTTCTGCGAAAGCAGCCAGATGTTCAGCCGCCATTTCCGACGCTGCCGATGCAAAATCGGTCGCGGATTTGGTGTAATCGGTCGGCTCGGACTTGGCCTTGGCCACATCACCGAGCTTGGCAATGGTGTCTTTTGCCCATTTGGAAGTGATCTCGGTGGACTTTTCAGCCGCTTCAAGCGCCACTTTCGACATTTTCTCAGCCATTGCAGCCTGAGTTTTGAATGCGTTCTGGAACGCAGATGTATCGACTGGGAAAGAAGCCATCATGTCTTGCATGACTTTGCCGAAATCTTGGGTCTTGTTCATAATGTGTCGCTCCTGCTGCCGGGCGGATACCCGATTTGTGATGAGACTAATATAGATGCTGCACTGCAGCATTACAAGTGAATATTCTGCGACGCAGCGTAATTCTGCACGTCTGACGCGAGCCAGAAAAATCCTCGCACCAAATCAGCCGGTTGGCGTTGACCTGACATAAGTGCCCGGCGCAGCGGCCAGAACCGGGTTGGTCGAATCACCGGGGACACGCGCCTTAACCTGCGCGCCCGACCGGTCCGCAAGCCAGGCCCGCCAGCGTGGCCACCATGATCCAGCGGTGAACGTCGCCCCCGATTTCCAGGTGTCAGGGTCCGTCAGCGCGCCATCGTTGGTGTAGTGCCCATACTTGCCCTTGACCGGCGGATTGACGATCCCCGCGATATGGCCCGATTGCGAAAGCACGAAGGTCTTGTCCCTTGATCCGAACAGACGGATGCCGTTGAATGACGATTTCCAGGCGGCGATATGATCGGTCTCGCAGGCAATCGCCATGATCGGCACGGTGATATCGCCAAGGCTGACGGGCGCGCCGAACACCGGAAATCTGCCGGTGGCAAGTTCATCCCGCTGGCACAATCGGCGCAGATATTCGACCGCCATCTTGCCGGGCAGGTTGGTGCCGTCGCCGTTCCAGTACAGCAGATCAAACGCTGGCGGTGCTTCGCCCATCATGTAGCTTTTGATGGCAGGCTTGTAGATCAGATCGTTGGACCGCAGGTAACTGAAGGTGCGCGACATGAAAACCGACGACATGATGCCATCGACGGCAACCTGTCGTTCGATGCCATCTACGAAGTCATTGTCAAGAAACACCCCAACCTCGCCGGGGTCTGAAAAATCGGTCATCGTGGTAAAGAAGGTGGCGGATTTGACCGAAGTATCACCTTTTTTTTCGAGATGCGCCAAGGTCAGGCTCAGCGTGGTGCCGGCAATACAATAGCCGACGGCATTGATCTGCGGCTCGCCGGTGATCCGGCGTACTTCGGTCATCGCCGTAAGAAAGCCGTCGCGAATGTAGTCATCCATTCCGACATCGGCGTATGACGCGTCAGGATTGACCCAGCTCACCACGAACAAAGTGAAGCCCTGATCGACGATCCATTTGATCAGGCTGTTCTGTTCCTTCAGATCCAGAATGTAGAACTTGTTGATCCACGGCGGGAAGATCAGCAGAGGTGTCGCATGCACGCTTTCGGTGGTTGGCGCGTACTGGATCAACTCCAGCATCTTGTTGCGAAAGACCACCGCCCCCGGCGTTGTCGCAAGATTGCGCCCCACTTCAAAGGCCGCGCCATCCGCCAGCGTCACCGCGAAATCGCCGTGATGCGCCTCGATGTCGCGCACCAGATTTTCCAGCCCCTGAACCAGACTTTCGCCATCGGTTTCAACGGCACGCTCCAACGCGTCCGGGTTGGTGGCCAGAAAATTCGTCGGTGCGAACATATCAAGGATCTGGCGGGTGAAATAATCCGCCCGCCTGCGGTCCTGCGCACCGAGGCTGTCCAGATCGGCCACAGCCGTGGTCACCGCTTCGACATTCATCATGTATTGCTGCTTGATGTAATTGAAGAACGGATGGGTTTCCCACAATGGGTTGGCGAATCGGGGGTCTTTCGGGGTTGGGTCTGACGGGGCCTTCAACTCGCCCGTCGCAAGCGCCTGCTGCGCCTCCAGATAGTGGCGCAGGTTCTTTCCCCAGTAGCTGACCTGATGCTCAATGATTTTTGCAGGGTTCTGCATCATTTCGGCAACATAGGCGGCCGCTGCCTTCATATAGACCGCCTGATCGGGGCCATAGAGCGCAGTATCGGCCTGTTTACGCTGCGAAATGGCGGCAATCATGCGTTGGGACAGGCCTTCGATCTTGGCCAGATTGGCATTCAGGCGGTCCCGCTTTGCCACGGCGTCACTGTCATCAGTTGTCATATTAACTTATCCGCCCTATCTATGCCGCTACGCAGCATACTGTCGCAGGCCCGGGGGGGAAAGTGACGATTCATGCCGGGACCCCGGGGTTAGGACACACGATGAAATACATGATGACTTACGACCTGATGGAAACCATGCGCAACACCCATGCATGGATGGGATCGACCGCTCGCTCGATGGCGTCCTACCCGATGTTCGCCCTGTCGATGAACCCGCTTCTGCAGATGACCGCCGCATGGGGCGAAGTGGCCGAACGCAGTTTCACCCGCATGGTTCAGAAACCCGACTGGGGCATCCGGTCGATTGTCGGCCCGGACGGAACCGATCATCTGATAGATATCAATGTGGTGGTCGAAAAGCCGTTCGGCAACCTGATCCATTTCTTTGTACGTCGTCGCCCCCCGATGGCCCGCAAGGTGTTGCTGGTCGCTCCGATGTCAGGCCACTATGCCACGTTGTTGCGATCGACAGTAGCCAGCCTTTTGCCCGATTGCGAAGTTTACGTGACCGACTGGCACAACGCGCGCGACATTCCGGTTTCTGAAGGCAAATTCGACATCGAAGATTATACGCTCTACCTCGCCGACTTCATGCGCGAGATGGGTCCCGATACGCATGTTATCGCCGTGTGCCAGCCTGTCCCCCTTGCACTGGCGGCGACGGCTTATCTTGCGGCAGAAAATCCCTCGGCTCAGCCGCGCAGCCTGACGTTGATCGGCGGTCCGGTCGATCCGGATGCCGCAGCGACGGATGTGACCGATTTTGGCCGCCGGGTGACGATGGGCCAGTTGGAACACACCGCCCTGCAGCGGGTCGGCTTCAAGCACAAGGGTGCGGGGCGGATGGTCTATCCCGGCCTCTTGCAACTGCAAAGTTTCATGTCGATGAATGCCGAACGCCATTCCAAGGCGTTTTCCGAGCAGATCCTGCGCGTCGCACGCGGCGAGGCATCGGATCACGACGCGCATAATCGGTTCTATGATGAATATCTGGCCGTGATGGACATGACGGCAGAGTTCTACCTTTCCACCGTCGAGCGCATTTTCAAGAACCGCGAGATTGCCGATAACCGTTTCGAGGTTGCAGGCAAGCGGGTCGATATCGGGGCCATCACCGATGTTGCCGTGATCACGGTCGAAGGTGCGAATGACGATATTTCCGGTCCTGGACAATGCGTTGCCGCACTTGATCTGCTGACCGGTCTGCCGGACTCGAAAAAGGCCAGACATCTGGAACCGGGTGCCGGACATTTCGGCATCTTTGCCGGAAAAAGTTGGCGGCTAAACATCCGGCCGTTGGTGCTGAATTTCATTGATACCAATTCGAAAGATCGGCGGTCTGCGGAAAAACCGGCGTTGAAATCGGTCAAGGGCTGATCAGCGCAGCAGCATCGGCCCCGCAAGAAACGCCTCCAGCGCCTCGGTCACTGCTTCGGGCTGTTCCAGCGGTGCCATGTGACTGGCGTTCGCAATGGTGACCAGCTTGGCAAACGGCATCAATCCCGCCACCAACTCTTGTCGCCGCAGCGGCACCAGACGATCCTCGGCCCCAGCGAGGATAAGTGCCGGAAGCATGGCCCGGCGCAGCGTTTTTTGCTGATCCGGGCGGCGTTGCAGGGCGCGTGACTGGGCTATGAACACCTCCGGCCCCAGATCCAGCGCCATTGCTTGCAGCGTCGCATAGACCTGCGCGCGCTGCGGCCCGGCAGCCAATGACGATATCGGCATCTCACCCGCCATCGCTTCGGCAAGCCGGCCCGCGCGGGCGGCGATCATCCGTTCCTCGCGTGCGGCCGCAGTCTGGGGCAACTCGGCCAATGGATCGGTTGACAACAGCACGATTCGGCTGACCCGGCCTGTGGCGCGCCGCAATACGTCAAGCGCCACGTCGCCACCAAGGCCCTGCCCCACCAGCACAAACTTCTGCGGTGCCCCGGCAAGAATGCGCGCTGAAATATCCTCGACCGTCGCGCCGGGTGTGGGCAGGGCGATGGTGATCGTGCGCCCCTTCGACAGTGTCATGATCTGCGGCAGGAATGCGCGCGCATCGCACATCAGACCTGGGATCAGGATCAAGGGATCATTCATCGCCGTCCAATCCCTGCAGGATGTCGTCAAGTGCGGCACCGATCAGGCCAAGGCATTCAGGGCTGGAGAACCGGTGATCGGCACCCTTGACCAGAAGCAGCCGAATGTCTGGCCCCTGCGCGTGATCGAGCAGCGCCAGCGCGACCGAAGGCGGCACATCGCGATCCGCCGTGCCCTGCAAAAACCGGGCGGGGCAGCGCAGATGCAAGGCACTGCGCAGCACCAGATGATCGCGGCCATCCTCGATCAACCGGCGGGTCACGATCATCGGGTCATCGGAATAGTCCGATTTCAGGGCGATCTGACCGGCATCCAACAGCTCATTGCGTTGCTTTTCGTCAAATTCGGCCCAATAGCCGTCTTCGGTAAAATCGGGTGCGGCGGCGACACCGACAAGCCCTGCAATCCTGTCTGGCCAGGTGCGCGCCAGCAAAAGTGCGATCCAGCCCCCCATCGATGATCCAACCAGAACCTGCGGGCCGGTGGTCAGCGCCAACGCCGCCTGTGCATCTTGAAACCAGTCACCAATCGCGCCGTCTTCGAACCGGCCAGAAGAATTGCCATGCCCGGAATAATCGAACCGAAGGAAAGCCCGGCCATTGGCCTGCGCCCAATTCGCCAGATACAGCGCCTTTGCTCCCTCCATATCGGACCGCAAACCGCCGAAGAATATCACCCCAGGACCGCGGCCTGCAGACCGGTGAAAGGCAATCCGTCGCCCGGCCTCGGTATCGGTGAATTGAAGTTCTGACATCGCCCCCCCGGGGTATCACTGTTCCGCTATAGCCCACGGGCGACAGTCTGGCTATTGCTGATCGGCGGGCCAATCGCGCCGTTGACTTTCCTATATCGCGCTTGCACAACAGGCCCATCATAACCCGCAACCGGGCGTTTCGTAGGCGCCAGACAGACGAGGAGACCGGCCCATGGCCCCGATATCCCTGACATTTCCCGATGGTAACAGCCGCAGCTATGAGGCCGGTGTGACGGCAGCCGAGGTTGCTGCGTCGATCTCGACCAGCCTCGCGAAAAAGGCCATCTCGGCTTTGGTGAACGGTGTGCATTACGATCTGCAATGGCCGATTGCCGCCGATGCACAGATCGCAATTCACACTTCCGCCGATGACGAACAGGCGCTGGAACTGATCCGGCACGACCTCGCCCACATCATGGCGCGCGCGGTGCAGGAAATATGGCCCGACGTGAAGGTAACGATCGGCCCGGTGCGCGATTACGGCTGGTTTTATGATTTTGATCGGGCAGAGGCGTTTACGCCCGAAGATCTGGCCACCATCGAAGCGCGCATGAAACAAATCATCAACGCCCGCGACCCGGTGCGCACCGAAGTGTGGGACCGCGCCCGGGCGATTGCCTTTTACGAGGCGAAGGGCGAGCCGTTCAAGGTCGAACTGATCAACCGCATTCCGGAAGGCGAGGATCTGCGGATGTACTGGCATGGGCACTGGCAGGATTTCTGCCGCGGCCCGCATTTGCAGCACACTGGCCAGGTGCCCGCCGACGCGTTCAAGCTAACCTCGATTGCCGGGGCCTATTGGCTGGGCGACGCGTCCCGCCCGATGTTGCAGCGCATCTACGGCGTGGCCTTCAAGAACCGTGAAGACCTCAAGACGCATATGACCATGCTGGAGGAGGCCGCCAAACGCGATCACCGCAAGCTGGGCCGCGAAATGGAGTTGTTCCATTTACAGGAAGAAGCCCCCGGCATGGTCTTCTGGCACCCGAACGGCTGGACGGTATACCGCGCGCTGGAAGATTACATGCGCGGTCGTCAGCGCAAGGCCGGCTACAAGGAAATCAGGACGCCGCAAGTTGTTGACCGCGTGCTGTGGGAAAAGTCAGGCCACTGGGAAGCCTACCGCGAAAACATGTTTCTGGTCGAGGTGGACGAGGACGGCGCCAAGGAAAAGCGCATCAATGCGTTGAAGCCGATGAACTGCCCATGCCATGTTCAGGTTTTTAATCAAGGGCTTAAGTCATACCGAGATCTGCCTTTACGGCTGGCGGAATTCGGATCGTGTCACCGCTACGAATCCTCTGGTTCGATGCACGGCTTGATGCGGGTACGCGGCTTTACCCAAGATGACGCGCATATTTTCTGCACCGAAGAGCAGA
The DNA here is from genome assembly GCA_031406155.1 of Pseudorhodobacter sp. Classification (GTDB taxonomy): domain Bacteria; phylum Pseudomonadota; class Alphaproteobacteria; order Rhodobacterales; family Rhodobacteraceae; genus JACMNW01. The sequence goes on from JANOGW010000056.1 coordinate 102,398, forward strand.
TCGAAAAGGAATGCGCGGATTTCATCACACTGCTGGCTTCGGTTTACAAAGATCTTGGATTTGACAGCTTCGAGATCAAGCTTTCCACCCGCCCCGATGTGCGTATCGGGTCGGATGAAACATGGGACACGCTGGAAGCAGCCCTTGAAAACGCAATCAAGAAAACTGGCAATGCCTATGAGATCGACCCCGGCGAAGGCGCGTTCTACGGCCCTAAGCTGGATTTCAAACTGACCGACGCCATCGGGCGCGCATGGCAATGCGGCACCTTTCAGGTGGACGGCAACACGCCAACCCGACTTGGTGCGGAATATGTGGCGGCGGATGGCGACAAGCACCGCCCCTACATGATGCACCGCGCCATTTTGGGGTCGTTCGAACGCTTCATCGGCATCTTGCTGGAAAACTATGCCGGACGGCTGCCGTTCTGGCTGGCACCGCGTCAGGTGGTTGTGGCCTCCATCGTGTCGGACGCCGACCCGTTTGTGCTTGAGGTGGTGGCAGCCCTGGTCAAGGCAGGCATCCGCGCCGAGGCGGACGTGCGCAACGAAAAGATCAACTACAAGGTGCGGGAACACTCGGTCGGGAAAGTCCCGGTGATCCTGGCGATCGGCATGAAAGAGGTTGAAGATCGCACCGTTTCCCTGCGTCGGCTGGGGGAGACACAGACCAAGGTCATCAGCCTTGACGATGCCATCGCAAGCCTTGGCCTTGAAGCCTTGCCACCAACCGGCGACTAAGCAGGCTTAACCTTTCGTGCAATCGCTTAACAAAGTTGACCCAACGCTTGGGGTCAGCCGCGCAGTCACTGCATGACCGCGATCAGTTTTGTAGTAACGGCATCGGCGAGTTGCCTCACTCGTCTGTGTTGCACAAAGTTGTGACTATGCCCCCGTTGAAGGACTGCGCTAGCGTCGGCCGACCGAAACCCTGGATCATGACCCAAAAGGATACACCCATGTCGAATCTGAAATCCATCGCTGTTGCCAGCGCCTTTGCGGCCGCCTTCTCTGCCCAGTTCACTACACCTGCAGCCGCGGAGACCAAGGAAAAATGCTTCGGCGTTTCCCTTGCGGGCGAAAACGACTGCGCCGCTGGCAAAGGTACCACCTGTGCCGGAACGTCGAAAGTTGATTATCAGGGCAATGCCTGGACGCTGGTGCCAGCGGGAACCTGTGCGACGATGGAATTGCCGGATGGCCGTACAGGCTCGCTTGGGCCCCTTGATCGCGACGTACCGGCATAAGCCATTTGCCCCCGGCGCTCAAAGCGCCGGGGCATCTCCGGAAGGATTGCCCTATGTTTGACGCCCATCAGGCCAACCCCTTGCCCCGGCGTCCCGGCGTTGGTTTCAAGCCCCAGCATTTCGCACAGATCCTCGCCCAACCCGGCGACGTGGCGTGGCTGGAGGTTCATGCCGAAAACTATATGGGCAACGGAGGACGCCCCCATGCGCAACTGCGCCGTCTGGCAGAGCAGTTCCCACTTTCGATCCACGGTGTCGGCTTGTCGATCGGGGGCGAAGGCCGGCTGGACGCGGATCATCTGGCCACCTTGAAGGCGCTGTGCGACTGGGCCAATCCTGCCAGTTTTTCCGAACATCTAGCATGGTCAACCCATGACGGTGCTTATCTGAACGATCTTCTGCCGCTGCCCTATTGCGACGCCACTGTCACCCGCGTGGCACGCCACATCGATGAAGTGCAAGACAAGCTTGGCCGCCAGATGCTGTTGGAAAATCCCTCCAGCTATCTGGCGTTTGCGCAATCCGATATGGACGAGGTCACGTTTCTGGCCGAAGTGGCACGACGTACGGGGTGCGGACTACTTCTTGATGTGAACAACGTCTTCGTATCTGCCACCAATCTGCAGTTTGATCCTGTGGGCTACATTACCGCGTTCCCGTTAAATCTGGTTGGCGAGGTTCATCTGGGCGGCCACGCCGTCGATGCCGATGAACATGGCGACCTCTTGCTGATCGACAGTCACGGCACGGTGGTGGTCGACCCGGTCTGGGATCTTTACGCCCACACCATCGCCCTTGCCGGCCCACGGCCCACATTGATCGAATGGGATAATGATGTCCCCGACTGGCCGGTGCTGGCGGCAGAGGCGGCGCGGGCCGCCTGCATCCTAGCCCGCGTGCCTGCATGAACGAAGCCGCATTTTCCGCAGCCGTGTTGAACCCGGATCGGGCCGTCCCGGCGGGGCTGGTCGGGCCAAGGGGTCACCCCGCCGGCAAGCGGTTTGATGTCTACCGCAACAATGTGACAGCGGGCTTGACGCGCGTGCTGGAGGCGGGCTTTCCCGTGGTGCGCAAGCTGGTGGGCGAAGAATTCTTTGCCGCCATGGGGGGCGAGTTTCTGCGGCGGCATCCCCCCACGTCCCGCATCATGATGCTGTACGGTACCCGGTTTCCGGATTTTCTGGCAGGTTTTTCGCCTGTCCGCCATCTTGGCTATCTGCCGGATGTGGCGCGGCTGGAATTGTCCCTGCGGCAGTCTTACCATGCCGCCGACCCCCAAGGTAGTGCGGCACAGCGTCTGGCGGCCGTTCTGCCAGCGGCTTATGCAGGCATAACGCTGCGGCTGGCGCCGTCCCTGATCGTGCTGCAATCGGCGTGGCCCATCCTGTCGATCTGGCGCGCGAATACCGAAGCTGACGCACCCGCCGCTGTGATGCGTGCCGAAGATGTCGTGATTTTGCGGCACGGTTTTGACCCCCGCGCGCATCTGCTGCCCAAGGGTGGGCTTGCGTTCTTGCAGGCCTTGCTGTCCGCACGGTCGCTGGCAGATGCCATCGCGGTCTGCGACGCCGAACCGGCAGATCTGACGGCGCTTATCGCGCTACTGCTTGACGCTGACGCCATAACCGACATCGAAGGACCAACGGATTGAACGCCCTGATCGCCCTGCACAACCGGCTGTTTGCCGCCCTAGAACCCGCGTCGTCTTTCTTGTTGCCGACCTTGGCGAGGCTGGTTTTTGCTGGCGTCCTGCTTGGCTATTTCTGGGCCTCCGCAAAGACTAAATTGTGGGACGGGATATTCAGCGTGTCGGACGGAGCCTATGCGCAGATCTTTCCCAAAGCGTTCGAGGCGGCAGGCTATGACGCCGGTCAACTTGGCCTGTGGCAGGGTTTGGTGGTCACAGCGGGAACTTATGCCGAGTTCCTGTTGCCGTTGTTGATCGTGATCGGCCTTCTGACCCGGTTGTCCGCGATAGGGATGATTTGCTTCATCGTGGTGCAAAGCCTGACGGACATCTATGGCCATGGCGCGTCAGGCGAAACGATTGGCCGCTGGTTTGACCGCGCGCCCGACGCGCTGATCCTTGACCAGCGCGCCTTCTGGGTGCTGCTGCTTGCGATCCTCGTGATCAAGGGCGCCGGAGTGTTCTCGGTTGATCGCGCACTGCGTCAATGGCTGTCTGGCTGACGCGCGGCCAGCGCAAGGATGCCGCCGATCAGGCACATCGCGATCGGGAACATCGTAAAGACGCCAAAGCCGAACGCCCAGTAGATCGCAACCGACGCCAAGATCAGCAAAACACCTGCGCCGACGTTCTGCGACCGCGCCATGGCGCCCCCTGCGATGGCAAGAATAGGTGCCAGAAAGCTTGCGGCGCGGATCAGCATCGGGTGATCAACCTGTTTCGCCAGATCGCCGATCTCGCCATTTTGTTCAATGAAAACGGTGTACCCATAGCCGAAAAAACCGATGATCATTGCCCAGACACCGCCGATAATGCCCAGGACCAACGCTGCGTTTCTCATTTTATCTTTTACTTTCTTATAGATACCGCAGAACCCGGGCACCCCTGATTCTGGCTTGCTTTTTAATGCGGTTTTGGCATGATTTTTGTCGTGACGACAGCCTTTCTAGCAGCCTCCTGAGTGCCATGCAGCCGGAGACATTGGAAGATCTGGGTGCACGGCCCGTGGCATGTCGCCCCGGGAAGAATGATGAAGGAGATGCGGCATGCCGACGGGCACCGTAAAGTGGTTCAACAGCACCAAGGGCTATGGATTTATCGCGCCAGACGACGGCGGCAAGGATGTGTTCGTGCACATTTCGGCGGTCGAGCGTGCGGGATTGAAAAGCCTGAATGACAACCAGAAAATCGGCTACGATCTGCAATCGGGTCGGGATGGGAAGGAATCTGCAGGCGACTTGCGCATCTTGTAAGTCGTTGCGAGTGGCTGGATAAATCAAGGCTCCCTCTGGCAGGGGGGCTATTTAGCTTGCGTAAGTGCCGCCTCGGTGGCGCTGTCCCAACCGAGGTGCCATTTTGCCCCATCCTGAATGACCGGGCGTTTCATCACGGCGGGTTGGGCTGCGATTTGCGCCTCGGGATCCGATACACGCAGGTACTCGCCAAAGCCGCGATAGGTGGTCGATTGCTTGTTGATCACCCGGTCGCCAAATTCGGCAACAATCTCCTCAATCTCAGCGGAAGACAACGGATCGGCCCGAACATCGCGAAACGCAACGTCCTTGCCCGCCGTTTGCAGAACCTTGATCGCCTTTTTGCAGGTGTCGCAGGTGGAAATTCCGTAAAGGATCATGGCGTTTCTCGTCTGATGGCATCTGGTACCCTGTGCATACGCGCAACGTGGCCGCTGCGCAATTCAGGCCGTGAAAGCGCGTGTCAGGGCTACCCCGGCCCAAGCCGAAGCTGCGGTCAGCACGGTGCCCCAGATCACATCAGTGACCACCAGAATCGGCGACCACGATTTCATGATGGCGTAGCTGGTGAATTCATAGGTTCCATAGGCCATCGCCCCGATAATGGCGGCAGGCAGAATAATCGCCGAGCCGGTCTTCAGCGCAGGATAGCTGACAAGATAGATCAGCCCCGCAACATAGGCGAGGTAGAAAAGCGCGGCAGGAGCCAGCCGGATATCAGCGAGCAGCTGGTCGCCAAGAAACCGTTCGAACAACGGGCGCATGTGCAGGGTCAGCATCAGCGCATCAAGCACAAGGAAGATGACGGCAGTCGAGGCGTAGAGGATCAGAATTTGCATACGGCGGGCTCCTTTAAGTTTCAGGTAGCACGCGCTGTGGAGTTGGGTAGGGCACGCGGGTGCACCCCGCCCGCCCGCCGCCTTGGCGCGAACGCTATCACAGTGCGCAGGACGGCAGTGCCCGGTCCTCGTGGCATCCGGATGCGCGCGCCTGCAACAAAAGGCATCGACCCTTCCGACCTTTACCGAGGCTATAATCGCTAAATGCTATTCGATCGTTAGGGTGTTGTTTGCCCCGCACACATTATCGCAAAACTGAACTGCGCCGCTGTATCTTGCGCTGCTTTGGCGTCACCGTGATCACGCCCATCGCGGCCAGCCTTTCGCGACCGAATGGCGACAACTTCGCTAGAATCCAGCGCATCAATCCATCTGCACGCGGGGTACGCAGACAGTGCATGCTTGACATATCGCGCCAGATACCCCATTTGGCCCCTATCGGAGAGCCCGTGCCGCGTGAGCATGTGAAAGGCCCCGACACTGGTTCCCACCGCACGCAGGGGTTCCGCGCCTCCAACGGTACCCGGCAAGCGCCGGATGCGAGAGGGCGGCGCTTCCCACTGCCGGGCCCCGCAACAGCGGCCCCGGACAGGCGGCATGTGGCCGCCGGAAAGACATTGATGACGACTTTTGCAGACCTGGGCCTTTCGCCCAAGATACTGGCAACATTGGCTAAAACCACCATTACCACGCCAACACCAATTCAGGTGCAGGCGATCCCGCATATCATGGCGGGGCGCGATCTGATGGGTCTGGCACAAACCGGCACCGGCAAAACCGCCGCCTTCGGCTTGCCGTTGCTTCACCGCCTACTGGATATCGGCCATCCGCCGGGCCCACGCAATGTGCGTGCGCTGATTTTGGCCCCGACGCGCGAACTCGTCGCGCAAATCGCTGTAAACCTAGAGGTTTTCACCAAAGGTACCGCCTGCAAAGTGCATGTCGTGACCGGTGGCCAGTCGATTTTCCGCCAGACCGAACGCCTGGCCAAAGGCACCGATGTACTGGTGGCAACGCCCGGTCGCCTGATCGATTTGCTGGAACGCAACGCGGTCAACCTGGAACACTGCGGCTATCTGGTGCTGGACGAGGCTGATCAGATGCTCGACATGGGGTTCATCCATGCCCTGAAAAAGATCGCCAAGCACATCCCGCTGAAAAGGCAGACACTTCTGTTTTCCGCCACGATGCCGAAACTGATCGAGGATCTGGCGGATACCTATCTGCGAAATGCGGTGAAGGTGCAGGTCGCCCCCCCCGGCAAGCCAGTCGAAAAGATCACGCAAGCGGTGCATTTCATCCCGCAAGGCGACAAGGCCAAGTTGCTGGAAGGCTATCTTAAATCCCATCCGGGCGAACAGGCGCTGGTGTTCGGGCGCACCAAGCATGGCTCTGAAAAACTGATGAAACTGCTGGTTTCCTGGGGGTTTAGTGCAGGCTCCATCCACGGCAACAAAAGCCAGAACCAACGTGACCGCACACTGACCGATTTCCGCGAAGCGAAACTTGCTGTGCTGGTGGCAACCGACGTTGCAGCGCGCGGCATCGACATTCCGGGCGTGCGGCATGTATACAACTATGACATGCCGAATGTGCCCGAAAACTATGTGCACCGGATCGGGCGCACCGCGCGTGCCGGCGCTGAAGGCAAGGCGATTGCGTTCTGCGCACCCGCGGAAATGGATGAATTCAAGGCGATTGAAAAGATGCTGAAAACGCCGCTTCCGGTCATCGGTGGCGCGCCGTGGGCCGGCGAGGCGTTGTCGGCGGCGGCCAAATCGAACCAGAACCGCGGCGGGCGCCAGCAACCCAAAGGCGGGCAACAGCGTCAGGGCCAGAAGGCCGGGCCAAAACCGGTCGGTCAACCGGGGCAAAGCCGCTTTGCCGCCAAGCCGGCTAACCGGCCCGAAGGTGGCCAGAATGCTCCGCGCAAGTCGGTGCGCCATTCCGGGCAGAGCCGCCCGAAATCGGCCACCGTCTAATACAAGACGGCCCGCGCGATAACGTGCGGGCCGTCAACTACTACGCTGAAAAGCAATTAGCTAATGCGCCTCTTCTTCGAGGTTCAACTTCATTTCCAAGAGAACCTGTTGAATCGCAAGGGTTTCGCGCAGCAGCCGCTTTGCCTCGTTGATTGAAATCACGCCATCCCCAATCGCCGCGGCATATTCCGCCATCAATTGGGCAAATCGCTGGGACAGCGCCACAACATCGTCGTTGACGTCGGTTGATACTGCGTTGCGCCGTTCGGTATCGTAAGACATCGTAATGCCGCGCAGGTCTGCAAGAGCCGATGTTACATGCGGAAACCGTGCCGCCGCCTCTAGTGCCGCCACGACGTCAATCGGCATGAAGCGATCGGCATGTTCATCCGCATCCGAATAATACCGCCCCAGTGTCGCCTTGGATTTACCGGTCAGCGTACATGCCGTCTCGATCCCCACGTCCTTAACCAGCGCCTCGGTGTGCTTCTTCAGATAGCCTTCAACGCTCATCGTGCAGTCCTTGGTACGCCCCCCCCGACATGGGGGAAATCTGAATGTCTTTTCCCATTAATGTTTGCTTTTGAGTTTGTCATTCATAATCCAGTTCCGGGCAACCGGGACCGTAACGAGTCGTCGGTGTCCCCAGCACCGACTTGGTTGGAAGTCCGCCGCGCACCGATCCCGACTGGGATGGCTTTAGTCGTTTTCCTTTGCCGTGCGGCGGGCTGTCAGATTCGAGGTTTGTAAAGATTTACGCAGAGGCCGGGGGCTGGCCTCTGCGAGTCTTTTGCATCTGGTGCCAGTCCGGCCGCGAAGTTGACGTCCCGCCAACGAGTGCCCAAACGTTGCCGAACCGCCCTTGCCAGCCTCGATATTGCACTGCTATCTGCCGCCATGGCAAAACTGTACTTCCACTATTCGACCATGAATGCGGGCAAATCGACCTCGCTTTTGCAGGCGTCGCACAATTACCGCGAAAGTGGCATGGCGACCTACCTGATCACTGCACAGTTTGACGGTCGCGCCGGCGATGGTCGCATCGCAAGCCGCATCGGCATTGGCGAGCCTGCTGACACCTTCGCCCCCGACACCGATCTTTTCGCCAAACTGGCCACCCGCCTTACCCTTGGCACAATCGCCTGTGTGTTCATTGACGAGGCGCAATTCTTGTCGAAAGCGCAGGTCTGGCAGCTGGCATGTGCCGTCGATGATCTGGGTGTGCCGATCATGTGCTACGGTCTTCGTGTCGATTTCCGGGGCGAGCTGTTTCCCGGATCGGCCGCACTTCTGGCTTGGGCGGATGAGATGCGCGAAGTCAGAACCATCTGTTTTTGCGGCAAGAAAGCCACTATGGTGGTGCGCAAAGGGCCGGATGGGCGTGCCTTGCAAGACGGCGAGCAGGTGCAGATCGGGGGCAATGAGACCTATACCTCGCTCTGCCGTCGTCATTGGCGCGACGCCGTGGAAGGTCGCACCGCGGCCGCCTGACGCGCCCGGAGCGCGATCATGATCCCCGCCGCCGCGATCAGGCCCATCCCAAGGACAGCCTGCGCGCTTGGCACCTCTGACCAGATCAGCCACCCCCAAAGGGCGGCAGCGGGCAGCAACACATATTCGAACACCGAAACCCGGCTGGCCTCGGCGATCTGATAGGCCTTGATCATCAGTCCCACCCCGATCACCGACACCGTCGCCTGCACCAACACCCAGAACAAAAATGCAGACGACGGCCAGACCCAACCCCGCTGGATAAACCCGTCAGGCCCCTCTGGCACGGTCAATGGCAGCAAGGCAAGGATTCCCATTCCAACAACCCCAAGCAGCCCCAAGGCTACAAAGAACCCCGCAAGCAACGTCTCGGCGCTTTCCTTGGAACACCATTCACGGGTCGCGATATTGCCGATGGCATACAGCGCGCCTGCCAAAACCGGCAGTAGCGCTGCCGGCGATGCGTCTTCGATGACTGACGGCCCAAGCACCAGAACCACACCGACAAAGCCGATTGCCACGGCGGCAATCCGCACCGGCCCGATCGGGTGCCCATAGGCAAAACGCGCAATCAAAAGCACGAAAATCGGCGCCGTGAACAGCCCGGCTGCCACCTGCGCCACGGGCAGAAACGCAAGGCTGCCAAAGTAGATCAGCATCGCGAAACCGTGGATCGCACTGCGCGCCGCAACCGCACGCAGTGCGACCGGTCGCAGGCGCAAACCCATCGGCTTGATCAGGGCCGCGATCATCGCAAGTGCAAACACCGACCGCGTCGCATGAAACTGCCATAACCCCGTCTCGGCCGCGATGACGCGGACATAATTATCGGCATAGGTCACCAGCAGCGCATAGATCAAGATCGCCCCAGCGGCGGCCAAAGTGCGGTCTTGGGTTGGCATTATTGCTGCGTCCTTCTTCAAAGCATCTTGCCTGTAAACCCCGAGTGCGGCGACACCGCGCGCCGAATACCGACACACGCCGGGGTCAGACCGCCGCGCGGATCGCAGCCATCTTTCCGTCGCGTCGTCGTGGTGATTGTGGCCGCGGCTCGGCTCGGTTAACGTCGCGCCAAAGTCAGGCCAGATCCATTTATGACCGCTCTCAAAAAATATCTCAAGCTGGAAAGCCCCGGTCTGTGGCGCGATGCGCCGCACGATCAACGGCGCAATGTCGTGGTCAGTTTTGGCGAGGCTTCGCTGATCCTGTCGGACCCAAAAACCGATCTGGCGCTGTCGCACTGGTCGCTGCCCGCGGTCGAGCGGCGTAATCCCGGCGACAGCCCGGCGATCTTTTCCCCCGGCGCTGATCAATCCGAAAGCCTGGAGATTGAAGACCCCGACATGATCGCAGCACTTGAAACGGTGCAAGCCACGCTTGCCACGCGCCGTCCGCGCCCGGGGCGGTTGCGGGGCACGCTGTTTGCCGCATTTGCCCTTGCCGTGCTGGGTCTGGGGCTGTTCTGGCTGCCCGGGGCGGTGATCGAACATACCGCTGCCGTCGTGCCTGCCGCCAAGCGCGCCGAAATCGGCGAGTTGGCCTTGCGCGATGTCATCCGCCTGACCGGCGCGCCCTGTGCGCATCCCCTAGGGCAAAAAGCACTGGCAGAATTGTCCGAACGCCTGTTCGGCCCTGCCAATACCCCGATCTTGCTGGCGGTGCGTGACGGCGCATTGCCTGCGGTGCACCTGCCGGGCGATGTGATCGTGCTGTCGCAAGGGTTGTTTGATGCGCAAAATGGCCCGCAGGCCGCCGCCGGGGCCGCATTGCTGGAACAGGCACGCGCGCAGGCCCGTGATCCCCTGATCCCGATCCTGCACCATGTTGGGCTGATGGCAACGGTGCGGCTGCTGACTACCGGGGATCTGCCCGACGGCGTGCTGACCGGCTACGCCGAGAAAGTCCTGAATGCGCCGCCGCTGGCCCTGCCCCCCAACACCCTTCTGACCAGCTTTGTCGATGCGGGCGTTCCAAGCACGCCCTACGCCCTGACACTATTGCCGAGCGCGCCAGAAGCGACCTTTCTTCAGCAGAACGACCCCTTTGCGACGGCAAAGGCTCCAGCACTGATGCAAGATGAGGCATGGGTCAGCCTGCAAGCCATCTGCGAGGAATGACCGGCTGAAATTCAGGGTCTGCCTTTTGACACAACCGGCACCTGCTTTTGTCGGCCAAGTCCTAACGGACGAACGCATCCGAAAACCCATGACTCTGAACGGCGCTCAACGCCATTTGCGCGTCGGTACCTGCTGCAAACGGTCCAGCGTAAATCACCTGCAAGGCCTTGCCATGCTTGCTGAAATTGCCCTTGGACACAGGCAGCCCCAGTCGGGCCAGCAGCGCGGCCGCCCGATCCGCATTCGCGGGTTCGCCATAGGCCCCGACCTGCACATAGTGCGTGCTTGCAACCACCTCGGGCGCGGGCGCGACGGCGGGCTGCAAGACGGGCGTTGTCGCCTTATCCTGTGCCAGCGGGATGGTGACACCGGGGTAGCGGTTGTGCGACAGTGCTGCCCCCACGCCAGACCCGTTCGGGTAAATTGGCGGGCGTGCCCCGGTCAGGCTGCCATTCGCCGCAGTACAGATTACCACGGATCCCCCGTCGGTGGTTGCGTAGCGCCGCGCGATGGGAACCGAAACCGGACATCCGATCATCACCGGCGGGCGCACCACGGCAGTGCGAACTCGGCGTGTCTTGACGCGGGAGGCGGGGGCGGGTTGTGCGCCAGTGCCGGTCACATCCGACAGTTTTGCAATGTCATTCGTCGGCGTCTGGCCGCAGATCGGCTTTCGATCCTGCCCGACACGTGGCACCCAGGTCGCCTCGCCACCATAGCCAGCCCGCAGAAAGATGCAGCCGTTGCTGTCAATGTAGCTTTGGCCTTCATAGTCGGCGGCGGGAAGTTCTGCCGGGCCTTCCGTCTGCGCGACAGCGCCGCCCGTGGCAGATAGTGCCACCGAAAACGCCAATGCAATGACCCGTGTCAGCATAGTTATTCCCCACCCCGATCCGCCAGCACGATGCTGCAGCTTGCGGGCTGAGTAAACCCCCCCAGCCTTATTTGGTGCCAAACATCCTGTCGCCCGCGTCGCCAAGGCCGGGCACGATATAGCCGTGATCGTTCAGATGGCTGTCAACCGCCGCCGTCACGATAGGCACATCGGGATGCGCCGCTTTCATCCGGGCAATGCCTTCGGGGGCTGCCAGCAGGCACAGGAAGCGGATGTTCTTGGCACCGGCTTTCTTCAGCAGATCTACCGCCGCAACCGATGAATTGCCTGTCGCCAGCATCGGGTCCACCACAATTGAAATCCGCTCTTCAAGCTGATCCGGCAGCTTGCAGTAATACTGCACCGGTTGCAGCGTTTCAGGGTCGCGATACAGTCCGACAAACCCCACGCGGGCCGCGGGGACTAGTTCCAAAATGCCGTCCAGCAACCCGTTGCCCGCCCGCAGAATGGAAATCAGCGCCAGCTTTTTGCCATCCAGCGTCGGCGCATCCATCGGCTCCAGCGGCGTTTCGATCCGCGTCGTCGTCATATCCAATTCACGCGTCACTTCATAGGCCAGCAGCAAACTGATCTCGCGCAGCAGCCTGCGAAACCCGGCGGTCGAGGTGTCCTTGTTGCGCATCAACGTCAGCTTGTGCTGCACAAGCGGGTGCGTGACGATGGTCAGATGATCAAGCAGGACAGGCCTCCAACAGCTTCAAGACACGCGCCCGGGTATCGGCGTCGCAGAAGGCAGCGTCAAGGGATGTGCGGGCGATGCCGTGAAAGAAGCCCTCATCCCAATCGAAGGCGGCATTTAGCTGCTCGTATTCCTTCGCCATCGTGGTGTGAAAGAACGGCGGGTCATCGGTGGAAATGGTCACCTTGACCCCCCGCCGGTGCAGATCCGAAATCGGATGCGCGCGCCAGTCGGGATAAAGACCCAACGCGATATTCGATCCGGGGCAAACTTCCAGAACGATGCCTTTCTCGGCCAATTCATCCACCAGCGCCAGATCTTCAATCGCCCGCACACCATGCCCGATCCGTTCTGGCCGGAACGCCGTCAAAGCATCCCGCACCGACTGTGGCCCACCCCATTCGCCAGCATGCGCGGTCAGCCGCAAACCCGCTTCACGCGCCACATCAAAAGCATAGGTGAAGTCCTTGGGCGCAGACACTTTTTCGTCCCCCGCAATGCCAAAGCCGACGATCCAGTCGCCAGCGGTTTCCGCCGCACATTTCGCCGTCTGGCGCGCCTTGTCCGGACCGAAATGCCGGATGCAGGTGATGACGCCGCGCAGGGTGATGCCCATCTGACTCTCGGCCTGATCGGCCGCTTCCTGAATGGCATGCAGGTACTCGCGCCACGCGATCAGATCGCGGTTGCCACAGAAATCAGGGCTCAGAAACGTCTCGCAATAGACCACGCCTGAGGCAGCACTTTGCTCCAGCACTGCAAGGGTCAGGCGGTGGTAATCCTCGGGCGATTTCAGTGTTTCAGTCGCCGCTTCGTAGACTTTCAGGAATTGCCAAAAATCAGCAAACTTGTATTCACCAGCCGCATCGAAAATCCCAGCGATGTCCATGCTCTTTTCGCGCGCCAATCCGCGGATAAAGGCCGGCGGGGCCGCGCCTTCCAGATGCAGATGCAGCTCTACCTTGGGCAAATGGGCAATGGTCATAGAAAGCTGGTCCCCGTCGCTGGCGCACGCACACCCAGATGCGAGGCAACAGAGGCCGCAATGTCAGTGAAGGCGCATAGGCCGAGTGCGCCCGACCCTGCCCCGGCAACCAATACCGGCACCCTTTCCCGGGTGTGATCAGTCCCGCGCCATGTCGGATCATTGCCGTGATCGGCAGTGAAAATGGCGATGTCATCCGGGCGCAGCAACGGCAGAAACGCCCCCACGCGTTCATCGAACCATTCCAGCGCGCGGGCATATCCGGCGACGTCCCGGCGGTGGCCATAAAGGCTGTCAAACTCGACAAAGTTCGCAAATGTCAAGGATCCGGGCTCGGCACTGTCTGCTAGCCGCAGCAAATGCCCGAAAAGATCAATGTCGGATTTCCCCTTGTGCAACTGACCGATCCCACGCCCGGAAAATATATCGCCGATCTTGCCGATGGCATGGGTTTTCCGACCGGCCTTTTGCACCCAGTCCAACAACGTCGGCGACGGCGGTTCAATCGCGAAATCCTGCCGGTTCGGCGTGCGCGTAAAGGCACCGACATGGCCGGTAAAGGGGCGCGCGATCACCCGGCCCACAAGGCGCGCATGCACCTTTGGTGCCAATGCCTGACAGAGCGCGATCAAGCGGCCAAGGCCAAAGCTTTCCTCGTGTGCCGCAATCTGCACCACGGAGTCGGCGGATGTATAGACAATCGGCCAGCCGGTGCGCAAATGTTCAGCCCCCAATCGCTCGATGATCGGAATGCCCGAGGCATGGCAATTGCCCAATATCTTCGGAACCCCTGCAACATAGCAGATTTCTTCCACCAGATCGGGCGGAAAGGCAGGGATTTCGTCGGGGAAATAGGTCCAGTCCCATGGCACCGGCACGCCCGCCATTTCCCAATGGCCCGACGGCGTATCCTTGCCCTTCGACACTTCGGTTGCCGCCCCCCAGCCTCCGGTTGGCACAGCCGACAAGCCCGGCGTTGGATCACCCGAGGCCAGCCGGATCGCCGCTCCAAGCCCCAATCCATCCAGGTTCGGCATGTGCAGCGGGCCTGACCGGCCTTCATCCGCAGCCCCTTGCGCGCAGGCCATCGCAATATGGCCAAGCGTATTCGCGCCCTCGTCACCAAAGGCAGCCGCATCCGGCGCGCCGCCGCAGCCAACCGAATCCATCACGATCAGAAAGGCGCGGGTCATGCTATCCTCTGGTGAACAAGCGGCGGATCATCGGGCAGCGTTTCGGAAAATCTGTAGGCCGCTTGAACCGCCCGTATGGCGCGTTCGGCGTCAGCTTCGGTCGCGGCATGCACCATGGCCAAGGGCACGTCGCGGCCGACCTCTTCGCCGATGCCCGCAAGATCCGAAAATCCAACCGAAAGGTTGATCCTGTCGCCTTCCCGCAGACGCCCGCCACCCAGATACACGACGGCTTTTCCGATCGCCTCGCCGTCGATCATGCTGACAAAGCCATCATGCGGGTTCGGCACTTCGCGCATCACAGGCGCGGCCGGCAGCCGGTCGGGCCAGCGATCCACGAAATCCGCAGGGCCGCCCTGTGCGGTCACCATCCGGCCAAACCATTCGGCAGCCTCGCCCGATTCCAGTGCCTGTTCGATGCGCGCAGCCCCGTCGTCGGCGTCTGCGGCAAGCCCGCCCAGCGCCAGCGCCTCGCCCCCCAAAGCCGCCGTCAGATCCCACAATGCCGCATTCACCGACGTGCCGGTCAGCGTTTCCATCACTTCGATCACCTCCAACGCATTGCCCGCCGCCGTGGCCAAGGGCTGGCTCATGTCGGTGATCAGCGCGGTCGTCATGCAGCCCGCCCCCTGAGCCGTCTTGACCAAAGCCTGCGCCAAGGCCTGTGCCTCGCCAATCGTTTTCATAAAGGCGCCAGAGCCGACCTTGACATCCAGCACCAGCGCCTCAAGCCCCGCCGCAAGTTTTTTCGACAGGATCGATGCCGTGATCAGATCGATGCTTTCAACCGTGCCGGTCACATCGCGAATGGCATAGAGACGCCGGTCAGCGGGCGCAATTTCCGCACTCGCCGAGACGATTGCGCAGTGCGTTTGCTTTAATTGGCTGCGCAACTGATCCTCGGTCAGCCCGGTGCGGAACCCGGGGATAGCTTCCAGCTTGTCGAGTGTGCCCCCGGTGTGCCCCAGTCCCCGCCCCGAAATCATCGGCACATAGGCCCCGCAGGCGGCAAGTGCCGGTGCCAGCAACAGCGATACGCAATCGCCGACCCCGCCGGTCGAATGCTTGTCCAGCACCGGCCCGGGCATATCCCAATGCAGAACCTTGCCGGTATCACGCATCGCGCGCGTCAGGGCAATGCGTCCCGCCTCGCCCAGCCCTTTGAGGCACACGGCCATTGCAAAAGCCCCCGCCTGCGCATCGCTGACCCCACCCGAGGCCAGACCGTCGGCAAACCACGCCAGTTCCTGCGCCGTCGGGTGTTCCCCCATCCGCAGCTTGGCAATGATGCCGCGCGCGTCCATGTCAGGTGCGATCCATATGCGCAGCACTGAATGATCCGGGCAGCAGATCCGAAACCGTCATCACTTTGCTGGTGCCATCGGTGGTGCACAGGGTCACGCGGACCCCAGGGCCCGCAAATTCGGCGATCTTCTGGCGACAACCGCCGCAGGGCGGCACCGGTTCGGGGCAATCGGCTATTACCAGCACTTCGGCAATCACCGTGTCGCCCGCCGCGATCATCGCGGCAATAGCGCCGGCTTCGGCGCAGGTGCCTTCCGGATAGGCCACGTTTTCGACATTGCAGCCGGAATACACCGCGCCTGACGCCGCCCGTATTGCCGCCCCGACCTTGAACCGCGAATAAGGCGCATAGGCATTTTCCCGCACAAGGGTGGCTGCTGAAAGAAGTGACATGAACAGGCTCCGGCAAAGGGATTTCGCCGCAGTTTGGGGCCGCACGGATTTGGATGCAAGCCGCACTCGCAAACAGCAAAACCCGGCGTTCGGTGTTTTGCGAAATGGCGATTAAACAATCGTGGTGCCAAACGACCCCGGCAAGGCCACTTCCAGCAATTCCAGATCATGGCTCGGGTCCAGATACCGCGTGGCCAATCCGGGCGGGATGACGAACGCATCGCCGGGCGACAGCCGGTAGGGTTCCTTTCCCTCGCCTTCCAAAGTCATGGCTCCTGACATGACGAAGGTGAACAGGATATCGCCGTCATGCCGGGCCCAATTCACCGGACCGCCCGATGGCCGCACAACCAGCACCCCCGCCACGCCCTTGGTGCCCGCGTTGATCGCGGTATCGCGTGCGGTGCAGCCGGAAAGGCGGTGCGGCTGCCATTCACCCTTTGCCCCGACATTGTGCACAAACCGTTGGCCTTGCCATTCGCGGTCCGGGCGCAGATGCGCAGTCGGCAATGCCATCTCATGATCGATCTCGGTCACGTGTTCGGCAGGCACGCCAATTTCGATGACCTCGATCCCGTCCGAAGCATGCAAGACCCGGTGCCGGATCTCTGGCGGCTGGATGAAACAATCGCCCGCCGTCAGTCGGATTGATGGACCCTGATCTTCGTAGACCACATCAACCCAGCCCTTGATGCAAAAGATCAGCTGGAAGCCGACCTTGTGAAAATGCACCATATCCGGCACCGGCCCCCCATCGGGAATGCGGATGTGGCTGGCAATGATCGCCCCGCCCAGCCGCGATGGCACCAAATCGCGGTAATGCATGCCCGCCCGGCCAATCACCCAGGGCGCTTGGTCGGCCAACCTGCGTACGACAAAGGCATGTTCGGTTTGTGGTAAGATTAGCGGTGGATTCAGTTCGTCAATCTCGATCAATGTACCATTTGGTGCGATCAAGCTTCGCGCTCCACCTGCAAACCCGTCCGGGTCATCCGTCAAAATCCGCAGCATCCCAGGTGCCTCCGGCGCGCCCTTTTGAATGCGAATGCGCAGGCCATGCCCCGACAAAACCGCCACCTCGGGGTTATCCGCCGGATAAATCGTATCCAGCCGCATTTGCAGCACTTTGGTGTAAAACGGCAGGTCCGCGGCCAAGTTCTGCGTCGGAAGCCGAATTTCAGCGCGAGTTTCAGCCATAGCTTTCATGTCCTTTTGCCTGCACAGTGGCCGCGATAGACGCGATTTGCAAGATATGCCAAAAGGTGTTTTCAGCATGGCTTGCAACAGGCAAACGTGCAGCACTGAAAATATAGTTTAATACTAAACTAGTTTTCCTGGGGGATGGAATGGATGAGGCTCGGCACGATAACGCACGGCAAGCGGCGCTGGATTATCACGAATTTCCCAAGCCCGGAAAGCTGGAAATACGCGCCACCAAACCACTGGCCAACGGTCAAGACCTTAGCCTTGCCTACAGCCCCGGTGTCGCCGAAGCCTGTCTTGAGATCAAGGCCGATGCCACCACTGCCAGCCGCTACACCGCGCGCGGTAATCTGGTGGGTGTTGTGACCAATGGCACCGCCGTTCTGGGCCTTGGCAATATCGGCGCATTGGCGTCGAAACCCGTCATGGAAGGCAAGGCGGTTCTGTTCAAGAAATTCGCCAATATCGACTGCTTTGATATCGAACTGAACGAGGCTGATCCCACCAAACTGGCGGAAATCGTCTGCGCGCTGGAACCTACTTTCGGCGCGATCAATCTGGAAGATATCAAAGCCCCCGATTGCTTCATAGTGGAGGCTATCTGCCGCAAACGCATGAAAATTCCGGTGTTCCACGATGATCAGCACGGCACGGCCATTGTGGTCGGTGCTGCGGCCACCAACGCGCTGCACGTCGCTGGCAAACGCTTTGACCAGATCAAAATCGTCTCCACCGGTGGCGGCGCTGCGGGCATCGCCTGCCTGAACATGCTGCTGAAACTGGGCGTCAAACGCGAAAACGTCTGGCTTTGTGATCTGGAAGGACTGGTCTACCACGGCCGCACCGCACAAATGACAGATCAGAAAACCGCCTATGCCCAAGGCTACGTGCCCGCCACGCTTGCCGACGTCATCGCAGGCGCAGACTTGTTCCTCGGCCTGTCAGGCCCCGCTGTTTTGACCCCTGAAATGGTGGCACGCATGGCTCCTCGGCCCATCGTCTTTGCCCTTGCCAACCCGATGCCGGAAATTCTGCCCGACGCCGTGCGCGCCGTCAGCCCCGATGCCATCATAGCCACGGGCCGCAGCGATTTTCCAAATCAGGTCAATAACGTGCTGTGTTTTCCGTTCATTTTCAGGGGCGCGCTGGATGTCGGGGCCACCCAGATCAACGATGCCATGCAGCTTGCTTGCATCGATGGTATCGCCGCGCTTGCCCGCGCCACCACCAGCGCCGAGGCGGCGGCCGCCTACCGTGGCGAAACGCTGACCTTTGGCGCGGATTACCTGATCCCAAAACCCTTTGATCCACGCCTGATCGGTGTCGTCGCCTCTGCCGTCGCCAAAGCCGCCATGGAAACCGGCGTCGCAACCCGTCCGATCACCGATCTCGACGCCTACCGTGAAAAGCTGAACGGGTCGGTATTCAAATCCGCCCTCATCATGCGCCCGGTGTTCGACGCGGCCCGCAATGCCGACCGTCGCATCATCTTTGCTGAAGGCGAGGATGAACGGGTGCTGCGCGCCGCCAATTCCATGCTCGAAGAAATGACAGATAAACCCATCCTGATCGGCCGCCCCGAGGTGATTGCTGCGCGCTGCGAACGCGCCGGCCTGCCGATCCGCCCTGACCGCGATTTCGAGATCGTGAACCCTGAAAGCGATCACCGCTACCGCGATTACTGGGGCAGCTATCACGACGTGATGCAACGTCATGGTGTTACACCCGATATCGCCCGCGCCGTAATGCGTACAAATTCCACCGCCATCGCCGCTATTGCCGTGCATCGCGGCGACGCCGACAGTATGATCTGCGGCAGCTTTGGTCAGTATCTGTGGCACCTGAATTATGTCTGCCAAATTCTGGCGACGAACGATCTGCACCCCGTTGGTGCCCTTAGCCTGATGATCCTCGAAGATGGCCCGCTGTTTGTGGCCGACACTCAGGTTCACGCCGTGCCGACGCCTGAACAGATCGCCGAAACCATCATCGGGGCCGCCCGTCACGCCCGCCGCTTTGGCGTGACGCCCAAAGTGGCGCTGTGTTCGCATTCCAATTTCGGCAACCTTGACTCAGACTCTGGCCGCCGGATGCGCGCCGCTCTCGCCATCCTCGATGCCGCAAACGTCGATTTCGATTATGAAGGCGAAATGTCCGGCGACGCAGCACTGGACCCGGAATTGCGTGCCCGCATATTCCCCAATTCGCGCCTTCAGGGGGCCGCCAACGTGCTTGTCTTCGCCTATACCGACGCCGCAAGCACCGCGCGCAACATGCTGATACTAAAGGCAGGCGGGCTGGAGGTCGGCCCGATCCTGATGGGCATGGGTAACCGCGCCCATATCGTGACACCCTCGATCACCGCACGCGGGCTGCTGAACATCTCCGCATTGGCGGGCACGCCAGTGGCGCATTACGAATAACGGCTCGGGCAGAGCGCGCAAGCTGTCTGGCTGACTGACAGCCTCACGGCCCGGTCAAACGATCATTCGTCCTGCCCTACTGGACTCTGTCACAATCTGCGTTATCGTTGCTGGGCAACGTCTTCAAGTCCGCTATCCACAACCCTGCGGTTGCTGCCGTCTTTTTTTCCGAGGTTTGAATTGATTCCTGATCGCCAGGCGGCCGCTGTCCGTAAAATTGACATCACCCCTTTGCGTCATCTGCTGCAATTGGGCACAAAACGCGACGCCACGGCGCTGGTTTCTTCGCTGTTGAACGATTTGCAGATCACGAAATCAGGGTTCGAACAGGCATGGAAAGGCCCCGATTTTGCCGCACTGCGTGCCAATAGTCATGTTCTGATCGCACTTGCCGGTACGATTGGCGATACCGATCTGCACGGCGTGGCACAGCATCTGAACGGTCTGGCACATGGGCAAAGCACGGCGGAGGTGACGGATATGAAATCAACAACCATGGCCAGTCTCGATGATCTTATCAGTGTGCTGCTGCATTTGCATGGCACTGGCGGGACATGACGCATGAGCACCGGCCCCAGATCGATCGAGACACCGCGCCCGAATGTGCTGCTGATCGAAGATCTGCCGTCGCTGCAACTCGTGTACAAATCGGTCCTGATGGCGGCGGGCCATGGCGTGCGCGTGGCGAGCACTGCGGCCGATGGCATGGCGCAGTTCATCGAAACCGCCCCCGATGTGGTGCTGCTTGATCTGGTGCTGCCGGATCGGGACGGGCTGGAGGTCATGCAAGACATGCTGGCCCTGCGACCTGAGACTGCCATTATCGTGATCACGGCGAACGGGTCAATCAACAAGGCGGTCGAGGCGATGCGCGCCGGTGCGCATGAATTTCTGGTCAAACCGTTTGATGAACAACGCTTTCTTGGGGCTGTAACCAATGCCGCAGGAGACCATTCCCTGCGTAGGATGGGCAATCCGCCCATTGTCGCGATCGCGAAAAGTCCTCCCCCCCCCGTTGCCAGCACGACCGGCGCATTCATCGGGTCATCCGATCCGATGAACCGTATCCACGCCAAGATCCGCTCGGTTGCCCAGTCGATGGCCACGGTATTCATCACCGGCGAAAGTGGTACCGGCAAGGAACTTTGCGCGCTGGCCGTACATGACAAATCCAGCCGTGCTGCAGGCCCGTTCATCGCGCTGAACTGCGGGGCCATCCCGCAGGACCTGCTTGAATCCGAGGTGTTCGGCCACATGAAGGGCTCTTTCACCGGGGCCATATCCGACAAACCCGGCGCCGCCGCCGCCGCCGATGGCGGCACATTGTTCCTGGATGAAATCTGCGAAATGGCGCCCGCCTTGCAGACCAAACTGCTGCGGTTCCTGCAAACCTCCACCGTGCAGCCGGTGGGTGCGACCCGGCCCCGCAAGGTGAACGTGCGGATCGTGTGTGCCACCAACGTCGATCCGCTTGACGCGGTCCGGCGCGGCCAGTTTCGCGAAGATCTGTATTACCGCCTTTACGTTGTCCCGATCCACATGCCGCCCCTGCGCGAACGCGGCGACGATGTGATCGAGATTGCAGAGGCCGCCCTCGCCCGCTTTGCCGAGGAAGAGGGCCGGCATTTCGACGGCATCGCCCACGATGTGCGCGCCCTGTTCCGCCGCCTGCCTTGGCCCGGGAACGTGCGCCAGTTGCTGAATGTCATCCGCAATGTGGTGGTGCTGAACGAGGGCGGCATTGTCACCAGACAGATGCTGCCGGGTGACCTTGCGAAAGGCGACGTCATGCCTGCGGGGCCGGGCACACTCAACCACGCTTCGGCAGAGCCCGGTCTTGATGGCCTGATCGGCAAAACGATGGCGGAGATCGAACAAACCGTCATCGAGGCAACTCTGGCCCGCCATGGCGGATCCGTGCCCAAGGCGGCTAGGGTGCTCGATATCTCGCCCTCCACGCTGTACCGCAAAATCGAAGGCTGGGCAAAGGGCTGAGCAGCGGGGATCCTTCCGGTGCTGTTTTTTCAATGGCATCTCCGAGCCCATTGCTGTCGTTCGACCCCTTGACCTAGAGTTAGAAAAACGAGGCGAGGTGGGGGAAGGTCGGATGAAGTCGATCAAAGTGGGCTGTCTCGAGATCTACTATTATGAAATTGGGCCGGAAACTGGTGATCCGATCATCCTACTTCATGGCTTTCCCTATGACGCCCGCG
The DNA here is from genome assembly GCA_031406155.1 of Pseudorhodobacter sp. Classification (GTDB taxonomy): domain Bacteria; phylum Pseudomonadota; class Alphaproteobacteria; order Rhodobacterales; family Rhodobacteraceae; genus JACMNW01. Next base: position 124,302 of record JANOGW010000056.1, read on the forward strand.
CCTATGAGGTCGTGTCCCACAACCTTGCCGGGCAAGGATTTCGCTGCCTCGTCCCCTATCTGCGCGGCTACGGCCCGACCCGGTTCATCTCACCCGACACAATGCGCTCCGGTCAGCAAGCCGCACTCGGCGCTGATCTTATGGCTTTCATGGACGCACTTGCCATCAATACTGCCTACCTAGGCGGGTACGACTGGGGCGGACTTGCGGCCTGTATCGTCTCGGCGCTCTGGCCTGAGCGGGTGCGTGGCCTTGTGAGTTGTGGCACAGGCTACAACATCCAAGACATTGCAAATGCATGGCGGCCTGCGCCTGCGGCAGTTGAGGCTCGCTTCTGGTACATGTACTACTTCCACACCGAACGGGGGCGGGCAGGGCTGACGCGGAACCGGCACGACTTGTGCCGTCACATCTGGTCGCTCTGGTCGCCGAGCTGGAAGTTCGATGACGCGATCTGGGCCGCAACGGCGGTATCGTTCGATAACCCGGACTTCGTGGAGATCGTACTGCATTCCTACTGGCATCGCTTTGGTGGCGTTGCTGGTGATCCAGCCTATGACGCGATAGAGACCCGTCTTGCCGCCCAGCCTGACATTGCCGTTCCATGCATCGTGCTTCAAGGACGAGATGACGGCGTCGACCCACCATTGATCGAAGACCTGGACCGCCCGCATTTCACCGGGTTCTACGATCGCAGAATCATTGACGGAACGGGTCACAACCTCCCGCAAGAAGCCCCGGAGGCATTCGAGGCTGCGATGCTGACATTGGCTCGAAGGAAGTAGCTGATGCGGATGCGGACGACCGCTTTGTCCGCAAAGCCGGCATCCCGCCAAACATATGCATGTGATCAGGCTGCCCGGCCCTAGTGACGCCGAGGATGATCCGACAAGACCTACTCGAACTGCTCGCCGATCAACCGCTCTTCCAGCCCGTGCCCCGGATCGAACAAAATCCGGTGTGCCACGCCCGGCTCGGACCGGATCTCGACCGACATCACGTCGCGCACCGACCGGCCATCGGCATCCGCCATCACGGGGCGCTTTTGCGGGTCCAGCACGTCAAACCGCACGACTGCCGTCTTTGGCAGCAGCGCCCCCCGCCAGCGGCGTGGCCGGAATGCCGCCATCGCAGTCAGCGCCAGCACGTCCGACCGGATCGGCAAGATCGGCCCGTGCGCGGAATAGTTGTATGCCGTCGACCCCGCAGGTGTCGCCACCAATGCGCCGTCGCAGACAAGTTCGGCCAGCCGCACCTTGCCATCGATGCTGATCTGCAACTTGGCTGCCTGCGGCCCGGCGCGCAGCAACGAGACCTCGTTAATCGCCAGCGCCTCCACCACCTTGCCCGACACCATAATGGCCCGCATCGCCAGCGGGTTGATTACCGCTTCCTCGGCTTGTGCCAGACGGTCCACCAGCCCGTCGGTTGCGAAGTCATTCATCAGAAAACCGATGGTGCCACAATTCATGCCATAGACCGGCAAGCCCAGCGGCTGTGTCGCATGCAGGGTCTGCAGCATGAAGCCATCGCCGCCCAAAGCCACCACCCAGCGCGCGCGCTTGATCGGGCATTGGCCATAGATCTTCGTCAGCGCCGCCAATGCCTCTTGTGCTGCCGGCACTGGACTTGCCTTGAAGGCGATGGTGTGATTGGCCATTGGCTCGCCCCCTGTTTTGCTTGGTCACAGTCTTGGCTGCCAGTCCGCGCAAACTCAACCCCTGCCGCCGCCCGGATCGATAGATCATTTCGCCAAATGCGTTCCGCAAGTCGTTTTCTTGCCTTTCCGGATCGCACCCCATGCACTAGATATCTCGTCAGCCCCGCCGATCGTCAGAGGAGACGCCGATGAACGCCCCACACCGCGATACTGGTTTCTTTTCAGAACCCCTGTCGTCCCGCGACCCCGAACTTTACGGCGCCATGACCAAGGAACTGGGTCGCCAGCGTGATGAGATCGAACTGATCGCATCAGAAAACATCGTGTCCCGCGCCGTGATGGAAGCTCAAGGTTCCGTACTGACCAACAAATATGCCGAAGGCTATCCGGGCAAGCGGTACTACGGCGGATGTGAGTATGTCGATGTTGCTGAAAATCTGGCCATCGCGCGCGCCTGCGAATTGTTCGGCGTGGCCTTCGCCAACGTGCAGCCGAATTCTGGCAGCCAAGCCAACCAAGGCGTGTTTCAGGCGCTGATCAAACCCGGCGACACCATTCTGGGGATGAGCCTTGATGCGGGAGGCCACCTGACACACGGGGCTGCGCCGAACCAATCCGGCAAATGGTTCAATGCCATTCAGTACGGGGTGCGCCGCCAGGATCTACTGCTGGATTATGACGAAGTGCAACGCCTTGCCACCGAACATCAGCCCAAGATGATCATTGCGGGCGGCTCTGCAATTCCCCGCATCATCGATTTCCCCCGCATGCGCGCCATCGCGGACTCAGTCGGCGCCTACCTGCTGGTCGACATGGCGCATTTCGCGGGCCTCGTCGCGGCGGGCCTTTACCCCTCGCCCTTCCCGCACGCCCATGCAGCCACCACCACCACCCACAAGACCCTGCGCGGCCCACGCGGCGGCATGATCCTGACCAATGACGAGGCGCTGGCCAAAAAGTTCAACTCGGCCATCTTCCCCGGCATTCAGGGCGGCCCTCTGATGCATGTCATCGCAGCCAAAGCTGTGGCATTCGGCGAGGCCTTGCGTCCCGAGTTTAAAACCTATCAAGCGCAGGTCATCAAGAACGCTCAAGCCCTTGCTGCTCAGTTGATGAAAGGCGGCCTTGATATTGTCACCGGCGGCACCGACAGCCACTTGATGCTGGTCGATCTGCGCCCCAAAGGTGTAAAAGGGAATGCGACCGAAAAGGCGCTGGGTCGCGCCCATATCACATGCAACAAGAACGGCATTCCATTCGATACCGAAAAGCCCACCATCACCTCGGGCGTCCGCCTTGGCACCCCCGCAGGCACCACCCGCGGTTTTGGTGAACCTGAATTCCGCCAGATCGGCGATTGGATCGTCGAAGTCGTCGACGGTCTGGCTGCGAACGGCGAAGACGGCAACGCCCATGTTGAGGCCGCCGTGCGCACCAAGGTCGCCGCGCTGTGTGCCCGGTTCCCGATTTATCCGGGGCTGTAAATATTGGACAGACGCGGGGCGGCGCTGTTGTTGGGAAGTGCCGCAGCAGCTGCAGCCGCTTGGCTGTGGCTGCGGCCTGCTGACGTCAAATCCGAGATATGGGCATGTGGGTCACCGATCTGGGAATTTCAAAACACTGACCAAGGCAACGCGCCCCGTAGTGACGGCAAAATAATCATTGATATGAACAATCTGCCGCCCGACGACCCACGGATGCCGCGCGGGGGCAGCTATATCTATGCCGGCTCCGCCAGTATCCTTCAAAGCAGCAATTCAACGCCTCTAAAAGTTACCGGGTTTGATGCTGCATGCGACGCTCTGGTCGTTGACGGCCAACCGTTAGGTGGCGATGCCCTTCCACCCAACCTGACAATCGCCGATGCACGAAGCGGTGAAGGCGTAAGCATGGTGCTGCGTTTTGGCGAAGACAACACCGATGGCGCAGTCGTTTTGCGCGGCGTGGTCAGATCGATTTGGGCAGCGGGTACAGCACAGCAAAAGCATGGCACGGCGGGCCCTGACGCAATGATCGGCGATAGCACAGACGAAGTGTTCGTGCCCGGTGCCGGCCCCGATACTGTTGCCCCTGCTGGCGGGAATGATCGGGTGATCTATTCGTTTGGCAATCTGACCATTCTTTCAACTCCGCCTAACTCCGGCCGCGACACGCTAAATCTTAGTCGTTACAAATTTAATGACATCGGCCTGACCAAAGAGGGCAACGATCTTCTGCTTACGACCAGCGAAGGCACGATCAGGCTACAAGACCAGCTTTCCGGCTCGGATAACAACGTCGAGTCTGTCCTCCTCGCCGACGAAAATGAGTTGGATATGAGGGAGATGCCCAAACTTCTGGAACAAGGGGCGGCAAACTGAAGCGGCCGCCGCGCCCTGCCCAATGGTCAAAGATAGCCGCGCCAGTACAGCACAACCGCCGCCAACACCATCACCGCCAACAGCAAGCCCGCAACCGAACCGGCCATGCCCAGAACCATGCCCATCCGGCGGCTGCCGGCATCAATCTTCACCAGATGCTTCGAACACACATCATACGACGCAGCCACCACCGCCTCATCAATCTGCAGTAGCAATTTGGGGTTCTTCGACCGTTCGGCGGCATCAGAAAGTCGCTCGGCAGCCAACCGCACCCTGCGCGGCAGCAACCGCCCGGCCTTGCGTACCTTTTCGGTCAGCCCCTTGCCCCGGACGTTCAGCCGCTCTTCCATCAGATCGGCAATGCGATCTGCCATTTGTTGTATTGTAACGGCGCTCATCAAACCCTCATGTCTTGTAGCGCGCATCTTACCCGCTCCGATCCCCGGCTGACAACACCTCTGGTCGGGTTCCGCCGGATCAACTAGGTTGACCTCATGCTGAATTATTCGATCTTTCCCGCCTCCACGCCGCAAGACGCGCCACCTTTGCTGATCGCCCACGGCCTGTTCGGGTCTGCCCGCAACTGGGGTGCCCTGTCGCGGCGACTGGCTGATACCCGGGATGTTCTCGCGGTTGATATGCGCAACCACGGCGACAGCCCGCGCTTTGCCAGCCAGACCTACCCCGAAATGGCCAATGATCTGGCAGAGGTTATTGTGGCCCACGGCGGCAAGGCCGATGTGATCGGCCATTCCATGGGCGGCAAAGCGGCGATGGTTCTTGCCCTGACGCAAGGTGCGCTGATCCGCAAACTGGTGGTCGCCGACATTGCGCCGCTCACCTATGTTCATGACCAGTCGCAAAACGTCAGGGCAATGCAGGGACTTGATCTGACAGGCCTGACCTCTCGCACCGAGGCCGATCAACGCCTTGCCAAAACCATTCCAGACCCCGCCCTGCGCGCCTTCTTCCTGCAATCGCTGGACCTGCACCCCACCCCGCCGGGCTGGCGGCTGAACCTTTCGGTGCTTGCAGCAGAAATGCCCAGCATCGTCGGCTGGCCAAACACCCCCGGCACCTTTCATGGCCCCGCGCTGTTTCTGACAGGTGCCGACAGCACCTACGTCCGCCCCGCCGATCACGCAGCGATCCGCACCCAATTCCCCAACGCCACCTTCTCAAGCATCGCCGGTGCCGGCCACTGGCTCCACGCCGAGAAACCCCGCGAATTCGAAGGCGTCGTGCGTGGTTTTCTGAACCGCTGAAACGAACCCGGATGCCATAGGATTGGTGGAACATGAGTATACCGTGGTCGTGTCGCAGAGTCTGTCTGACGATCAGAGTATCGTCACACCGATCTAACCATTTGATTCTAAATTATCTTTTGACAATACCGGTATCCGCTATTGTCGGGAAGGCTTGTCTCATGACTTAATTGGCGACCGGACGAATACAAAACTGCGGGGAAGGGGTTGCCGCCGCCTTACGGCGACAACGGGTGGATCGGGACCATGCCGGCCGTCTGACGGACCGGGTTAGGGTAAGATCGCCCCCAACTTTCCTCGCAAGCCTGTACGGATGCGAGGAGATGAGGCGGATCAGGATACGAGCCGGGGGATCGTTTCCCCGCCGAAGGCCCGGGATGGCAAGCAGAGGCTCGGAAAAGATGACAGGGATTACGATGAGCATCGCATTCTGAAAGACCATATTGATGCGCATCGGCTGCCCGGCGGCGAGTGTCGCCGGTTTCAGAACACGCCGTCCGGGCACAAGGCGCTGATCAAGAGGACTTTGCCGACCCCGACCCGGGTCGTCTAAGAACCGACAGGTTCCTGCCATCGCAAGCGGGAAATGCGACGAGCGGTGGCGGGCATGCGTTCTCAATGGCCCTGCGCGCGCGGGTAAGTTGCAATGGAGGCGCAAAGCTCATCGGCCTCATCGCCCGCTGACATGTCCATGACCGCGAAGAACGCATGGCAGACCGAAGACGTATTTTCTGCCTCGATCACACTTTCCATGTCTTCCCGGCTGCGAAACTGCACGATTTCGATGTAACTACCATCGATTTTGGGCACGAGTTCGCGGCGCAGCACCCCAACCTGTTGGCTGACACTGTCACGCTCAAAGCCATCCGAGGCCGCGAACCGGTCCTGCTCGGTTTTCCCGCGAGCAAGCCTGAACGGGGCAAGAACGGTTACGGTGTTGGTCATTGGACCACTTCCTTGAATGTTACTTGCCACGTCTTGTCCACGTATATGCCATTTTGTGGCATATTTGTTTTATTGATCGCGCATCGACGCTAAGCCGGCTTAACCGGCTGGAGCTTTTGACCGCTCACCTGAAGTCAGGCGAACATCTGACGGTGCGCGGACTGGTAATGGAGATGGGGGTCAGTGTCCGCACCCTGAGCCGGGATATCGACCTGTTGCGCGGGCAAGGCCTGCCCGTTGAGGCGGACCATGGGCGCGGAGGCGGTCTTCGCCTGTCGCAACGCTGGGGTGTCGGCCGGCTGTCGCTGACCTATGCCGAGGCGGAGGATTTGCTCGTCAGTCTTGCGATTGCGGAGCAGATGGAATCGCCGGTGATGATGGACAATCTGGCCAGCGTCAGGCGTAAACTGATAGCGTCGTTCTCGCCCGGAATGGCCGTCCGGATCGCCGGGCTGAAAGCGCGTATCAGGGTCGGCAAACCGGCGGGCGCAGCTTTGTTGGTACAGGCGATGGCCCCAAAGCCAGAGGTTGTGGAGCAGATCAATCAAGCTTTCCTGAACCTTCAATGCGCGTCGATTTCATATCGGGCGACTGATGGAACTTTGACTGATCGGGTCATGGTGCCACACTATCTGCTGCTGAGCACGCCGATCTGGTACGTTGTGGCCTGGGACGAACTGCGTGGCGACGCGCGGACCTACAGATGCGACAGGGTGATTTCAGCAACCGTGCTTGAAGATCGGGGGTTCAAGGTCCTGCCCATCAACCGCTTTGCCGCAGCTTTTGACGGTATCGACACGATGTAGAGCGCCCGTAAGGGGCCGGGAGTGGGCCGTAGGTCGGTCGAAATCCGACGGGTTTGGTCAGCGGCTGCTTCCGAGAAGCTGCGCCGCGGCGTTGAGGCCAGGCTCAAGGTCAGGTCAGGGCCCCCAAGGTTTGCCATGAGCCATAGCCCCCCCTAAACAATCATGCCAAGCTGTTCGAGGGGGCTGATGGTGGACAACCCCACCCGCTACGCATGACTGCGTACGGCCAAATCTGTCAGACGATTTCTATCTCAACTGATGCTGTGCTGATTTCCACGCAATTGTAGAACGGGCTTCACAGACCTCGTACATTTGCCTCACTATCCGCTCTCAGGGCAGATGCCTGAGCTTGTCGGAAGTCCGCATCACACAGATTGCAGCGATCTTTCCACCCTCGATTCTGATCGTCGTCGTCTGAGGTTTGCCATCGGCCTGCCGCGTGATGAAAGCAGGCAGACCGTTGATGGCGGCGGCCCGCACCAGTGTCGAGCCGTTCTTGCGGAAATGCAACGTCAGGGCTCTGCGCACTTCGGTCCGATTGGCTTTCATCTCACGCACGAAGGCACCTGCACCACATCCTCGGCATCTGCTACGGAGCGCAGCATGCGATCAGGCTTCAGTACTTCATAACCGCTCGCGTGCTCGTGTCTTTCGCAGAGGCGTATCAAGACGGAGGTCCAGCCAAGTGCCGTTCGTTAGCGGTTGCCATGGCACAGAGCCTCGCGCTAGGCCGCAAGCAGATAGATGACAGATTTCGGCCAATCGGAAGATCCATCGCATCTAGGGCGTGGAGATTAGGTCAACATTGGCGACCTTGTTGCTCGCGGCTGCGGCTATGATATCATCCAGAGAATACGCGAATCTGGGAAGGAGACGCGGATGGCCATCACGCTTGACGACAAGTACACGGCCGAAGGTGGCGCGGTTTACCTGACCGGCACCCAGGCCCTGGTTCGGCTGCCCATGACGCAGATGCGGCGGGACCGCGCGGAAGGGCTGAACACAGCGACCTTCATCTCCGGCTACCGGGGCTCGCCCCTCGGCGGCTACGACCAGCAGCTCGTCAAGGCGACGAAGTTCCTTGATCGCCATGATGTCGTCTTTCAGCCCGGCCTGAACGAGGATCTGGCCGCCACCGCCGTTTGGGGCAGCCAGCAGTTGCACCTGTCGCCCGGGGCGCGCAAGGATGGGATCTTAGGCATCTGGTATGGCAAGGGGCCGGGGGTCGACCGGTCGGGCGACGTCTTCAAGCACGCCAATGCCGCCGGAACCTCGCGCCACGGCGGCGTTCTGGCGATCGCGGGCGACGACCACACCTGCAAGTCGTCATCGATCCCGCATCAGTCGGATCATGCCTTCATCTCGGCCGTGATGCCGATGCTTTATCCGTCATCGGTGCATGAATTTCTGGAAATGGGCCTTCTTGGCATCGCGATGTCGCGGTATTCCGGCTGCTGGGTCGGGTTCAAGGTCATCTCGGAAACCGTCGAGATCACGACCGTCGTCGATCTTGCTCAAGAACAGCGGCAGTTTACACTCCCGCAGGATTTCGAGCTTCCTCCGGGCGGGCTGAACCTGCGCTGGCCCGATCCGCCTCTGGTGCAGGACGAACGGCTGCAGGAACACAAGGGCTATGCCGCAGTCGCCTTTGCCCGGGCCAACGGTGTGGATCAAGTAATCATCGACACTCCCCGCGCCCGCTTTGGCATCGTCGCCTCGGGCAAGGCGTACGAGGATGTGCGCCAGGCGCTGGCCGAACTGGGGATCGGCCCCGAGGAACAGACGGTCATCGGCCTGCGCTTTTACAAGGTCCGGATGCCTTGGCCGCTGGAGCCAGAAGGCATCCGCGCGTTTTCGCGAGGGCTGGAAGAGGTGCTGATCGTCGAGGAACGGCGCGAGATCATCGAGAACCAGATCAAGCAACAGCTGTTCAACTGGCGGGCGGATGTGCGGCCACGCATTGTCGGAAAGTTCGATGAAACGGGGAAGCCGTTCCTCAGCCTGTCGGCGGGGCTGACCGTCGCGCGGGTTGCGGACGCGATCGCCGAACGCCTTTTGCGTCTCGCTCTGCCCGAGGGGCTGGCGGACCATCTTCGCCGCCGGGCCGAGCATCTTCATGCGGCCGAAGCGCGGGGCACCACCCATGTCCCGCCCGTCGTGCGCCTGCCGCATTACTGCGCGGGCTGCCCGCACAACACCTCGACCCGGGTGCCCGAAGGGTCGAAAGCCATGGCCGGGATCGGCTGTCATTTCATGGCGCAATGGATGGATCGGCGAACCGAGACCTTCACCCACATGGGCGCCGAGGGCGTGCCGTGGACGGCGATCAGCCGGTTCACCGATGAGCAGCACCGCTTCGTCAACCTCGGCGACGGCACATTCTTCCATTCCGGCCACCTTGCGATCCGGCAGTCGGTCGCGGCGGGTGCCAACATCACCTACAAGATTCTGTTCAACGATGCCGTGGCGATGACCGGCGGGCAGCCGGTGGACGGGGTTCTGACGCCCCAGCAGATCACCCACCAGATGTATCACGAGCGCGTGGCCCGCATCGTGCTGATGTCTGACCGGCCCGACCTCTACACCGCCGACGAACTGGCACCCGGCACTCAGATTCGCCACCGTGACGACATCGACGCGGTGATGCTGGACCTTCGCGAGGTGCCGGGCGTGACCGTCATCGTCTTCGAGCAGACCTGTGCTGCCGAGAAAAGGCGGCGGCGCAAGCGGGGCAGCATGGAAGACCCGGACCTGCGCCTCTGGATCAACCCGGAGGTCTGCGAGGGCTGCGGCGACTGCTCCGAGAAGTCGAACTGCATCGCGGTCGAGCCGGAAGAGACCGAGATGGGTCGCAAGCGGCGCATCAACCAGTCGATGTGCAACAAGGACTATTCCTGCCTAAAGGGCTTCTGCCCGTCCTTTGTGACGGTGCGCGGCGGCAGCCTGAGAAAGCGCCGCGCCGAGGGCGGACCGGAGGTGGCCTCCCTGCCCGAGCCCGTCCTGCCACAGATCGACCGCGCCTGGAACCTGGCACTTGCGGGGGTTGGCGGCACGGGCGTGCTGACCATCAGCGCGATCCTCGGCATGGCAGCACATGTCGAAGGCAAGATACCGATGATCCTCGATATGGCGGGCCTGGCCCAGAAAGGCGGCGCTGTCATGAGCAACGTCCGCATTTCGCGGCCGGACCGTCCGATTGCAGCACCACGCATCGCCGCCGGCAGCGCCGACCTCCTCCTCGGCGCGGATTCCGTTGTTTCGGCTTCGAAAGACTGCATCGTCCTTTGCGACCCCGGCCGGACCGAAGCGGTCCTGAACGCCCGCATCACCCCGGTTTCCGACTTCATCCGCAACCGCGATTTCGACTTCCAGGAGGCGGCTGTCGAGCGGAGCGTCGCAAGATCGGTCAGATCGACCAACCATTTCCTCGATTTCTCCAGCCTCGCGGCGCGGCTCACCGGCGACGAGATCGGGGCCAATCTGATGATGCTGGGCTATGCTTGGCAGCGCGGTTTTGTGCCGATTGGTCGCGATGCCATCCTGCAGGCGATCAAACTTAATGGCGTATCCGTCGCGCCCAATGCCGACGCGTTTAACTGGGGCCGGGCTCTGGCGCACGACCCTGCCCGTATTCAGACATTGGCCAATGCACCCTCCAGACCCGATCTGGAGACGATGCCGACCGACGACATCGTGCAGCATCGCGCAGCACATCTGCGGGCCTATCAGAACGAGGCCTTGGCCAATCGCTATCGCAACTGGCTGGCGAAGTTCGACGAAGTTGCCGCACCTGAGCGGGTTGGCGACAACGACCTGAAACGCCAGGTCGCGATCACCTATGCCCGCGTCCTCGCCTACAAGGACGAGTACGAGGTTGCCCGGCTTTATGCCGCACCAGCGTTCCTGCAGTCGCTGGCAAACGTCTTCGAAGGCGACATCCGCATCGCGTTCAATCTAGCCCCGCCGATCCTGCCCGGCAAGACAGCCGACGGGCGGCCGAAGAAACGCGAGTTCGGACCGTGGATCCTGCCCGTGTTCCGCCTGCTCGCACGGGCAAAGGTGTTGCGCGGAACCTGGGCCGATCCGTTCGGCCATACCGCCGACCGCAAGCTGGAACGGCAGCTAATTGCGCTTTACGAGGATGATCTGGCGCTGGCCGTCAGCAAACTGGCGGCAGAAAATCTGCCCCTCGTTCGCGAATTGCTGACACTGCCGTGGCAGATCCGGGGTTATGGTCCGGTGAAGGAAGCGTCGTTCGAAAAGCAGACGGCCCGGAGGGCAGAAGTCCGCGCCAAACTCGAAGGCAACGACAACATGGCCATCGCCGCGGAATGAAGGGGGAGTGAGATGTTCAACGCATCGATGAAGTTCGACCTGAGCGAAGACGTCAACGCGCTCCGCGACATGGTTCACGCTTGGGCGCAAGACCGTGTCCGGCCGATGGCCGCGGAGATCGACCAGAAAAACGAATTTCCCGCCGAGCTTTGGGCCGAGATGGGCAGCCTCGGGCTGCTGGGGATCACCGTCCCGGAAGAATACGGCGGGGCCGGAATGGGCTATCTTGCGCATGTAGTTGCGGTCGAGGAAATCGCCCGCGCCTCGGCGTCGGTCTCGCTCAGCTACGGGGCGCATTCGAACCTCTGCATCAATCAGATCAAGCTGAACGGAACCGAGGCGCAGAAGCGCCAGTACCTTCCCGGCCTGATCAGCGGCGAACATGTCGGCGCGCTGGCGATGTCCGAGGCGGGGGCCGGTTCGGATGTCGTCTCGATGAAACTGCGGGCGGAAAAGCGCAATGGCTACTACGTTCTGAACGGCACCAAGTACTGGATCACCAATGGGCCCGATGCCGATACGCTAGTGGTCTATGCCAAGACCGACCCCGAGGCCGGGTCGAAGGGCATCACCGCCTTTCTTGTCGAACGAAAGATGAAGGGCTTCTCGACCGGCCCGCATTTCGACAAGCTGGGAATGCGCGGTTCAAACACGGCCGAACTGGTTTTCGATGACGTCGAGGTTCCGTTCGAAAACGTGCTCGGCACCGAAGGCAAGGGGGTGCGCGTCCTGATGTCGGGCCTTGATTACGAGCGCGTGGTGCTTTCGGGGATCGGCACCGGGATCATGGCCGCCTGCCTGGACGAAATCATGCCCCATCTCGCCTCCCGCAAGCAGTTCGGTCAGGCCATCGGGAACTTCCAGCTGATGCAGGGCAAGATCGCCGACATGTACACCAAGCTGAACACCGCCCGCGCCTATACCTATGAAGTGGCAAGGGCCTGCGACCGGGGCGAGGTGACGCGGCAGGACGCCGCCGCCTGCGTGCTTTATGCCTCCGAAGAGGCGATGGTGGTCGCGCATCAGGCCGTGCAAGCCATGGGTGGTGCGGGGTTCATGAACGAAACCCCCGTCAGCCGCCTCTTCCGCGATGCCAAACTGATGGAGATCGGCGCCGGGACATCCGAAATCCGCCGCATGCTTATCGGGCGCGAGATGATGGGGGCGGTGCGCGCATGACGATCCTGTCCTCGACCATTTCTTCGCGGTCAGAGACCTTCCGCGCCAACCGCGAGGCGAACCTCGCCGCACTCGAAACGGTTCGCACCGCCGCCGCCCTTGCCCAAGCCGGGGGCGGCGACAAGGCGCGCGACTTGCACCGCAGCCGGGGCAAGCTGTTGCCGCGCGAAAGGATCGCCCGCTTGATCGACCCCGGCTCGCCCTTTCTCGAAATCGGCGTCTTCGCGGCACATGATCTGTATAACAATGCCAGCCCCTGCGCCGGTCTTGTCACCGGGATCGGTCGCGTCGAAGGCCAGGAGGTGATGATCGTCTGCAACGATGCCACCGTGAAGGGCGGCACCTATTTCCCGATGACGGTGAAAAAGCACCTGCGCGCCCAGGAGATCGCCGAGCAGAACCATCTGCCCTGCGTCTATCTTGTGGATTCAGGTGGCGCTAATCTGCCCAACCAGGACGAGGTCTTCCCCGACCGCGACCACTTCGGCCGCATTTTCTTCAACCAGGCCAACATGTCGGCCAAGGGCATTCCGCAAATCGCGGTGGTGATGGGCTCCTGCACCGCCGGGGGGGCCTATGTGCCCGCCATGTCGGATGTCACCATCATCGTGAAGGATCAGGGCACGATCTTTCTGGCCGGGCCCCCGCTGGTCAAGGCGGCAACTGGCGAGATCGTATCGGCCGAGGATCTGGGCGGCGGCGATGTCCACACCCGCCTTTCCGGCGTGGCCGACCTCTTGGCCAACAACGATCTGCACGCGCTTGCCCTTGCGCGACGCGCGGTCGCCAACCTGAACCGGCAGAAGCGGCCGCAGATCACCCTGCAATCGCCCGAAGCGCCGCTTTACGATCCTGAAGAGATCATGGGTATTGTCCCGCCGGAACTGAAAACCCCCTACGACATCCGCGAGGTCATTGCCCGCATCGTTGACAGCTCGCGCTTTGACGAATTCAAGCCGCGCTACGGCGCGACCATCGTCTGCGGCTTTGCCCATGTCATGGGAATTCCTGTCGGGCTGATCGGCAACAACGGGGTAATCTTCTCGGAGTCATCGCTGAAGGCCACCCATTTCGTCGAACTATGCTCGCAGCGGAAGATCCCGCTGGTATTCCTGCAGAACATCTCAGGCTTCATGGTCGGGCGGGCCTACGAAAACCGGGGGATTGCGAAGGACGGCGCAAAGCTGGTGACGGCAGTAGCGACAACGCGGGTACCAAAGATCACCTTTCTTATCGGCGGCTCCTTCGGGGCAGGCAATTACGGCATGTGCGGCAGGGCCTATTCGCCCCGGTTCCTGTGGTCATGGCCAAACAGCCGGATTTCCGTGATGGGCGGCGAACAAGCGGCAGGCGTCCTTGCAACCGTGCGGCGCGATGCGATCGAGCGCAAGGGCGGCCAGTGGACAGCCGAAGAAGAGGCCGAGTTCAAGCGTCCCACGATCGAGATGTTCGACCGCCAGTCACATCCGCTTTATGCCTCGGCCCGGCTCTGGGACGACGGGATTATCGACCCGCGCCACTGCCGTCAGGTGCTGGCCCTGTCGCTGGCCGCAGCCCTGAACGCACCCATCGAGGAGACGCGCTTTGGCGTCTTCCGCATGTAAGAGGAAGCCGATGTTCGCCAAGATCCTGATCGCCAGTCGTGGAGAGATCGCCTGTCGCGTCATCGCCACCGCGCACCGCATGGGAACCCGGACAGTCGCGGTCTACTCCGACGCCGATGCGGGTGCCAAACATGTCGCACTCGCCGGCGAGGCGGTCCATATCGGCGGGCCTGCGGTGTCCGAAAGCTATCTTCGCGGTGATGCGATCATCGCCGCCGCACTGCGCACCGGCTCGCAAGCGATCCATCCCGGCTATGGCTTCCTGTCGGAGAACCCCGATTTCGTCGAGGCGGTCGAGACGGCCGGGCTGATCTTCGTCGGGCCGCCCGCCAGCGCCATCCGCGCGATGGGTCTGAAGGATGCGGCGAAAACCCTGATGACCAAGGCGGGCGTCCCCGTGGTCCCCGGCTATCACGGAGGTAACCAGGACCCCGATTTTCTGGCATCGCAGGCGGCGGCCATCGGCTATCCCGTCCTCATTAAAGCGCGGGCGGGTGGCGGCGGCAAGGGCATGCGTCTTGTCGAGGACCCCCGCGGTTTCCGCGACGCCCTTGAAAGCGCGCAGCGCGAGGCGAAGTCGAGTTTCGGCGACCCCGCCTGCCTGATCGAGAAATACGTAACGCACCCCCGGCATATCGAGATTCAGGTCTTCGGCGACGCCCATGGCAATGTGATCCACCTTTTTGAACGGGATTGCAGCCTGCAACGCCGCCATCAGAAGGTGATCGAAGAGGCCCCCGCCCCCGGCATGCCCGCGCATGTCCGCACCGCCATGGGCCGTGCCGCAGTCGATGCGGCAAAGGCCATCGGCTATCGTGGTGCGGGCACCGTCGAATTCATCGTGGACGGTTCCGGCCCATTGCGCGAAGATGGCTTCTGGTTCATGGAGATGAACACCCGCTTGCAGGTGGAACATCCGGTGTCCGAAGCCATAACCGGGCTCGATTTCGTCGAACTCCAGCTTCGCGTCGCGGCCGGAGAGCCGTTGCCGGTTCGGCAGGAAGATCTTCACATTGACGGCTGGGCGTTCGAGGCCCGCCTTTACGCCGAGGATGTGCCGAAGGGCTTCCTGCCGGCCACCGGCACACTGAAACACCTGTCATTTCCGCCGGGCGTCGCGTTTTCGGGCGGTGCCGTCCGGGTGGACAGCGGCGTGCGCGAAGGCGATACGATTACCCCCTGGTACGATCCGATGATCGCCAAGGTCATCGTTCATGGCGCGAGCCGCACCGCAGCACTCAACCTTCTGGTCGCCACCCTAAGCGAGGTCCGCGTGGCCGGGACGACGACCAATCTGGAGTTCCTGACCGCTCTGGCCCGCCACCCCGGATTTGCGGCCGGCAAGGTCGATACCGGACTGATCGGTCGCGATCTGGCCCAGCTCACCGCAAGACCCGCAATGCCTGCCTCGATCCCGGCTCTGGCCGCCATGGCCGCGCTCGGCTCGTTCAACGATCCCCGGGGGAACGACCCTTGGGATCTTCTGACAGGTTGGCGCGCATGGTCGGAAGCCGAGGATTTCGTCACACTCGGGCACAGCGGGCAAGAGATTCACCTGCGCATCCTCCATCTTGGCGAGCGGCGTTTCCGCGTGATTTCAAACGACATCGACTGCACCCTGACCATCGCGCAAATCCGCGAAGGCCGCGTGCTTTTCGACATCGACGGGCTGCGTGCGCGGGCGGAAATCGTGACCGGCGCCGGGTGGATTTCGGTGTTTCATGACGGTCTGCGCTACGATTTCCACCGGATTGATGACCTCGCCGTCGCGGAAGCAGAGCAGACCAGCAGCGATACTATCATTGCACCAATGCCCGGCCTTGTGTCTGCGGTCCGGACGGTCAACGGTGCTGCGGTCTGCAAGGGCGACGCGCTGCTTGTCCTCGAAGCGATGAAGATGGAGCATATTCTGATCGCACCCCGCGACGGCGTGGTCGCCGAGGTGCTGGTCGCAGAGCGCGATCAGGTCACCGACGGCATGCTGCTTCTGCGGCTGGAGGCTCAGGATGACTGAACGGGTCACAGTCTTTGAGGTGGGGCCGCGTGACGGACTGCAGAACGAGCCAAGACTGATCGCGACTGCCGACAAGATCCGGCTGATCGACGGTCTGTCGGCTTGCGGTCTCATGCATATCGAGGTCGCAAGCTTCGTCAGCCCCAAATGGGTGCCGCAAATGGCGGATGCAGCGGAAGTGCTAGCGGGCATCCAGCGCAGGCCCGGCGTTTTCTACGCCGCGCTGACGCCAAACCTGCAGGGTTTCGAACGTGCGGTTGAAGCCGGGGTGGACGAGGTGGCCGTCTTCGCCTCGGCCTCCGAAGGGTTCTCGCAAAGGAACATCAACTGCTCGATTACCGAAAGCCTTGAACGCTTCCGCCCGGTTCTCCTCGGCGCAAAAACCGCCATGCTGCCGGTTCGGGGCTATGTATCCTGCGTGACGGACTGCCCGTTCGATGGGCCCGTTGCGCCGCAGGCTGTGGCGCAAGTGGCCGAAGCCCTCATCGACCTTGGCTGCTATCAGGTCAGCCTCGGTGACACGCTTGGCTCGGCCACCCCCGCTTCGACCGGAAAGATGCTGGACGCCGTCCTCGCGCATTTGCCCGCCTCCCGGTTGGCCGGACATTTTCACGATACCAGAGGGCAGGCCCTGCACAACATCGCCCAGTGCCTCGATCTTGGTCTGCGCACCTTCGACAGTTCGGTGGGCGGCCTAGGCGGATGCCCCTACGCGCCCGGCGCGCAGGGCAATGTCGCGACAGAGGCGGTCGTCGCTATGCTGCACCATCAAGGCTTCGAGACCGGCATCGATGTCGACGCCCTGGCCGGAATGTCCCGATTTGCCCAAAGCCTCCGGAGGCCGGAATGAGCTGGAAAACCCTCGACGTCAGGATGGATGAGCGCGGCGTTGTCTATGTCAGGCTGAACATGCCCGAAAAGCGAAACGTCCTCTCGGCGCAGATGATCACTGAGCTGACCGAGATGGCGGCGACCATCGGCCATGACGGTAAGACCCGAGCCATCGTCCTGTCGGGAGCGGGGACCATATTCTGCGCTGGCGCGGACCTGAACTGGATGAAGGCGCAAATCGAGGTCGACCGGGCGCAGCGCATGCGCGAGGCGCGCAAACTCGCCGAAATGTTGCAGGCCCTGAACACCATCCGCGCGCCCCTGATCGGCCGGCTGCACGGGGCTGCGTTCGGGGGCGGCATCGGCCTCGCCTGCGTCTGCGATGTGACGCTGGCCGGCAGCACGACGAAGTTCTGCTTTTCGGAAACCCGGCTCGGGATCATTCCTGCCACGATTGGCCCGTATGTGCTGGCTCGGATGGGCGAGGGCCACGCCCGCCGGGTCTTCATGTCGGCCCGCGTGTTCGACGCGGTGGAGGCTGAACGCCTTGGCATCGTGTCCCGGGCGGTTGCGCCAGACGACCTCGACAGGTCGGTGGAGGCAGAGGTCGCCCCCTACTTACAAGTCGCACCGGGTGCAGTAGCCGCTGCCAAGAAGCTGGCCCGCGATCTTGGACCCCGCATCGACGCCGACGTCATCGACGACACGATCCGACGCCTTGCGGATATCTGGGAAGGGCCCGAGGCGCTGCACGGCATTACCGCCTTTCTGAACAAGCGGCCCCCAGATTGGGCGCAGTAGCCGCTAGGATGACGTGGTTTCATGAGGTGGAAATGCGGTCGGCACAACTGCCTCAGTCACGGTCGCGGGATTGGAAAACTGGGCCCCTCCGGCTCGATTTCCGTCTCGTGATCCCGCATTGTGGGCTCAACCCTGAAACAGAGGCCCCCGGGGGGGTATGTCGCGAGGTTTTTCAGCAGACGGGAACGCCCCTATGGACGGACCTGTCCTTTCACCCAACGAGCACGTCGCGCTAACTTGTTTGCAAATCAAGCCAGTGGGGCGTGCATATCGCAGTCCGCCAGCAAGCATGCACAGCCCGTTTGAAAGAAAGCTGGTACGGTACATGACAAAGAACCCCACCTCAACCGGCGGGACACATATGATAGCGAGATCGCCAGCCCGCATCCGGCAGGGACGGCAGCATGGGTTGGTATGTTGACGACCTCGTTCCAAGGTCTAAGGGTGGCTCCAACTCTTCGCGAAATCCCCAACTACGTCCGGACCACGGCCAACCAGTGAAAATCAAACCCGTTGGCCCAAAGAGACGACATTGGGATCCGCAAAGCAAGTAGTCGCAGACCTGTCAGCCTTTACTCCGCCGAACGTCAGCTTCTGTTGGCTGCGCGGAAGTGTCCTCGAAAGCCGATGAACGTCGGTATCGGGCAGTTCCGCAGTTCCTGCACCAAGCCCAGCAACCGCATCCGGCGCGTTGCGCCGGAACCGGACCGAGCGGGTTGGCTGATCCGACGGGGGTCAAGTCTGAGGATCTCGTTGCTACACCGTCGGGGCGATTGAAACTTCCTGCCAACCCGGAACCTGATCCCAAATCGCGATGACGGGAGAAAACGTTATCAATGGGCGCGTGCCAGAGAAATTGGTACTTTTGAAGAACAGGTCAGCTTGGCCATTGGTGGACCTTGGGGGAGAAAGTTCGAACACCCTCATTGATACACTGGAGGGCTGGCAAAGCCAGCTGACACATTTCGATCTTAACGATCTGAAGTGTGTCCATGTCCCGTCGAGAGAATGATTTCAATGCTGTAGCGGCAGCCAAACCCCGCACACCTGCCCCTTTCTCCCTGCGCCTGACGTTTGCGGAACGGGCAAAGCTGGAGCGGGACGCTTCCGGGATGAGCCTAGGTGCTTACATCCGGGGTCGGCTCTTTGGTGAGGATGCCAACCCGCGAAAGACGCGAGGGAAGACGCCGGTCAAGGATCACGAGGCCTTGGGCCGGGTTCTCGGGGCACTCGGCGGCTCCCGCCTGTCACAGAACCTCAACCAGCTGGCCAAGGCCGTGAACACCGGCTCGCTGCCCGTGACACCTGAAACCGAGCGCGACCTTACTGAGGCCTGCGCTGCCGTTGCCCTGATCCGCGCCGAGCTGATGCGCGCCCTTGGGGCCAGCGCGGGAGGTGAGGCATGATTTTGAAGGGCTCCCAACGCGGCAACGCCGCCCAACTGGCCCGGCACCTTCTGAACCTGAAGGAGAACGAGCATGTCGAGCTACATGAGCTGCGCGGCTTTTCCAGTGAGGGGCTTCTCGATGCCCTGCATGAGGCCGAGGCTATCGCCAAGGGCACACGCTGCAAGCAATGCCTGTTCTCCCTGTCCCTTAGCCCGCCGCCAGATGTGGCGGTCGATGTGGCCACGTTCGAGACGGCCATCGAGATGGTCGAGATGCGCCTGGGTCTGGTGGGTCTGCCACGGGCCATCGTCTTCCATGAGAAGGAAGGGCGACGGCATGCCCATGCCGTCTGGTCCCGCATCGATCATGAAACGATGACAGCCCGGAACCTCCCCTGGTTCAAGACCCGCCTGAATGACGTGGCCAAGGAACTGTTCCTGCATCACCAGTGGGACATGCCGAAAGGCTTCATTGACCACGCCCTGCGCAACCCGCTGAACTTCAGCCGCGAGGAATGGCAACAGGCCAAGCGGCGCGAGGTCGATCCCCGCATGCTCAAGGCCTTGTTCCGGGCCTGCTGGCATGCCAGCGACAATGCCGCCACCTTGAAGGCAGCATTGGAGGAGAAAGGATTCTTTCTGGCCCGTGGGGACCGTCGGGGTGTGGTGGCGGTGGACTACCGGGGCGAGGTCTATCCTCTTGGCCGGTGGTCCGGGGTGAAAGAAAAGGATGTGGCCGGGCGCTTCCCCAAGCCGGAACGGCTCCCTTCCGTCGAAGCCACCAAAGCCCTGATCGCCACCCGGATGACCGAAAAACTCCAGACCTACATCAAGGAGGTCGAGGCGACCCATGGAAGGCTGTCTCCCAGCGTCGAGTTCCGACGGATACAGCTGGTGCAACGCCAGCGTCAGGAACGGAAGGACCTCGGCGAAGTCCATGATCGCCGGAGGCAGGCGGAAGAGCGGGCACGGGCTGCGCGCCTGCCTCGGGGTTTTTCGGGAATCTGGCACCGGATCACGGGCAAGTATTCCAAGATCAGGCTTCAGAATGAAGTCGAGTCGCTGAAAGCCTGGCAGCGAGACAGAGCGGAGAAGGATGCGTTGATTTCAAGGCAGCTGACGGAGCGGCAAGAGCTGCAAAAGGCTGTCACGCATTTCCGGGACCAGCGGGCAAAAGACATCGGCGAGATCGAGAAGGACATCGGCCAGTATCTGGCCCTGAAGCGCAGTGACCTGCCCCGCGTGAAGGACTTCAACGACAAATCAGGGGCGAAAACACCGACGCGGTCGCGCACCAAAGACAAGGGCTTCGATGGACCGGACTTCACCCCGTGATGATGGAGGAAGATAATGACCAAGACGATCCGGCTGACCATGGACAAGGCGTTGTCGGCCAAGCTCGACGAGCTGACCGACTTCCATGGCGAGACTATGGAAGACACGATCCGACTTCTGATCCGATACGACCACGCCTCCATGATGCGTTTCGCCGACAAGGAATTCGGCACGATTCGGGACAGGGTTGCGCCCACGGGGCCGCAACCTGACGATGAAATCCCGATGTGAAAGGCCGGAAGGGAAACCCCTTCCGGCCAATCCTTATTACCACCAGGAGTCGTAGTAGACGGTGTATCCGGCAGCGATGGCCTCGCGGGCTTTCGCGATGAAGGCCAGATCGTCCTGGCTTTCGGTACCGTCCGTTTCGCCGAAGAAGAAACCCGCAGTTTGCGGGAGTGACCCGTTGCGAATAGCGTCCTCCAGCCGGTCAAGGTCTTCGAGGCTCAGGGCCACCGGCACGAGGTTGAAGCTTTCGGACTTGCCGCCCTTGGCTTGGTAAAGCTCACGCATCCAGCCGTGCAGGTTGGGATGCTTGCGCCAGTAGTGCAGCTCCTGCGCATTCTTGGCCTTGAAGTCTACCGGTGCGGGAAGCGCCTCGGTGGTGATCATCGCGTACATATCCAGTCCCATGATGTTGGTCCTTTCGTTCTTGGGGTTACGTCCTGATGGACGCGCCCGAAAACGGCAGGGGATCGAGGGGCGGGCGTCATGGCCAACACGGCTCGGCCCGACAGGGGCGAGGTGGTGCGGGCAGGCCATTGAAGACCGTGCCGCCCCTGCCAGGGTCGCGGGAATATGCATTCAGGACATCTACCACAGAAGAAATATCCACAGGGCTGGTGATATTGCGGATCGCCGACGATTTCTCAAACCAAATGACACATACAAGGTTTAGGCTGAGATAACTCAGTATGAGTTATCAACAACAATCAGGCGCTGAATGCAAATCATAGTTGAGATAACAAACAAGATTTGGTTTGATCCGAATGTAACGGCTAAAATTTAACCTTGCCGGAAAACTAAAGAACATTCTACAATTCGCGATGTCTTTGGGTGGCCCCAAGAAGAGTTCCGGTATCGGCAATTTCAATTAAGGAAATAAGATGAAAAAGAAAAAAAAGTACCTACTGTTGGTAACGTCACTTGCGGCATTCGCCCTTCTCTTAAGTGTGAGTTACTACATGCTTGGCGGCGGGCCAAATAAAAGCCAGCAAAACGAAAGTTCAAAAACAATCTTTGATCCAGACAAAGTAAAAATGCACATCCAATAATGATAAGCTCCTCAAGTGGAATACCGCTATAATGGCCAATAAAAAAATAAACATTTCTACTATTGTAGCCACTCTTGCGATTCAGCTGGGTGCTTGGTTGCTACAGAAAATTCTACATAAATCAGAGATAATAATTTTAGTGGCGTCAGACAAGCCTGAAGGCACTGCTAACGAGCAGAGCCGACCGGCTCATTATCCCATGTAACCGAGAATCAACATACAATAAATTTTGCACAACCCGATACGGATAGAAAACAAATGACAAACATATATGATCCCATGTTCGCAGCCTACAATTTCCGCGGCCAGCCAGTCAACACAGTTATTGGCTCAGTTCCCGGATTAACATTGAACCAGGATGGAAACGGAGATTACGTAGTTACCTACACAGTATTTAAAGACCCGTCCGACCTAAGCGGAACACACTATGATAGTGCGGAAGAGGAAACTGACTTTGCGGATAGTGGAGATTATCTTGACTTTGTTGAAGACGCTTTCGTCAACGTGCTATCCTACAGCTCAGCTTGGGGCGTATCATTTGCAGACGTTGCCAAGATCACATTTGAAGAAGATTTAGTCGGCAATCCAGGATACATAACAATTGGCCAACTCACCGGCGACCACACATTATTCCTATCGCAACCTGCGGGTATGGCGTTCACAGTAGCCTATCCGGAATACTCAAGTGACCATCACGGTGATATATGGATCAATGTCGACCACTCGTCTACGACCTACTCTGGCATCAATTTGTGGGAAGTGGATGGCGGGACGTCTGATGCGATAATTGCAGGAGAGTATACATGGACTGTAATCCATGAAGAATTGGCGCACGCCTTGGGTATCGACATTGTCGGGACAAGTTTGGCGGGTGGAGTATACGATTCCGACAAGTACAGCATCACTTCTTACGTTCGCCATCCCGATATGCACTACGATCAAAGCAACGGTAGGGGAGCTTATGCGCAGGGTCTTCAGCTGTTCGACATCGCGGCCCTTCAAGCTATATACGGAGCTGACACCACGACGCGCCTCGGCGATACGACCTACAAGATGGGTTCCGGGGAGGCATTCGGCGCAGCTGCATCCGACGCGTTTGTCTACACGATATGGGATGCGGGTGGAGATCATGACAAGATCGATGCCACCAGGTATCTGGACGGTGTTCAAATCGATCTGCGCGAGGGGTATTTTTCCTCGATTGGCAAGAACGGCAACCCTAATGGCGACAAAGTGGTCTGGGATAACGGCAGCTATGACGCTGGAAACGTGGCTATCGCCCATGGCGCGAGAATTGAGGATGCAACGGGGACGGCCCAAGCCGACCATCTAATTGGCAATGAATATAGCAACATACTCATCGGCGGGGGTGGCAACGACACGCTAGACGGCGGGGCTGGGAACGACACGGCGAACTATGCTGCCGTGACAGGGTCGGTTACCATCAGCGGCAACACCGTGACCAACGACGGCACCGGGGGCACCGACACGCTGCTGAACATCGAGAACGTCGTCCTTGGGAGTGGTAATGACACGCTGCAACGGACCGGCGCGATCACGGCCTCAATGGTTTACGACGGCGGCACCGGGACCGACTCTGCAACCTATTCCAGCTACCCGACCATTATTGTGGACGCGCGGAAGAGCGGACAGGACACCTATACACTCTATTCAGCAAACGGGCTTTACTCGCACACCCTGCGCAGTTTCGAAAGCTTCGACTACAATAACACGCAAACTGACCGCATTACGATTCTTCCGGACATCGCCGCAGCATCGCCGCTTCCCTTTGACATCGACAGAACCGATGTCTTTCTGGATTATTCGGCCGCCTCTTCCGGCGGATCGTTCGACATCGGCTCGTTCGTGTACTTCGAGAACGAAGTCACGATCGGCGGAGTCACGCAGGAACTCGGGGGGTATATCAGCCACAGAGGCACTAACTTTAACGACTATTTCCACATCGGGGTTTCCTATAATGCGACCATGACGGTGCATACAGGAGCTGGGGACGACACGGTCAATAACCTTGAGTCAGCAGGACCAAGTTCCTCGACGGCGTCTCTTCTAAATATAGTTTACGGTGGCGGCGTTGATACCATTGCGAATGCCTACTGCGTTGATAACGTCTATGTTTGGGCGGGACTGCGGTATGAAGACGTAACCAATGTCTCATTTAACTGGGTATCAAATGGCTACGATAGCGCAGTCATTAGCTTCATTGATGGCCAGTCTCTAGCGCTCAATAAACTGATTGTTGACAGTATAAATACAGAGGACACCGGAGGTGGCTGGCTTGGCAAGCTTCGCTTCGAGAGTGGCGGCTACATAGAGTTTCTGGATCAAGGTGGATGGAACTATGTCTCTGGGGCACCGACAGTTTCGGAGGTAAGAGGAAGCTGGGGGAACGATATTCTGAAGAGTTACGGAACATTGGCTCTAAACGCACTAGGCGGCAACGATACCGTTGAGGGCAGCACTGGAAACGATACCCTGAATGGAGGCGACGGTCACGACCTCGTTCTGGCCCTGGCAGGAAATGACACTGTCTACGGCGGTGCAGACGATGACCGGATTGATGGTGGCGCGGGAGTGGATTCACTTTTCGGGCATAGCGGTAATGACTTCATCGCTGGCGGCGCGGGCAATGACAGCGTGGATGCTGGCGATGGCGATGACGTTCTGATTGTAGGTGATGGTAGTGACACTTTGACAGGAGGAAACGGAAGCGACGTTTTCGTGCTCGGTGCGTCGGGTTCAGGGACAACCATTATTACCGACTTCGATCCTACGCGCGATACGCTTGATTTCAGGCTAATAGGACCGTACACCGACTATCAAAGTTTCTTGGACCTGATGAGTGGGTCTCAGTTGGGAAGCAACCTCACCCTTTACCTCCCGGACTATCAGCTCCAGTTGAACAATACGACCTATGAAGAACTGAATGCGGGAAATCTTGCATTTGCTATTCCCTATACACCTCCACCGCCTGTTCCGGTTCTACCCACCTATCCTGGCCTGACGAGTGAAAGTCTGCTTGGAACCTCGGGCGACGATGTCCTGTCCGCCGAGGGTCTGGGATCAGATGCCTACGCTATTGAAGGGTATGACGGAGACGACACTCTGACCGGCGGCGACGGTGACGACGTGATTTCCGGGGGAGCGGGCAGCAACGCTCTCTCAGGCGGCAGCGGAAACGATCACATAATTTCTACCGGGTTTTTCGAGAACCTTTATGGCGGGGACGGCGACGATATCTATGAATTTGATGTTGATGAGGCCACATCTGTATGGCTCAATGACTCTGGCGGACTGGATTACATAGTTCTTCCTGACACTGTCTTTGCGTGGGATACCTTCTTTTATGCTTCATTCGAACCAGACAGATACTATTTGGATATTTACCTAGGGCCAAATCAGTATTTTAGTATCGATTTCAGTCTTAACTCTCCCTCAAACCTTTATGCCGAGGGTATTGAATACGTGGTGGTTCAGGACATTGCATATGATCTCGCCTGGGTTTACGAGAACGGCTTCCAGTACACCCACGATCCTGATCCTGCTCCAAACCCGAATGAGGCCCCGATTGCTAAAGATGACAATCTAACGGGTGTGGACTCCAGCGTGCTTCAGGGAAATGTCATGATCAGCAACGGCTCTGGTATAGACTATGACGGGCAATCAACCGTTCTCACGGTGACCACACAGACTGGCACCATCACTGCCCTTGGCACTTTCGTCCTGTCAGAGAATGGCAATCTTGCGGTCACACCCTTTAGCAACATTACAGTTTCGGCAGGTACATTTGAGTATGAGTTGTTGGATGATGACGGATTCTCGTCCACGGCAAGCGTCTCGATTACGCTGAGCGGCACGGATGAACTCTTTACCAGCATTTCAGGCAATGAAACCTTCAATGGCAGGCTGGGGATCGATACAGTTTCCTATGCCGCAGCTTCGTCAAGCGTAACCATCAACCTTACATCTGGCGTAAATTCCGGCGGCGGCGGAGCAGACACCTTTTCCAGCATCGAAAACATCACAGGCTCTGCTTACAACGACATCCTGACCGGAGATGCCTTGGCCAATGCTCTCTACGGCAACGCCGGTGTGGATACGATCACGGGCAATGCCGGAGACGACACGATCTCGGGCGGTGACGGGAACGACACCCTCTACGGTAACGATGGTGCCGACAACCTCACCGGGGGAGCAGGTGCTGACTATCTTTGGGGGCATGCCGGAGCCGACGCGCTCAACGGGGAGGCTGGCGGCGATGCGATCTTCGGGCTGGAAGGCAACGACACGGCCTATGGCGGCGCGGAGGGCGATGCGATCTATGGCGACTACAACAATATTGATGAAAGCACCTATGCCTATGCCGGGGCCGATGTTCTGTATGGCGATGGCGGTAACGACTACCTTTACGGCGGTCAGGGCGCTGACGTGATGCACGGCGGCACGGAGGCTGATGTGCTCTATGGCGGGTCAGGCAACGATACGCTGAACGGCGATGACGGCAGCGATACGCTCTATGGCGATGCCGGGGTCAGCTATTCCTATAGCGGCGATGACATCCTAAATGGCAACATGGGCAATGATACGCTCTATGGCCAGAACGGGAATGATCTTCTGTATGCGGCGGACGGCGCAGACTACCTGTATGGCGGGACGGGCACAAACACGTTCCGTATCCAGAACTCAAGCGATAACGACAATGATATGGCCTATGTGCAGGACTGGAGCACCGGCACGAGCAACGTGATCAACATTGTCGATCTGCTCTCGGGGTATAATCCCGGCACGGACAATCTTGATCATTTCGTGTCGATTGCCGTGGGCTCAAACACCACAATAGGCGTCGACCGCGACGGCACAGGCAGCAACTACACCTGGGACAATGTAGTTCGGCTGGTGGGCATCACCTCGCTGTCCACCGACCCGGATGTACTGGTTGCTAATGGTACGCTGGTCGTTCCAACCCTGATCTGAAATGATAGGGACGGCGGGCTTTTCGAGCCCGCCGTTTCTTCTTCAACCTGCGTTATCAGGGGCTGTTCGTTGAAGGTTAGAGGTGCAACTTAAGTACTTGGTTACCTTCCGAGGTGCTTACGGATCAGGCGCAGCCCTTCGCGCAACATCTCTGGACTCCAGTGTTCCAGTCCTTGCTTAAAAACTGTGAAGCCCCAGCTGCGATTGGACTGGGCTTCGAGATAGTCGAGCGCATCATAAACTGCGCCGGTGCGGACATCGTAGAGTTCGCAGTCTTGCACCGCTTCGTCGAGAATTCGAAGGTGTTCCCGGACGATCTCGCTAGCCGGAATAGCGTTATTTGGGGCGTGCCACATAGGTCGTTAAATCATACTCAGGGTGTTTGAGTCAAGAACAAAGCAGGAACATGGCGGGCCTTGTGCCCGCCATTCCGTGTAGAAGTAAGAAGGGCGCTCACGCGCCCTTCTCCGTTTCGATGGCCGGTGTGGCCGGGTCTTCGATGGGCTGACGCAGCACAATCCGGCCATTGATCGGAACCACTTCAAGCTGGATCGTGAAGCCGTGTCCGTCCCTGTGCCTCCAGGCGGCTCCGACTTTGTTCCAGAAGGACTTCGGCCCTTTTTGAGTGACGTGCCAAGCCAGAAAGTCCGGGGCCTTGGGTTCGTAGGTGGTGGTGGTCTCTTCTTTAGTGTTGCGTGCCATGGTGATCTCCTTTGTTTGGGGTGGCGCGTTGTGCTTGTCCCAAAGATCGGACGGATCAGGGGCGCGGTCATGTCCAACACGGGTGAGCACTTGCGAACTGGTGCGGGCAGGATATTGACGGCGACCCGCGTTCGATCAGGAACAGGCAAATTCGAAACGCGCTTCTCCAACGTCAAAGGGGTGATCGGCTCATGGGACGCCCGGCAAAGCTGACCGGCGTTTAACACCTAGTGGCCATGCCCCCGCCTTTCCCGGTTCCCCGTCACATCCGGTCTTTCATAGGGCTAAATCGTTATGGCACATCTGGCAGGATAGCCGGACCAAGGGACAGGAACACCTGCCCTGCTTCACATCCGTTGCGCGCCGAAGAGGGTGTTCCGATCCTGTGCCGTGATGTGCCTTCGCCTCCTTTCCAACAAGACCTGGATGGTCTGGGTCCGAAACGGAAAAAAACGGAGGCAATCATGGCCCCAATCTTCAACGCATCAGCCCTGCACGGGCTGTCCAATCACGCCCTTCACCGCCTGCGCGCTGCACTCACAGAAGGCCTGTCCTGCGGTCATCATCTGACCGAGGGCGACCGCTGCCAGTTCTGCGCCGCCCTGCAAGCCGTCGATGCCGTCCTGCGCACTCGCGCGGTTCCACCGTCACCGGCCCCAAGGCCACGCTTCTAGTGCGGTCCTTGGTTCGTCGCGCCCGCCGCCCGGCGGGCGCGAAATTTTGTCCTTCACTTCAAAACAGGCTGAGCTGCGCGCCAGACCGATCCCGCGCAAACATTAACGCACTTGCCCTCCTTTCAAAGCCACACTTGAGTTACCAGAATTTTTTTGCATAACTAATTACTGTGTGCTATTTAAACTTAATCAAAATATATAATAGGGTAAAGCAATGAAGAAACTCGGACCGTATAATGGAATCCTTAAAGTAGAAGCTGGAAAAACAGCAAGAATAAATCCATGCGATGAGCCTGGCTTGAAATCCTTCTATCTGAGGGTGGCTAAGCCCATAATTAGGGATGTGAGTATATATAATGAAGCTGGCAAAAGAATTGGCCATGTAGGTTTACCTGCTGGGAAGTTTTCCAAAGAGGTGGTTGATGGAATGGAGATTAAAGTGACGTTCCACACGGTTGGCAAAGACGGTTCTTTCGATATTGCTTCGCCAAACTGGCCACAACATAGAATTGACCTCAGAGATAACCCTGACGCCCGAACAGTTTTTAGTAAAGGTGACGTCGTCGATGTTAATGCGTACAACGTCGTACATTTTTAGAATTCAACTTACTTTGGTATCTATAAGATTTCATGTGCGACGCGGTCGACACGCCAAGCCCATGTTCTATAGGTTACTATGGCTGGCGCGATGCTGCCAAATTAAACTGTGTCCTGATAATGGTGGTATCGCAATGTATCAAGACTTCGGAGCCGCCGCTTACGCGGCGACTCCTTCCTGCTGCTGGGGTTGCTGCTGAAAGCTGTGCAGGAAATCGGCGGCGCGCTGCGCATGGGCGGCGGCGCTGAAGATCGCCCGCTTGTCTTCCTTCAAGACCTTGAGCCAGCTCTGGATGTAGGCGGCATGATCCGTGCCCGGCTCGGGGGTCAGGGCAAGATCAGCGCAGAGGAAAGCCGCGCCAAGCTCGGCGACCAGCTCTTCCTTTGCATAGCCTTCATCGCCCCAGCGCTTGCGACCGAAATCACGGTCAAGCCGCTTGGGGTGTTTCGTCCAGTGGGTCAGCTCATGGGCAAGCGTGGCATAGTAGGCCTCGGGACTGCGGAAGGCCTCGAAGGCTGGCATCTGCACATGATCGGTTTCGCCGGTGTAGTGGGCACTGGCCCCGCCGTGGCGAATGTCGGCACCGGTTGCCGCAAAGAAGCTTTCCGCATGGCCGATCCGCTGGGCGGCGTCGATGATGGGCTCCGGCTTGACGGTGTAGTGTTCGGGCAAGCCTTCGATCTGCTCGACGTTGAAAACGGTGTAACCCTTCATGAAGGGGATTTTGCGTTCCGCGTCTTGTCCGTTCTCGCCTTCCTCGGTCTTGGTGATGGTGTTGGCATAGACGACCAGATGTCCGCTCTCGCCCTTCCGGACATGCGCGCCAAGTTCCTGTGCCTGCTTGAAGGTCATCCAGAACGGGGAGGCATAGCCGCTCTCGACGGCTGCGCTCCAGAGCATCAGGACATTAATCCCGCTATAGGGCAGGCAGTTGTGCCGAAGAGGCCGGATGATCCGCCCTTCCATGTTGCCGCTGCTCCATGGTTTGAGCCATGTCAGTTCGCCCTGCTCCAGATCGGCGATGATCCTGTTGGTGACTTTCTCGTAAACGTCTGCTTTCATTTGGTTTTGCCTTTCCTGTTTGCATGGCCCGCGCATGCAAACGGGACTAGGCCCGCGCCAATGAGCGGGGGGACGCGGTCAAGACCCGCGCGGCCTGAGGGGGATCACCCGGCCTGCACGACTGAAAGGAGGAAGGACGGGGATACAGGCCGCGCGCGCCCCAAGGGGCGTTCAGGTCTTGACGGCTGGGGGGACGCAGGCCCCCTCTTCGATCTGAGAGAAAAGGAATTCAGCCCTTGGGCTGGCCGATGCCCTTCGCGCGCAAGGGATCGAAGCCGGATGGCCGAGACTTCAGGCTCGGTTCACGAGAGCCCGATCCGCCAACGGGCGGATGCGCCAGTTTAGGATTTATGGTCCCGCAGCCGCTGCTTTTGCAGCGGGTGCAGGTGCCGGTGCTGCCGGGATCTTGGCGGCGACTGAGGCCGCATAGTGCTTCACGCAGCCCTCAATTCTTTCGAGCAGTTCCTCAAAGGCCGTGAAATCAATCTTTGCTGCATTTGGTC
The DNA here is from genome assembly GCA_031406155.1 of Pseudorhodobacter sp. Classification (GTDB taxonomy): domain Bacteria; phylum Pseudomonadota; class Alphaproteobacteria; order Rhodobacterales; family Rhodobacteraceae; genus JACMNW01. Next base: position 154,629 of record JANOGW010000056.1, read on the forward strand.
GGACGACCTTCTCCGCAAAGATAACTTTGCCATAGGCCGTATGGTCGCCATGTGGCTTCTTCTTGTCAAAGGGCTTGCCGTCAACAAGCTGGCCAAGCCACACTGCAGGGAAAAGGTCCTCAATGTCACGCTTGGCCGCCGGTACGCCTTCCGGAACTTTTACAAGATACAGATTGTGTCCCAGATGATAAAATGAAGTGCTCGTTGTCAGCGAAATCGGCAGACCCGATTTCTTCTGTGCCTTTGAGAAAACCTCTTTGGGACCATCGTCATTATCACACAGGATGATTACTGGGCTGGTCAAGGGCAGATGGCGGTAGCACTTCAGGCTGGACGCATATTGATCGACAAGGTTTCCCTGCCCGGACGCGCCATGTCCAAGGTTCAGAACAGACCGGGACGTGCCAGTAGGATTGAGAAAGGCGACTTCCGGGGTAACGTTGCCCCCCTTGACACTGGCAAGGAGCGGAAACTTCGCAGCCAGTGACCTGATCGCGCATTTGATGTAGGTGATATCCGAAATACCTTCCGTAACGATCATCGGTGAAGGGCTGGCTACAAAGTGCTTGTAGAACAGAAACTCCTTGTACAGCCTGGTTGGAGTCTTCGGCGATATGAACCCCGCATCCTTGTTCATCTTGTGCGAGCGGTCTCGCCGCGCCTTCACAAAGTAGATATGGGAGAGCATTCCTTCGACTGGCCTGAGGCTTGCGGTTGGCAACGGCATGGCCCCGGCTGCCTGCACAGGCCTGTACCACGAACCTGTCGTGAACACCGAATGGCACATCGCCCGGACACACCGATAATAGTCTTGCGAAATGTTCGGCTTCTCGTTCACGACAAGACCGGTCACGGTTTGCCGGGACTGGCGCAGCGACATACGCGTCTTGGCCGTATTGAGCTTGTATCCTGACTTCTCGATGAGGTCCTGGAGCTGCTGTCCGACTTCCCATTCCGCGCCTGCAAGCTTCTTTGCAATCTCGGACGGGAAAATGGTTTTGTTTGTCGAAAAGGTAAGGTCATCCGCATAGCGCGTAAACGTGCAACCTGATGCCTTTGCAAGAGGCAGGAGCCTCGCATCCAGTATGTTGGCGACGAGATTTGATATGACGGGCGAGCATGGGCTGCCCTGGGGCAGTGCGTTCTCGTGACAAGCGATTTGCGCGATGACGGTCGCAACGGCTGGATCAAGGCCGAATGAGTTGTCCTTGATAAAGTAACCTCTCACGCGCCCGAAATTTATGGTTCCGAAAAAGTCGGCGATATCGACATTGAAGACGTACCGTCTCTTCCGGTGGGCATTTGCATTCGAGACAATCGTCCGACTCTTCCGGAAGCCATGGCTGGCCGCCCAGTAACGGGGATTGTTCTTGATCAGCTCTTCAACGCACTCGGTTAGCAGCTCGGCAAGTCGTGACTGCAAGAGGGAAAGCTGGTCAACCGGGGCCTTGATCGTTCTGGTTCCTCCGGTTTTTTTCGGGATGTCAAAAACTTTGTATTTTTTCGCATCCGGAATCTGGTGGATGACAAATGAAAGGCCTTTCGGCGTAAAGCCAAGGAGCTTTGCAAGATCGGAGAGACTTTTTGTCTTCTTGAGTCGTTCGAGTTTCGACATTCTTGTTCTTGTCTGGTTTGAGCTTACGGGCACTCTTTTGCGATATGCAGCGAATATTCCATGATAACGGAAAGTCCGCAAAGATTTGTCGATATGGGAAGCAGCGTGCCTACCATTGTTGTCATATGTCGCGAAACGCGGCACTAATTCTGCCCGTAAGCTCGATCCGGATACTGGCACAACCTGCGTGAGAATGGCAAGCTTCTGCCGAAGCGCGGGAGAGCGGGTTCGTCCACGTCTCCATCAGGCCGCTACCATCATGCGTCTCTGCGCGGGGACAGCCTCAGAGAGATGTTATCCTCGGCCAGCCTGTCTGTATACGGTTGGTATCTGCCAGCTATCCCCAGGATGTTGTTAGCGTTCTCTTGATGTTCTCCTGCCACCATGTCAGAATGATTCCCAGAGCAGGAAGAGGCCCCCATGACAGAATTCTCAAGGCTCCGGCAGGAAGCCGGACTGACCATCCCCGACGCGGTCGATGCGTTGGGCTACTGCGAGCGGACCATCTACCGCTGGGAGAATGGCGACGGCGCGCCCCGCAAGGCGGCGCTTGAAATCCTGCGCAAGGCGGCGGAAGACAAGCCTGCTGCTGGCAACAGCTTCACCTTCATCGACCTGTTCGCCGGGATCGGGGGCCTGCGGAAAGGCTTTGAGCCCATCGGCGGGCGCTGCGTTTTTACCTCCGAATGGGACCGGTTCAGCGTCGAGACCTACCGGGCCAACCACCGCTGCGATCATGATGTGGCGGGCGACATCACGAAGATCGCGGCAGAAGCCATCCCGGCGCATGATGTGCTGCTTGCGGGCTTCCCCTGCCAGCCCTTCTCGATTGCCGGTGTCTCGAAGAAGAACGCACTTGGCCGGGCACACGGCTTCCTGTGTGATGCGCAAGGCACCCTGTTTTTTGATGTGGCGCGGATCATCGCCCATCACCGGCCCAAGGCCTTTCTGCTGGAGAATGTGAAGAACCTGCTGAGCCATGACCGGGGCCGGACCTTCGAGGTCATACGAGGCGCGCTGAAAGAAGAGCTTGGCTACCACATCCATGTGCGCGTCATCGATGCGAAGTCCTTTGTGCCGCAGCATCGGGAACGGATTTTTATCGTGGGCTTCCGCGAGAAGAACGGCTTTTCCTTCAATGTACTTGATCTGCCCGGCGTGGCCACGGGGCCGCGCCTCGGCAGCATTCTGCATCCTGAAGACGGCAGCGAGGATGTGGACGACCGCTTTACGTTCGGCCCCAAAGGCAAGGTCATTGCCAAGTATACGCTCTCTGATCACCTGTGGGGCTACCTTCAGGACTATGCCGCAAAGCATCGCGCCAAGGGCAACGGCTTCGGCTTTGGTCTCGTGGACCGGGAAGATGTCGCCCGAACCTTGTCCGCCCGCTACTTCAAGGACGGATCGGAAATTCTGGTCTCGCGCGGCAAGAACAAGAATCCGCGTCGCCTGACGCCCCGCGAATGCGCCCGGCTGATGGGCTTCGAGAAGCCCGGCGGTACGTCGTTCAACATCCCGGTCTCGGACACTCAAGCCTACCGCCAGTTCGGCAATGCCGTGGTCGTGCCGGTGGTCGAGGCCGTGGCGCGGCATATGCAACCTTGGCTGCTCGCGGATGCCAAAGCAGAGCTTGCGCGGGAGAAAGCCAGAGCCGTTGCCTGATATCGTCGATCCGCAGACACGCAGCCGGATGATGTCCGGGATCAGGGGCAAGAACACGCAGCCTGAGCTTTTTGTGCGCAAGGGTCTTCACTCGCGCGGCTTCCGGTTTCGTCTGCATGCCCCGAACGTGCCGGGCAAGCCTGATCTGGTGCTGGCGCGCTATCGCGCCGCGATCTTCGTCAATGGATGCTTCTGGCACGGCCATGACTGCCACCTCTTCCGCCTGCCATCCACCAACGCCGAATTCTGGGCCGCAAAAATCGGCCGCAACAGAAGCCGTGACACGCAAGTCCGGGAACAGCTGGTGACCTCCGGCTGGCGGGTTCTGGTCATCTGGGAATGTGCGCTCAAGGGCAGGACGCGTCTTGATCCTGCTGTCTTTCTCGACCGGGTGGCGGCATGGCTGCGCGGCGGCGGACAATCCTGCGAGATTGCGGGGGCGGCATGACCGATGATCAGGCGCAGTTCGAGTTTGAAGACAAGGGCAATGATGCCGAGCTGCTGACCAGCCTTCTTGACCGGTCTGATCGCATCCTGGTCAAGAAGCTTTCCAACAATGACCGCGACTGGGCGCGGTTCAAGAACAAGCATCAGGCCGGGGTCTACATCCCGCATGAACAGCGTGATGGCGGCTTCTTTCCGGCGCTTGAGGCCAAGGCGCGCGAAAACCCCGAAGGCGATGAAATCCGCGAACGCTTTTTTACGACGATATGGCCGCAATCCGGTTTTGAGGAACGGCAGTCAAGACTTGTTCACTACACCAGCAAGGGGCAGGAGACGCACCTGACCCGCCTGCCCAAGGCGCAGTTTGGCAATCTGCTCCCTGCCTCGTTTTTCGTGATGGGCCGGATGCAGCACAAGGGCGAGATGATCTATCACTGCCTGACCATCGACTCCGGCAGCGACGAAGCGGCCCTGCTGGCGGACCTGCTTGATCTTGGGCCTGAGTTTCTGGTCGGTGTGTTCGATCCGGTGCGCAAGAAAGAGGAAGAGCGTGACCGCGTACTTGCTTTTGCCGAACAGGTCATCGCCACATGGCTGGCCGGTACCATCGATGTTTTTGCCCGCGAATTTGCTGCCATGCCACCGACCATCGCGCTTGCCCGGATGGCACAAGCGGCCTTCATGGAGAAGTACGGCCTCAAGACGATCAACCCCTTTGCCATGGAGCATCCCGGCGATGCCCTACGCGAGATCAGCCGCAGTATCGAATGGGACCTGTTCCGCGATTACCAGCGCCGCGAACGCTCGGTCGAGCTTGTCCGGATCGTTCTGGGCGATAAGCCAAAAACATTCAGTGCGAGCGATGTGATCAAACTGCTGATCGACCAGCTGCCCGCCATTGATGCCCTTATGCTCTCGGCCAGCCAGCAACGGAAATCTCGCGCCGGATACTCATACGAGCATCACATCGAGACGATGCTGGCCGGGGGCGGTATACCCTTCGAGAAGCAGGTCATCATCGAGGCCAAGAAACGGCCCGACTTCATCCTGCCATCGCTGGCCTTCATCGACAGCGGCAGGCCCGAGGCTGCGACTGGCCTGATCCTCAGCGCCAAGACAACCCTGCGTGAACGCTGGAAACAGGTCGAACGTGAAAAGGGTGCAAGAGCACTCTACCTGACGACGGTGGACGAAAACATTGCGGGGAACGCCATCGACGACATGGCAGCGATGGGCATCTTCCTCGTGATCCCCGAGAGCCTGATGAAATCGAAGGAAACGGAGTATGCCGGACACAAGAACGTCCTGAGCTTCCGGAGTTTTTGTGACGTTGTTGTCGCGCCATCCATGGCGGGCTGGCAATAGCGCCCAGAGCGACAATGTCAGCTCTCATAAGAAATGTTTTGACAATGTCAGGTCCTCTGTGACATCCTACTGACATGGAGGAAGCATGAGCGACGGACCCCACAAAAGTTTGCCTCTGCAACGGCGATGGCAGGACCTTGCCGAACGCGCGGCAAACCGCGCGTTCTCGGATGCCGAGGTCTCCGAGGCCATGGTGGTGGCCATCCGCAAGGAGTTCGGCGGCTTGCCAATCGAAAAGCTGCGGGATGCAATACGTGCCGGTGATCAGACTGCCCTGTTCAGTGATACTGTTGAAGCTGATCTTGACGCCCTGCGCGGTGTCTGTCCGGGGCATGCGGGCTGGAATGCACTGATCGATTGCAGCATCGACGAAATCCGCCGCGGTGGCAGCAGCGTAGAAGCAATGGACGCAGGTTGTCAGGCAGCTATCGACCTCAAGCTGATGGCTGCATCAAGACAGATTGAGGAGCATTACCAGCGCAAGCAGGGTAGTCGTTCCGCATTTTCGATGCGCGAACGCCTCTCCGCTTCCCGCAACGCAGTCGATACCGCAAGCATAGCCACCGAACTCTGTAGCGCCACCAGCCGCAGCCCGTCCAACGCCCGCATTCGCAAGCAGGGCGGCCTTGATGACGGGGTTTCCTTGTGATGGCGCGGAACGTTTCCTCCAGTCGAACCTGCATCGAAGTGCTCGCCGCTGGCGAAACTGCTTCTATTCCAGACTCTGTTCCCCTGAGACTTGACGATGAGCTGAAGTTTTCCATTGATGCCCTGAACTCTTATGCGGTTAAAGACTTTGATCCGCTTGTGTTCGACGCGATGGTACTGGCTGGCGGCATCGAGTTTGCCGACAGGTGCCGGAAGCGTTCATCGGAAGCCTGGGGGCGCAATCTTGCAGTCTCGATACCGGTGCATGATCTCGCCCGCTGGGAGAAACCGGACGTTCGGTCTACGCTGGTAAGAGCGCTCAGTTTCCTGACGGGAGACGACTGGCAGATTTCATTTCGGCAACGCCACACTGGTGAGACGCTGCCTCGTCAGCAGCAACTTGATCTTCATCCGGGAGTGCGAGCGACGCTGGCGTACAGCGACGGTATGGATTCCCGTGCTGTCAACGGGCTTGTCAGGCAAACCTACAAAAGCGGCCTTGTCCTTGTGAGGCTGGGCTCGAAGAAGAAAGGACGCCCGCAGCGCGGACAACCTTTCACCGCGTTGCCCTACCGGTTCTCGCGGCGAATCCACAACGCCGAGACGAGTGCGCGCAACCGGGGCTTCAAGTTCTCGCTGGTGAGCGGTCTTGCAGCTTATATCTGCGGCGCAAGTGAATGCATCGTTCCCGAAAGTGGTCAGGGCGCGCTGGGGCCAGTACTTGCTTCGGTTGGCCAGATTTATCCTGACTACCGGAACCATCCCGCCTTCCTTTTGCGGATGTCAGACTTTCTGGAAGCTCTTCTGGGGACGAGGATCGAATACGTGTTCCCCTGTCTGTGGAACACGAAAGCGGAAACCCTCGCGAGCTATATTTCCCGGGGACCAGCGTCAGCCGACTGGCAGGGCACGATCTCGTGCTGGAAAGGCTCGCAATGGAGTTCCATTGATGGAAAGTTCCGGCAATGCGGTGCATGCGCAGCATGCCTGTTGCGGCGCATGAGTGTACACGCTGCCGGTCAGACCGAACCGCCAGACACTTATATTGCGTTTGATCTCGGCGCAGCCACGTTCTCGGATGCCGTCGATCCCCGGTTCGGCAAAGTGAATAAAGCCTTCCGGGAGTACCTGATCGCTGCCGTCCTGCACATGGAACACCTTGCGGAACTGGCGCTGCCGGAGAATACACCCTTTCTGCGGCGTCAGGCCGGAATCCTGTCCGGCGCGGTCGGGCTGCCGCCCGACGACGTAGAAGCCAAGCTTGCAAGAATGCTGGGCAAGCACGCAGACGAATGGAATTCGTATGTGGACTCGCTCGGTGACCGCTCGCTCTTAAGAGAGTGGGCCCGGAGGAACTGATGAGCGAAAACAGCGAAAAACTGAGTGACCAGGAAATTGGCGAAAGGCTGAGGATTGCAAGAGAAGGTGCGCGGGTCACGCAAGCCGCAGCTGCCGAAGCCATAGGTGCCGCCCGAACGACGGTCGTCGCACTGGAACAGGGGCAGCGGCGGATTCGCACTGATGAACTTCAGAAACTTGCTGCGCTGTATGGCACGTCTGCAAACGCACTGCTCCGGCGGGAGAGCATTCATGTTGACATGATACCGCGCTTCCGGAAGCTGACCATGAGCATCGACGAAGCCGCGCTCGATGCGGTCAAGCTCCTAAACGATCTGGTGCGCGCCGAAGTTGAGCTGGAAAATGCACTTGGGGTCTCCCGCTCGCGGAACTATCCGCCTGAGAGACCTGTCTTGCCTGGCAATGTTCACCAGCAGGCCGAGCTGGACGCCCAGGAACTGCGTACCTGGATTGGCCTTGGCTCAGGGCCGTGCCTCGACATAATTTCACTGCTAGAATTGCAGCTTGGTATCAGGGTTTTCCTGCGCCCGCTGCATGGATCCATTTCAGGCCTATTTGCTTTTGACGAAGCAACCGGCGCGAGCATGCTGCTCAATTCAAATCATCCGCTGTCACGTCTGATCCAGACGGCTTTGCACGAGCTTGCCCACTTCATATCAGCACGTCTTCAGCCTGACGTGCTGACGGATGGCGATCACCGGCAGTCCCGCGAGGAAATCTATGCCGATGCCTTTGCCCGCTGTTTCTCTATGCCTGCCAGGCCCGTCCGCGAGAGGTTTCTTGAGATTACCGCCGGACAATCGCATTTTACCCGCCGCCACATAATTCTTCTGGCTCATGCGTTCGGCGTATCACGTGAGGCAATGGCACGGCGGATCGAAGAGCTTGAACTCGTCAAGAAGGGAACGTGGAACTGGTTTGTCTCCAATGGTGGAATCTCCGACGACCAGGTGCGTGAAGTACTGGGAGATACGGTTGATCTGACCGCATTCCGGAATGAGGCACGGCGCATCGTGCCTTTCAGGTTATCACTGCTGGCGCGTGAGGCATGGAAACGGGACATATACAGTGAGGGTCAGCTGGCAAGACTGCTCAGGCTGGACCGGCACGAATTGCGCGACCTTCTTGAAGGTACGGACAGCGAGGAAAAAGAGGCAAATGACCTTGTCAAGATTTCCGACTAGTCCGGCGGATATCATCGTCGCCGATGCCAGTGTACTGATCAACCTGAATGCAACCGGGCATTTCGAGGCGATTGTCAAGGCGTCAGTCTGCGCTGTCCATGTCACGCAGAACGCCTTCGATGAACTGCAAAGGGGCAGCAGAAACGGACACCGGGACGCATCCGTAGTGGAGGGACTCGCGCAGCGCGGCCTGATCACCGTTGTCCCCTTGGCGGAAAATGCGGAGCCGGTCTATCGCTCGCTGATCGAGGGTCAAGCTCTGGAAACCCTTGATGACGGCGAGGCAGCAACGATTGCTCAGGCTTGTGTCATCGCAGGTGTTGCGCTTATCGACGAGAAAAAGGCCAGCCGCATTTGCAGTGACCGGTTCCCTGATCTTTGCGTGGCATCTACGGCTGAGCTTTTGCTGGACACGCGAATTTCCGAGGCACTTGGCGGGTCTCATGCAGGCGCGGTGTTTTTGGCTTTGACTGGCGCGCGCATGAATGTCCCGCCGGAACACCAGGCCGCAATTCGGCGCTTGATAGGCGACGAAAACGCGTCACTTTGCAAAAGCCTTCCACAGCGGCGAGCCCTGAGGGCCTGAATAGCTGAAAATGTCAGCTCGCGGGGATCGAACGACAAAATGTTGGTGCATGATCCAGTATCGGTGGAGAGGTAAATCTCCGGGTCCGGCGAGTGGGGTTCAGGGCGGGCGCGACGGCCCCCTGATCGGGTCCAGCTTCGACAAGCTTGCGCGCATCCAACCCGGCGCAAGGGTTGGTCGGGGTTCCAAGGGGTGCGAGGCTGCCTTTGGTCGTTGGGTTCAGGGCGGCGCGACAGCCCCCTGATCGGGTCCAGCATCGATATGCTGGCGACATCCAACCGGCGCACGGTGGTCTCCATGACATGGTCTGGGGTCTTGGGGGCAGGAACGCCCGCCAAGTTGATGGGTGCAGGGAGAGCGAAGTCTCCTTGCGAGTGGGGTTCAGGGCGGGCGCGATAGCCCCCATGATCCATGGTTCGGTGCAGGTGGAGAGGGACGTCTCCAAGGCCTGCGAGTGATTGACCGGCGATACGGTCTGCTGGCTCGGGAAGGGTTCAATGCCCTGACACGAGCCATTAGCCGGGGGGATGCAACGGGGGCGCGCAGCGGGTCCACTTGCCAAGATGGTGTTGTACTACAACACACATCTTGCGTTCGGTCTTAAGCGGATATGGCAGGTCAACAGTTGGCCGCGCTCCGCCCTGGAAGCTTGCCTCTGTTTCCATTTCGTTTCCGGTTGGATGTCCGGTGCCCTCGCCTGCCTTTCCGGGCGGCTTCGGGCAGTATCGCACCGCTTCTTTCATGCTCGGACCATGGCGGCGCTGGTGCTGCCTGTCTCATGAAAGGACATCAAATGGCAGGACAACTGGACCCGAGGCGGTTGCTGGAAAGCACCGGTAACGGTGGCGGCCCAAGACCCGACCGGGTCAACGCCTTCTTCAAGCTGGCCTTCGCGCTCTGGATCGAGCTGTGCATGCTGGTGCTGCTTTACGGCATGTACGCCGCAACGCTCGGATTTGGGGCCAGCCATTACCTGAGCGAACTTCCAGTAGCGGGCCGTATCTTCGAAATCCTCGACCCTGAGACAACCGTCTCGCACCTTCTGGCTTTCCTGCTCTCGGTGTTTTCGGTCGCAGTGCCGGTTCTGATCTGGTCCGTGATCATCACCGAAAAAGTGCATCTGGATCATCAGCGCTGGCTGGCCAACCCGGTCAACCGGGTCCGGGCCATTGTGGCCGCCGCGATGTATGCTGCCGTCTTCCTGCTCGAAGTCGTGAACCTCTACACGCTGATTGCCCAGCAAGCGGCAATCAATCCCTTTGGCGCGCCGGTCGATCTCGACGGCGTGACGAAATTCCTCTCCCAGAATAAGGCGCTCGGAATCTTCGCATCGGTGCTGATCGCGCTGGTGAACTTCGTCGTCGGCCTGCTGACCGTTCTGGCAGCGCATGGCTTCAACAACGCCCGGAAAGGATGAACAAGATGATCAGGAACACCCTCAACCAAGCAACTCTTGCAGTCGCTCTGGCATTCTCGCCTGTCGTCACCAAGGCTGATACTGCCGTCTACCTCGTGATCGAGAATGGCGGTGTGGTCACCGACCGCGAAGCCGCGATGATCGTCACGCGCGCAACCCTTGCCGAACTGGTGGAATTGCGCCGCCGCCGCGAAACCCGCGATGCGATCATCACCATCGTGCTGACCGCAAGCCCCACGGAAGTGGCATGGTCCGGAACGCCGGACCAGCTGATTGAACAGGCGCAAAGCGTCCTGAACCTGATCACTTTCCGCAACAGCTGTTCTGATCTAGTGCGGGCCTGGGAACAGGTCGATCTCTCGGCCCGGATCAGCCGCCCTGACGACATGATCCTGATCAATGTCGGTCCCTTCGTTCATGCAGGGTTTCCGTGCGGCGAGGGCGAGGCGCTGATCACGCTGCCGCAAGCCGTCCCAGCTGAGGTCAAGCTGGGCGAGCTTGGCAACCATGCCAGTCTGATCCGTCTGCTGAATGTTCATCCGGATCAGGACGAGATGATCGTGAACGATCTGGAAGCCTCCGGTGTGATGGAACGCGCGCGCGGCGGCATGACCGACCTTGACCTACTTGATCCGGCGCAAACCCGCGCCCGGATCGGCTCGCTGCTGGAGGAACGCTGACATGGCCCGCGCACAAATTGCCGCCCTGCTCCTTTCAACCGCCCTTGCCCTGCCCGGTACATCCGGGCAGGCGCAGGAGACCCCGGATATCGTGATCCGGAACGGGCTTGATGATGCCCCTGTTACCATCCGGATTGCGCCCGCGACGAATGACGGCGCGGGCACCACGATCCGGGTCCTCAGCCTGATGGATGCATTCGAGTCCGAAGTGACTTTGCGGGTCCGGATCGATCCGGCCCTGATCCCGTCGGAGCGCGTGATCGAAATGGTGGAGTCCATTGGCATGGTGGATGAGGCCGGGATCACTATCTTGCGCGGCTACGATATCGACGTGCGGCACGATATCGTTCTGGGGTTTTCCGGCGGCACGGCGGAGATCACCAACATCAATGAAACTGACGCAGGCCTCGTCATCACAGCGCTGTTCAAGGACGCAGACGGCAATATCGTCCAGCCGCCCGCCAGCGCCCTCGGGCTTTACACCACCGGCGGTGACCAGCTGTGTTTCACTGAAGAGACCGTCACCTCGCTGGCCACCAGCGCACAACCTCTGACCTCAGGGATCACTACGCCGAACCTACCCATGACCTTTGCCATCCTGATCGACCGCTCGGGGTCGATGTCGGGCGTGATGGAGGATGTGAAACGGGCAGCGCACGGGTTCATCGACTCGCTTCCCGTCGGCGCGAACTGCCGCGTCGGCGCATTCGCCGATGAGGGCGGCACCTATGATGCTGCGCTCGGGCTGGGCAGCGGCACCTGCCGGTCGTCAAACTTCCCCCTTAGCGGACTTCAGGCCGGGGGCGGCACTGACCTCTTCCGTCCCTTACAAGACCTCTACACCTTCATGCAGGCCCCGGAACGCGCGGGGCACCAGAAGGCGGTGATCATCATCACGGACGGCGAGGTGAACGCCAATCTGAACTTGGCGGCGACGGTCGAGGCCTTGAAGCAGGATACGGTGACCTTCGTCTATTTCTTGGGTGGGCATGAGGAGCGGTTCCTGAAGAACCTGGCCGACAACTATCTGACCCACGAGGGCGCAGTGGCGGACGCCCTGCCCGAATACTTCTCGGTGCTGAGCGAAGCCTATACCTCCCAGACAGTATTGCGCCAAGCCGCCTGTCCGGCCCCTGTCGAGCCGCAGCCGTGAAGCGCGACGAGCGCAATATCAAGGATCAGAGGCGTGTTTGGGCCTCTGATCCGCATGCCCATGGCTCGGCCCGCTGGGCCGATGCCGCACATCTGCAAGAGCGCTCCTACGGGCCGGACGGGCGGCATACGCTGGGCTATCTACCGGTGCCGGGCCGTGGCGCGGTGCCGGTCACCTATAACGGCGACCGACATGAAATGATCGTCGCCCCCACGCGCGGCGGCAAGGGGGTCTCGGGCGCTGTTGTCCGGTTGCTGGAACATCCCGGCAGCACCATCGTGCTCGATACCAAGGGCGGCGAGCTGGCGCTCATCACGGCGCTCTACCGCAAGCTGGTCTTTGGCCAGAAGATTTTGCTTGTTGACCCGGAGGACATCGTGGCCTGGCGGCTCGGCATGAAGCCCGCCAGCCTCAACCCGATTGCAGGACTTGAGCCCTACGGCTCGAACGCCTTTGCCGATGCCATGACCATTGCTGAAGCCTGCGTCATGCGCGAGGGGCACGGGGATTCCCACTGGGACGATGAAGCCGCCTCGCTGATCGCGGGGCTCTCACTCTTTGCATCGCTGGATGGCACGGCCAGCCTTGGCACGGTACGCCGCCTCCTGAATTCATCCAAGGATGAGTTTCGGATGATGATTGCCATGATGCAGAGCGTGGATTTTGAACTCGTTCGCGCCGCAGGCAACCGGATCGACAACAAGGAAGAGCGAGAGCTGGCGAGCGTGATCTCGACCGCGCAGCGTCACACGCATTTTCTGGAGAACTCCCGCCTCGCCGCCTCGCTCGGCGGTGAAGGTCTTGACCCGAATGATCTGGTGAACGGCGTCAGCATTTACATCATCTTGCCCGGCGAGCGTATCCGAATGGCCAAACGCTGGCTGCGGGTGCTGATCAGCATGCTGATGAACACGGTCATGGGGCTGGCGATAAAACCGCCGCAGCCTGTGCTCTTCCTGCTGGAAGAAATGGCCACGCTGGAGCGGATGCCGATCATCGAGACGGCGGTCGGCCTGATGGCCGGATACGGACTGCAATTTTGTATGGTGATTCAGGACTTTACCCAGCTCCGGGACCTGTATCGCGAGCGCTGGGAAACGTTCCCTGCCAACTCGGGCACGATTCAGTGCTTCGGCACGAATGACCGTTTCACGGCGGAATATCTCTCAAGCCTGTGCGGCACGGCAAGCGTCGAGCAACTGAGCTTCGAGACCGCGCGCGAACGCGCGCATATCGTCGGTGATCCTGACTATCGCAGCGCGGGCGATGCCCTGATCGGCCGCCGCTTGATCACGCCCGAAGAGCTGATGGCGCTGCACCCGTCCGTGCAGCTGATCAAGCTCGCCGCTGCCCGGCCCGTGATGGCCTATCGCCCGGTGTACTTTCTGGAAGAGCGCTTCCGGCACTACACCGGCCAGCCGCTCTATTCGATCCACCCGAATTTTGAAGGCAAGCCTATGCCGCCCGCCTTCAACTTCACCAGCCCGCGCATCGATCTGGGCGCAGTGCTACGGCAATATTTGAGCGTGGGGTAAACGCGATGAAATCCCTGATCCTGATCTCGGTCCTGCTGGCTTCCAGCTATGGCTGCGCGGCGATCTTGCTGGCCAAACTCATGCCGCTGCCCCTCTTCCATCACTGGTACGCCTGGGCGGTCTGGAACGCCGCGCCGCTCGGCCTTCTGGTGAGTGCGATTTGGGCCAGTTTCTTGATGCGCCAGTTCCGCTACATGGCGGAAATGCGCGAGAGCCGCGCTATCGATCCCGGCGCTCTGCTGGCGCGGGGTGAAGCACTGCCGATGGACGCCCCGGCAGGAGTCTCGGGGCCGGAGCGCGGGTGCCAGGCCTTGACCCTGCTGGCGCTGGTCACGATCCCTGTCTGGCTCGACCTGGCAAGCCCGATGCTTTGGATCGGCACAGGTCTGACATTCTGGCTGCTGATCCGCTGGATGTTGCGCGCGGACTGAAAGCGCGCGCGGGAAAAGCAAAAGGGCGAGCACCGTCATCGGTACCCGCCCCTTCAAAAGCCGCTACTGGCCTTATTGCTGCTGGAGAAGCTCTTGCATCAGCCTCACACAGACCTCGATGCAGCGCACCCGCTCCAGCATGGGAGAATATGCCCTCGGCGCGGTGCCGCTCGTATCAGCGGCCAGAAAGTTTGCCATCCACTTGTTGGCGACATCGGGAAACACCTCGGTCATGAAGGCAGGCTTCCAGGCCCTTCCATCGGCGAAGTACAAGTCGCCGTCGCGCTCGTCGATCACCTCATACACTTTGATCCAGCCCGCATAGCTGCCGATATCCTCGTGCAACACACGCGCCGGTTCCCAGACGCGCTCCCGGTAATACTTCCGGCTGGACAGCTGCCAGTCGGACGGCACGATGACGCGGGACATACCGCCGATAGTGCCGGGGATGCTGAGGGAATTTTTGACAAGGCTCTGCCGGTCGTTCGAAAACGTCATCGCATGCATCCTTTTCATGAAAGGTGAATGCCAGAGGAAGGGCGTGCAAAATTTGGCAGTGCGGGCGCTCTTACCGCGCTGCTGCTTCCGGTCTTGCGCTGCCGTTTCCAGCTGACGGCAGTATAAATGACCAGATGCCGCCGCTACATGGCGGACGGGTTGCCAGGCGGCTTCCGGCGACAAGCAGCGACAAGTGTCAGGGTTGGCCCAGCGTCACCCCAAGGACACGTCTGGCCATGGACACCAACCATATCGCTGCGCCGCAACACGTTGATTTCTGGGCGTTACAGCGGATTCATGGTACGATAAAGGTGTGGGCGGAATTTCCCGCACCCCAGATGACCAAGCTGGCCAAGACTGATCAACCGATGTTGATTGACGGGCCGTACCTCTCCAAACCTATTTCCGGAGACGGACCCAAGGTCAGGCCAAGCGACCCTCGCGAAAGGAGGGTTGCCCCGTGACTGAGTACAGCGATCATCCCCATCATACCTTGCCCTCTACCGTCATTGGTATGTTGGAGCCTGTCAGAATCGCACATGGCATGCCGTTCGACGTCGCGCCGTACCGGCATTTTATAGCCGATCTCGGTCTGAGCGCAGACCAGGAACGTCTGATGATCGAAGCTCTGGCCGCCATAGTTCTCAGTTTTGTCGATCTGGGTTTCGGGGTGCATCCAGCACAACAAGCCTGTGGACAACTCGAAATTCTACTTGCCAGTATGGCCGGAACGGATTCCGATGGAAGCAGGAAGAAGAAACAACACCTTACATCGACGTTCAATGAGGCCGCTTCCGACCGCGAGGATCGAGCGAGGTAGATACAATGCAGAACAATAAGTTACAGGAAATCCCAGCTCCCAAGGCAATCATTTACTGCCGGGTGTCCTCAACCAGGCAGAAAACTGAAGGTAGCGGACTGGAGAGCCAGGAACATCGCTGCCGCCAGTATGCAGCGCAACATGGCTACGAGGTCGAGGCCGTTTTTCCGGACGATGTCTCAGGCGGCGGAGATTTTATGAAGCGCCCCGGCATGGTGGCCCTTCTGACGTATCTCGATGCGCAGCCGGGCAAATCCTATGTTGTCATTTTCGATGACCTGAAGCGCTTTGCCCGCGATATCGAGTTTCATATAAAGTTGAGGAAAGAATTCGACCGCCGCGGGGCGATCCTCGAATGCCTCAACTTCAAGCTGGAAGATAGCCCTCTGGGCAGATATTTCGAAAAGGTTACAGCTCTCGCTGGCGAGTTGGAGCGCGAGCAAAACAGCCTTCAGGTCGTTCAAAAGTCCAAAGCCCGTCTGGAACGAGGATATTCTATCGTTTCCCGACCCCCGGTAGGTTATCGCTACGAGCGCGACAGATTTCACGGCAATATTTTTGTAAGGGATGAGCCTTTGGCTTCCATCGTGCAGGAAGCGCTCGAAGGCTTCGCGTCGGGCCGCTTCAACTCTCAAGCTGAGGTAAAGCGCTTCCTTGAGAACCAACCGGCCTTTCCAAAGGACCTGCCCAACGGTGGTGTACGCCATTTTAAGGTGACGAGACTTCTGACCAGGGTTGCCTATGCAGGCTATGTTGAATCACCCGGCTATGGGGTTTCCCTGACGAAAGGGCACCATGAGAGCCTCGTAACCTTTGAGACCTTTCAGCGCATTCAGGACATCCTGCATGGCCGCAAGCGACCGGCGGCGCGTAAGGACATCAACGAGGACTTCCCAGCACGGGGCTATGTTTCCTGCGATGATTGCGGCAAGCCCATGACCGCCTGTTGGTCGAAAGGCAAGCACCGGCACTATGCGTATTACCTGTGTGACACCCGCTCCTGCGCGTCGAGCAAGAAGTCTGTCCCACGCGCGAAGATTGAGGATGGGCTCGAATCCATCCTTCAGGCCATGCAACCGACGCCGGGCCTGTTCGCCATGGCAAAGGCTATGTTTATCGATGCGTGGAACGCCCGGCTCGCAAATGCGCTTGCCTCGCAAGAAACCGTCAAGCGGCAACTGAAAGACGTCGATAAGCAGATAGAAAGCCTGCTGGACCGAATTGTGGAGACTGGGAGCGGGTCAGTCGTGAAGGCCTACGAAACACGTATCGACAAGCTGGAGCGCGAGAGGTTCGTTCTGATAGAACGTGCCACATCTATCGTACCTCCGAAAGGTAGGCTGGAGGAATCTATCGAACACGCGCTTGAATTTCTCTCAAGTCCCTGGAATATATGGAAGAATGGGTCATTGGCCATGCGTCAGGCCGTACTGCGATTGGCCTTCGTTGAGCCCTTGCGATACTCCGGCGTAAGTGGCTATCGAACACCCAAAATGGCGTTTCCATTCAGGGTGTTAGCCGGAATTTCAACGTCGAAATGTGGATTGGTGGAGCCGAGGAGGATCGAACTCCTGACCTCGTCATTGCGAACGACGCGCTCTCCCAACTGAGCTACGACCCCATGCCCTATTTACTTGGGCAAGGGATCCAGGCTTGTCAAGGCTGGCGCGCGGACGGCGTCAGGGCCATCCGCGCGTTGCTGATGTCGGTGTGCACCGGGGCTGCACCGGGGGGCAGATTACTCTGCAGCCTCCATATAGCTTTCGACCGGTGGGCAGGTGCAGACCAGATTTCGGTCGCCGTAGACGTTATCGACCCGGCCCACTGGTGGCCAATATTTATCCACCCGGAACGCGCCAGGCGGGAAACATCCCTGTTCGCGCGGATAGGCCCGGGTCCAGTCGGCAACCAGATCTTCCACCGTGTGGGGCGCATGGCGCAGCGGGCTGTCTTCTGCCGATATCTCGCCCTCCTCCACCGCTTTTATCTCGGCGCGGATCGCCAGAAGGGCGGTGATGAAGCGGTCAATTTCCGCCTTGGTCTCGGATTCCGTCGGCTCCACCATCAAGGTGCCTGCTACTGGCCAACTCATCGTCGGCGCGTGAAAACCGTTGTCAATCAATCTCTTGGCGATATCGTCAACGGTAACACCCGCGTCCGCAAAGGGCCGCGTATCCAGAATACACTCATGCGCCACCCGGCCACGGTTGCCCATGAACAACACCTCGTAAGCGCCATTCAGCCGTGCGGCGATGTAGTTGGCGTTCAAGATCGCCACGCGCGTGGCCTGCGTCAGGCCCGCACCCCCCATCATCAGGCAATAGGCCCATGAGATCAGCAAGATAGACGCCGATCCATAAGGTGCGGCGCTGACCGGCCCTTCTGTCATCGTTTGCGGGCCTCCGCCCGCTGGTCCGCCTGTTTCCGGATGCCCCGGCAAGTACGGTGCCAGATGTGCCTTCACTCCGATCGGCCCCATTCCCGGCCCGCCGCCACCATGCGGGATAGCAAAGGTTTTGTGCAGGTTCAAATGACTGACATCGCCGCCAATCTTGCCCGGCTGCACAAGCCCGACCATGGCATTCATGTTCGCCCCGTCGATATAAACCTGCCCGCCAAATTCATGGGTGATGGCGCAGATATCGCGGACGGTTTCTTCAAACACACCGTGGGTCGAGGGGTAGGTGATCATGCACGCGGCCAGCGTATCCCCCGCTGCAACTGCTTTTGTGCGGAAATCCTCGATATCGACATCGCCGTTCGGGGCGGATTTCACCACCACCACCTTCATCCCCGCCATTTGCGCCGAGGCCGGATTGGTACCGTGCGCCGATACCGGGATCAGGCAGACATCGCGCCCAAAGTCGCCACGCGCCCGGTGATAGGCGGCAATCGTCAACAGCCCCGCATATTCCCCTTGCGCCCCCGAATTGGGTTGCATCGACATCGCATCGTAACCAGTTATTTCACATAGCTTTTCTGACAAGTCGCTGATCGCTTCATGATACCCCATCGCCTGATCCATCGGCGCAAACGGGTGCAACGACCCAAATTCCGGCCAGGTAATCGGCATCATTTCAGCCGCTGCATTCAACTTCATCGTGCAAGAGCCCAGCGGGATCATCGCGCGGTCCAGCGCCAGATCGCGGTCCGACAAGCGGCGCATATAACGCATCATCTCGGATTCCGCGCGGTTCATGTGAAACACCGGATGGGTCAGGAACGGGGTCTGCCGCAGCATATCCATCCCGAATCCCAGTGTTCCGCGATGCGGGGGTGCTATATGAATGCCAAATGCGCGCAGTACGCGGTGCAGCACAGCCTCGTCCGTGGTCTCGTCAAGGCTGATGCCGACGCGGTCATTGCCGATCTTGCGGAAATTCAACCCCTCATGCCGGGCGGCCGCAAGGATGCCTGCCTGCCCGACGCCAACCTCAACCGTGATGGTGTCAAAGAACGCTTTCGGCGACACTTTCGCCCCGGCAGCCCGTAGCGCCTTGGCCAGTCGCACGGTGTTGAAATGCACCCGTTCGGCAATCGCCCGCAGACCCAGTGGCCCATGAAAAACCGCGTAGAAACTGGCCATCACAGCCAGCAGCGCCTGCGCCGTGCAGACGTTCGACGTGGCCTTTTCACGGCGGATATGTTGTTCGCGGGTTTGCAACGAAAGCCGGTACGCCTTGTTGCCCCGCGCGTCGATAGAAACACCGACGATCCGCCCCGGCATCGCGCGCTTCAGGTCATCCGAGCACGACATGAATGCCGCATGCGGGCCGCCATAGCCCAACGGCACGCCAAACCTTTGGCTGGAGCCAACAGCAATATCCGCCCCCATCGCCCCCGGTTCCTTCAGCATGCACAGCGCCAGCAAATCCGTCGCCACAACGGCAATCGCCTTTGCCGCATGCAGTGCAGCGATCTGGTCGGTAAAGTCACAGATATAGCCAAGTGTGCCAGGATACTGGAAAATCGCCCCAAACACGGTATTGGCCATCAGGTCGGACGGCTCGCCCACCACAATCTCGATCCCCAAGGGCGCCGCCCGCGTGCGGATCACCTCAATGGTCTGCGGATGGCAATGCGCATCCACGAAGAACGCCCGCGCTTTGGATTTGGCAGATCGTTCGGCCATGGTCATTGCCTCGGCCGCCGCCGTCGCCTCGTCCAACAAACTTGCATTGGCAACCGGCAATCCGGTGAGGTCAGCCACCATGGTCTGATAGTTCAACAGCGCCTCAAGCCGCCCTTGGGCGATTTCGGGCTGATAGGGGGTATAGGCGGTATACCAAGCGGGGTTTTCCAGGATATTGCGCTGGATCGCCGGCGGCGTGACGGTGCCGTAATAGCCCTGTCCGATCAGGCTGGTCATTACCTTGTTCTTGGCCGCCACCTGACGCATCCTGGCCAGTAGTTCATGTTCGGCCAACGGTGCCCATGTCAAAGGTTCGGTCTGCCGGATGGCGGCGGGCACGGTCTCGTCGATCAACTGGTCGAGACTTGCCACGCCAACGACCTTCAGCATCAGGCCCATCTCTGCAGGGGAAGGGCCAATGTGGCGGCGATTGGCAAAATCGTAGGGATTATAGTCGGTCGGGATATAGGTCATCGCGCGCCCTTTGGGTTTGTGGATCTGCAGGTGCCACTGGTGCCCCTACAAAATCCTTCGAAGGATTTTGACTGAAGTTTTCGAAAACTTCGACTGCTCAGCAGGTCAGATAGTTCAACCGATCAAATCCATGTACTCATCCTCGTCCATGAACTGGTCTATGATCGACAGATCATCGACCTTGATCTTGAAGAACCACGCAGCCCCTGTCGGGTCTTCATTCACCAACGCGGGAGTGTCTGACAGCACGTCGTTCACCGCGACGATCTCTCCATCTACCGGGGCCAGAATGTCGGACGCGGCCTTGACGCTTTCGATCACAACCACCTCATCGCCAGCGGCGACCATGGTTTCCACCTCGGGCAATTCCACAAACACCACATCGCCCAGTTGGGTCGCGGCGTGTTCGGTAATGCCGACGACAATCAGATCGCCCTCAACGCGCAGCCATTCATGATCTTCAGTATATTTCATCGAGACGCTCCTCAGCGCTTGTAGGTTGTGGGGTGGAAAGGCAATTCGGCAACGATAACCGGCAAGGTCTTGCCGCGCACCTCGCCCATCAGGGCGGTGCCGGGGTTGGCAAAGGCGGCTGCAACATAGCCCATGGCGATCGGAGCGTTCAAAGACGGGCCAAAGCCGCCGGATGTCACCTCGCCCAGCGGCATTGCGTCGGGCGCGAACAGTGGCGTGCCCTCGCGCATGGGCGCGCGGCCTTCGGGCCGAAGACCTACGCGCACGCGGTCCGGCCCGTCGGCCAGTTCCAGCAAAATCCGGTCGTCGCCGGGAAAACCGCCTGCCCGGTTGCCGCCGGCGCGTCTTGCTTTCTGGATGGCCCAGGTCAACCCTGCCTCGACCGGGCTGGTGGTGATATCAATGTCGTGGCCATAAAGGCAAAGCCCCGCCTCCAGCCGCAGACTATCGCGGGCGCCGAGGCCGATGGGCATAACTTCGGGTTGGTCCAACAGGGCGGTGGCAAAGGCTTCGGCCAGCGTGTCGGGGACTGAAATTTCAAAGCCATCCTCCCCGGTATAGCCTGATCGTGAAATCCACAACTCCATGCCCTGCCACGGAAAAACACTGGAATCCATGAACCGCATCACCGCAATGCCGGGCACCATGCGGGCCAAGGCCGACTCCGCCAGCGGCCCCTGCAGCGCCAGCAATGCGCGGTCCGTCACCGGTAGCACCTCGGTCGTGTCCGCAAGATGCGCCTGCATATAGGCAGTATCCTGCGCCTTGCAGGCGGCGTTCACCACAACAAAAAGATGATCGCCCCGGTTGGCGAACATCAGATCATCCAGAATGCCGCCGGTTTCGTTGGTGAACAGGCCATAGCGCTGACGGCCCGGTTTCACGCCCAGAACATCGACCGGCATCATCGCCTCAAGCGCCAGCGCGGTAGCACCGTAGTCAGCGCGCGGGCGCAAGATCACCTGCCCCATATGGCTGACATCGAACAGGCCGGCGGCACTGCGCGTGTGCAGATGTTCCTTCATTACGCCCGGCGCATATTGCACTGGCATCAGATACCCTGCGAACGGCACCAACTTGCCGCCACGTGCCACATGCAGGCCATGCAGACCCAGCTTTAGCAAATCTTCGGCCAATCCGGCCTCCCAATTCTTGCCGGTCGGACCATGGCCCGGCACCGTTCCGACAGGCCAATCCCCGCCCCACGATGCCCCTTCTGTCCCTACCCCGCCAAAATACCCGGCTTGGGGCGCCTGAGATTGTTATCCCTTCGGCGGTCCCGCACGAGACGCGGGACACTCTCCAGAATGTCACTGCCAGAACGGTCCCTTGCGCCTGAGAGTTTACCGGGGCGGTTGCTCCTTCGGCACCAGACAGGGTGTTACCCCTAACCGGATTCTCCCGGTTCTGACGTGCCATGCGTAGCCTGCCCAACCGCGCGCTGGCAAGCATAAAGACGCCGCGCCGGGATCACAGATACCAGAAGACGCATTGGCGGGCCGCTTGCCCCGATGCCGTAAACTACCGTGCCAAGATCTGCGTCGCCAGATCCCGGATCAGGGCGGGCAGAATACGAAACCCGTAATCCACGTGAATACGCTCCAACGGCGTGTGGTAATCGCGCCCCCATGGGCCCAGGTTGATTGTTGGCACCTGCGCCAGCGCGCCCTGCGCCAGCCCAATGGCAGCCTCCCAAACCGGCGTGTCAATGGCAAGTTCGGCAAAGGCCGCGTCATCCGCCTGCCCGAAAAAGCTCATGTCAGAGATGCCGGCGAAAAACGGATCGGCCCGAATGTCTGCGCCGTGACGTTCGGGGGCATCGGCCAGAAACTGCGCGACCGCCGCCGAAACGCCGGCGTCCTGAACGCTGGTTGCGAGATAGGGGATCGAGCCCAGGCCCAAAACAACCGCTGGCCCGGCCCGGCCCGAGCGTTCCCACAGCAGCGCCGTCATCCGGCGGCAGCGTTCCGGCAAATCCTGCCCCGCACTCGCCGCCGCATCATGCTGCAACGCAACCACGACGCCGGGATCACGCGCCAGAACCTCGGTCAGAAGAGCGCCGTAATGCAGGATCTCAACACCCGTTGCCATGCCGCTGGCGTCTGCTGCATTCCCCAATACAGCGGCGCGCGTGGCCAATTGGGCGAGACAGCCCTGCGCAGCCTCGCGCACCAAGCGTTCCACCACATCCAGCACATCAACCGGGCTGCGCGCCAGATTGATGACGTTCCAGAACAGAAACGCAGTGCCCGGCGTCGTGACATCATAGCCGGCCTTGCCATCTTTCAGCGACAGCAGGCTGGCCACCGTTCCCGGCACGCCGGCGCTGTCATCCGTCAGTTCGGGCGCCCATTCCAGCCGTGTGGCAATTGCTGCCGCCAGCACCGCCGCGTTGATGCCCCGCAGCGCATAGCCGCTGTGAACCGGCCGGCCCACAACGAAGGCCGTCGGCAGCACTTTGCCAACGGTGCCCAGCGCCACAACCCGGCCCGCGGTTCCATCACCATCATCCGCGATGGCATCAAGGTTGATTGCCGCCGCTATGACAAGGCCATTATCGGCAGCGATGTCAGCAAGACAGGCCGCAGCCGCCCGTGCCCCGGCGGAATTGCTTTCCTCGTCCGGGACCGCAAGGAACAGAAAATTCCCTGCAAACGACCCCGCCGAAACCATTCCGGCAACTGCAGCAAGCCCTGCGGCCAGCCCGCCCTTCATATCCAGCAACCCACGCCCCGGCAGGAAAGTACCGCTATGCAGATCGGTGTGCGCCCGCACGGCACCGGGTGCCCGGTCGCCTTCCAATTGCGCCAACAACGCGTCTCGCAGCGCCATCGGGTCGCAGGCAAGCCCCATCAGCGGGCCATAATCCCGAATGGTCACGGTGTCGTAGTGCCCTGTCAGCACAACCGTTCGCGACCCACCCCCGCGCACAAGCATCGCCACCACATGTCGCCCATCGCCAGGTGCCACTGGAAACGTCCAGATCCGTGCCGCATTGCCAAAACAGCCAAGGTCAGCCAGATAACCGGCCAGCCATGGGCCGTAACTTTCCTCATCCGGTGTGCCAGTCACGCTGCCGCGCGCGACCAGATCAAATGCGATCTGCTGGCACAAGGTTTGTTCTGGTGGGTTGTTCAATTCTTCTTCCTTGCTGGCGTCGGGGGCAATCGTAAGCATCGCGCGGTCAAATCGGTTTCGGCATCACCCGCAGCGCTAACCACAAGGCGATCATTCCAAAGCAAATGCCGCCTGCCGCCTGCCCTAACAACACTCCCTGCGCGCCAAACAGGTAGCCGCCAAGAAGTGCCAGCGGCATGGTTCCCACCGTATGGCGGCCCCAGTTTGTCCAGGTTGAATGGAACGGGTGGCCAAGATTATTGAACGCGGAATTAGCAACAAAAATCACCCCGTTAAAGAAGAACAGCAGCGCCAGCGGCCCACAGAACAGATAAATGATCTGCCGCGTGACGCCTGTCGCCCGAAACAGATCGGCAATTGGTGCGCGTGCCAAAAACAGCGCCAGCGCCACCAGAACGGTGAACAGCGCGGTAAATCGCAACCCCTCGATAAACGCCGACCGGACGCGGTCCAGCTTGCCCGCGCCGTAGTTTTGCCCGATGATCGGGCCAATGGCGCCCGACAGCGCAAAGATCACGCCGAACGCCACCGGCGTCATCCGCCCAATGATTGCCACGCCCGCGACCGCAGCCTCGCCATAGCCTGATACCGCGCGGGTCACAAACGCCTGACCGACCGGAGTTGCAAGCTGCGTCAGAATGGCCGGAAACGCGATCAACACGACGGGGCGCAAATCGATGAACAGGCTGAGCCGGGACGGCCTGTCAAACCCGCCATGATACCGGATCACCGGCAACAGTGCCGTGCCTGCTATGACGAACCGTGCGATGACGGTGGCGATTGCCGCCCCGGTCAGATCGAGATCCAGCCCGAAGATCAGGATCGGATCCAGCACCGCATTGGTCAGCCCGCCATAGATCGTCGCCATCATGGCGCGCTTTGCATCGCCGTGCCCTCGCAGGATTGCCCCACCGATCATGCCCACCATCAACAAAGGCAGCGTCGGCACCACGATTGACAGGTAATGCACCGTATGGTCCAGCGTGCGACCACTGGCCCCAAGCAGGCCGACCAAAAACCGCAGGTTGAAAAAGACGATCAGCACAAAAACCGTGCCAAACACCACGCCCCAGATCACCGCGTTGGTGGCCTTGGTCTGCGCCTGCACCAAATCCCCCTGCCCCACCGCCCGCGATACCAACGCCGAGGCGGCAATCGCCATGCCGATCCCGAACGATGTGGTGAAAAACAGGATGGCCCCGGCATAGCCAATCGCCGCCGTCAGTTCGGCATCCTTCAGCCACGAGATGAAGATGATGTTCACAAAATCGACCATGAACAGCACCATCAAGCCAACCGAAGAGGTCAAAGACATCACCGCCACATGCCGAAACAAGTTCCCCTCAAGAAACTTCGCCGGTTTGCCGATGGGCCGCGCGCTGGTTGCTGTCATTCTGGTTGGCAGAACGCTAACTTTCTGCAATCTCCCACTAAAGACGTATTCGGTCGGGCCGGCGTGCAAAATTCTGATGCGATATTGCCGAAATCAGACGCCGCGCACCACCTGCAGCATCGGCATCACATCGGCCATTTCCGGCCCTGCATCAAGCCCGGTCAGCGCACGGCGCAGTGGGCGATAGAGGCCCTTTCCCTTGCGCCCGGTTGCGGCTTTCACAATTTCCGTCCACTCGCCCCATGTCGCCTTGGTCCACGGTTTTGGCGGCAACAAAGTCAGTGCTTGCGCCACAAACTCCTTGTCTTCCTCGTCCACCAAAGGCTCCGCCCCATCGCGGAACAGGTGCCACCAGCCAGCAAGGTCCGCCATGATCGTGATGTTGCCCTTTGCCACATCCCAAAACCCCGCCGCCTGATCATCAGGCACGCCCAACGCGGCGATCTGCGGCGCAACTCGGTCCAGGGCCAAGCTCTGCACATGCGCGCGGGTCAGCGGAAACAGATCATCGGCATCGAATTTGGTTGGCGCCGCACCAAAACTGCCGACATCGAAGCCGTCGATCAGATCCTGCATCGACGACGCCAGTTCAACCGGCTTCGACGACCCCAACCGCGCCATCAGTGACAGCAACGCCATCGGCTCGACCCCCGCTGCGCGCAAATCGCGCAACGACAAGGTGCCAAGCCGCTTGGAAAGCTTTTCATCCGCCGCACCGGTCAGCATGCTATGGTGGGCAAACGATGGCGGCGTGCCACCCATCGCCTGCATGATCTGAATTTGCGTGGCCGTATTGGTCACATGGTCTGCACCGCGTACGATGAAACTGACACCCATGTCGATGTCATCGACCGAGCTTGCGAAGGTGTAAAGCA
Source organism: Pseudorhodobacter sp. (assembly GCA_031406155.1). Lineage (GTDB taxonomy): Bacteria > Pseudomonadota > Alphaproteobacteria > Rhodobacterales > Rhodobacteraceae > JACMNW01. The sequence continues at coordinate 180,512 of JANOGW010000056.1, forward strand.
CCTGCCCGTCGGCCCGGATCAGCACCGGATCGGACACCGACGCCGCGTCGATGGAAATCGGCCCAAGAATGCCATCTGTCCATTCGATCCGCTCCTGATCCAGCCGGAACCGCCAATAGCCAAGCCGCCCTTCCGCCCGCATCGCCGCGCGTTGATCTTCGGTCAGGCGCAGTGACGAGCGGTCATAGACCGGCGGTTTGTGCATATTCAGTTGTTTCTTGCGCTTCAGGTCCAGCTCAACCGGCGTCTCGAAACATTCGTAAAACCGACCGGCGGCGCGCAGCTGATCCGCGGCCTCGCGGTAGCGATCCATCCGCAGGGATTGCTTTTCGACCCGGTCCCAATGCAGGCCCAGCCATTCCAGATCTTCCATGATCCCGTCGGCATATTCCTGCTTTGATCGGTCCTGATCGGTGTCATCAAGACGCAAAATAAACGTGCCCTTGGCTTTGGCGCTGATCAGGTAATTCATCAATGCGGTGCGCAGGTTGCCCACGTGGATGTATCCGGTGGGTGACGGGGCAAAGCGGGTGATTGTCGGTTTGGCGGCGGTCATGGGACGGCTCTCCTTGAACCGCCCTTCCCTGTCACAGGGTTTGGCAATTGTCCAGTTACGCCGGATGGATCGTGCAGTGCCGCGCCAGATCACGAAGTCCCACACAGATCAGCCGCCGTAAGGCCGTTTCGTTGATCCCTTCCAACCGTTTCAGATAAAGGCACGATTTGCCAATTCGGTGCGGACCTAGATCGGCAAGAATGGCCCCAAACTCGGCATAGCCGGGCATAATGTAAAGAACCATCTCGGTTTTGCGGACTGCAAATCCGGTCGCAAAACATGTGCCGCTGTGGCCCGATGGATACCTGTAATCATACCGCCCGAAACCGAATATCCCGCTCCAGACCTTCGGGCTGAACCCGGTCACCTCGGCAAAGATAGTTAGTAGCCGCTTTGCATCGGCCCGTCGTTCGGGACGTTCAATTGACGCAATCAAAGTCTCTGGCAGGATATCCTGAACCTGCGTCTTGGCTTCCGCTTTCGCCATGGCACATCCCCCGATCTTGGTTCTGAGGATACCAAGACCTACCCCACCAACCAAGCATCTTGGCATTTCAGTTTCCACTTTTTCCGCGAACATGTCCGTTTGACAGACGATGCGAAATTCGTAGCCCCCGACGCGGCCCTCATTGAGGCGCTGGCGCAAGCCGCCGCCGCCAGCCTCGGTGATGCCACCTGAGACGCCGCGTTCGACGGGCTGGTTGCGCGAAGGTGTCGCTCCGACCCAAGGCCCGACATTTTTGGAGGACGCAAACCGGGCGGGGCTATCAACAGCCAAGCGGTCGGCCAGCACCAAGACCGCACCGATCCTAGGCACCTGCAGCAGGCGACGACATGCCGGATAGTCCCTGGCCAGCTGACCGACGAGGCGCTCCAATCGTGCCAGTTCTTGCCGCAAGGCGACCCGCGCCCCGAGCTTCGGTTCGCTGGCCGCTTCCAGCATGAAGTTTAATGCCGCCAGTTCGCGGATGTGCTGCTCGAGCAAGACAGGTGAGATGGCACCAACGTTGAGCCTGAAGTGCCGCAATATCCTGCGTTGAGACATTCCCATGGTGATGAAGCCATGCTGCACGGCCCTGTGGGCACCGAGCGCAGCACGATCCTCTTGCGCCGAGACGCTCTTGCAGTGGACCGGTCGGAAACAGCCAAGATGCGACAGGCGCGCCATGCCCTTGGCATCCCACCGGTCGGCGTTGGTCCGCATGGCCCTCAAAGCACCTTCACCTGCCGGGTTGTCATCAGGATGCCATCCATAACCGCGGCGGTCAGCCCTCGGCGCAACCACTGCGACGAGTGGTTCGCCTCAAGGTCGGCAGTGGTGATGTGACCTCTCTGTTCTTCGGTTCAGCGCAGAAGAGCCTCCGGTTCACTGGTAACCTGCGCTTCCCTCACGATTTTCCCGTGCTCGCTGATCACGCAGATCGCTATCTTCGCCAACGATACAAACCAATCCGACAAACAGCTTCGTCCGGTATTCCTCCGCCAAGATCCGGCTTCCCTTACCAGCGCCAGATCCGCGAGGCGCTGGAACGCGCCGTCTGGGTGCCGCTCATCACTTCAGCCGCGTCACCACCGCCTGTCCGACCGGCGAAAATCCCGCATCGCTGAAGAACAGCGCGACCGTCAGCAGGCGCGGGGATCGCTGCAGCTGGGTTTCGGCGTTTTCGGCCTTATCGCTAGTGCCGGTGTCACTGCCCGCGTCCGAGGCCCAGAGCGGCACGGTGACCGCACCACGCCAAGCCTCGCCGTCCCGCACCGACAGGTCCGCCATGCCGGCGATCCGGACGGGGCTCGGGTCGATCACTGACGCGAAAGACACCAATGGCAGCTCTGACGACACGCCGAACTCGACAGACACCGTGCCGGGCAGCGTTGCCGCATCTGGGGCCTCAAACGGCGTACCGACCCGATTGTCGCACTTTGCCCCGACCCATTCCGCCTGCAGAATCATGTCGCGCCCGCCCTCGGCCAGCAAGATCACCCCGTCTGACGCGGTATTGCCGCCGCGGAACATCACATATTTGCCGCCATGCGTGATGCCATGCCGGCCCGACATATGCGCACCGCCCGGCCTCCCCCGGGATGGGTTGCGGCACTCCAGCTATAACTCACATCAAGCCGGCAACAGGCCGTCGCTGCGACTTGCGCCGCCGCCGCACATGCAAAAAGGCAGGCAAGCGCGCAGGCGACCGCGTACGGAGTACCGGAGCACATGACCGTTCCCTGTTGCTGCTACTTTCTTGTTCGGCAGAGAAGGTGGGCGGCACTTTCAATTGCGCCGATGCGTCGCCGGCGAAGATCATGCGCCTGCGGCGGAACCAACCCGCCCCCACCCGCGTTGCTTTTTCGTAGCAATCGCAGGAGCACCGTCATGAAAGGCATCTTGGCTTGGGCAATCGGCATTCCGATCCCGATCATCATTATCCTTTACCTCACCGACGTGTTGTAAATCCGGGAAGGGGGGATACCCCTTTCCAACAATGCCCTGCCTGCGCCCCAATTCAGCCGATATTGCTTGGCACCTTGCCATGACAACAGATTGGTACAGGAGCGTGACAATGGCCTTTATCTTTTTCCTTGCGGGCGGCCTTGCGGGCATAATTGCCATGCTCACCTCGATGATCATCTTCGACGCCAGCTTCCTGTCTGCCCTTGCCGTCTGGTTTGCCACCGGCATGGCAGTTTCGCTTGCCGGCCTCGCTTTGGCGATGGTGCCTCGGGGCGAAATGGTGCGCGGCGAAATGGTCGAAGCCTGATCCACCTTTCCGCGATTTTTCTTGATTTTTAGGGCCATTGATCGCATATCCAGATCGCGACGTTATCCCTATCGACCACTGTCTCCCGTTCACGGCCACAGCACTCGATTCCGCGCTGACGATGCCACGCCGCCGCACTTCCGCGGGCGGACCCAAGACAGGAGACATCACGATGGCCAAGGGCACCGTGAAATGGTTTAACGAAACCAAAGGCTTCGGCTTTATTGCGCCAGAAGGCGGCAAGAAGGATGTGTTCGTTCACATCACCGCACTGGAACGTGCAGGCCTACGCAGCCTGAAAGACGGCCAGCCGGTGACGTTTGACATCGAAGCAGGCCGCGATGGCCGCGAATCGGCGACAAACCTCGCCCTTGCCTGATTTGCACCACGATTAATCAAGAAAGGCGGGTCAATACCCCGCCTTTTTTCATTACAGACGCGGCGCTTATGCAGCGCGCCACATCATCCGATCCTGCAGCGCATGCTCAAACCCGACCCGCAGCGATACCATCGACAGTGGCGCACGCAGCAAGATCGGCGCTGACCGCTCTTCCGGGAACGCCTGCGCCAGAAACCCGCGTCCGACCAGGATAATCGGAATGCGAACATCCGCTGCCCGCAGCATGCGGAACGCGCGCAGACCAGTCTCCACCCCGCCAAACGTATCGACATCCATGATGAAAATGCCGTAGCCGAGCGGATCATCCATCAACTGGGAAAGGGCGGTGTAAAGTTCGGTTTCAATGTCAACCCGGCCGCCAAGCTCCAGCAGCCGCTCTCGCGTTGCAAGGTCAGACCCGTCGTTCAGGACCAAAACGCGCACGCCGTCACCAACGGGCCTCACCTTTTCACTTTTGACCGCTCGTAGATGCTGCATACCAAACTCCACCGAAAACCACTCTATCGTTGCTGATTACCTCCCCGTTATGGTTTAATTGTGGATGAAACCGGGCATTTTTCCGTAATTTCACCCCAATCCATGGCAGTTGCGGGGCCTAGTGATCTGACGCACACTGGCAGGACAGTTCTTACCCATGCAGGCATCATGCCAGTCACAGATTATCAAACCCTTATCGACGGCCCGACCTGGGCTTTCATCCAGCGCACCAACGCCTGGTACCCGGCCGATACCGCCAGCCGCAGCCTCGTCGAACAGCGCGCGATCTATGATGCCATGGCTCGGGCTTTCCATCGCGGCTATCCCCCCGGCATCACGGCACAGGATGAAGTCATTGGCGGCGTGCCTTGCCGCTGCTATCCCGGCAACAAGCCCACGGTGATCTACCTGCATGGCGGCGGGTCCATACTGGGTGGACTTCTCAGCCATGATGACGTCTGCGCCGAAATCTGTGCCCGCACCGGGTTTCATGTGGTCAGCGTGGCCTATCGTCTTGCCCCTGAGCATCCGCACCCTGCAGGCTATGAAGATGCCTTCGCTGTCGCCTGCGTCATTGCCGCATCAGGCCGCTACCTGCTTGCGGGGGATTCAGCGGGCGGTTCGCTTGCAGCCTCGGTTGCTCATGCCATGCGCCACAGCAATATGTCGGCCCAGGGCTTGTTGCTGATCTACCCCGACCTCGGCGGCGATCCGGGTCGCGGCAGCTATCTGACGCATGCCCATGCCCCGATGCTGACGCGCGACGACGTGCTGTTTTACGGCAGGATCCGGCACGCCAAGGGCATTGTGCCGACCAACGACCCCACGGCCTATGCGCTCCACGACACCAGTTTCGCAAATCTGCCTCCAACCGCCGTGTTCAGTGCTGAATGCGATCCGCATGCCGATGACGGCGCGGCCTATTGCGCGTGCATCACTGCGGCTAACGGCAAGGCAACCTGGCATCTGGAACAGGGCCTCGTGCACGGCTATCTGCGCGCAAGACATAGCGTGCCCCGGGCTGCGGCCAGCTTTGACAGGATCATCACCGCCATCTCAACACTGGGGACCACGCCATGAACCAAACCCTGCGCAATCTGACCCACTGGACCGAACGCGTTGATCTTGCAGCTGCCTTCCGCTGGACGGCGCGGCTGAACATGCATGAAGCCGTGGCCAACCATTTCAGCCTTGCGACCAACGCCACGGGCAGCGAATTCCTGATCAACCCGAATGCCCGCCACTTTGCCCGCATCAAGGCGTCTGATATGGTCCTTATCGACGCTAATGACCCCGCCACCATGGACAGGCCCGATGCCCCCGATCCCACCGCGTGGGGCCTGCACGGATCGATCCACCGCGCCTGCCCGCATGCGCGCTGTGTAATGCATGTGCATTCCATCCATGCAACCGTGCTGGCAAGCCTTGCCGACAGCCGCCTTCCCGCCATCGACCAGAACTCCGCGATGTTCCACAGCCGCCATATTGTCGATGATCAGTATGGCGGCATGGCCTTTGGCGACGAAGGCGCGCGCTGTGCGGCCCTGCTAAGCGACCCGAAAGCAAAGGTGATGATCATGGGCAATCATGGCGTTCTGGTCATCGGTGATACCGTGGCCGACACCTTCAACCGGCTTTATTACTTCGAGCGCGCCGCCGAAACCTACATCCGCGCCTTGCAAACCGGCCGCCCCCTGCGCCTGCTGTCCGAGGCCGTAGCCGAAAAAACCGCCCGCGAATGGGAAGACTATCCCACAGGGGCCGACGCGCATCTGTCGGAACTCAAAGCCCTGCTTGATGCCGAAGGCTCAGACTACGGCAGTTGACTTCATTTTGGTGCAAACATCCTCGGGGGTGCCAATGCGGCGCAGCCACATTGGCATGGGGGCAGACAGCCCCCTCAGTCCCGCTTTGTAGGCAACGCCGAAAAAGCGAGAAACAAACCGCGCCGCGCCCAGCGGCTCCTCTTAATTCCCGGCACTTTCCATTTTCCGATTGGCAATGACGTTTTCCAGCCATCCCAGTTTCATCTCCGGCACCGACGACAACAAAAGATCCGTGTAATCGTCAAACGGCGGTGACAAGACATCGGTCTTGGTGCCATAGCGCGCGACCTTACCCTTGAACATCACGGCAATCCGGTCGGCAATCGCCCGGACCGTTGCCAGATCATGGGTGATGAACAGATAGGCCACACCTTCTTTGGCTTGCAAATCCAGCAACAACTTCAAAATGCCGTCTGCGACCAAAGGATCCAGCGCCGATGTGACTTCATCGCAGATGATCAACCGAGGCTTGGCCGCAAGCGACCGCGCGATGCACACACGCTGCTTCTGGCCGCCCGACAATTCTGCCGGATACCTGTCGATATAGCCTTTGCCCATCTCGATCTGGTCCAGCAGTTCTTGCACCCGAATGCGTTTGGCCTCGCCAGTAAGCCCAAAGTAAAACTGCAACGGCCGCCCGATGATGGTGCCCACCGTCTGGCGTGGGTTCATCGCCACATCGGCCATCTGGTAAATCATCTGCACTTCACGCAGATCATCCTTGCTGCGGTCCGCCAGTGCCGGGGGCATCTGCCGCCCCGCAAAGGTGATGCGCCCGGCAGAGGGTGGCAACAAGCCGGTGATCACCCGCGCAAGCGTCGATTTGCCCGATCCGGATTCGCCGACCACCGCCAGCGTCTGCCCCGCCGGCAAATCCACTGTCACATCGGACAGCACATCAAGCTTGGTGCCGCGATACCGCGCAGTTATTCCGGCGACAGACAACACTGGTGCGGCGCCATCGGATTTTTCGACATGCTCGATAGATCGCACCGATACCAGCGCGCGTGTATAGTCCTGCGCTGGCGCCTCGATGATCTGTTTTGTCGTGCCGTATTCCACCAACTTGCCGTGTCGAAGCACCATGATGTGATCGGCCACTTGCGCCACAACCGCAAGATCATGGGTGATGTACAGTGCCGCAACCCCGGTCTCGGCAATGGCTTCTTTGATCGCCGCCAGAACTTCGATCTGCGTCGTCACATCCAGCGCGGTTGTCGGCTCGTCAAACACCACCAGATCAGGCTTGGAACACAGCGCCATAGCCGTCATCACGCGCTGCAACTGCCCGCCCGACACCTGGTGCGGAAACCGCTGCCCGATGGTTTCCGGGTTCGGCAGGCCAAGCTTGCGAAACATCACTACCGCCCGCGCCTCTGCCTCTGCCCGGCTACAAAGTCCGTGCTTCACCGTCGCTTCAACCACCTGTTCCATCAACTGTTTGGCCGGGTTGAAGGCCGCTGCTGCCGATTGGGCGACATAAGTCACCTCACGCCCGCGCAACGCCCGCAGGCCGGCAGCATCGCCTTTCAGTATATCGCGGCCCTTCAGCCATATCTCGCCGCCAGTGATCTGCACACCGCCCCGGCCATATGCCATCGACGTCAAGCCGATGGTTGACTTGCCCGCCCCGGATTCGCCGATCAGACCCAGCACCTTGCCCTTTTCAAGGCGCAAAGACACGTCGTCCACCAATGTCACGCGGCGCGGCTTCTCACCAGGCGGATAGGACGTGGCTTCGATGCGCAGCCTCTTGATCTCAAGCAAGGCATCACTCATCCGCGGCCGCCTTTCAGGCTGCTGGTCCGGTTCAGGATCCAGTCGGCGACAAGGTTCACCGATATCGCAAGGGTCGCGATAGCCACGGCGGGTACCAACGCGGCCGGAATACCGTAGACGATACCTTCCTTGTTTTCCTTCACGATGCCGCCCCAGTCGGCCATCGGCGGCTGAATGCCAAGGCCAAGGAACGACAAGGTCGAGATGAAAAGCACTGCAAAGATGAACCGCAATCCCATCTCTGCCACCAAAGGCGACAGGGCGTTCGGCAGAATCTCGCGGAAAATGATCCACGCCGTCCCTTCGCCGCGCAACCGCGCCGCTTCGACATAATCCATCACCGTGATGTCAACCGCCACGGCGCGACTAAGCCGGAACACACGCGTGCAATCCAGCAGGCCGATGACCACGACCAATGTGATCAATGAACTGGGCAGAACCGACAAGATCAGCAGCGCCGAAATCAACGAGGGGATCGACATGAACATATCCACTGTCCGGGACAGCATCTGGTCAATCCATCCACCCAGCACCGCCGCCGTAAAGCCCAGCACAGATCCGGTGATAAAGCTCAGCGCCGTTGCCGCCGCTGCGACAAAAATCGTGGTTTGCCCGCCCCAGATCATCCGGCTCAGCAAATCACGTCCGATGGTATCGGTGCCAAGCCAATGCGTGGCCGACCACGGCTCCCATGAATCACCGACAACTTCGGCCATGCCGTAAGGGGCAATCACACCAGCAAAAATCGCCGATAGAAAATAGGCCCCTGTGAAAAACAAGCCGATCATCGCGGCCAAGGGAATGCGCGTCATTTTGGATGCCTCAGTCGTGGATTGGCAAGGATGGACACCACATCGGCGACGATGTTAAGGCCGATGTAAATCGCTGCAAACACCAGCCCACAGGCTTGCACCACGGGCACATCGCGCTTGGAGACGTGATCGACCAGATATTGGCCCATGCCCGGATAAACAAACACCACTTCCACCACGACCACGCCCACCACTAGATATGCAAGGTTCAGCATCACCACGTTGATGACCGGCGCTATCGCGTTCGGAAAGGCGTGCTTTGCGATGATGTTGATCGGGCGCAGGCCCTTCAACTCGGCGGTTTCGATATAGGGGGATTGCATCACATTCAGGATCGCGGCCCGCGTCATGCGCATCATGTGTCCCAGCACGGTCAGCACCAGCACCAGAACCGGCATTGAAATCGCATACAATTGTTCGCCCAGCGTCATTCCGTCATAAATCGACGCCAAAGACGGCAACAACCGCCATTTCACGGCCAGAAAATACACGGCGATGTAGCCAAGCAGAAACTCCGGCACAGAAATTGTCGCCAGCGTGAAACCCGAAATCAGCTTGTCCGGCCAGCGATTGCGATACCGCACGGCCATCAAGCCAAGGAAAATAGCCAAAGGCACAGAAACGACTGCCGCCCAGAAGGCCAGAAACAATGTATTGCCCAACCGCTTGCCCATCGCCTCTGCAATGTCTTCGCCATTGGTCAGGGCTTTGCCCAGATCACCTTGCAAGACGCCGCCTGCCCAATCCAGATAGCGGGTCAGCGGCGGCTCATCGAGCCCAAGTTCCGTCCTCAGGTTGGCCAGTGTTTCGGGGGTCGCCGCCTGACCAAGAATGGATTGCGCCACGTCGCCAGGCAGGACCATGGTGCCGACAAAGATCAGTATCGACACGGCCCAAAGCAACAAAAGGCCCAGCGCGATGCGCTGGGCTATCAGTTTTATGACGGGATGAACCATCGCTCAGGCAAACCAGGTTTTTGCCGAAGCGTAGCCACCCATCTGATCGTAGTTCGGATCGTTCTCATAGCCCGCGATCGTATCGGAAATCGCGTCGATGAAATCGTTGAACATCGGGCAGATCGTACCGCCATCCCCATGCACGATAGCACCGATTTGCGCATAAAGCTCGGTCCGCTTGGCGCTGTCGGTTTCGGCACGCGCCTGAAGGATCAGCGCGTCCAGATCCTTGTTGAAGTACTTGGTGTCGTTCCAGTCGGCAGTTGACAGATAGGCCGTCGACCACATCTGATCCTGCACCGGTCGTCCACCCCAGTAGCTGGCGCAGAACGGATTCACGTTCCATACATCATTCCAGTAGCCGTCATCCGGCACCCGGTTCAACTCCAACGGGATCCCCGCTGCCTGTGCCGATTGCTGGAACAGTGCGGCAGCGTCAACAGCACCCGGGAAGGCGGTGTCGGCGACCGTCAACACGATCGGCGATCCGTCATGGCCCGACGCCTTGTAATGCTCGGCAGCCTTGGCGGCATCATATTCGGTTTGCGGCTGCGCCGTGAACAAAGGATAGGCCGCGTTGACCGGAATATCGTTGCCGATCCCACCATAGCCATCGAGGATCTTGTCAACCATTTCCTGCCGGTTGATCGCGTATTTCAGCGCCAGCCGCAGGTCCTTGTTGTCAAACGGTGCCTTGTCGCAATGCATGAGGAACACATAGTGGCCACGGCCAGACACGTTCTTCACCTGAATGCCCGGTGTTTGGCCCAGCAGTTTGGCAACCTTGGGGTCGATCCGGTTGATCAACTGAACCTGACCCGATTGCAGCGCCGAAGTGCGTGCCGTCGCATCATTGATGACCAGGATCTCGACACCGTCGTAGTGGCCGCGCGTTGCATCCCAATCGGCAGGGTTCTTCTCAAAGGCATACCGCACGCCAGCTTCTGCACTGACTAGCTTGTAGGTGCCGGTGCCAATCGCCGCATTCGGGTTATCGACGCCGCCCTTGGGCTGTACCACCAGATGATAGTCCGACAGCAGATACGGCAGGTCGGCGTTGCCTGTTGACAAGGTCATCACAACATTCGTGCCATCTGCCTTGATCTCGGTAATGCCCGACATGATGCCGAAGGCACCGGACTTCGAGTTTTCATCCGAATGCCGCTTGAACGTTGCCACGACGTCATCGACCGTCATGTCGGTGCCATCGTGGAACTTCACGCCCTGACGGATGGCGAATGTCCAGACCGTGCCTTCGGGGTTCGACGAGAAGCTTTCCGCCAGACGCGGCTCCAGCCCGCCATCAGCGGTGGTGTTGACGATTGTATCGCCCCATTGCTTGTTCACGGCAAATGGAACCGGGCTGTCCGACAAACCCGGATCAAGTGCATCCGTGGTTTCGCCGCCACCTAGTCCAATCTTCAAAACGCCGCCCTTCTTGGGCTCTTCTGCACGCGCCATGCCTGGCAACATCGAGGTGCCAAGTGCTGCCGTCAAACCAAACGCCGCAGACCGGTTCAGAAACGAACGACGGTTAAGCCGTGTCTGGTCAATATGATCAAGAAGCAGGTCAAGTTCGTCTTTCATCGGTCCCTCCCAGGGATTTTTATTGATCGCCGGATCAAGCATGTGACACTTTGTCAGGATTCGTAAATCATTTTCTTGAAGACATGTCGCCCCGCTCTGCACTCACACATGCTGCCGCGCGATCTCGTTGAGCCAATCGCGTGTAAAGACCAGCGTCTCACCCTCCCACGCCTCCAGATGCGCGGTCATGATCAGCTTGTCCCTGGTCGATGTCATCCGCGCCCATCCTTGGGTCCGCACGACCCATGACCCGCGCGCAAGGCTCTGATTAAACTCAAAGAACGCCTCCGCGCTTAGCGGATCATCTGCTTTGACAGACCACCTCTCGGCCATCCTCTCACCCGTGATCAAGCCATGAGCAAGGTTCTCCACCAGCCCGCTGTCATCCTCGATCAAAAGCGCCCTCTGGCCAGTGATCAAGTCATGCTCGATACGGCGCGAGGCATGTGGTTTGCGCAAAACCCGGTGCGCCCAAGGTGCAGCCCCTTCAGCCACCGGCGGTACCCATTCGTCGCCTGCAACTCCTGCATGCACGGGCAGATCCAGACTGCCTTCCAGCAAGGTCAACGTTGCCGCCTCGGCACTTGGCCACAGGAACGGCCAGTAGGAGGTGGACAGCGCGATCCGTAACCGGTGCCCCGCCGCCAGCCTGTAGGCCATCTGGTCCAGCGTCAGCGACACCTCGAACGGCTGCCCCACCGGCACTGGACCCGGATGTTCCATGCTGTCGCGATGCCGCAGGTTCAACATGCCATGACAGATGCGCACCGAAGACCCGTCCGGTGCCACGTCACACAGTCGCGCGGCCAAAAATGCAGACGGCTTGTTGCTGGTTATCTGCACGCACAGCTTTGCCGCCCCCAGCAAGCTCAGATCACTGGTCAGCGGTGCGGTGTCAAAGCACACCGACATCGCATCATCCGGTGCCTGATCCCCCGGCATTTCCGCGTTCAGACCCATCGGAAAAAACTCGCCCGTGTGCAGGCCAAGATGTTGCGGTGTGTTCACCTGCACCACCAATGCCCCGCCTGAACCACCCAGAATCCCGCCGGGCCCCAAGGCCATCACCTGCTGGGAAACCCGCCGCGACGGCCAACGCGCCTCGGATACCCAATGCCCCGCCCGGTGCCTGGCCGACGCATCCGGTCTGCCCGAATGCAACATATAGGCCCGCATTGCCGGGTCGTCCTCGGCCCCGTTCGGCATATTCTTCAACCACCGATCCCACCACCGTACGGCCAGTTTCAGAAACCCGATCAGCGGCCCCGGAACAGCAGTATGGGGGTACTGATGCACCCA